>JABMNH010000061.1 GCA_013205245.1 Flavobacteriales bacterium | reverse complement strand
GGCTATAACTTGTTATATCCAAACAAATATAGCCATTTATCGGTTTAAATTTCGGGATAACAAAAGTTTTTTGTTTTCTTTATCGGTTTCGCGCATGCCTTTTACAGCCAAATCAAGTGGACTCTCTATCCGCAACAAATCTTTCTTACTTACATGGGTATAAATCATTGTCGTTTCTGGTTTCGAATGACCTAAAAGCTCCTGAATATATCGAATGTCTGTGCCGTTTTCTAACAAATGCGTGGCATAACTATGACGCAAAGTATGTGGCGTTACAGTTTTTGTAATGCCTGCCGCTTTACAACTCCGTCTTAAAAATTGGCGGACACTCTCGGCGCTATAAGGCAGGCCTTCATTGCCTTCGGCAAAATACACTTTCGGATTATAACTCTGAAAATAATTATGCATCAATGGTAAAAAACTCTGTGCCAAAATAATGTTTCTATCTTTCCTACCTTTACTATTCTTAACAAGAACCTGACGCCTGTCTATATCTATCTCTGCCAATTTTAAAGCCAAAACTTCGCTAATGCGCATTCCTGTAGAATAAATAAGTGCCAAAATAGCCCGGTGTTTTAAATTCCGCGTAAAGCGCAACAAATCAATCACTTCTTCACTGCTCAAAACCGTAGGCAAATACCGGCTTTTATGGGGACGTATGAGAGTCAATTCGTTAATAGTACAATCGGGTTCAAGCCGAATAAAATGCTTAATGGCGCTCACAATTTGCCGATGCGTGCTAATAGATAATTTACGCGCCACCACCACATCTTCAATAAAAAGTTCAACATCCCTATGACACAAATCGGCCACAGGTTTATCGGCATAATAGCTCACAAAATCCATTATAAAACTGGTATAAGTGCTTACAGTACTGTCGCTTAATCGCAGTCCGAATAAATATTTTTCGTATTTTTTAACAAGATTTATTTGCGTCGCAGTTAAAATATGTTTTTTCCTTAGCAGGTTTTTTACAACAATTTTGCTGTCATTTAAACTGCTGTCAAGTTTAAAAATAACGGTATTTCCAAAAACATTTTTAACCTTGCGGATGTTGTCATCGTTAAAAGGCAAATGCCAACACCTTAAAGATTGGCTCCAGGTAGCACCAGAAATTTTTCTCACAAGTGCCAAAGTAGGCGCGTCATATTTAAACAATAATTGTAGCCTAAGCGCATTTCTATGAACGCCCTTCTTTAATATGACCGCAACTTTGCCTGAATCTCTTTGCAAAACACTAATTTTAAAAAGATTATCAAACTTAGTAAAAAAGAATCAATTAAAATAATCTTTATGAAACTGTTTCAATCGGATTTCTAAATCTTTAAACTGTGTGCTTTTGGTTTGCGAAACACATGCACGGATACCCTCGCTGTGTTCACTACCTGTAATGCCTAACGAAATACCAGAAATACCATAATAGAGTAGGCGTTCTAGCAAGTCATCGCCAGACATGTTTTTGTAAGAAAAGGTAAAGTAAAATCCGTCTGCCAAAGGTTTGTCTTCGTCCTTATCATACACAATACTAAATCCGTTACCGGTAAAGAGTTTTTTCATAACGCCAGCACGTTCGCCATATATTTTGACTTCAGAAATAAAGTCGAATTTACCATCGTTTACAGCCTTTAACATCGCCGCCAAACCGTATTGTGCCGAGTGGGTTACACCCGATGATAAAGCGTATAAAACTTTATAAATAAGATTGTGTCCAAATTGCGGATGTCCAAAACTCTTGTTTAAAGTGGCGTATTCTTTGGTAAATAAAGCGTCGCTTAGTACCATCATGCCCACACGTTGCCCCGCATACGAAAATACTTTAGAGCTTGAGATAAGCAGAATCCAATTGTCGGTATAATGCGCCACCGATGGTTGGTAAGGCGCTTGCCCGGGTTTTGAATAATCTTTGCGGAAATCCATCGCAAAATAGGCCAAATCTTCAATCACAACAATGCCGTATTTGGTGGCTATTTCGCCAATAATTTTAAGTTCTTTATCCGTAAAGCAGATCCAAGACGGGTTGTTAGGATTTGAATAAATAATGCTAGAAATGTTGCCTTTAGAAACATAGCTTTCCAATTTTTCTTTAAGCGCATCGCCACGATAATTATACACATCAAAAGTGGCGTATTTCTGATTCAAAACATCCAATTGTTGTTTTTGAACTGGGAATCCCGGGTCAATAAAAAGGACGGTATCTTTTATTGGATTCAGTTTATTGAGCATTAAAAAGGCGGCAAAACCACCTTGCATAGATCCAACTGTGGGAATACAAGATCTGCGATTAACGGCTATATTCAAAAAGTTTTTAACAAAACGGGCGATCTCATCTTTTAAATGTGCCACACCATCAATCATAGGATACTTAGATGCCACGCCCATTTTTAGGGCGTTAATTTCGGCTTGTGTGCCCACTTCTGGAGGCATCAATCCGGGGACACCCATTTCCATGCGAATAAACTTTTTACCCGATTCTTTTTCAATGTCATTTACCAAGCTAACCAATTCTCTTATAGAGGCGCTACCTATATTTTTAATGCCAGATGCGGCTATTTTATTTTTAACAATAGTGTAATCTATAGGGGTGTTTTGGTTTTTTAATAAGGTCATTTCTGTGTCTTTAAACGAATCTCAAATTTACATAAAGTTTTTAGAAATACGGCTTAATACATGAATTGAAATGGGCAATTTAATTAAGATTAGAGGCTTAAAAATAGTTTGTAAATTCAGTTGGGCTGACAAGATTTAGAAAATAAATTTTTATATATTTAGCAAAAATTAAAATAGAATTATGACATCAGTACTCATACTTATTTTCGTACTTGGTTATTTAACAATAACACTAGAGCATCCTTTAAAATTAGATAAAACAGTGCCCGCACTTTTAATGGCTTCTATTATGTGGGCATTATTAGCTATTGGTTTTCATCAAGGCTGGTTTACTTTAATTGATGCGCACGAAACGACTTTTAAAGTTCTTAAAGGTGTTATAAGTGAACATGCCGAAGAGGGTTTTACAAATTTACTGTTACACCATTTAGGTAAAACAGCAGAGATTTTGGTTTTCCTTATAGGCGCCATGACCATTGTAGAAATAATAGATTTACACCGTGGTTTTGATGTTTTAAAAAGTTGGGTAAAAACAAAAAGTAAGAAAAAATTATTATGGATAATAGCCATATTGGCCTTTTTCTTATCGGCAGTAATCGATAATTTAACAGCCACCATCGTACTTATTACATTGTTACGAAAATTGGTAAAAAGAAGAGAAGACCGCCTTTGGTTTGCAGGTATGATTGTAATTGCCGCCAATGCAGGTGGTGCTTGGTCACCAATTGGTGATGTAACCACGACCATGTTGTGGATTGGTAAACGTGTTTCTGCCGACCATTTAATAGAACGTTTATTTTTACCATCGCTTGTAAGCATGGTTGTTCCTATATTTTTAGCTACTTTATTACCCGCTTTTAAAGGCAATTTAAAAATAGATGTTAATGATGATAGCAAGGATAAAAGATCTTTATTGAGCAGTAAAACAATGCTTTTCTTAGGCCTGGCCATGATTGTATCTGTGCCTGTATTTAAAACCATCACGCATTTGCCCCCGTATTTAGGTATGATGTTGGCTTTAGGTGTTGTGTGGTTGGTATCAGAATATATTCATCCCGAAGAAGATTTTGACGATGAACGCAAAGCACAATACTCGGCCCACAAAGCGCTTTCGCGGATAGAAATGTCGAGCATCTTATTTTTCTTAGGCATTTTAATGGCTGTAGCGGCACTAGAAACTTTGGTTTATGGCAGTATAAATGGTGTAGAAATGGGGACTTTGCGTTATGTAGCCGAATTATTAAGCCAAGCCATTCCCAACCAAGATATTGTTATTTCGTTGTTAGGTGTGCTGTCTGCTGTTATAGATAATGTGCCTTTGGTGGCCGCTTCAATGGGCATGTATAATGCCCCAATAGATGCCAGTCTTTGGCATTTAATTGCCTATGCTGCAGGAACAGGTGGCAGTATGCTCATTATTGGTTCTGCTGCTGGCGTTGCCGCGATGGGTATGGAAAAAATTGATTTTATTTGGTATATGAAAAAGATAACATGGCTAGCGGTTGTTGGGTATGTTTTAGGATATTTTCTTTTGCTGTTTATGGAATCACTATAGTTTTAACAATTTTAATGCAATTCAAACGTTTCTTTAAAAGCAATAAAAAATAAAATTTATGTTTCTAACAATGCTACAGGTGGTTAAACCTGCACAAGATTTATTAGAAAACTCTGAATCGCAAGAAAAAACCTTATCAGTTTATAAACTTATTATGGATGGTGGCCTTGGCGGACAAATAATTATCGGTATTTTATTTGTCTTATTAGCGATGGCACTATACATCTATTTTGAACGCTATTTTGCCATAAGAGCCGCCGCTAAAGTTGATAAAAATTTTATGAATCAGATTAAAGAGCAAGTGAGTAAAGGTAATTTAGAAGCGGCTAAATTACTATGTGCCCAAGATAATTCGCCCACAGCAAGACTGATTGAAAAAGGCATTTCTCGCATTGGCAAACCTTTAGAAGATATTAATACGGCTATAGAAAATGCCGGAAAACTAGAAATTTACAATCTCGAAAAAAATGTGAGTATTCTAGCAACTATTTCTGGTGCTGCGCCCATGTTGGGATTTTTAGGCACGGTTATCGGTATGATAATTGCCATACACGAGATTGCCAATGCAGGTGGTCAAATAGATATTAAAATGTTATCGGATGGTTTATATACCGCCATGACAACAACAGTTGCCGGATTAATTGTAGGGATTATCGCCTATGTAGCCTACAATCATTTGGTGGTTAGAACCGATAAAGTAGTCTATCAAATGGAAGCAAAGTCAGTAGAGTTCTTAGATTTATTAAACGAGCCTGTTTAAAAATTTTAGCATGAATTTTAGAGGAAGAAATAAAATAAATCCGCAATTCAATATGTCGTCTATGACGGATATTGTTTTTTTGTTGTTAATCTTTTTTATGATTACATCAACATTAGTCACCACAAGTGCCTTAGATATCATTTTGCCAAAAGCCAGTGGTAAAACAGTTAACAAAAAGAACACATCTATTACCATTAAAAAGAATTTAAGATTTTATTTAAACGATAATAAAAGCAGCACACCCGAAGCCAGAATAGCGTCAGAACTAAAAGCATCAGTTGCAGACTTAAAGAACCCTGTTTTGGTCATTCGTGCCGAAGAAGGTGTGCCTATTGAAAAAGTAGTTATGGTCATGGATATTGCCAACCGCAATAAGTACAAGGTTATTTTAGCAGTGAGACCTAAATAATATGACTTTTCTAGATACTACATACAAAAAGAAATCGGCTGTAATAACTTCTATTATTTTGGTTTTGCTGATTTTAAGCCTTTTTGTTTTCGGATTACAATATTTAGACCCACCTAAAGAATATGGCATTGCTGTCAATTTTGGCACGGCTGATATTGGTAAAGGCGACATCCAAACAAAAGACATTCCCAAAACCACGCCAACAAAAGTTAAAGTCCAACAAAAAAAGGCGGAACCTATTGTTGAAAAAGAAGTACAAACCAAAGAAAAAATACTGACCCAAGACAAAATTGATGCTCCTGTTATTGCCAAAACCCCTGTTAAAAAGAAAAAACCACTTGTAAAAAAGCCAGTGCCAGTTATAAAGAAAGTAGTGCCCAAACCAGATAAATCTACAACCGATGCTTTGTCAAAACTTATCAACGGCACAAAAAATACAGAAAAAGCTAAAACAGGCGAAGGCACAGATAATAAACCTGGCAATAAAGGAAAGAATGACGGCGATTTAAATACAAAAACTTATTACGGTAAAGGAAGTAATGGTGGTGGTGGAAACTATAATTTAGGAAATCGCAAACCCATATTTACACCCAAACCCATTTACGATTGCAATGAAGAAGGCTTGGTAGTTGTGAGTATTGAAGTTGATAATTTAGGGAATGTAATTAACGCCAATGCCGGTGTAAAAGGTTCAACAAATTCAGCACCTTGTTTGTTAGAACGTGCCAAAGCCGCGGCTTTACAAACCACTTGGCAACCAGATGCCAGTGCCCCTAACAAACAAATTGGCAGCATTATTTATAACTTTTCACTCACAAATTAAAAGTGACTTATCAAGAAACATTAGATTGGCTTTTTTCTAAATTGCCAATGTATCAAAGGATAGGTGCTAGCGCTTTTAAAAAGGATTTAACCAACACTTTAGCCTTATCAAAACATTTAAAAAATCCTGAGTCTAAATTCAAAAGCATTCATGTGGCAGGCACTAATGGCAAGGGGTCTGTGAGCCATATGTTGGCTTCGGTTTTACAAGAAGCAGGTTACAAAGTGGGTTTGTACACATCGCCACATTTAAAAGATTTTAGAGAACGTATTAAGGTAAACGGACAAGAAGTTCCAGAACAATTTGTTGTAGATTTTGTAGAAGACAACAAAACGTTTTTAGAAAAACAAGGCTTATCTTTTTTCGAAATGACGGTTGGTATGGCATTTCACTATTTTGCCTTGCAAAATGTGGATGTGGCCATCATAGAAGTTGGCTTAGGAGGTAGGTTAGACTCTACCAATATCATCACACCATTGCTTTCGGTCATTACAAATATTTCTTTAGATCATACCCAAATACTGGGCAATACCTTGCCAGAAATAGCAGCCGAAAAAGCAGGGATTATAAAACCATATGTACCCGTTATTATCGGTGAAAAGCAAGAAGAGGTCTTGTCGGTTTTTATAGATAAAGCAAAATCAACAAAAAGCGAATTAATTATAGCATCTGATAATGAAAATATTGATTATCAATCAGATTTAAAAGGATTGTATCAGGTTAAAAACATAAAAACGGCACAAGAAGCTTTAAAAATAATGAATGGTTTGGGATTTTCCTTATCGGATAAAGCTATCCGTAAAGGACTTTTAAATGTGGTAAAAAACACAGGCCTCAAAGGGCGTTGGCAAATTTTACAAGACAAACCCAAAGTTATTTGTGATACGGGTCATAATAGTGCAGGCCTCACATTTGTTTTTAATCAGCTATCAAAAGAGAACTATAAAACACTGCATTTTGTGATTGGTGTGGTAAACGATAAAGATTTAGAAGTTGTTTTGCCTTTATTTCCAAAAGAAGCTATTTATTATTTTTGTAAGCCCAATATTCCACGTGGTTTAGAGGCCTCAATTTTAGAACAAAAGGCTCGGGAATATAATTTAAATGGTGCAGCTTACACCTCTGTGAATAAGGCCTATAGCACAGCTTTAAAAGCTGCCAAATCAGATGATTTAATATTTGTAAGTGGCAGTAATTTTGTGGTGGCAGAAGTTGTGTAAAAAAACAAATAAAAGCTTTGTCAGATTAAAAATCTAGATTATATTTGCGTCCGCTTAGGGCAATTAGCTCAGCTGGTTCAGAGCACCTCGTTTACACCGAGGGGG
>JABMNH010000060.1 GCA_013205245.1 Flavobacteriales bacterium | reverse complement strand
CTTGACGATTTGAACGATTTTAACCCCTTTGTTGTTAACAGCTCTTTGCCAGGACGCACACATGTGTTTTCTAATGTCCCTGCTGGAATTCACAAAGTATTTATTAGAGATAAAAACGGCTGTGGACTTACCATTAAAGACGCTATCGTTATCGGATTTCCGCATTTTTTAACGCCTAATGGCGATGGTATTAATGATACGTGGAATGTGGCTGGTGCTTCGCTACAACCCAATTCACTTATCTATATTTTTGACCGTTTTGGTAAACTTATTGCTAAAGTTGATCCTACAGGAACAGGGTGGGACGGTACATTTAACGGCCGTAAATTGCCTTCTAACGATTATTGGTTCACGGCCAGACTCCAAGATGGACGCATAAGAAAAGGCCATTTTAGCCTTGTGAGAAGGTAAAAAATCTTAGACTTTAAACTTCTCAAGATAAATATTTCATCTATTTTATAAACATGATATTTATCATATTTCATTTTTTACAAATGAATTATTTTCGCTTCATACAAAAGATATATAGGTCTTTTTATCTGTTTAAAATTAATTAAAAACCAATTTAACATGTTATCAAAAAAACAAGCAAGAGCATTTTTTTTAGGTGGTACGGCTGTTACATTCCTTATTTTTATAGGGCTGACAGTATTTTCACTATCAGCTGCTCAAGACCAAACACACCGTGAAAACCTCTCAGAACAAGCTATTAGAGGCAAAAACATTTGGGAGAAAAACAATTGTATGGGATGCCATACAATTTTAGGAGAAGGTGCTTACTACGCGCCCGAATTAACTAAAGTTATTGAACGTAGAGGCGAAGGTTATGTAAAAGCCGTATTAATGTCTCCTGTACCATGGCAGCCAAATGGCAGAAAAATGGTAGCCTACAAAATGTCAGAATCTGATGCTGATGACATGATTGCCTTTTTTAAATGGATTGGCAACATAGACCTTAACGGATTTGAAAGGGTTGTATCGCCTTTGGCTAAAACTAAAAACAATTAAAATTTATTATCATGAAATATAAATCACAAAAAGTAGCCTATTGGTTTTTTGCACTTTCAATGCTATTATTGGTATTACAGATAACCTATGGTTTTATAATGGGTTTTGCACGTATTGGCTTTGATGGCCTTCACGAATTTATTCCTTTTAACACAGCAAGAGCTGTTCATACAAACTTATTGGTAGTTTGGTTGCTTTCAGGTTTTATGGGAGCTGCCTATTATATCATCCCAGAAGAAGCCCAAAACGAATTGGTAAGCGTTAAATTAGCTTATGTACAGTTAATAAGCTTAGCTGTTGTTGGTGTTATTGCCATTATAGGTTTTCATTTTAATTATTGGGAAGGTCGTAAATTTTTAGAAATCCCAAGACCTCTAGATTATTTGGTGGTTGTAAATGTGCTGCTATTTTTAGGAATCATATTATTGACGCTTTTTAAAGGGAAGCGAAGAACTACAACGGCTTTAGTACTTTCAATGGGATTATTATTTGCTGCCTTACTTTATTTACCTGGTATGCTTCAATTTGACAGTCAAACTATGGATTCATTTTTCCGTTGGTGGGTTGTTCATTTATGGGTAGAAGGCGTTTGGGAATTAATTATGGGAGGTATCTTATCTTTCTTATTAATAAAATTGACTGGTGTTGACCGTGAAGTTATTGAAAAATGGTTGTATGTAATAGTAGGTTTAACCTTCTTATCAGGTATTTTAGGAACAGGTCACCATTATTATTATATAGGTGTTAATAAAATTTGGATTATTGTAGGTGGTATATTTTCTGCTCTAGAACCTTTAGCATTTTTGGCTATGGCTTTATTTGCTGTAAATATGTATAGAAAAGGAGAAAAAAAACATCCTAATAAAATTGCGTTGTATTGGACAATTGGTTCTGCAATTGTTTCATTTGTTGGCGCTGGACTATTAGGTTTTGCACATACAATTCCACAAACTAATATTTACACACATGGTACTTTAGTAACAGCTATGCACGGACATTTAGCATTTTGGGGCGCTTACGCGATGATTGTACTTGCAATTATTAGTTATGCATTGCCTAATCTAACAGGTAGGAAAATGTTTGATAGTTCCCGAGGTCGTATGGCATTTTGGATGTCTAATATTGGCATGGTAGGCATGACTGTTGCATTTGGTGTTGCAGGTGTAGCACAAGTGTATTTAGAACGTAAAATGAAAATGGATTTTATGCTTGTTCAAAATGAGATAAGCGTTCATTTTATAGTGTTAGTAACATGCGCAACTTTGTTTACAACAGGTATTATATTGTACATATTAGAATTTATAAAACACGGAACACCTTCTGATGAAGCTTTAGAAACAAAAGAATAATCATTTTATTTGAACCAAAATATACTACCTCACTAATTTAATTGGTGAGGTAGTTTATTTAATCATTAAAATTCAAAATATGAGCAACACACCATATTATCATCAGGTAGGTAAAGAAATTGAAGTTTTTGAACATGCTTATAAAAATAAAATTCCCTTTTTATTAAAAGGACCAACAGGCACAGGTAAATCAAGATTTATTGAGTTTATGTCGCATAAGCTTGACAAAAAATTAATAACCATTGCTTGTCACGAAGAAACCTCTGCAACCGATTTAATTGGACGTTACATCATTAAAGGAACTGAAACCCTTTGGATAGATGGCCCACTTACTAAAGCCGTTAAAGAAGGTGCTATAATTTATCTTGATGAAATTGCCGAAGCCCGACCAGATGTTATTGTAGCCATTCACTCTTTAACAGATCACAGGCGCGAATTATATATCGATAAACTTGGCGAAACCATTAAAGCTCATAATGATTTTATGCTTGTGGCATCTTTTAATCCTGGTTATCAAAAAGGATTTAAAGAATTAAAACCCTCAACCAAACAGCGTTTTGTGGCCATGTCTTTCAGTTATCCTGATGAAAAAATTGAAACGGAGATTTTAGTAAACGAAACGAATATAGATAAAGCAATCGCAAAAAAACTGGTTAATATTGGCAATAAAATAAGAAACTTAACCGAACTCGGTTTAACCGAAACAGCCTCTACCCGATTGTTGGTTGATGCAGCTAAATTGATACATTCGGGTTTGCCAAAAAGATTATCGGTAGAAGTCGCTATTGTTGAACCCTTAACAGATGACTTAGAAATAATAAATGCTTTACGCGATTTGTGCAATTTAATGATATAAAAAAGTCCTTCCTTTTGGGAAGGATTTAGGATGGGATGGCCTTAGACGAATACATTTATGGTAAAGTGTCAAATTACTTTAAGAGGCGTAAAAAATCGTCAATTGAAGGGTTAGAAAACACGGTAAAACTTGATGATATAAAACCAAGACTAAGTATTTTTGCCAGAGCCATCACAGGAAAATCTATCGAAATTTATCACGCCGAAAACGAAGGCGGTTATAAAAACAACAACTTCTTTCTACCACCTTTATTTGCCGAATGCACCACATACGAACAAAATTTATCCTTTTATCTTTTTAGAGTACTCTACCTTTCGGTTCAAAAAAATCTAAACCTAAATTGGGAAGGTAGCGACGAACATCCGCTATTAGCATCACAAGAAGAAGCTTTAAAATCATCCGATAAGGTTTTAAAATCGCTTTTTGAAGAGTTTCCAATAATAGAAAAAATTCACGATGATTTAAAGAGCTTATTCACATCTAAAGCGACCGAAAAAAAACCAGCCAATTACACACTTCTTTACGGGAAATGGATGCGTAACGAACCAGAATCTGATTCAGATTACAAACTAAAAAACTTTAACGAAAAGGTTTTAACCGCTATAAAAGATGAAATCAAAACCATTTTAAAAGCCAATCCTGTAGAAGAAGTCATCACGCTTGAAGTGGATAAAAAACAGCAAGAAGATTATGTGATGACGCATAATTTTGAAAAAGTTGATACCGCCGAAGAACACGATGGTGGCTGGCGCGATTTTGATGGCGATGACGAGTTAGACAAACACGCCAACGCTTTAGAAGATCTCAACATGAAGTTTACCGTAAGGGTAGATGATACGGTGCATTCTGTATATCAAGCCGATTTTGTTGAAAATACAACGGTGTCTGAAAGTGCCGAATTAAAAACAGGCGATTTTCATATTCTTTATGACGAATGGGATTATTCAAAACGTGCTTACAAAGATAATTTCTGTAAAGTTTATCCTAAAAAAGTTATAAAAACCGATGTTGCTTATTACAAAAATACGCTTTTAAAAAACGCCTCTACATTGATAGGTTTGCGTAAAATGCTCACCAATGTAAATAATAAATACAACCAACAACGCCGTCAATCACAAGGAGAAGAATTTGATATTGATGCGCTAACCGATTTGTATATTGATGTACATTCTGGTCATACGCCTTCAGAAAATATTTATTTATCTAAACGAAAAAAAGAAAAAGATTTATCGTTATTGCTATTGTTAGACATTAGTTTATCGAGCGATAGTTATGCTGCCGATAATCGGGTTATTGATGTAGAAAAGCAAGTATCAATTCTCTTTGGCAAGATATTAGATGAATTTAATATCGACTTTTCTATCAATTGTTTTTACTCTAAAACCAGAAACCATTCCTCTTATATTTCCATAAAAGATTTTGACGACGATTGGAACAAAACCAAGTTTAAAGTTGGCGCTGTAGAACCCAGTGGCTATACCAGAATTGGTGCTGCCTTACGGCATTCGGGCGCTTTGCTAGACAAACGTGCTACTAAAAACAAATGGATTATTTTAATATCGGATGGCAAACCGAACGATTATGATAAATACGAAGGCAAATACGGCATTAACGATGTTAAGCAAGCCTTACGCGAACTTAACGAACGCCAGATTAATTCGTATGCTTTGGCTATTGAAGCCCAAGCCAAATATTATTTACCTCAAATGTTTGGACAAAATCATTATCAGATTTTAACAACACCTGTTGAATTATTACAATCATTGGTAAAACTGTATGAAAAAATTAAGCACCAATCATGAGATATTTAGCGGTACTTTTTCTTTTATTACTACAAACCTCGTGTAAACAAAACACTAGAAATTACACCCATATTATTGTAGAAAATAAAATTGTAAACGCAACCGTTCTTCAAAAAATAGACAACCCAGAAAAAGCACTTTTAAGTTGGTATTTATTTGCCTATGGCAATGAATGTACAACAGATTCAAACAAAACAAAGTGTCAAATTTTAAAATTATTAGCTATTGATGATGAGTGTGATAAAGAGCATATTGATTTTTTAAACAAGTGGTTAAACAAGAATATTTTAATACAATTAAAATTACGAAATTGCCCAAGTTTACCCCATAAATCTGCCATACAAAACAACATTGAAAAAATTGTTATAAAACGGGTTTCAGACACGCTAAGCATTAGCATAAAAGTAAGCGGCATGAACACCATTCAAGAAAAATTTTGGACTATTGAAAAAACGGAATCCTTAATCCTAAACAATAACACATTGACCAAAACAAATGACTAAAATCAATTATAAAAATATTTACTATCCGCCAGGAGGTATTTTAATGTGGTTAATCATATTTTTAGAATTAATCACTTTTGGAATCGCCTTAATAGCATTGGTTATTAACAGCAAAGAAAATTCAGATTTATTTCATCAATCACGCTTAATTCTCAATCCCAGTTTTGGAGCCATCAACACTGTTTTTTTATTGACCAGTGGTTTTTTTATGGCAACAACGGTGCATCAATTTAAATTAAACAATGTCAAAAAATCATCATTTTATTTAAAACTTACCATGTTGGGTGGTTTTATGTTTTTGATTTTAAAAAGTGTCGAATATTTTATCAAATTAAAAGAAGGATTTAGCATTGATTATAATTCGTTTTTTACATTTTATTGGCTTTTAACTGGTTTTCACGTAATTCATGTTATGGTAGGCTTGACTATCTTATTTGTCATTAACAAATCTTTAAAAAAGGGCAGCCTTTCTGTAGAAGATATTGAGGCAAGTGCTGCTTTTTGGCATATGTGCGATTTGATTTGGCTGTTACTCTTCCCTATTCTCTACTTAATTTTCTAGCGATGCGAAAAAAAGACATTATCACACTTGTTTTATTAATTAGCGCAACGCTATTTACTGCTGCATTATCGGTTAATTCTGATGATTTAAAATATCTTGTATTTGTTATTTTAATTGCTTCTGGTATTAAATTTTCGCTTATCGCTTTCCAATTTATGGAATTAAAAAAAGCCCATACCTTTTGGAAAACAGCACTGATATGCTTTCTTGTTATATTTTTTGGCGTAGTGAGTATTATTGTCTTTTATTAGTTTTTTATTTAAATCAAGCGCACAGTTATTAGGATGCTAAATTTGTTTAAAAACATTACAATCAATAATAATATTCTAACTTTGAAAAAATAAAATCAATTTGAAAAACCAAAGTCAAAAAATATTAATAGGTCGGTCTGATATCGCCGATTTTCCAAAACTCAATTTATCTAATATTGATGTTAAAGTAGATACTGGCGCTTATACATCTAGTTTTCATTGCCAACATATTATAAGAGAAAAAAATATATTAAAATGTCAACTACTTGATTCAGAACATCATAAATTTAAAGAAAATTACTTTGAGTTTAGTGAATTTACTCAGAAAAAAGTAAAAAGTTCTAATGGTATTGTAGAAAATCGGTATTTAATTAAAACCGAAATTTGTATTTTTGGCAATACATATCCCATCGACTTAACACTAACAGAAAGAAGCTCAATGAAATTCCCTGTGTTACTGGGCAGAAAATTTCTCTCTAAAAAATTTATAGTCAACACAGCAAAAAAAAATCTATCACATAAAAACATTATTATAAATATTGATTAAAATGAAAATTGTTATTTTATCTAGAAACCCCAATTTATATTCTACAAAAAGTTTAGTTAGAGCAGGCAAAAAAAGAAACCACGAAATGCTTGTTGTAGACCATACCAAATGTGATATCATTATAGAAAAGAAAAAACCAGCCATCATGTATAAACATGATTTGCTAACAAATATCGATGCCGTTATACCAAGAATTGGTGCTTCGGTTACATTTTATGGAACTGCAGTTGTACGCCAATTTGAAATGATGAAAGTTTTTACGGCTGTAGAATCGCAGGCTTTGATGCGCTCTAGAGACAAATTGCGAAGTTTACAAGTACTCTCAAGAGCCGGGTTAGGTTTGCCAAAAACCGTTTTTACCAATTACTCAAAAGATGTTAAAGACATTATTAAAAGTGTTGGCGGTTCGCCTTTAGTCATTAAATTATTAGAAGGAACGCAAGGTTTAGGTGTGGTTTTAGCCGAAAATGACAATGCTGCCGAATCGGTTTTAGAAGCATTTAATGGCTTAAAAGCCAGAGTCATTGTACAGGAATTTATTAAAGAAGCTAAAGGAGCCGATTTACGTGTTTTTGTGGTAGATGGTGTGGTTGTTGGCGCAATGAAACGACAAGCAAAATCGGGGGAATTTCGTTCTAATTTGCACCGTGGCGGTACCGCAGAAATCATAGAATTAACTCCTGATGAAGAAAATGCAGCATTAAAAGCAGCACGCATTATGGGACTTGGAATTGCCGGGGTAGATATATTACAGTCGGCCAGAGGACCGCTCATTTTAGAAGTTAATTCATCACCTGGATTAGAAGGTATCGAATCAGCTACTGGAAAAGATATTGCCAAAAAAATAATCCATTATATTGAACGCCATGCCGAATGATATCAAAATTCTAAATCATAAAATCGGACTAGGCAAATCGGTTCAAGTTAACATGGATTTTGCACGGTTAAATACCCGATCCAAAATTGATATACCTATTATTGTTGAACGCAGTAAAAAAAATGGCCCATGTTTATTGTTGATTGGTGGCATTCATGGCGACGAAATTAACGGTATTGAAATTGTCCGTCAAATTGTGGCCAAAGGTTTAAACAAACCCACAAAAGGCACCATTATTTGCATTCCGCTTTTAAACGTATTTGGATTCATCAACCAAACACGTGAATTTCCAGATGGTCGCGATTTAAATCGTGTATTTCCAGGTTCAGAGAAAGGATCATTGGCAAGCCGATTTGCATATCATCTGATGAAAGAAGTTATTCCTTATGTAGATTATTGTATTGATTTTCACACAGGTGGCGCGCAACGTTTTAATTTTTCGCAAACACGAATTAATGGCGATGATGAAGAAACCTTAAACCTAGCCAAAGTTTTTGGTTCTCCTTTTATTGTTTTAGCTAAAAACCGTGAGCGATCTTTTAGAGATTCTTTGGTCAAATTAGGAAAAAAAGTCATTCTTTTTGAAGGTGGCAAATCGCACGACTTAAATAAAACCGTTACAAAAGTTGGTGTTCAGGGCGCTATTAATATCATACATCAATTAGGCTTAGCCGATTTATCGGATAAAATTTCGGTTAACAATCCAAGCAAACCACCCATTATTATAAAAAGCTCAAAATGGATTCGTGCCAAGCATTCAGGCATGTACAGATCTTCGGTCAGCGCAGGACAAAAAGTTGAAAAAGACACGAAGTTGGGCAGTATTTCTGACCCTTTCGGTCATTTTGAAAAAACTTTTAAAAGCAAAGAAACAGGCTATGTTTTAAACTCAAATCATGCACCCGTTGTTAACCAAGGTGACGCCTTGCTTCATATTGGTTTTGAAGAATAATTAAAGTTTCTAAAGTTATTTTATAAGACTTTTAAAGTAACTACAAATTTTTACCTTTGTCAGCCAAGTACAAAACAATATTTATGAGCAACCAATATCAAAATCGTTATAATTTAAGAGGTGTTTCGGCTTCAAAAGAAGACGTCCATCAAGCCATAAAAAATATTGGTAAGGGTTTGTATCCACAGGCTTTTTGTAAAATTATCCCCGATTATTTAACCAACGACCCTGATTATTGCGTGGTGATGCACGCCGATGGAGCTGGCACAAAATCGGCTTTAGCCTATTTGTATTGGAAAGAAACAGGCGATTTATCGGTATGGAAAGGCATTGCTCAAGATGCACTCATTATGAATATTGACGATTTGATTTGCGTGGGTGCTACCGATAACATTTTATTGTCTTCGACCATTGGACGCAATAAAAATCTGATTCCCGGCGAAGTGCTTTCTGCCATTATTAATGGCACAGAAGAACTGCTAGCTAACCTAAAACAACACGGTGTAAGCATTCATTCTACAGGTGGCGAAACTGCCGATGTGGGCGATTTGGTGCGTACCATTATTGTTGATTCAACGGTTACGGCACGTCTAAAACGCAACGATGTGATTGACAATGCCAATATTAAAGCAGGCGATGTAATTGTAGGTTTATCGTCAAGTGGGCAAGCAACTTACGAAACCGAATACAACGGTGGTATGGGCAGCAATGGTTTGACTTCTGCGCGTCACGATGTTTTTGCCAATTATTTGGCCGATAAATATCCCGAAAGTTTTGATGCTGCCGTCCCTGCCGATTTGGTGTATTCAGGTAAAACCAAACTTACTGATGCTGTTAAAAATTCTCCCATTAATGCAGGAAAACTGGTACTCTCGCCTACGCGGACATACGCACCCATTATCAAACAAATGTTAGCAAATCATAGAAAAGACATTCACGGCATGGTGCATTGCAGCGGTGGTGCACAAACAAAAATTCTTCATTTTGTTGACAAACTTCATATTATAAAAGACAATCTATTTGAATTGCCGCCTTTGTTTAAACTGATTCAAGATCAAAGTGGCACAGACTGGAAAGAAATGTACCAAGTTTTTAATATGGGCCATCGGATGGAACTTTATGTGCCAGAACCTGTAGCACAAAATTTAATTACAATCTCCAAATTTTTTGACGTTGATGCGCAAATTATAGGTCGTGTTGAGGCAGCGTCTTCAAAGAAATTAACGATTAAAAGTGTGTTTGGAACTTTTTTATATAATTAAGCATAAGAGCTTGCAAATTAAGTATTTTGGTATTACTTTTATTTTCCAAAATTTTCTACATGATTTCACGTTTTTTAAGTCTCGAATGGAAACAATTTAAACGCTCTGCTTCCTTTGATAAAAAAATTGCCATAAAAATTCTCATGGGTTTTGTGGTTTTATATTTTGCAACCGCAGCCATAGCACTTGGAGCAGGTGTCTATTTTATTATCAAAGAAAGCGCGCCACAAGCAGACCCACTGGTTTTAATTAATAACTTTCTGATTTACTATTTTTTAATCGATTTGGCCATACGGTTTTTTATGCAGCAATTGCCATTTATGAATGTTAAACCGCTAATGCTGCTGCCTGTCAAAAAAAACATAATCATCAATTATTTATTGGGCAAGTCTATGTTGTCCTTTTTTAATTTCATTCCGCTTTTTATTTTCATCCCTTTTAGCATCGTCTTATTAATTAAAGATTATGCCGTTTTAAATGTATTGGTTTGGTTTTTAGGTGTTATTTTACTCATATTATCAAACAATTTTGTTAACTTTATCATCAATAAAAACACAAAAATCTTTTATATTTTAACAACTTTTTTGATTATCCTTATCGGATTAGAATATTTTAATATTTTTAAATTATCTACTTATACAGGCATCGCATTAAATGCTTTTTATAAAAATCCTTTATTTATTGTTGGGCCTATACTTATTTTTGTAAGCTGTTATCTGGCCAATTTTAGACTCTTAAAAAAAGGTTTGTATTTAGAAGACCTCGACACTAAAAAGGCGAAAACTGTTAATGCTGCCGATTTATCTTGGCTAAACCGCTTTGGAAAAATGGCGCCCTTCTTAAAAAATGACATCAAACTTATTTGGCGCAATGTAAGACCACGCCAAGTGATGCTTATGAGTTTTGTTTTTTTATTTTACGGATTAATTTTTTACACAAATCCTACATATCAAAAGATGCCTGCTTTTTTAGCTTTCGCATCTATGTTTGTAACGGGTGGATTTTTAATGACTTTTGGACAACAAGTACCCAGCTGGGATAGCGAATATTACAAATTAATGATGAGTCAGAATATTCCTTATAAACTATATCTCGAAGCCAAATGGTACTTAATGGTAGTTGGCGTTGTCATTGCTTTTGTGTTAAGCACGCCTTATATTTATTTTGGCTGGCGCATTTATAGCATGATTGTAGCCGGTGCCTTTTTTAATATTGGCCTTAACGGATTTATAAACCTGTATGGTGGCGCTCTAAACACAACCCCTATTAAACTTAATGTAAAAGCCAAAGCTTTTCAGAATACCAATAAATTCAATCCAACTTTGTTGTTAATTGCTTTGCCAAAAGTGTTTTTACCGATGCTGATATTTTACATTCCTTATAAATTTATCAGTTTTGAGGCAGGTACTTTTGCCTTAGGTTTAATTGGGATTTCAGGATTATTTTTTAAAGATTTCTTTATCCGAAGCATAGAAAAAACATATCAAAAAAGAAAATATAAAACCATTGCAGCCTACTGCGAAACCACATAAATTTAACTCATGATTCACGTATCAAATCTTAGCAAACAATACAATAAAGTATCCGTTTTAAACATAGAAAATCTTGACATTCCCAAAGGACAAAGTTTTGGATTGGTAGGTAATAACGGCGCCGGTAAAACCACTTTTTTTAACCTCATGCTCGATTTAATTTCGCCTACAACCGGCTTTATTACAAGCAATAATATTCAGGTAAACACCAGCGAAGATTGGAAACCTTTTACGTCTTCTTTTATTGATGAAAGTTTTTTAATTGGCTATTTAACAGCCGAAGAATACTTTTATTTTATAGGTGATTTACGCGGTAGGACTAAAGCCGATATCGACACATTTTTACACCAATTTGACGAAGTTTTTAACGATGAAATTCTTGGCAAACGCAAATATCTGCGCGATTTATCTAAAGGAAATCAGAAAAAAACCGGTATTGTTGCCGCTTTAATTGGCAATCCCGATGTGATTATTTTGGACGAACCTTTTGCAAATTTAGACCCAACAACGCAAATAAGACTTAAAAAATTGCTAAATGACCTAACCAAAGACAGCCAAAAAACGGTACTCATTTCGAGTCATGATTTAGGTCATGTTACCGATGTTTGTGACCGCATTGTGGTTTTAGAAAAAGGCGAAGTGGTTAAAGATTTGCACACATCTGCCGAAACTTTAAAAGAATTGGAAAGCTTTTTTGCTGTTTAAAGTTAAAGATTGTTTATGTTGCTGTTTGATAGAAATATCTACGACTTATAAAATCAGCTTTTTGTTGTGCAACAATACCATAACTTTAGGGTAATCGAAAGCCAGTGTTAATTTTTGTACTTCACTAAAAGTAAACCAATCGTAATCGCTTACTTCTGCTTCTTGTAATTTTATGGCGCCAGACCAGCTGCCTAAAAAGCGGTATAAATAGCGATTTTGCCATGTGGTCGTTGTTAGAATTTCTGTGGGAATAAAATCAAGATTGACTTCTTCTTTAACTTCTCTAACCACATTTTGTTCGGCCGTTTCGCCTAATTCTGCCCTACCACCTGGGCATGCCCAACAGCCTGGATAAATTTTAGTGTAATTTGAGCGCTTTATCAATAAGATTTTATGAGCTGATAAGATAATTCCCGATGCCGCTAAAACTTGAGAGTCTATCATTAACTTTTATGAGAACCGTCGCAATAAGGAGGGTTTTTGGTTTGTTTACAATTACACAAATGCGCTGTTTTATCTTCATCAACCTCAAATATTAAAGGTCTCATTTCTGAAGACTTATGAGAACCATCACATAAGGTTTGTTTTTCTGACAAACCACACGTACACCATGCATACTTTTTATCTTGTTCGAGTTCCATTTTTGAAGGGGTTTCTGCAGCACGTTTTGGTAATTTCATAAGTAAATCGTTTTGTTTTTCAAATGTAGTAAAAAAGAAAATATAAAAATCATAGCGAGGAAGTTATGATTTTCGGGACGACGTGTCTATCTCTTAAAGATTGCCCACCCGAACGTACAGCTTGTATGGCAGGCCACTCCCGCAAATGCGAGATCGCAAAGACTAAAAACAATTAACAGCTTTATAATAAATACTTTAGGCTTTTATTGTTTTTTTGTTTTTAAAAAACTAGCTTCGCTCCTGCCTGCCGTAGGTAGGTATCGGGTGATATAAATCAACCTGTGTTGAACGCGTTTCAGTATTGAAACGATTCATATCATTTAAGTTGGCATTAATTTGACAAATGAAGAAACTGACACTAATTTATGGACTATTAATTTTTACTCCATCTTGTGTGTTTACAAGAATAGATGACAGTATAGATTTAGGGAAAAAATATAGATACATTCAAGATTATCCACAAACAATTATTTATCATAAGACTGAAAAATATAACGGAATTGGACTAAATGCAGTTCCTCCTACTGTTTTAAATTATGATTTTAATGATAAGTTCATAATTGCCAAAAATGTGGACTTGGAAAAAGAAGAAATGAATTACTGGATAATTGACAAGGACAAAGACAATTCAGATATAAAACCATTGGACTCTTTGACTTTTCACAGAACACTGATTGAAAAGAAAATCGGACTAAGACTGAAATAAAAAACTACCACCAACAATGGTAATCGTTGCACAAGCCTCTAAAAAACATAAAAACAACATCAAAAGCTCCTTTTTAAGGGGCTTTTATTTTTAATATAGCGGTTTGTTTTTAAAATTTAAGTAGACTCTAAAAGTCTT
>JABMNH010000059.1 GCA_013205245.1 Flavobacteriales bacterium | reverse complement strand
ATTGCGTACAACTTGTTTTAACACTATATTTATAACTGTTATCCGTGAATAATTTAAGGGATAACAATAGTTTCATATGCTCTTTATGAGTTATAAAATGAGGGAGTCATCAAATTTAACAATATTTATTTGATTTTGATTGCAATACGTTTATTTTTTTTATTTAGTTCAAAACTTTCTTTTCATCGCCTAATTTATATTTCATTACTTGGTAAATTTGTAGCAAAGCCGCTGTTATGAAAACGCAAAAACTATATAAATCAAAAGTCCTCGAAATATATAAAGCAGATACAAGAACGGTTTTAAGTTTACCTGTGGTTGACAATGGTATTAGTGCAGGATTTCCAAGTCCAGCAGATGATTTCTTAGATAATTCTATAGATTTAAATAAAGAGTTCATCAAAAACCCCAGTACCACTTTTTTTGGTCGTGTAAAAGGCGATTCCATGATAAATGCAGGACTGTCTCATGGCGACTTGCTTATTGTCGATAGAAGCTTAGAAACTGTAGATAATAAAATTGCAGTCTGTCATATAGATGGCGAATTTTTGGTAAAACGTATAAAGATTGAAAAGGATATTGTGTGGCTTATTGCCGAAAACGACAAATACAAACCCATCAAAACAACAAAAGACAACGACCTGTTAATTTGGGGTATTGTAACCACAGTCATTAAATCTGTTTAAAAAATGTATGCTTTAGTAGATTGTAATAATTTTTACGCCTCTTGCGAGCGGCTGTTTAAACCTAACTTAAGAGACAAGCCTATTGTGGTACTGTCTAATAATGATGGATGTGTTATTGCACGTAGTAACGAAGCAAAAGCCTTGGGGGTTCCTATGGGAGCGCCCGCCTTTAAATACAAAGACCTCTTCGAAAAGAACAACATTCATGTGTTTTCTTCCAATTATGCCCTTTATGGCGATATGAGCAGTAGGGTCATGAACATGTTGTCTTCTTATACACCCGATATCGAAATCTACAGCATAGATGAAGCATTCTTGCAATTCAAAGATTTTAAATATGTCGATTTACAAAGCTATTGCGAAACGATTAAAAGAAAAGTCGATAAAGGCACAGGCATTCCAGTAAGTATTGGCCTAGCTCCTACAAAAGCCTTGTCAAAATTGGCCAATAGAGTGGCTAAAAAGTTCCCTAAGAGAACAGGAGGTGTCTATGTGATAGATTCTGAAGAGAAACGGATTAAAGCCCTTAAATGGCTTTCTATTGGTGATGTTTGGGGTATTGGCAGGAAGTATTCTAAAAGGTTATTGGATAAGAATATTAATACAGCTTATGACTTTGTAAATCTATCGGATGCTTGGGTAAGACAAGAAATGAGTGTGGTGGGTCTGCGCTTAAAAAAAGAGTTGGAAGGCGAACCTACTTTAAGTTTAGAAAAAAGCAGTCCTAAAAAAGCCATTGCAACGACACGTTCGTTTGATAAGATGTATTCGGATTACGATACGCTTAAAGAACGTGTAAGCACCTTTGCGGTAAGCTGTGCCGAAAAGCTACGCCGACAAAAAAGCCATTGCAATATGCTCATGCTTTTTATACACACCAATAACTTTAGACAAGATTTACCACAGTACTACAGAACCATTGTTGTTAAAACAGCATATCCAACCAATTCAAGTATAGATCTTATAAAATATGCCATAAGAGGTTTAGACAACATCTTTAAAGAAGGCTACCATTATAAAAAGGCAGGCATTATTGTCATGGGTTTAACCCCAGAAGGCACCAAGCAGTTTACTATGTTTACAGATGAAAATCCAAAGCATGCTTCTATTATGAAAACAATAGACAGTTTGAATAATGCCATAGGGCAAAACAAAGTGAAGTTCGGCAGCCAAGATATGGGGCGCATGTGGAAAATGAAGCAAGAAAGCCTATCCCCTAGATATACTACTAATATAAATGAGATTATTGAGGTGTATTGATTAAGCTGTTTTTGATTTAACAATTTTAAGAGGTATGGAATTATTTCGATAGTCAAAATTAATTTTTAAAGAGTGTTTATCTTCATCAAATAGTTTTTCAAGATTGTAAAGAATTTTGATTTTAGAACGAGATTGATTTTTAAGTGAATAGTTTTTATATCTCTTCGCATAATCAAAAAGTAAATTAAGTGAATCAATAAGACATGCAAAGCAATAATCAATATTCGAAAAAACCATTGAATTGGCATTGCCTTTAGAAAATTCACAAAAAACGTATTCTAACCTATTGTCAAAATTGTGTAATTGTTTTTTAATTTTTAAAGATGTTTCAAAATCAAGATCTAGATAAAAATTCTTATGCAAAGAATTAATTTCAGAATGATAAGAAATTAAATAACGCACATTATCAGTTAATAAAGATTTATATTGGCGCAGAAAATCATCTGCAAACCTTTTGGATTTAAAGCTTAACCAACCAACATTACCCAAGTGTATTGTATACTTTTGGCGAAGGGAAAAGTTCAAATGTAGCTTTATAGTTTGCATTATTAAATTTTATCGTGCGCAAACTAGGGGTTTTTATTCGTTTTAAAGGTACTTAATTAATTTTCAGATACTTAATAAATTCACAATATAAATTATAGCGCAAATATAGTAATTTGCGTATAGCTCTGCTATTTAACATAAAATCAGATATAACTGCTTTAGTATTATATCGGAAATGATTTTATGTTGAAGCAAATTACGGCTATAAATACATTATATCAACAACAATTATGTTACAGCCATTTTACTAGCAAGGTTTGTTTTACATTTTCAAGCTCAGATATAATGTCTTTAGACTTATCTACAATTATGTTAAAAGAAATTACGGCATATATCCGCCTGTAAAAATTCTATGATTGTTTATTTAATAGACAAACAATTCTTCTTCAACATCGTTAGAATTAAGTGTTTTTAGATAGGTAAAATTTAATTTCTCATAAAAGTATCGCAGTTGCTTATCTTCTGTTGTGAGCCAATAATGTTGTTTTTTATCTAATAATAACAGATTTCTAAGCCATAAAGTACCATAGTTTTTATTGCGTTTTTCTACAGGAACCCAAACATAACCAATGTATAAGTAATTTTTAGAAAACCAATAATTAGCTTCATCTCTGTAAGCTTCCATTTCTGGAATATTAGTAGAAAAGATAATACCTCCTGCACAAATTTCATCGTTATCTTCTAAAATATAAATCGTTGCATTTTTTTTTATATTTACCCAATAAGGTTTGATGCTTTCTTGCCAATTTAAAGGTAAAAGGTCAAAAAAAACAGCTGCATTATTTATGGTTTTTAGTTGCATAACTTGTGTTTATAAAAGCCCCCAAGACCATAGTTTATCTGAATCTTCTTGCCAACGATCACCAATGTCTGTGCGGTAATAACTGTTATTAACGATGACGTTTTGCACACGGTTATACATATTTCGTTGGGCATCTTTCATTGTTAATCCTGTACCACTTACCAAAAGGGCTATTCCGGTATCTCCAGTAATTAGCCATTCATTATTTATTTTTTTAAGATGCATAAGATGCAAACCATCTTTTACAGGTTTTTTTAGAATCACCACGGCATCTTTAGAAAAGAGTTTAAATGTTTTCTTATCTTCATAAGGAAATGGCGGAACTACAATGAAAACACCTACTTGGAATCCTTTTTTAACATTAATTTGGAATTTTTGTTCAGAAGCTAATTTATAGAAGAAATCGCCCATAGGTTCATTTATTCCAGCTCTTTGAATCATTATCTGTGGATATCCAAATCGTGATGTAAACTCTAATGGATAAATACCATTACCATTTACAATACAGTTAATATCTAGATGCCCTATAAAATTTGCTTTAGCAAGTGTTGTTTCAAATTTTTTAAGTGTCGCATCAAAAATGGGAGAATCTTTTGCCCAAAACATACTTGTACCCATCTCACCTGTAGAAACACCTAATTCTTTTGGAAATAATTTTTTATGCTCGAATGTAATATTAATTGGCTTTAAAAATTCTTTTCCGTTAAAAAATGAGGCGATGGATATTTCTACACCTTTTACCTTTTTTTGAAGTTGAAAATCACCAAAATTATTACCCCAAGATTTCTCATAAGCTTTTAAAACCCTTATAACATCTAAACCTTCATCTTCATTACCTACAAATAATAATTGTTTAAACTCTTGGGTTTCGCCCGAAGGCTTGATAACATAAGTGTCTGGATGTTTCTCAACAAATACAATAGCATCTTGAAAATTGGTAAATTCGTAAGATGGCAATACTTTAATTTTGTGTGCTTTTAATTGCTTATGCCCAAAGTTACGGTCTAATTCTAGCGAGTCGGTGTATTTTGAACCTCCTACAACAAGTTTCCCAGCACTTCTAAGCTCTTCACAAATGGCGCCATAACCTGTATAATCGAATATAATTAAGTCTGCCCAATCAATGTGTTTTTTCCAATCTGTAACTTTAGGACAAAAACCATAACCAATTTCTTTACAGCCTTTTTCTTGTATGAAAAATTTTATACTATGCCCTTCTAATTGCATCGTATTTGCTATATCTAAGGTTTCTCCATACTTTGAAACCAAAAGAATTTTTCTTTTTATGTTTGCTGGTTTTTCCAATTTATAATAAGTATTGATATCTATTAATGTGAAAATAAATGAACTCTAATAAACACTGTTTTCTAAAAAAAATTAAAGTAAATCTACAATATTTTTTTTCTTATTTTATAAAAAACAATAGGGTGGTATTTTATATAATCATTAAATATTGAACAAGAATTTACGCCTCTCTACTATGTTAAAAGAAATTTATAATTTAAGCTATTAAATCTCTGGCGGTGTTGTAATCTTATTTCTAGAAGTAATAAAATAAACACCTGTTAAAAGAATGGCGGCGGCTATTATAGATTGTAACGACAAACGCTCATCTAAAACATACCAACCTAATATCAATGCTATTATTGGATTTACATAGGCCGAAGTCGTCACTTTTTCTGTAGAGACAGTTTTTAGTAAATAATTAAATGCTGTAAACGCCACAATGCCAAAAACAATTAATAAAATCATAGATATTTGTACCGGCTGAGTCCACGCTAGAGGCGAAATCCACGTTTCGCCCAAAAGCAAACTCGACAGTATCAAAAGAAAACCTGCAATAAGCATCTGATATCCGGTGCTTACAAAAAAATTAGAAGGCAAATCGGCTTTAGCCACAAAAACACTGGCATAACTCCAACTTAAAACGCAGGTAAGAATCATAAACATGCCCAACACACTGCCTTCTTGCATCACCATTTCATTCTGACTTACCAAAAGATACATGCCCACAATACCTAGTAAAATACCAATAATAGATTTAGTCTTCATTTTTTTGCCATCTATAAGACGCATTAAAAGCAAAACAAATAAAGGTTGCGTAGAAGCTTCGAGAGCTCCAAAACCGCTATCTACAAATTTAAGCGACCATACAAAAACACCATTGCCATATACCAAAAACAGAAAGCCTGCAACTGTACAGTTAATAAATTGTCTTTTGCTAATCTTTAAATTGAGTTTCATAAATTTTGCAATGGCAAAAATTATAAGTCCAGCACTGCTAAAACGAATAGAGGCTAAAAAAAGAGCTGGTAGTTGCGTAACGGCAATTTTGTTGAGCAAATAAGTAGAGCCCCAAATAACATAAATAGCAAAAAACGCGGCTACAATAAGGACTTTTGATCTTGATTTTGGCATGGTTAATTTGGTTTATTTTGATAATTCTTTTAGGTAAATATTTTCTGTATCTATGCGCATTCCAGCAGATGGTTGCTGCCAGTCTCTTTTGTCATACCAACTAAGCGAATCTTCAACAGATTTTTTTAGGGGTGTAAAAGACAGGTTAAAATCTTCAATAAGTCTTTGGTTTTTAAAAACCATACACTCATCTTTAAACCAAAGTGGCATATCATCTTCGGTTAATTTTTTATCAATCAGCAATGCATCATCAATAATTTGAACTTTATTATCGGCTTTTAAAATACCAGCAGCTACATCCATAAAGTGATAAAAAGGCATCACATCATGCGTTACCGTATTATAAATACACCGGTGTTTTTCTATAAAAACCGATTGTACAATAATTGACGCCATATCTACGGCATAGGTAAAAGTTACAGGATATATCAATGATTTTGGCATTAAATAAGGCACTTTATTTTTTATTCGGTACCACCAATAATAAAGTCTGTCGGTTGGATCAAAAGGGCCATAAATAAGACTGGGACGTAAAATTATGGCTGCCATCCCCGATTTTAATATTTCGGTCTCACAAGACACCTTTCTGTTTCCGTAAGTAGCCCATGTTGTATCTGTCCGCTCTTTTACTGTACATTCAGAAAGCAATGTATCTTGTTCGCCGATAATTGTTTTTGACGGATTAAATAAATCGTAAACAGAAATAGACGAAATAAAAATATAACGTTTTGTGTTTATTTTACTGATAAAGTCTTTGATGGTATCTGGATAATATCCCATCATATCTATAACCACATCCCAAGATTGGGTATATACTTGACGGATGTCATCGCATTCACGATCGCCGTAAATATAGTTTATACCTTCAATAATTTCTGGATTGGTGAGTCCCCTATTAAATAATGTGAGTTTTATATTTGGATGCTGATGTAGTTGTTGCGCAACCAATCTACCTACAAACCGACTGCCGCCAATAATTAATACAGAAATCATACGATCATTGTTTTTTGCTTCAACCAAATTAAGCATTTAACAACAATCAAGGTAAATTATAGCTAAAAAGAATTAAACTTTTTTAACGCGAACGGCATTCAAACCTTTCAGCCCTTTTTCAAGTTCGAAGGTTACTTTATCATCTTCGGCAATTTCATCTATGATACCACTAACGTGGGTAAAGTATTTTTCTTGATTGTCTAAATCTATGATAAAACCAAAACCTTTTGAAGAATCATAAAATGATACTTTTCCTTTTCTAATAGGATCTTCTTTCTCGCTTTCAAGCTGTTTAGGAATACCAATTTCTATACTATCGGCTTCAATCTCTATTTTCATAGAAGGGTCTGGAGGCGTTTCTGTTAAGTTTCCTAAATGATCTACATATACAAACTCATTTTCACCACCAGTTTCTTCTATGCCTAATCTACGTGCCGCTTTTTTCTTAGCTTTATCATCACGTTTTTTTAGACGTTTTTTTTCTTTCTCACTCTTGTTAAAAGTCTGTTGCGATTTAGCCATGTATATATTTAAATTAAGGTTTTAATATGTTAATAAAGAAGATAGCAAAGTGACTTAAGAAGCCTAGCTATCTACTTAAATTTTTGCAAATATAAGGCTTCCTATTTAATTTGCTAAAAAAGAGGGGGGTATTTTTTGTCTGATATGAAAAATTTATATTACTTTATCACTTTTTTCAACACATTTTTACCTGTAATGGCCATTGCCGTTAAGACGCCTGCAAACAAAGCGCCGCCAACACCTGCCGTAACAATATCTTGTCCGGTAAGATAAAAGTTTTTAATGGGTGTTTTTGGTTTTAAAAAATCTTGTCTAAAGCGGCTCGGACTGTGGTCTAAACCGTAAATCTCACCTTTTTCGTAATTCACAAAATGCTGTGTGGTAAGCGGTGTAGAAAGTTCGTAGTATTTCACCTTCCCTTCTACTTGTGGTATTTGTTTGTACAATTCGGCTAACAAACGTTGGGCTATTTTTTCTTTTAAGGCTTCGTAATCTGCGCCTCTTTTTTTCCAACGCGAACCTGCCCAAGGCTCAAAAGTTTCGTAAGGCACTAAAGTAATAATATCTATGGTACTTTTATCGGGATAGCGGTTAGACCAGTCTGGGTCTTTCGCCGATGGAAAAGAGAGGTATACCATAGGAAACTCTTGGTTTATATCTTTTAAATAACGGTTGACACAACTGTCATGATCGCCGTCTTTGGGATAAATCCAATGATTTGTTTTGGGTAAATTCAACGCTTCTGGCGATTCTTCAAAGCCAACATATAAACTTACATGCGCTACAGAACGCTTTACCTTTTGTAATTGCGCTTTTAGCTGATGTTTTGCGACTATATTTTCTGGCAACAACTTATTATAAGTGGTCATAATACCCGCATTGCTGATAATATTTTTAGCATAAAAAGTTTTGCCATCGCTCATTTTTACACCTTTAGCTGTGTTGTTCTCAATGATAACTTCGGCCACTTCGGCATTTATTAAAATAGTACCGCCAGCAGCTGCAATCACAGGATCTATGGTTTTAACAATTTGAGACGATCCGCCAATGGGGAAACTACCGCCATCAAAATAATGGCGCACTACCGAGGCGTGCATATAAAAACTGCTTTGTTTTGGCGGTAAACCGTAATCGCCATATTGTCCGCAAAGTACTTTGATTAATGCTTCGTTATCCGTTAAGGATTTTAAAACCTCATAAGTTGTTTTATCGGCCAATTTGTAAAAAGGTCTTTTCATAAAACCACCAATCAAAGCGTTTAAAACAGGTGGCAAAGCTTTACTTATATAGTAATTTCGGCTGGTTTTAACGGCTTTAAAAACCAAACCAATATAATCATTAATAGCTTTTTCTTCTTCTGGGAAATAAGAAACCAATTGTTTTTTAAAGTTTTTGACGCCTTTTACAAAATCGTAAGATTTATCGCCAATAATAATGCGGTCGTACACATTGCCAATGTCTGCCCATTTTAACTGCCCATCAGTAATATAATCAAACAAACTTTTCATAACGCTGCCTTTGCGTTGCACCTCACCTATATAATGAATGCCCACATCCCATTCATAACCTTTTCGTTTAAAAATATGTGTGAATCCACCTGCCGTATAATGGCGTTCGAGTATTAAAACCTTCTGCCCCTCTTTAGCTAAAATAGCACCAGTAGCCATAGCGCCCATGCCAGAGCCAATAATAATGGTATCGTAGTTTTCTTGTACTGTAGGATTTTGTTTGTATGATTGAATCATGGCTAATTATTTTAGCCACAAGATACAAAAATGTCAGAGAGTCTAGTGTTTCCTTTTTTTTGAACTTTCTGATTTTGAAGTCTCCTCTGTTTTATGCTCCACTATATAATTTGCCAACATTTTTTCAATCAATTCTTCTTTTGTTAAATGATGAAAAACGGTTTTAATTTTATCTTTTAAATTAGATGAAACATCGTGATTGGGTTTGGTCTTGAAAATTTTCTTAGCCCATAGAAGTGTGTTATTATCAGCGACACTTTGTACATCTGGTTTTTTAAATTCCTTAAATGTGATGCCTAATGCTACTTGAAAAGCAGTTAATCTTTCACCCTCTTCTTCTTGTAAAACTGTTAAAGAAAACCCCTTTGCTCCTGCTCTGGCAGTACGCCCGCTGCGATGCACATAAGTTTCTGCTACATCGGGTAAATGGTAATTTACCACATATGATATTTCTTTGACATCAATACCTCTAGCAGCCAAATCGGTGGCAACCAAAATATTTATATGGCCTTCTCTAAATTGCGCCATAATGCGGTCACGAATGGGTTGCGTTAAACTGCCGTGGATGGCACCAGATGAAAACCTATTAATAGCTAAATTCTTAGCCAATTTATTGACCGCTGCTTTTGTTTTACAAAAAATAATGCCACGCTCGCCTTCTTTTGAAGTTAGAAAATGCATTAGGACATTTAATTTTTCAATAGGTTCTACGGTTACAAATTGGTGGTCTATTTCTAAATTACCAACCGTCTTCATATCGGCACTCACCTGAACCACATGTTTCGACATATAATTCTGAATCAGCTGCTTGATAGTTCCAGGAAGTGTTGCAGAGAATAAAAATGTGCGTCTTGTTTTTGGTAATTCGGTGAGGATTTCATCCAAGCCTTCTTTTAAAGATGTGACCATTTCGTCGGCTTCGTCCAAAACCAAATAGTTGGCTTGGGTAATATTTATGGCTTTACGCTTTATTAAATCGATTAATCGCCCCGGTGTTGCCACAACAATATGTGCGGTTTTTGTTAAACGTTCAATTTGAGGTTTTATAGGAATCCCACCACAAGTCGAAGCAATTGAAACACCAGACATATATTTGGCGTAAGACTCTAAATTGCTAAAAATTTGTTGCCCTAATTCGCGTGTTGGTGCTAAAATAACCGCTTGAATATCTTTGTTTTCTATGTCAATTAATTGTAATAAAGGCAATCCGAAAGCAATGGTTTTTCCGGTACCTGTTTTTGCCAATCCTACAAAATCATCTGTTTTTGTTAATAAAACGGGGATTGTTTTTTCTTGAATTTCTGTAGGTACAGAAATGTTTAAAAAGGTTAAACTTTTAAGAAGTGGTTTTAAAACACCTAATTCTGCAAATGACTTTGACATATTTTTTATTTTTGGCAAAGATACACACTCTTTAATTTTAAAAATCAAGAATTAAAACTTAATAATCTATTAATTATTTGCTAATTTTATGGAAACTTACAACTATGCGCCAACATGTTTTTATAGTTTCTGATGGTACAGGTAGAACAGCCAAACAATCATTAAAGGCGGCATTGGTTCAGTTTGAATCTACCAAGGTGCAATATTATGTGCGTCCCAATGTGCGCAGTGAACACCAAATCCTTGAAATTATTGCCGAAGTTCATAAAATTAAAGGCCTCATTATACACACCCTTGTTTCAAAAAAATTACGACATTTAATTTTAGAACAAGGCCGCCTTTACGATTTCCCTACAATTGATTTAATGGGGCCATTATTGGCACAATTATCTAATCATTTTGAAAACACACCAACAGAAAAACCAGGTATCTTCAATACCATAAACAAAGCTTATTTTCAACGAATTGAAGCCATTGAATATACCCTTCGCCACGATGATGGTCAACGAGTAGAAGAATTAAATAAAGCAAATATTGTATTATTAGGGGTGTCGAGAACTTTTAAAACACCTTTAAGTTTTTACATGGCGAATAAGGGTTGGCGTGTGGCAAACGTACCTATAATACTCGGAATTCCCATTCCTGATATTGTTTATGAGATTCCCTCAGAACGTGTTTTTTGTTTGACAACCACATCTAATCGTTTGGCAGTATTACGACAAGCTCGTGATAAACATTTAGGAGGTTTAACGGGCAACTATTCTTACCCATCTTATGTGAAGGAAGAGCTGAATTACGCGCTTGGTATTTTTAGAACCCATCCAAATTGGAGTATTGTAAATGTTACTAATAAACCCATTGAAGAAATATCTTCAGAAATTTTATCAACACTCAGAAAAAAATAAGTTTTCTTACTTTTTTTTATTCCGTTGGTTATAATTTTTATCGCCTCTGGTTTGAGGTTTTTTATACTTTTTGGCAATCTCTCTTCTGTAGGAGCCGCCTTGATTTTCTTTAAGATTTTTTTCTTTCTTTTCATGAAAACCAGAAGGTAATTCATTTGCAACAGGTCTGCGATAATCCAATTCAGTATCTCTTGGTTGTTCTTCGGGAGACAATCTTTCGGCTATTTCAACTTCAACAGGAAAATCTATTTCTGGAATTTTATAAGCCATCAACGTTTCAATAGCTTCTTTAAATGGGACTTCTTTTTCTGTATAAAACAAAAGAGACTTTCCTAGTTGCTCTGCCCTACCTGTTCGCCCGATGCGGTGCATATAATTTTCGGGATAAAGTGGCGTGTCAAAATTAATAACATGCGATATTTTATCTAAATCCAGTCCACGTGCCATCACATCGGTGGCAACCAAAATGCGGTTTTTACCTTCGTCAAATTGTTTGATAGAACGGATGCGATAATTCTGCGTTTTATTTGAATGGATAACGCAAGATTCTTCGCCAAAGGTTTCTTCTAAAGCTTCAAATAAGCGATCGGCATGTTTTTTATGAGATACAAAAACCAATACTTTGCTATATTCATCTCGGTTGTTTAGTAAATGAGATAGCAAGTTTACTTTGGTATAAAAATTCTTTACGGCATAACTACTTTGCGAAATATTATCTAGCGGTGTACCGCTTACCGCGATAGATATCTTGGTAGGTGCAATAAAAAAATCGTCAATTAACACATCAATAGCTTCGGTCATGGTAGCCGAAAACATGATATTTTGTCGGCGGTCAGGCATCAAATCAAAAATATTTGTCAGCTGAAAGCGAAATCCCAAATCCAACATCACATCTACTTCATCAATCACCAATTTTTTAATCGATTTTAAAGAAATGCTGCGACTCATAATTAAATCGTACAAACGACCAGCCGTAGAAACTAAAATATCTGCACCCTGAGCAACGGCTTGTTTTTGCATGTTGATGTTTGCGCCACCATAAATGCCAATTGTGCGAACGGTTTTATAAGTGCAATAACTGTTGATATTTTCAACAACTTGCATCACCAATTCGCGTGTGGGAACGAGTACCAAAACACGAGGATTAATTTGCTTAGAAAATTCTAAATCTTGCAAAATAGGCAACATATATGCCAAGGTTTTTCCAGTACCAGTTTGTGCAATACCTACCATGTCTTTTCCAGAAAGAATGACAGAAAAAGTCTCTTGCTGTATAGGCGTGGCTGTTTTAAAGCCTAAATCGGTTAAGGCGTATTGTAACTGGTTGGAGAGATTAAAATTTGCAAATGTGTTCATCAAAAATATTTTATGAGAGTGTAAAAGTAGTCTATATTTCGCTTATGCGGACTTTCTTTCTTTTTAATTTACTGTTATTTAACAGCTTAATAAGTGCGTTTACTTTTGAAGTTGGCACAGACACAAAAGCGCAATCTTGTTTGAGTTCTATAAGGCCTAATTCGCTGGGTGATAAATTCCCTTGTTTTATAAATAAACCTGCAATATCTCCTTTTGATATTTTATCTTTTCTACCTCCCGAAATAAATAAGGTTTTAAAAGATTTCGTTTTAGATGTTGGCGATGCACTTATTTCTTCAATAGCTGCGCTTAGGATAAAATCTGGTAAATCTTCTTTCACCCATTTTAATACATAGGCCGTTCCGTTCGCGTTCATTCGTGCTGTTCTGCCATTTCTATGCGTAAACTCTGGACTCCTTAGCGGTAATTGGTAATGAATGATATATTTCAGTTCTGGAATATCAAGACCTCTTGCAGCCAAATCGGTTGCAATAAGTATTTTATGTGTGCCATTTCTGAATTTAATAAGGGCACGTTCTCTGTCAATCTGATCTAATCCGCCATAAAAACAACCGTGACTCATATTATTTTCGCTAAGAAAATCGCTTACACGCTGAATGGTATCTTTAAAATTACAAAAAATAATACCGGGTTCGTCACCAATATGAGAAAGCAATTTGACGAGTGTTTTAAGCTTGTCTTTTTCTGGTGATATAATTGTTTTAATTTCGAGCTGGGCTAAGCCATCTCTAAGATAATCAACATAAACAGGATTCTCTAAGCCTACAAATTTTGGAATTTGAAGTGCTTGTGTTGCCGATGTCAAAATCCTTTTTTTAACTTGAGGAAGCGCCAGAATAATTTCTGTCATTTCTTCTTCAAAACCAACCTCTAAAGATTTGTCAAATTCATCTAAAACCAAAGTTTTAATATGATCACTCGTAAAAGTTTCTTTGCGCAAATGATCTGCAATACGTCCGGGCGTACCAATAAGGATAGCGGGACGGTGTTTTAATTCGATTTTGTCTTTAGAAAAAGCGCGACCACCATAAACGGCAGTGGCTTTAAAACCTGCGCCAATTTCTCTTGTAACCTGTTCAATTTGAATAGCCAATTCTCTAGATGGCACCAAAATAAGTACTTGAACTTCTTGACAATCAATGTCTAAATAATTAATAATAGGTAACAAAAAAGCCAAGGTTTTGCCTGTGCCTGTAGGCGACAAAAGAACAATAGCATCATTAGAATTGATGGCAACTTGAGTTTCAGTTTGCATCGGATTGAGACGCTCAATACCTAATTTATCAAGTATATTTCTGTGTGTTTTTAATTGTTTTGGCATTTTGCAAAATTACAGTTAATAAAGATAGTATCTTGTAAAATAAGTTGTTGTTAGAATTGAAGTGTTGAAAGGTAAAAACCTACGCTTCTTCATCAGACGGTGGTCTGCCGTGAATTTCTTCATAAACAGTGTCAAAGTTTTCACGTAAATAAGCACGCAGCTTATTGCGGTAATCATCTCTTAACCAAATTAAGAAATTATTGGTACTGCGACTGATGCATTTTGAATAGCGCTGGATCCTAAAATCTATATCGTCATTCAGCATTTTAGCTAAAATTAAAGCATCAAATACATCTTCACTATTCTCAATACATATTTTAGCATGCTGGGTAATAGAGCGTTCTAACACTACTTTTGAAGACTCTCCCTTATGAACAGAATCTGTATATGTTTTTTTGATATTAAAACCTACCTCTTTAGAATTGCCAAACTCTGCCCTAAGATCTTCAGGCATTTCGTATCCAAAACTACTTTCAATATCCTCATCATTAAGTATTTTGTCAAGGTAATAATTGGGTGAGATAAAGATTTTTTGCCAATCTAAGTCGGCACCCCAAGGACCAAAACGGTGAAAATTATTACCTAAATCAATCACATTAAAGGTGGGCTTATTTTTTAGGATTCGTGAACCACGTCCAATCATCTGATAATATAAAGTAAGTGATTTTGTAGCGCGATTTAAAATAATGCTATCTACAGTAGGTTCGTCAAAACCCGTTGTTAAAATACTTACCGAAGTCAAAATAGCATCTGGTGTTTCTTTAAACCATTTTAAAATGTGTGCACGTTCTCTTTTTGTGGCAGTATTATCTAAATGTGCAATGGGATATCCTGCATCTTTAAAGGTATGATATACATATATTGACGTGTTGATACCGTTATTAAAGATTAAGGTTTTTTTATCTTTAGAACGTTCTTCGTAAGCCTGTAATAATTTGCCTAACATCACCGAATTTGTATATAAATCTTCTGATGATTTTACGGTATAATCGCCATTTGAACCAACAATTAAGGAGGTTAATCCAACATTATAAGAAAAGGTTTCTGGTGTTGCTAAAAATTCATCTTGTATTAAAGACGCAATGGTTTCGCCCACAATGAGTTCGTCATAATTTTTTTTCATTGGCAGCTCAATGTTAGAACTTAAAGGTGTTGCCGTAACACCTAAAATGAATGACTTGTCAAAAAACTTAAACAATTTGGTGAAAGAGTTATAATGTGCTTCATCAATAATAACCAATCCTATATCAGAAATATCAAGCTTGTTATCGTTTAAACGGTTATTTAAAGTTTCAACCATCGCCACAAAACAACTGTACTTTTCTTGATCGTCTAAATTAGCTTTGCTGTCAATCACTTTATTAACAACGTTAAACTCTGTAAGCATTTTTGAAGTTTGCTTACACAGCTCTATGCGATGGGTTAAAACGGCTACTTTTTTATTGTGATGTTTTAAATATTGTCTTACAATTTCAGAGAAAATGACCGTTTTACCGCCGCCAGTTGGCAATTGATATAGTAAATGATAATCATCTGCCTCTACCTCAAAACTCTTAAATATTTTATTAATGGCTTGTTTTTGATAGTTGTACAAGTTTTTTCCAACGATCCTCTCTTCTGTTTCTTTTTTTGATAATGGCACAAATAATATTTTTAGGAAGCGCAAAAGTACAGCCTTTAAAGGGTTTCTAACAAGTATTTGTTGGGATTTATTTTATAAACTTAAAAAACTTGGTCTCAATCAATATAAAAAAGGGCATCCTTGATATTGTACTTTTTGCAAATGATAGTCATTATATAATTAACCGTCATATGCAAAACAACCAAACAGATAACCGCGTAAAGTGGCACGCCTAAAAACTGCATCGGCCAATAATAAGTCCAAACCCCTAAAGCTATCGTAATGACTTCGCCTAGAGCGGGAAAAATCATCGCGATGATAAAAGTTAGAATGATTTTAGAAAGCAATGTTTTAGATGTCATTGTTACAATAAGTTGGCTTTCTAATTTATACATAAAATGGAATGCCAGCATCCATGCAAATGGCAACCAATAAGGGAATTCACGCCCACCAGACAAATCATGATAAGCCCAATAACTATTGCTCACACCCCAATATTCTCCTAAAACTCCTGCCGCACCAGTTAATATCATACCAATCAGCAGCATCCAATTTTTGGTTTCTGTTTTAAATAAATTGATATAAAATTTTATAGCAATATAAAAAGCCAATATAAGCGCTACCCATAAATCATGTTCATGGAGTAATCCTATAAAAAATCCTGCAATAATTAATTTGGCTGTTGCTTTAGCTATGGCTTTAAAAAATTTATCCTTTTGTTGTATGTAAAACATGCTTGTTTTTGCCTAATTATAAAAGGGCAAATTACAAAAATCTATTTTGTTTATTTAAATAAAGAACGGTCTAAATAGAGAGATTTTCATTTATAAGCGACATCTCTTTAAATTTCTGCCAATGCTGTTTTAAAGAGATGTCTTTTGATTCTTTAGAACCATTTAATCTGTTCTTTATATGCTCTTGATTATTCTCTTTTGAGGCTTCAAAAAACTTTTCAATAGACGCCAATTCGTTTACCAGCGCTAACTCCTTGTATTTGTTTAATTTGGCTATAGAAATTTCTCTATCATTTTCTGATGTAGTAACTTCAAGGTCATTTATTAATTTGATTTTGCTCTTATAACCCGACGTTTTAAATAACATTTTGGCTATTAATGCCGATAATTCGATGAGCGTTAAAATAAAAACCAAAAGATAATAGCGTGTTTTTAAAACACCTGTTGCGTCTTTTACCAAAAGTGACTGAAGAGCTTCGGCCTGGATTAAAGTTCCAAAAACTGCATTCGATTTTGTGAAACTAACCATATCATTAGCTATATCTTTATTAATGCTATTTATTTGGTTTTGAATATTTTCAATTTGTGGTAAATTCCTTTTTTGCAGTGCCACAAAACCTTCTTTATGACCCTCAAATATTTTTTCTTTTTGTTTAGAAATGACACTGTAACCTGTTTTTCCAGTGCCTCCAGTGCCATCCATTTCTTTTTTAAAATCGCTTTCTGCATTTAATAACGTTTCTGATTTTTTATCTAATTCAAATTGTAATTCTTTTTTCTGACTTTCAAAATCAGCCAATTCAACTTTGTGGAGCTTTTCGAGTGCTACTTTACGTTCTAAATTTTTCTTGTCAAATAAAATATGAGCTTCACGTTTAATTTCGGGTTGGTAAAATTTAAGAATCATAGGTTGAGATAAAAATATTCCCAATAAAATAGCGAGTATTAATCGGAATCCCAATCCGTAAAAATTAGTTTTACCAGAAGATAATGAGGCAATTAAAGCACGAACGAAACTCACAATAAAAAAGCCCATAAATAATCCTGCAATCATAGGAATAAGAAGATTTTCTGTGACTGTTTGAAAAAAGAATGCCCAAGCCAAAGTAGCATAAACACCAACTAGCAAAAGTAATACGCCAATTATTTTGGCGTGATATTCATCAACCTTACATTCAGAAATGATGCTCTTTTTGAATCCGGCAAGGTTCCACAGACTTTCTGAGACTTTAATTCTAATATTTTCTACTTTCAAGATATCTTCTAATTTTAACAGGGACTTTAAATAATTTTAAAAGCACACTATTAATAAGACCAAAAAAGTAGAAAAAAGTTACAGATTCTATCTTTTCTCTTTAATTGGGTTGGTTATAAACACATAAATAAAACTTAAAGTAAAAAGGATATATACCCGTTGTGCATTTAAATAATGCTAATTTTTAAATTATTTATATTTCTATCAAAGATAAACTTATTGATGTATTGAATAACCGTTAACGAAGTTAATTTGGATAGTATTCTTGTTTT
>JABMNH010000058.1 GCA_013205245.1 Flavobacteriales bacterium | reverse complement strand
CTGCCGCTAGCGTTCATCCTGAGCCAGGATCAAACTCTCCATCGTGTAAATTTTAAAATTCTTCGATTTAAAGTCTGTCACTTAGCTTTTAGATCTCTCTAACTTGTAATTTCTTTACTTAATTCTTTACGCTGTCAATTTTGTATTGTCAATGAACTTCTTTACCACCTAACTCCTTACCTCTCCTCCAATCACCATATCGCTAAGCGGGTGCAAATATAGAAAGGTTTTCTTATTGACAATGGCTTTTTATAAAAAACTTTTAATTATTTTCAAGACGTCTAATACCTCTATCAATATCAATGAATTATGGGTTAAAAAAAATGAAATTAAAGTCTATTTAAACGATATTTTGTGAAACGCATCTATAATATATAGGTTTATTTACCCATCCGTTTTAAGAAAAAGAGAGAGGCTTCATTATTATATTAATATTGTTCTTAAAATAACATATTGAAATTGACTAAAATTACATTGTAAAAGATGATGTTTTCTGATATCTTTGCGCCTTATTTAATATACTATATAATATGATTGATATTACCTTGCCAGATGGGTCTATTAAAACGGTAGAGAAAAACAGCACTGTTTTAGATGTTGCAAGACAAATAAGCGAAGGGTTTGCTAGAAATGTTATTTCGGCGAAGTTTAATGATAGAACTGTTGAAACTTCGACGCCTTTAACATCTAATGGTCGTTTAATTTTATACACATGGAATGATGATGATGGCAAAAAAGCATTTTGGCATTCGTCTGCGCATGTTTTAGCCCAATCTATTTTACATTTTTATCCAAATGCTAAGTTAACCATCGGCCCAGCCATATCTAATGGTTTTTATTATGATGTTGATTTTGGCGATGACACCATCGGCGAAAGCGATTTTGAGAAAATTGAAAAACAGTTTTTAGAATTTGCACGTCAGAAGTTTACTTTTAGCATGCGCTCTGTTTCTAAAGAAGATGCTTTAAAATATTATAGTGATCAAGGCAACGAATTTAAGGTGGAACTTATAGAAAACTTAACTGATGGCGACATCACTTTTTGCGACCATTCTGATTTTACCGATTTGTGTAGAGGCGGACATATACCAAGTACTGGGATTATAAAAGCCATTAAAATAATGAGTGTTGCCGGTGCTTATTGGAGAGGTGATGAAAAAAATAAGCAATTAACACGTGTTTATGGTACTTCGTTCCCTAAACAAAAAGATCTTACAGCGTATTTAGAACTTTTAGAAGAAGCTAAAAAAAGAGATCACAGAAAGCTAGGTAAAGAAATGGAATTGTTTGCCTTTTCTGCTAAAGTGGGGCAAGGGCTTCCTTTATGGTTACCAAAAGGGGCTGCTTTAAGAAAACGCCTCGAAGATTTTTTATCGCAAGCGCAAAAAAAAGCGGGTTACGAAATGGTGATGACACCTCATATTGGTCAGAAAGAATTGTATGTTACTTCTGGTCATTATGCTAAATATGGTGCAGATAGTTTTCAACCCATCCATACACCTAAAGATGATGAAGAGTTTTTGTTGAAACCGATGAATTGTCCACATCACTGCGAAATATTTAATGTTAAACCCTATTCTTATAAAGAATTACCCAAACGTTTTTCTGAATTTGGCACTGTGTACCGCTACGAACAAAGTGGTGAATTACATGGCTTAACGCGCGTAAGAGGTTTTACACAAGATGATGCACACATTTTCTGTACACCAGATCAATTAGATCAGGAGTTTAAAAATGTAATCGACTTATCATTATATGTATTAAAATCGTTAGGGTTTGATAATTACACGGCTCAAGTATCTGTTAGAGATTTAGAAACACCTGATAAATATATAGGAGAAACTGAAAATTGGGAAAAAGCAGAACAAGCCATTATAAATGCCGCAAAAGACAAAGGTTTGAATTATGTGATAGAAAGTGGCGAAGCTGCCTTTTATGGCCCTAAATTAGACTTTATGGTTAAGGATGCTTTAGGTAGAAGTTGGCAGTTGGGAACTATTCAGGTAGATTATAACCTCCCTATTCGCTTTGACTTAACTTACAAAGGAGCTGACAATCAACTTCATAGACCTGTGATGATTCACAGAGCACCATTTGGTTCTATGGAACGCTTTATTGCCCTTTTATTAGAACATACAGGCGGAAACTTTCCTTTATGGCTCGCTCCTGAGCAAGTTATTTTATTGCCTGTAAGTGAGAAATTTGAAATATATACGAAAAATGTTTTAAAATCACTAGAAAATTCCGAAATTCGCGCCCTCGTAGATTATAGGAATGAAAAGGTTGGCAGAAAGATTAGAGATGCCGAAATGAGCAAAATACCTTTTATAATTATAATAGGCGACAAAGAAGAACAAAACAACACCGTATCAGTAAGAAAACATGGTGGTGAAGATTTAGGTGAACTTAGCATAGACGACTTTAACACATTGATAAAGGAAGCTATTGCAAGCACTTTAGTAAAGTTCGAGTATTAATTATTAAATTGAGTAATTATAGCAATTAGAAGAAAAAGAGGTGTCAGAAAACCTTGGAGAGTAATTAAAGAAGATCAGCACAGAATTAATAGAAAAATTCTTTCTGATGAAGTGCGCTTGGTTGGAGATAACGTTGAGATTGGCGTTTACCCAATTAAAGAAGCTTTAGAAATTGCCGACGAACAAGGTTTAGATTTAGTTGAAATTTCACCTAACGCCACACCGCCCGTTTGTAAAATTATGGAATATAAAAAATTCCTTTTTGAGCAAAAAAAGCGCGAGAAAGTCTTAAAATCTAAAGCTACCAAAGTAATTATAAAAGAAATTCGTTTTGGTCCTCAAACAGATGAGCACGATTATGAATTTAAAAAGAAAAATGCTACTAAGTTTTTAAGCGATGGTGCAAAATTAAAAGCTTTTGTATTTTTTAAAGGACGTTCTATTATTTATAAAGACCAAGGTCAAATTTTATTATTAAAGTTAGCCCAAGATCTTGAAGAATATGGTAAAGTAGAACAACTGCCAAAACTAGAAGGCAAGCGAATGACTATGTTTATTGCGCCTAAAAAGAAAAAATAAGTAGAATAATAATAGCAAGATTAAAAGAGAATAAAGATGCCTAAAATGAAAACGAAATCTAGTGCCAAAAAGCGTTTTAAGCTTACAGGTACTGGACAAATTAAAAGAAAGCATGCTTTTAAAAGTCATATTTTGACTAAAAAAAGCAAGAAGAGAAAGCTAAAATTAACACATGCTGGATTGGTGCATAAAGCAGACCGAAACAACATTTTAAAACAATTAGCTTTAAAATAAGCCTCGGGCTTATTTTGGTGAATTATTAACCCTGAATTGGTGCTCAAAAAATGATGAAAATCTGCCCAAGTCAAAAACAAATTAAAACAATATGCCTAGATCAGTAAACTCAGTAGCCTCAAGGGCTCGCAGAAAAAAAATAATTAAACAAGCCAAAGGTTACTTTGGCAGACGTAAGAATGTTTATACAGTTGCCAAAAACGCTGTAGAAAAAGCCATGTCTTATGCGTATAGAGACCGTAAGAATAATAAAAGAAATTTTAGAGGTTTATGGATTATACGTATTAATGCTGGCGTGCGTCAATATGGATTATCTTATTCTCAATTTATGGGAAAAATAAAAGCAAATGGTATCGCGTTAAATCGTAAAGTTCTTGCCGATTTGGCCATGAACAATCCAGAAGCTTTTAAAGCCATAGTAGATAAAGTAAATAAATAATTTAACAATACATCTTGCTAAAAAAAACCCGAGCCAAATGGCTCGGGTTTTTTTATGCTTCCGTTTTGAAATAAAGATATTAATTACAACTCGTCGTTAGATTCTTTTAACTTTTCGGTATTTTCGGCAATTTTAAGTTCTTCGATTATTTTGTGTAAATCGCCATTCATAACATTGCTTAAATCGTATAAAGTCAAACCAATACGGTGTTCTGTTACCCGTCCTTGCGGATAATTATAGGTTCTAATTTTAGCCGATCTATCGCCACTAGCCACCATAGATTTTCGTTTAAGAGAATCTTTTTCTAATTTTTTTGACAATTCTAATTCGTATAAACGTGAACGCAAAACCTTTAAAGCTTTATCAAAATTTTTGTGTTGTGATTTCTGATCTTGACATTGCGCCACCAAGCCCGTAGGTAAATGCGTTAAACGCACGGCAGAATAAGTTGTATTTACAGATTGTCCTCCAGGACCCGACGAGCAGAAAAAATCTCTCCGCACCTCTTTCATGTCTATTTCAACATCAAATTCTTCGGCTTCTGGCAAAATCATCACCGTCGCAGCGGATGTGTGAACACGCCCTTGGGTTTCGGTTTGTGGCACACGTTGTACACGATGCACACCAGACTCGAATTTTAAATTACCATAAACATCATTACCAGAAATATTCAAAATAATCTCCTTAAAACCACCCGATGTTCCTTCATTTAAATCGACCACCTCCACTTTCCATCCTTTATCAGAACAATATTTGGTGTACATTCTATAGATGTCTCCAGCAAAAATACTGGCCTCGTCGCCACCTGTTCCTGCGCGAATTTCCATCACCACATTTTTAGCGTCTTCTGGATCTTTAGGCACCAACATCATTTTAATTTCTTCTTCAATAAGCGGTATTTTTTCTAACACCTCTTCCATCTCCATTTTAGCCATTTCAACCATTTCGGCATCAGAATTATCGGCAATAATTTCTTTGGCTTCTTCGATAGAATTTAAATACGATTCGTAAATATCTCCTTTTTCTACAATCTGTCCTAAATCTTTATATTCTTTATTGAGTTTTACATAACGCTTTTGATCCATAATAATATCAGGCTGAATAATCAAGTCCGAAACCTCATCAAAGCGTTGTTTTACAATTCTAATTCTATTTAACATAAAAGCCTTTTCTTAAGTTTGCAAAAATACATAATTTTTCTAGCTTCTTTAGAAAGCATCCTTTTTCTTTAGCAACCCAATTTATAATGCTCAAAACCTTTCTTTTGTCCTATTAATTACACAATTATTTTAATTTAAATGATACTTTTGCAGTCTAATTCTAGAAATCCATTTAAAATGAAAAAAATTGCATTATCATTAACACTTATATTAAGTGTTTCAGTTTTATTTTCTTGTCAAGATAAAGCTAAAAAAGCAGAAGATACTAAAGCTGTAGAAACTAAAACTGAAGCTCCTATAGCAACACCTCAAACTGATTTGGTTGCTAAAGGTAAAACCTTATTTACGGAAAAAACATGTACAGTTTGTCATTTGGTAGACACAAAACTTGTAGGGCCTTCACTACAAACTATCGCTACTACTTATAAAGAAAAAGAAGGCGATTATTTAAAATTCTTTAAAGGCGAAAGTAAAGCTATTGTAGACCTACCTATGGCTGCCATTATGGATGCTAATGTACAAGCCATTACTAAACCAATGTCTGACGATGATTTAAATGCTATAGCAGCATATATAGAAAGTACTATTCAATAATTTTTTTTATTGACAAAAAGTATAAAGCATCCCAAAATTGGGATGCTTTTTTTATGAATAAAACCGTATTTTTGCGCTATGGCAAGGAAAAAAACAAACGAAATATTTACCTCTATTGAGGTAATTGATGCTGGCGCAAAAGGCAAGAGTATTGCCAAAGCTCCAGATGGTAAAGTCATCTTTTTAACCAACGCCATTCCTGGCGATGTTGTAGATATACAAACCACTAAAAAACGTAAAGCTTATTACGAAGGACAAGCCATTACTTTTCATAAACTTTCTGATAAACGTACCCAACCTGTTTGTACTCATTTTGGTTTGTGTGGTGGTTGCAAATGGCAACACATGAAATACGAAGACCAATTGTTTTACAAACAGAATGAAGTAAAACAAAATTTAGAGCGTATAGGGCATTTAGACATCAAAGAGTATATCCCTATTTTAGGAAGTGAAAAACAATATATGTATCGCAATAAAATGGAATTCTCTTTTTCTGATTCCAGATGGTTAACGCATGAAGAAATTGCAGATACTGACACACAAATTGACCGCCGTGCTTGTGGTTTTCACAAACCTGGCATGTGGGATAAAATTATTGATATTACCGAATGTCATTTACAAGAAGATCCTTCTAATGCCATCCGCAATGGGGTGAAACAATTTGCTATAGAAAATGAGATTTCGTTTTTTAATCCACGCCAACAAACAGGTTTATTACGTACCATGATGGTAAGAACCTCTTCTACTGGCGCCATTATGGTAGTTATTCAGTTTACAGAAAATGATACTGTAAAAATTAAACTTGTCTTAGATTATTTGGCCGCCAATTTCAGTCAGATAAATTCTTTACAATACGTTATAAACAGCAAGGGTAACGACAGTATTTACGATCAAGATGTCAGCCTTTACAAAGGCGAAAATCATATTTTTGAAGAAATGGAAGGTTTGAAATTTAGCATCAATGCCAAGTCTTTTTACCAAACCAATTCGGCGCAAGCCTACCAATTATACAAAGTAACGCGTCAGTTTGCCGGTTTAACCGGAAAAGAATTGGTGTACGATTTATATACAGGTACTGGTACCATTGCACTTTTTGTATCGAAATTAGCCAAACATGTGGTAGGTATTGAAAGTGTTCCCGAAGCTATTTTGGATGCGCAAAAAAATGCCAAAGAAAATAATATTACAAATACGTCGTTTTTTGTAGGCGACATGGCGAAGATTTTTACAGACGATTTTATTGCCAAAAATGGCAAACCAGATGTTATTATAACCGATCCACCAAGAGATGGCATGCACAAAAATGTGGTGAATCAGTTGTTAAAAATATTGCCTCAAAAAATTGTATATGTCAGTTGTAACAGCGCCACACAAGCCCGCGATGTAAGTTTGTTAAAAGAACATTACACAGTTAGTATATCTCAAGCTGTAGATATGTTTCCGCAGACGCATCACGTAGAAAATGTTGTACTTTTAGAGCTTAAATAATTGATAAATGAAAAAGATGACACTCATTTTAATGCTTATTTCATGTCTTTATGGATGTGAAAAAGATGAAATTTGCATTGACCCCATTACCCCAAATCTTATCATGAGGTTTTATGACATTACTGATGCTACGCTTCTAAAAAACATAACAAATCTGCAAATTAAAAACATTGATATTGATAGCATTTATATAAACAACGTGACCTCTGCCGATTCAATTTCGTTTCCGTTAAATATCAATCAAGATATCACTAAATATGTGCTCACTCTTAACAGTACCGATGAGACTTTAATCAATGCAGACACCATCAGTATAAGCTATACAAGAGTACCTATTTTTGTGTCGCGCTCTTGCGGATTTAAAACCATTTTTAACAACATCAGCGTAAGCGTAACAAGCGATTCAAACAATTGGATAAAATCAATTGAAGCCATAAATACTCCTCAAAACATAGAGAATGAAAGCCAAGCCCATGTTAAAGTATTGCATTAGTCTCTTTTTGGTGTTATCGGCTTTAGCCCTATCGGCACAAGAGCCAATACAAGACACGTTGGTTATTAAACACAAATACGGTTTGCGGATAGGTTTTGATATGTACGGCCCCATTCAAAACGCCATAACACCCAAAAGAAAAAGTTACGAAGTTGTGGCAGATTACAGATTGTCTTACAGATTATTTATTGCCGCCGAAATGGGTAACACCGATAATTTGACCAAGGTAGATTACATGCAATTTAATACCACAGGAAATTATATTAAAGCGGGCGTTGACTATAATTCTTACAATAATTGGCTGGGCATGGACAATATGATTTATTTTGGTGCACGTATAGGCTATAGTAATTTTAGTCAAGAATTGTTGAGTTATACCATTAATGCCAATCCTTTTTTTGATGAGATACCTATTGACACACCTCAGAAATTCGATAATTTAACGGCCAAATGGTTTGAAATTGTTTTTGGTATAAAAGCCGAAACGCTTAACAACTTGTATTTAGGTTTTAGTTTTAGAAGTAAGTTTTTAATATCGGCCGATGAACCTACAAATTTTAAAAACCTTTATATTCCGGGATTCGACCGTGTGTTTTTAAACGACACTGGTTTTGGTTTTAATTATACCTTGTCTTATTTGATTCCGTTTAAGAAGAAATAGATTTTAATTTTTATGAAACCATACTCCAAAATAACATCCATCATTAGTTTCGGTATTTTATTGCTTGTCATTAGTTTTGTATTAAACTATACAGCCTACAAAAACATGGCAAATACACTTGCTAAAATGGGCGTTATTTTTGAGATTTATGCAGGTGCATTGTATCTTATGAATCGTTTTAAAAAATCTAAAAATGGCTAAAAAGAAACTTGGCAGTTTGAGCGATCTTGGCGGATTTGTGTTTTCGACAAATAAAAATGAAGATTTTTCGACTTTTGCCGATGATGACTCTCAAGAAAACCTAAAACCCTCTGAACAACACCTCGAAGCACATTTCTCTAATAAAGGCCGTGGTGGTAAAACTGTTACAGTTGTTAAAGGGTTTATTGGTTCTGAAGACGATTTAAAACAGCTTGCCAAAACACTCAAAACAAAGTGCGGTGTTGGTGGCAGTATAAAAGACGGTGACATTATAATTCAAGGGAATTATCGTGATAAAATAATGATCCTCCTCAAAGATATGCAATACAACATCAAGCGGATTGGTGGATAATTAGTACATTTACTTCTTTTTTCTAAAAATATAAACCTATTATGAGAACAATAGCAGAATCAGAATTGATATTAAATCCCGACGGGAGCGTTTACCACATCAACTTAAGACCAGAACATCTTGCCGAAAACATCATTTTTGTAGGCGATCAAGATCGCGTTCCAGCTGTCGCCAAACATTTTGACAGCATTGAATTCGAGACCCAAAAACGTGAATTCAGAACCATTACAGGTACGTATCGCGGCAAACGAATGACCGTCATTTCAACAGGAATTGGTCCCGATAATATTGATATTGTGGTTAACGAAATAGATGCTTTGGTAAATATCGACTTAAAAACACGTCAGGTTAAACCAAATTTAACAGCCCTAAATATTGTGCGCATTGGTACGTCTGGTTCGCTTCAAGCGGATATTCCTGTAGATAGTTATGTGTTGGCAAAATACGGATTGGGTTTTGATGGCATGTTATTATCCTACGATTGCAAAGACATTTTACACCCAGAAATTGAAGATGCTTTTATAAAACATACCCATTGGCATCCGCGTAAAGCGCGCCCTTATATTGTAGAGAATAGTGCAGCGCTTGAAGCCAAATTAGTATCGGATGAGATATTCTTGGGAATGACAGCTACGGCAGGCGGATTTTACGGCCCTCAAGGACGTGTGTTACGTTTGGCTATTGAAGACCCAAAACTGAACAATAAAATCGACAGTTTCAATTTTAACGGCACAAGGGTTACCAATTTAGAAATGGAAACTTCGGCCATTTATGGCTTGTCTAAACTATTAGGTCACAATGCCTGTTCTATGAATTGCATTATTGCCAACCGTGCTAATGGCACTTTTAGTAAAGATTATCATGCCGCTGTAGAACGTATGATTAAATATGTTTTAGATAAATTGACGGATTAATTTTGTAAATGGAATCAGGTAGCTAGTATTTGGTATTAAGTAAAAAATATTTAAAAGAAAACTATGAATTGGATTTTAGGAATACTCTTTATTTTCACCATTATATTTCTTTTAAACAACTTTTCAAGTAAAAAAAAATTATCAAAACTTAAAGAAAAACTGATTAAAAATTGGGGCAAACCTAAAAGTGAAAAATATTTTAATTTTTATGTTATTGGAAAATATTTTGAAAACAATGCACATAAAAATAGCGCTTTTCATATAATTTCTGATAAATGTAAAGCCGACTTAGATATTGATGAAATTTTTAAATTTGTTGACAGAACTTCTTCTAAAATTGGCCAACAATATTTATACTTCAAACTTAGAACCATTAGCAGCATTGAAAATTTATTAAAGTTTGACACTTTAACCCAACTATTTAATAAAAACGAGACGCTTAGAGTTAAATGCCAGATACTCTTATCTAAATTAAACTCAAATGAGTCTTATTATTTAGAGGAATTAATAAACGGCAAACAAATAGACAAACCCAAAATAATTTCGCTTGTATATTTATTGTCAATATTATCGTTAACTTCGATATTTCTAACATTTTTCTACCCTGGTTTTATACTTTTTTTATTCCCCATTTTTATAACCAACATGTTTTTTCATTATAAAAATAAAAGCAATGTTTCTTATTATTTAAATGGTGTAAGTCAACTGTCAAAAAGTCTTAAAGTAAGTGAGAAGTTAGCTGAGTTTTCTGAAATAAAACACTTATTTAAAGACCTTTCTTTTATTAAAAAGATTAAATCTATAAAAGCCAAAACAGAATTTATTGAATTTGAGAAACTATTAAGCAATGAATACGCACTTGTTTTTTGGTTTTTTATTGAATTTATTAAAATTCTTTTCAATATTGAATATCTCGTTTTTTACAGTTTTATTGATGCCATCACAAAAGAGAAAGAAAGCATTGAAAAAATGTATTGCTTTTTAGGCGAAATAGATACCGCTATTTCAACTGCCTCCTTAAAAGCAGGTGGTTATAAATTATGTACGCCTCATTTTATTTCATCAAAACAAATCGTTACAAAAGGCATTCAGCATCCATTAATTGAAAACTGCATTCCCAATGATTTAAACCTCATTGATAACAGTATGTTATTAACAGGGTCTAATATGTCTGGGAAAACCACTTTTATTAGAACACTTGCCCTTAATAGTATTTTAGCTCAAAGTTTAAATGTTTGCTTTGCAGAAGAATATACGGCCGCCTTTTTTAAAGTTTTTTCGTCTATTAGAATATCCGATGACCTTCTCGACAATACAAGCTATTATCTAGAAGAAGTTTTAACTATAAAAGAATTGGTAGAAGCCTCAGAGGATGAAGTCCCTTGTTTATTTGTGTTGGATGAAATTTTTAAAGGAACCAATACTATTGAGCGTGTTTCTGGAGGTAAAGCCATTTTATCATATCTTAATATGAAAAATCATGTGGTCTTAGTTTCTACCCATGATATTGAATTAACAGAATTACTAAAAAAAGAAAATTACGCCTTATATCATTTTAGTGAACAAATAGAAAATGATGAATTGTTTTTTGATCATAAGTTAAAAAGCGGAAAACTAAAAACTAGAAATGCCATAAAAATTTTAGAGCTATATCATTATCCACCAGAAATTATTGTAGCTGCTAGAAAAATAGAACAAAACAACTTTTCTTAATACCAAACACCTGATACTTTGTACTAATTTTCTATCTTTGAAGAACCAATCCTACTAAAAATGAAAAAATTTATTTTAAAAACAACCTTACTTTTATGTGTGAGTCTATTTATGACGTCTTGTTTTTCTACAAAACAAAGTTGCGGTCTTACGCAAACACAGGAATTCATAAAAAAAGCCCCTGTTAAAACGCTTAACGCGGATGTTGTTGTTTTAAAAAAAACAACTTCTCTTAATAGCTAATACTTACATTCAGATTTGAACATCCGATAATCTATCTGATTTAACATGAAAAAACTGATTCGAAATATTTTCTTAAATGTATTTATTTTACTTTTTATGATCTCTTGTGGTGCTACCAAAAAAGGCTGTGGTTGCGGATTGGCACAAACAACTAAACACATAAAGAAAGCACCCATTAAAACATTTAATACAGATACGGCCTTTCTTGAAGCAAGATAAAAGCTGCTTTATTTTTTATAAATTGCAGGCATGAAAGCTGTCACAGTAAAAGACCTCAAAACAGAGTTATCGCAACGTTCACATCAAGAAATATTGGCGCTTTGTTTGCATTTATCAAAGTTCAAAAAGGAGAATAAAGAACTGCTTACCTATCTTTTATTTGAATCTTCTGATGAGGAAGCCTTTATTAATGAAATAAAAGTTGAAATTGACGCACAGTTTGACCTCATAAACACAAAAACCTATTTCTATATTAAAAAGAGTGTTCGTAAAATTTTGAGGCGCGTAAAAACCTATATCCGTTATTCAAAAAAAACGGAAACAGAAGTAGAATTACGTCTCTATTTTTGTCAAAAGTTGTATGATTTTAGACCTTCTATTAAAAATAATACAGTCCTGAAAAATATGTTTCTAAGAGAAATTGAAGCCATCAAAAAAAAGCTTATAACTTTGCATGAAGATTTACAATACGACTATCAACTAGAATTAGAATCGTTGTTAATTGAATAATAAACATCTTATTATTGATATCTTTACAGCATATATGCCATCTGCCAACACAATGAAAAATTTAATTGTAATCATCACGTCTTTTTTCTTAGTTCTGACAAGTTGCACCAATTCTAAGATAACTTCTCAAGATCAAGATCAGCAAATTTTAGACGATTTATATCTCGAAATTCAAGACATTGTTAATAGCGAATCTTGTACCAATGCAGAGAATTGGTCTTTTACCGCCATTGGCTCAAAAGCCTGTGGTGGACCAACAGGATATATCGCTTATCCGCTAAGTATTAATACAACAAGCTTTATTGCAAAAGTTGAACTCTTTACTGATGAACAAAGAAAATTTAATGTAAAATGGAATGTTATTTCAGATTGTTCTGTACCGCAACAACCCTCTAGTGTTGATTGTATAAACGGAAAACCAACATTTATTTATCAGTAAATTAGCATATTCCTACAATTTACCATGTCTCAAAAAAAGAAAATACATCCAAAAATAAAATCGCGCTTACATCCTAGAAGTAAACATCGCGAACGCTATGACTTTATAAAACTTATAGAAAGTTATCCCGATTTAGCCCCTTTTGTAAAGCCAAATATGTACAATGATGACTCTGTAGATTTCTCAAATCCAGAGGCTGTAAAAACGCTTAACAAAGCGCTTTTAAAATTGCATTACGGCATCAATAATTGGGATATTCCAAAAAATTATTTGTGGCCTCCCATTCCCGGAAGAGCAGATTACATACATCATATAGCCGATTTATTAGGTGGCAGTAACTTCGGGAAGATGCCCACAGGCGCAACTGTAAAATGCCTAGATATTGGTGTGGGCGCCAGTTGTATTTACCCCATTATTGGCGTTATAGAATACGGCTGGTCGTTTATTGGAACCGATATTGATCCCATTTCAATTGCTTCTTCAAATAAAATTATTGACGAAAATCCTGTTTTAAAAGACCTTATTGAATTGCGTTTACAATCCACTCCTAAAGATATTTTTTTCGGCATCATTACAAAAGATGACCGTATTGATATCTCTATATGCAACCCACCTTTTCACGTTTCATTAGAAGCTGCACATGCGGGAACTTTACGAAAATTAAACAATCTAAACACTAAAAAGACGGCCAAACCTATATTGAATTTTGGCGGTCAAAATGCCGAATTATGGTGCGATGGTGGCGAGCGTAAATTTGTACTCAACATGATTAGACAAAGCAAAAAGTTTGCCGATTCTTGCTTTTGGTTTTCGACCTTAATCTCAAAACAATCAAATCTAAAAAGCGTTTACGAAGCCCTTGAAAATATGGATGCTGTTGATGTAAAAACCATCCCTATGGGGCAAGGAAACAAAACAAGCCGCATTGTGGCGTGGACATTTCTAACATCAGAACAGCAAAAAACTTGGAAACAAACCAAATGGCAAACTGTAAAAAAATAGGCATCACAAAAAGGGCAAATTAGCTTACGCCTACTCTATAAAAAAGTTTTAAATTTGCAGTCAATTTAAACAAACCTATGTCCCTTCAAAATAAATTACAACAAGCCGTAAGTGCGGCTATTTTAAATCATTATCAGCTTTCTTTAAACGATTTTGAGTTTCAAGACACACGCCCCGATTTTGAAGGTGATATTACATTGGTTGTGTTTCCGTTGTTGCGTCATATCAAAGGCAATCCGATGCAAATTGGTGAAACAATTGGCACTTATTTAAAAGAGAACACCGATTTTGTATCAGATTTTAATGTGGTAAAAGGTTTTTTGAATATCGTTATAACGGATGCTTTTTATAGTGCTATTTTTCATAAAATGTTAGCCGATGACAATTTTGGCATCAGCAATCCAAATCCAGATGACAAAGCTGTGATGGTTGAATATTCTAGCCCGAATACCAACAAGCCTTTGCATTTGGGGCATGTCAGAAATAATTTATTAGGTTATTCTGTGGCCAAAATAATTGAGGCATCGGGTAAAAAAGTTATCAAAACACAAATTATAAACGACCGTGGCATTCATATTTGTAAAAGCATGTTGGCTTGGCAAAAATTTGGAAATGGCGAAACACCCACATCTACTGGTCTTAAAGGTGATAAATTGGTGGGGAATTACTATGTGAAATTCGATCAGGAATATAAAAAACAAATTGCCCAAGGCATATCCGATGGTTTATCAGAAGACGATGCCAAAAAACAAGCGCCCTTATTAATTGAAGCACAAAATATGCTCAAAAAATGGGAAGCTGGCGATGCCCAAGTAGTTTCCCTTTGGAAAACAATGAACCAATGGGTTTATGACGGATTTGAAATTTCGTATAAAACTTTAGGCGTCGATTTTGACATTAATTATTACGAAAGCAACACCTATTTATTAGGGAAAGACGTTGTACAAAAAGGCTTAGATCAAGGTGTTTTTTACAAAAAAGAAGATGGCTCTGTTTGGATTGATTTAACCGAAGAAGGTTTAGACGAAAAAATAGTTTTACGTGCCGATGGTACAGCCGTTTACATGACGCAAGATATTGGCACCGCCATTCAGCGTTTTAAAGATTACGACATTAACAGTCTTGTTTACACCGTTGGCAACGAGCAAGATTATCATTTTAAAGTTTTGTTTTTAATCCTAAAAAAATTAGGGTACGACTGGGCAGACAAACTGTATCATCTGTCTTATGGCATGGTAGATTTGCCAAGTGGCAAAATGAAATCTCGCGAAGGCACCGTTGTAGATGCCGATGAATTGGTTGCAGAAATGGTACAAACAGCCAAAGATATTTCAGAAGAATTAGGAAAATTAGAAGGCTATTCTACCGAAGAAAAAGAAGAACTCTATAAAATAATAGGCTTGGGAGCCCTTAAATATTTCATCTTAAAAGTAGATCCAAAAAAACGCATACTTTTTGATCCCGCCGCATCAATCGATTTTAATGGCAACACTGGGCCGTTTATCCAATACACCTATGCCAGAATTCAGTCTATTTTACGCAAAGCCACTTTTGATTATAGCCAACCTGTAACGTTAGATGCGCTTAACAGCAAAACGAAAGACCTCATAAAACAATTACAAGGCTTTACAGAAACCATTGCTTTGGCGGCAGCCAATCACAGTCCGGCTTTAATTGCCAATTACACTTATGATTTGGTAAAACGCTACAACACATTTTATCAGACAGTACCTATTTTGGGCAATGAAAATGATGAAGAAAAAGCACTTCATGTACAAGTTTCTCAAAAAGTCGCTCAGGTTATAAAAACTGCTTTTGGTCTTTTAGGTATTAATGTGCCTGAACGGATGTAAAAACTAAAGTGTTTTTATAAAAAAGACCTATGGGGCATTTAGCCTATGCCCTTTTGTTAAACTTGAGTCAGATATCAACAGTTTGCTTTGAAAAATATTAAATTTGTAAAACATCAATATTATTAATATGAGGAATTATTTTAGTGTTTTTGTTTTTACAATTCTATTTCTTTCTTGTAGCAAAAAAGATAATTCAGATATAATTCCACCAGATTCAGCTATTTATACGCTTGATTGTGCTTCTGCTGTTGCAACAGTAGACAATAACTATACAGGCAATATAGACGTGCCATATACAGGTGGTAATGGCACAAATTATATTACAGGCACTCCAATTGCATCAACGGGAGTTACAGGTCTAACGGCTACTTTACAAGAAGGCAAATTAACCAATGGGGCGGGTAATTTATCTTATACTTTAACTGGCACACCTTCTGATTTAGGAACTGCTTCATTTACCATTTCTTTTGGTGCAGAAACCTGCGAAATAAACTTACAGATAAATGAATTGCCTCTTTCTCAATATGGGACTCCATTTACAGGTATTCCAGATACGCGTGATGCTGTAATTTATCAAGTAAATATGCGGGCTTTTAGCTCTTCCCGAAATTTTCAGGGAGTGATTGATCGGCTCGATTATATTAAGGCCTTGGGCGTGAATGTTATTTATTTGATGCCCACGTATCCTGTTGGCGTACTAAACGCCATTAATTCGCCCTATTGTGTAAAAGATTATAAAGCAGTAAATACTGAATTTGGAAACCTGACAGATTTACGGAATCTAATTGATGGCGCACATAGTAGAGGTATGGCTGTTATTATGGACTGGGTAGCAAACCATACTTCATGGGATAACGAATGGATTAGCATTCATAAAGATTGGTATATGCAGAATGCTGCTGGTAATATTTTAAGCCCATCAATGGGATGGAATGATGTGGCTCAGCTTAATTTTTCTAATGATTCTATGCGTAAAGAGATGATTAATTGCATGAAATACTGGATTTATACTGCAAATTGCGACGGATTCAGATTCGATTATGCAGATGGTCCTCCCAATGATTTCTGGAAACAAGCTATAGATACGTTAAGAAATATAAAAACACATAATTTACTATTGCCTGCTGAATCTGGTAATGCCTCAAAATATAAAGCAGGATTTGATTATATTTTTGGATTTGGTTTTTACTATAATTTAAAATCAATTTATAGTAATAACTTATCTGTTCAAACTATAGATAATTTTAATAATACAGAATACGATGGTGTATTAAATAGCCAGCAACAAGTGGTTCGTTATATTTCTAATCACGATGTAACCAACGCGAATACACCTCTTGAATTATTTGGAGGAAGTGCTGGTTCAATGGCAGCTTTTGTAGTAGCGGCATATATGAAAGGAGTCCCAATGATTTACAATGGGCAGGAAGTAGGAACTAACTATCCATTAAATATATTTACCTCGGTGCAAACTATAAACTGGAATCAGAATCAAAGCATGGAGGATGAATACAAAAAAATTATTGCATTCCGCAACAATAGTATTGCAATAAGAAGAGGTCTGTTAGCATCGTACAGCAATGCCAATATTTGTGCATTTACCAAAGAATATGGAACAGAGAAAATTTTTGTGGTCTCAAACCTAAGAAATAACAGCATTAGTTATTCTTTACCAACAATTGTTGCAAATCAGACTTGGACAGATGCAATGAATGGAGAAATGGTCACGCTCACAAACCAGATCGATTTACAGCCTTATAGTTATATAATTTTAAAGAAATAAATTCAAGAATACCAGTACTCATTTTAGACAATAACAACACAGGTAAGAAAGCACTTTATAAACAAATTTCTTAAAAAGTGGCACAGATTATAAGACGAGTTTCGCTTATGGGAAATTAAAAACCTAAAAACATCGAACAAACCGAATCCCATATTGTTCCCAAATTAGCTACGCCCATGCGACTCCAAGAATATGGTGTGGGTATTTTCAATGCAGCGTTAACAAAATCAGCATTAAAAAAAGCTTTAAAGAAAGAATATATTACGGTTAATGATGTTATGGCGACTTCGGCTACTTTTATAAATGGTGGCGAATGCATTTGCTTATCCGTTCCAAACGAGGTCCCTTCAAAGAAAAAACTGATTTTTCCACTTGACGTATTATTTGAAGATGATTACTTAGCAGTTATTCATAAACCCGCTGGTGTTTTGGTGAGTGGCAATAGTTTTAAAACCATTGCCAATGCCTTAGCTCAAAACATTAAACAAAGTCCTCTTGATGATGCTACAATACCACAGCCTATACACAGGTTAGATTATGCAACTACAGGTATTTTGTTGGTAGGGAAAACGAGCAGTAGCATTCGCGCTTTAAATAAAATGTTTGAAGACAAAACCGTTAAGAAAACTTATTATGCAATTACTATTGGTGACATGAACAGTCGGGGAAAAATTACTTCAGAAATTGATGGCAAGACATCACAATCAGATTATATAGTAATCGCATCCGTTCCATCAATAAGATTCGGCAAACTCAACTTGGTAGAACTAAAACCTCAAACAGGAAGAAGACATCAATTGCGTAAACATTTGTCACATATCGGAAATCCGATATTAGGAGATGCAGTATACGGCATTGATAATTTAATTCTAAAAGGTAAAGGATTGTATTTGCACGCCTACGCTTTGCAATTTACACATCCATTTACAAATGAAGAAGTTTGCCTAAAAGATGAACTTCCACAAAGGTTTAAAAAAATATTTATCCCCAACTAATAACTTTATAATAAATACTTTATGTTTTTATTGCTTCTTTGCTATTAAAAAACTAGCTTCGCTCTTGCCTGCCGTAGGTAGGTATCGGTCAATATAATCAATAGAAACTGATCATATCTTTACCAATAATCGTCACTCCAAAATTATCTTATAAATTCTACCAACTAATGGGCGCTTTCTCTTTTTGAATAAGATAATCATTGGTTTTACTAAAATGTTTGTTGCCAAACCAAAAACCACGGTTGGCACTTAAGGGCGAAGGGTGTCCACAAGTTAAGACGCAGTGTTTAGACCCGTCAATTTTTTGTCCTTTTCTCTTGGCATAACCGCCCCACAATAAGAAAACAACATCTTGTTTTTTAGCAGAAATTTGCTGAATGACAGCATCTGTAAACTGCTCCCAGCCTTTATTTTGATGCGAGCCTGCGGCATGGGCGCGCACTGTTAAAGTGGCATTGAGCAATAAAACACCTTGGTCTGCCCAATAGTCTAAATTCCCACTTTTAGGAATGGGTTTGTTAATATCTGTTTCTAATTCTTTAAAAATATTTTTTAACGATGGCGGATGTGCCACACCGGCGTTTACAGAAAAACACAAACCATTGGCTTGCCCTTCTCCATGATAGGGATCTTGACCTATAATAACGACTTTTACCGCCTCAAACGGGCAGTGATTAAAAGCAGAAAAAATAGATTCCCCGTCAGGATAGCAGGTATTTTGATTGTATTCTGATTTTACAAATTGAACCAAATTTTTAAAATAGTCTTTGTTAAATTCGGCTTCTAAAACAGGTTGCCAACTGGGGTTTATATTTACATTTAAGGGCATGTCTTAAGGAAATAAATTAAAATATTAAACTTACTTTTGCGTAAGTATCAAAAATACAACTTTGAAAAGTAAAATCTCTTTAAAAACATTACAAGATTTAGAATTCGATTTGGTTCTAAAACAGGTGTCAGAATATTGCCAAACACAAATGGGCAAAAGTTTGGTAACTAAAATAATACCGTTTGCCTCCAAAGATATTTTACAAAACACATTGCAACTTACCAACGAGTATTTGGGATCGTACGAAAGCGAAAATAGATGCCCTTCTCATTATTTTGAATCGGTAGAAAGTGAACTTCATCTTTTAAATATAGAGGACAGCTATTTAGATATAAATGCCTTTTTAAGATTAAACAAATTGGCAGAAACGGCTAAAATGCACCTGCACTTTTTAAAAAAATATAAAGATTACTTTCCAAAACTCTATTCCTTTTCGGAAGAAACGCATTACAACTCAGAAATATCAAAAGCCATACTTTCTAAATTAACGCCTTACGGCGAAGTGCATCAAAAAGCATCGCCCATTTTAAATGCCATAAGAAAAGATATTTTAGAGGTTAAAGGCAAAATTAGTAGTAGTTTTAACAGCGTTTTGTCAAAATCAATGTCGTCAGATTTTTTAGATGACATCAAAGAATCGGTTGTTGATAATCAGCGGGTTTTGGCGGTAAAAGCCATGTACCGTAAAAAGATAAAAGGCCTCCTTTTAGGGACTTCAAAATCGGGCAGTATTGTTTTTATTGCACCCGAAGCCACGCAAAAACTTACCAGAGAATTACAGAATTTAGAATTCGAAGAGAAGCAAGAAATCATCAATATTCTTAGAGCATTATCGGCTGTAATAAGACCATTTTCTGCCGATTTAGAAGCCTATCAAGAATATCTATCACAAATTGATAGCATCGCTGCCAAAGCTTCATACGCTAAAAATATAAATGCTATTTTACCACATATTAGCGATGCTAAAGAATGTTTTTTTAAGGACGCTTATCATCCACTTTTATTAGAACAAAATAACAGAAATGACAAAATAACCATTCCGCAAACCCTCACTTTAAACCAAGAACAACATATAATCGTTATTTCGGGACCCAATGCTGGCGGCAAAAGCATCACCCTTAAAACTATTGGTTTATTGCAAGTTATGTTTCAAAGTGGTTTGTTAGTGCCTGTACACAGAGAAAGTTCATTCCATATTTTTGATATCATCTTAACGGATATTGGCGATAATCAATCAATAGAAAATCAGTTGAGCACCTACAGTTATCGGTTAAAAAATATGCGTCAATTTTTACGCAAAAGCAATAACAATACCTTGCTTTTAATTGATGAATTTGGCACAGGTAGTGATCCCGAATTAGGTGGCTCTTTGGCCGAAGTGTTTTTAGAAGAGTTTCATAAAATGGAAGCTTTTGGTGTGATTACAACACATTACTCAAATCTCAAAGTTTTGGCAGATGAGCTCCCTTTTGCTACAAATGCCAATATGCAGTTTAACGAACGCTCTTTAGAACCTTCGTACAGGTTGTTTGTGGGTCAAGCCGGAAGCTCGTTTACATTTGAAGTAGCGAGTAAAAATGGCATTCCATATAGCTTAATTAACCGTGCTAAAAAGAAAGTTGAAGGCGAAAAAGTGCGTTTAGATAAGACCATCTCTAGACTTCAAAAGGAACGTAATAAGTTACAGAGAAACTCAGAAGACCTAGAAAAAGAACATGTTTTAGCCAAAGAAAAAGGCGCCTTGTTAGCAACAGATCAAGATAAACTACATCAAAAATTGCTAGATTTTAATCTGCTTTACGAGAAAAATCAGAAGATGCTTACTTATGGTCGTAAAATAAACGAATTTTTAAATCGCTTTTTTCAGACAAAAAATAAAAAACAACTTTTAGCCGATTTCTTTATTTGGACAACATCAGAACAAGCCAAACATGTCAAAAAAATACCGCTTTCAAAAACAATAATAAGTAAGGCTCAAAAAGAAATTGTTGTCAAACAAAAAAAGGTTGCAGCACAAAAGCTTAAAGATGTTGAAGTTCAAGTGCTCAAAGAGGTTGCCATTATAAATAAAGTGGCAGCTGAAAAAGCTAAAACAGCGGAAACTCAAAAGGCAAACCATACTTTTAAAATTAATGATAGGGTGCGCTTAGAAGATGGTTCTGCAACAGGTATTATTTCTAAAATCGAAAAAAAGAATGTTTTTATAAACTATGGCCTTTTTACTACCAAAGCCAAAATAAGCATGATTGAATTGGTAGAAAAAGCCAAGTAATATCACTTTCTCCAATTTAGATTTATTGAAGTGAAGCAATTAAAATTGCAAACAAATCAAAATATTTAATAACTTTACCTTTCTAACTTTTTGTTAAATGAAAAATTTTGGTTTTGCATGTCTGGCATTTTTAATTTGGGCTTTTTTTGGCGCTTGGGTTCATGCAACACTACATCCTCTAAAAACAAAAACTGTTATTAGTACTTTACAAAAACAAAAACCTATTGTTGTCCCTGTTGATATTCCTGTTGCTACCATTAAAAATACGCCTGTTATCAAACCCAATGTTAAAGACACAATTTCAAAAACGGAAGTCATAAAAGAAATCCCCATTGAGGAGCTTATAGAAAATACCATTCCAGAAAAATTATTTCCTGAGAAAATTATTTACCTGATTACCAATCAAAATGGCTTTGATAAACATGAAAATATCACCCAATTTATAGATTCACTTCAAACTTTTTTAACAGAGAATGATAGTACGCTCGTAAATATTATTGGACATACAGATACTATTGGAGACATAGAAGAAAATCAAAGCCTTGGGTTGGAATATGCTGGAGATTTTGAAAAATTTTTGATAAGTAAAGGTATTCCTAAAAATAGGATTCAAGTCTTTTCAAAAGGAGAAACAGAACCGCTCCCAGAAGACAGAAAACATTATAAAACAACATCAAACAGCCGTATTGAAATTATTGTAAAACCAAACACAAATGACTGAATCTACCCTATCTAGTTTACATTTGAAAGACTTCGTTGAAATTTTTATTTTAATGTTAGGCGCTTTTTTAATAGGCTATGGTTTTGCCTACTATTATTTTAAACAAAAACTTGAAAATGCAAAATCTGGTTATGGCGCTCATACTTTTAATGACAGCTTAGAAAAAGTTACCGAAGGCGAAATAAAAGCCACTAAAACCTTTGAGCGTGGCGGATTTGAAGTCGTAGATCCTAATCTAGAAGAAATTGAATTTTTTGTTAAAGAAGACGAAAACGAAAAAACTATTTCTAAAAAAAAGACTAAAGATTCTGATACTTCTTCTTAAGACTCATCTGCCATTAAGCGCTCTGTTTCTCTGTCAAAAAAAGCATTGGCTTGCGTCAATAATTCTTCAACTTCTTGCGTAGCTTCATCTTCATTTTCGTTTTCTAAATCGTCAAACCACGTTATTGAATCGTCTTCTAAGTTGATTACAAACCGTGGATATTCGGTGTGAATTACAAAAATAGCATCTTTAAAATCGGTGTTGTCGCCCAGTATAAATTTAGGTAGTTCCATGTTTTGAAAGTATTAATTTTTTGGTTAAATAATTAAATCGTAAAAATAGTAAAATTGCCGATGCCGTTAAACCAACAAGCAAACCAATCCAAATGCCTTGCGACCCATAACCCATCATTTTTCCTAAGACAAAAGAAACTGGAAATCCAATAATCCAATAGGCAACAAAAGTCATATAAGTAGGAATTTTAACATCTTGCAATCCGCGTAAAGCACCCAATACAACAGCTTGCACGCCATCTGATAATTGAAAGAATCCAGCCACAACAAGTAATAAAGAAGCTGTTTTTGTTACTTCAATATTATCAATATAAATTAAAGGTAACACATCTTTTAGGCTTAAAAAGCCGATGGCAAAAATAAATTCTATGATAAAAATCTGTAAAAAAACTGAAAAAGCGATGCGTCTTAATTCTTTATATTGGTTTAATCCTTTTTGATTTCCTACCCTAATAGTGGCGGTTACACCTAAGCCAACAGCAATCATAAATGTCATAGAGGCAAGGTTTAGCGCAATCTGATTGGCGGCTTGATCTATAGTTCCTAGAGATCCCGCTAACCAAATAGCGGCTGTAAATACGGCTATTTCAAAAAACATTTGCATGGCCGTTGGAAAACCTAGATTTATAATTTTTATAAATTTTTCTTTTTGGATTTCAGCCCAGCTAATCATCCTTAAATATGGGATAAATTTCGCCTTAGAATGCAGGATATACACCATAAATGCAGCCATAGCTATTCTTGAAACCAAAGTACCAATAGCGGCACCTACCAATTCTAAACGTGGGAAAATCCAAATGCCATAAATTAAAAAATAGTTGATAACTACATTTATAATATTTGCTGCAATAGTGGCATGCATGGCGTGTTTGGTTTGCGATAAGCCATCGGCAAATTGTTTTGAAGCCTGAAAAATAAGTAAAGGAATCATAGAAAAAGCCACAATTTCTAAATAAGGGATGGCTAATGCCACCACTTCTGGCGGCTGATCCATATAATTTAAAAGCGGTTTAGCCACCAACAACATTATAAACATAGCCACGCCTAAAATTGTAGAAAGAATAAAACCATGCTGAAAATCTAAGCGTCCTTTTTCTATATTCTGTTCGCCATCGGCTTCAGCTATTAAAGGCGTAATGGCAAAAGTAAAACCAATACCAAGCGATAAGGCTATAAAAACCATGCTATTACCTAAAGATACTGCCGCTAATTGGGTGGCGCCTAAACGCCCAACCATAATATTATCGGCCAAGCCAACCAAAACATGCCCCAATTGTCCCAGCATAACTGGGTAGGCTAATTTTAGATTATAGCTAAATTCTTTTGTGTAATTTGAAAAACGCAACAGGTTTGATTTTTATTAAATTAAGTGCGCAAAGGTACTTTATTATCGTTAATTTTTACAACACACTTAACAAGGTTTTACTTTTGTCTTCGGTTTCTTGCCATTCGTTTAACGGATTGCTGTCTTTTGTAATGCCACCACCTACATAAACCGATAATTTTTTCTTTTCGATTTGCATACATCTTAAATTGACAAAGAGTTTAGAGGATTTGTCTTTATTAATAAAACCGAAATATCCCGTATAAAATTCACGATTATAATTTTCGTTTTCTAAGATGAAATCGATGGCCTTTTGTTTGGGATAACCCGCCACCGCAGGTGTGGGATGCAAACATTTAACCAAATCTAAAAGGTTCGTGTTTATTGATAAATGCCCTGTAATTTCAGTACAAATATGTGTTAATTGCCCAGCCTTTAAACTAAAAGGTTTCGATAATTTGGCTGGAATATTAATGGATTCAAGTGATTTAGAAATATAGTCAACCACAATTTGCTGTTCGTCTTTTTCTTTTTGCATCCAGATTTGTGCTTCATTTTCTTTAAACAATTGCGTGCCTGCTAGCGCCATCGTTTCGAAACAATTATCGCTTAGGCTGATTAATTTTTCGGGCGTTGCGCCCAACCAAGTTCCTACTTTTGGATGGTGCCAAAAATAGGTCATGGCATTGGTATATTTTAAAGCCAATCGTATAAAAACCGATTTTAAATCTAAATCTGTTTGCGCTAAAGATATTTTTCTTGACAAAACTACTTTTTCAAATGCTCCTGCTTTTATTTGATGAATGGCTTTTTTTGCCAAATGTATGTAGTCTGTTTTATTTAAAGATGCTACTGGTGTTTTAAACACACTTTTTTGGTAATCCTCTTTAAGGAAGTCAGATGTCAATTCAAAACGCTCTAAATCTGAGTCATCAAAAGGCATTAAAATTTTCTTTTCATTTGACCTAAAAGGCGCAAAAACAAAACCCGACTCACCTAAATTTTCTGATGTGAATAAGGTGTCATCTTTTTGAATTTGTAAAGAAAACGTATTGTCATTTGGTAATTTATACGCCACAAATGGGCGTTTCTCATCCAATGCAAATTGTAATTTTTTATGAAAATTTTGAAGGCTCATTATTTTCTTGGAAGCGCAATAGTCGTCAGTTTACAAAGTGAAATAAGTCTGCTACTTTCATCATGAATTTTAATTTCCCACAATTGCGTTGTTCTGCCTTTATGGATGATTTTTGCTGTTGCAAATACAAAACCTTCTTTTATAGCTTTTACATGATTGGCAGAAATTTCTATACCTCTAATTTCAAATTCATTATTATCAAAAAACAAATGCGATGCTGCGCTGCCCACACTTTCTGCAAGTGCTACAGTAGCACCTCCATGTAAAATGCCATTTGGTTGATGAACCTTAGATGTAACTGGCATTTTAGCCACTAAAAAATCATCTCCAAAATCTACATACTCAATATCAAGCGTCTGCATTAATGTGTTTTCTGATATCTTATTTAATTGTTTTAGGGTATCTTGTTTAGACATATACTATAATTTTAAAATGTAAATTTAAGCATTTATTAAAGACTTCTCTTTCAATATTTGTAACTTTGTAGTCTATATTAAAAATCAGAACTATGATTTATAAAGTGCGCGTAATTGCCGATATACAAGAAGATGTGGCACGAGATATTGCCATAAGAAGCAGTGCCAATTTAGAAGATTTGCACAATATCATCATCAATACATTTGGTTTTGATGGTACAGAAATGGCATCGTTTTATAAAGCTGATGACGAATGGAATCAAGGCGAAGAAATACCGCTTTACGATATCTCTGAAGAATCTAGTGATATTTCAAAAACAATGAAAGATTTTAGTCTGTCTGATTTATTTGAGCACCAAGAAGATAAACTTATTTATGTGTACGATTTCTTTTCTATGTGGACTTTTCTAGTAGAACTTATTGAAATTACCAATTATGATAACGAACAAGATTTGCCAAAAGTGCTTTATTCTCTTGGTAATTTACCAACTGAAGCGCCAGAAAAACAGTTTGAAAGCGATAAATTAGAAGATGGCTTTGATATGTATGATGATGACAATGATGATGATGACTTTTTACAAAGTTATGAAGACGATATAAATCTTAACTAACAATATAGGTGTTGGCGCTTTCGTAATTACGCGTCACAAAATCGAGCACAAGCTTTAGAATTTCGCCCATAGAATCTGCTTTTTTAAAGTTTATATCCTTTGTAAAAGCCTTTATTTCACGTCTTAATTGCAAAACTTTTTCTGGTTTAGAAATCTCATCGGCCAACATACATTCAATAAGTTTTTGCAATCTGTTATGAGAAGAACGTGCTCTCTTTGCCAATAACGAACGCTCTTCGTTTTTATATTGAACAATCGATTCTGTTTGCAAACTTTTTTCGACCATTTTTACCAATTTGGCATTTTCTTTAAAAAATTGCGGACGGTAAATTTTTAAAGATCCCTCATAAGATTGCTGGTCAAAATCTATGGCGCGAATGCGATATTGTACTTGGTCAAAATCATGCGATACAACAAACACATAATTATAAGAACGCATATCTCCTAAAAGCCTAATTGTACAGCGTTCATTGAACTTAACAAACTCTTTAGAAATTTGTTTTTGTTCTCTTATCGTTAAATGTGGCAAATGTTCATCAATAAAAACATCCCCCGGAATACCTAAAATATGTTCTTCGATTAAGGTGTCTTTATGGACTAAAAAATCGACTTTATTTGGCGATAATAACTCTTCTAATTCCAAACCGTAAATACGAGAAGCATCAGCTTTTTTAACGTACATATAGGTGTAATTATCGTTTAAAATATTTCTGATTTTAACCCTAAAAGGACGTGAATTTCCAAAAGTACAATAATCAATAGCATCAACATTTAAATGCGGAATAGAATAATCGCTTCCGTCAGAATGAATGATGGTATATATTTTTTTTAAACTTAAATCAATATTTTCACGTTCGTGATCTGGATACATCAGACGAATCCACAATGTATCATTATCATTTTTATCAAAAACTTCTACAGAGCCCGTAAACCGCAATAAATCATCATAAAAAACAGGAATAATAACATTCCGCCCATACTCTGTTAAATAATTATACAAGGCATCCGTTACAGGATATGTGGGTTTTTTAAATGATATTACAGGTTGCTTTTTCAAAATATGATTGATTTACTTTTCAAAAATAAGCCGTTTTTATCTATTTATTGGTAACAAAAGCCTAATTTAATCGTCTTATTTGAAACATTAATCAAAATCTCTGGCTTGGAAACTATATTATCTATTAAAAACCTCAGTAAAAATTATGGCCGTATAAAAGCGGTTGATAATTTATCTTTCGAAATAAAAAAAGGCTGCGTTTATGGCATTTTGGGACCAAATGGCAGCGGGAAATCGACCACTTTAGGCATCATTTTAAATGTTGTAAATGCAAATTCTGGAAGTTTTAGTTGGTTCGACGGCAATCTAAGCACACATCAAGCGCTTAAAAAAGTAGGGGCTATTATAGAACGGCCCAATTTTTATCCATACATGACAGCGCATCAAAACTTAAAATTGGTGTGTAAAATAAAAGAAATATCAGAAGATAAAATTGATACTACCTTAGAGCAAGTTAATTTATTTGAGCGCAGAGATAGCAAATTTAAAACTTTTTCTTTGGGGATGAAACAACGTTTAGCTATTGCTTCTGCCCTATTAAATGACCCCGAAATACTCATTTTAGATGAGCCTACAAATGGTTTAGATCCTCAAGGAATTCACGAAATTCGTGCTATTATTAAAGACATCGCCTCTAAAGGCACAACCATTTTATTGGCTTCGCATTTATTAGACGAAGTAGAAAAAGTTTGTAGCCATGTTGTGGTGATTAGAAATGGCGTAAAATTATATGCCGGTAGTGTTAGCGAACTCACAAACTCTTTTGGCACAATAGAGTTAAACGCTCCAGAAGATTTTGCTAAAATAACCGAATTATTAAGTTCTTTCGATGGCATTTCTGGCATTGAAAAAGAGGGCGATTTACTTGTTGCTGTTTTAGACAAACCTGTTTCAACATCAGAAATAAATGCTTTTTTAGCCAGTAAAAACATTTCTTTATCACATTTAGTTAAACGCCAACAGAGCTTAGAACAACAATTTTTAAGCCTCACCAATAACAAAAATTAACATGTTTAGATTACTTAATATAGAACTCTATAAGCTGAGTAAAAACAGGGCCAGTGTGGTCTTAATTATTACTTATTTTTTATTACTATCGTCTATAGCCCTTATTGCCGCTATAAAATTTGATATTGGTCCCATTAAATTTCATTTGGCAGAACAAGGCATTTTTAATTTCCCTTACATTTGGCATTTCAACACTTTTGTTGCATCTATTTTTAAGTTTTTCTTACTGCTGGTCATCGTTTCTATGATGGCGAATGAATATACCAACCGCACTTTAAAACAAAATCTGATTGATGGTTTAAGCAAAAAAGAATTTATCCTTTCAAAGTTTTATACCGTTTTAGTTTTGTCACTTGTTTCTACATTATTTGTTTTTATAGTGTCGCTCATTTTAGGTCTTGTTTATTCTGATTTTAACAGTTTAAATATCATCTTATCGGATTTAGAATACCTTATCGCTTTTTTTGTAAAACTCTTAGCTTTCTTTTCGTTTGGTTTGTTTTTAGGGATTCTTATAAAACGCTCTGCCTTTGCCGTAGGCGCCATGCTGATTTGGTATTTTGGCGAAAAAATTGCTTACGGACTCATGCGTTTTAAATTTTTTGACAGCAAAGTTATGGCCGATAAAGTTTCTCAATTTTTCCCTTTAGAATCTATGAGCAACCTTATAAAAGAGCCTGCTTCAAGATTAAACGCTGTAAAATCTGTCGCCAATCAATTGGGAGAAAAATTCCAATTCGACTACGCCGTTCACTGGTATGAAATAGCCATTGCACTCGCATGGACGGCTATCTTTATTTATCTTTCGTATTATTTGGTTAAAAAGAGAGATTTGTAATATATTTGGCTGGTTTAAACTCTAGCAATGAAATATTTATTCTTTTTACTTTTATCAATACTTTCAGTTTTAAATATTAATGCTCAAAAAGAAGCCAATCATTGGTTTTTTGGCAGATCAGCTGGTTTAGATTTCACCAATGCTACACAGTCTATAAGCCCTGTAATTGATACTAATGGGCAATTAAGCACCATTGAAGGTTGCGCCACTATTTCTGATGCTTCTGGTTTATTATTGTTTTACACAGATGGTTCTAATGTCTGGGACAAAAACAATCAAATAATGCCAAACGGAACAGGTCTTTTTGGTAGTTCTTCAAGCACACAATCTGCTATAATAGTTCCCAAACCAGGTGATACAAATATTTACTATATCTTCACCGTAGATGCACAGGAAATTCAATTTAATCATGGTTTAAATTTATATACTGTAGATTTAACTCTAAACAGTGGTTTAGGCGATGTTGTAAATACAGCTGGAGTACCAACTGTAACTAATTTATTAGAACAACCTTCTTCAGAAAAGATTACAGCAGTTCAATCTGCTAACAAAACATTTTTTTGGGTTATTACACTTAAATTTAACACTTTTTATGCCTTTAAAGTAACTGCTTTTGGTGTTGATATTTCAAACCCTGTTACATCAAATTTAACAACTAATTTTGGGTTTGACCGCCGTGGTTATTTAAAAACCTCTCCAAATGGTAAATTTTTAGCCAGTGCCAATATGACTTCTGGATGTTATTTCTACGATTTTGACAATGCCACAGGCATTGTTAGTAATCCTAGAGAGTTAAATTTACCTTTTACAGTTAACACTAGCGGTTCTTATGGTGTGGCTTTTTCGGCGTTGAGTAAAAAATTATATATATCGTCTGGAGGCTTTGACAATACCCAACAAACTAGAGAAAATTTATACCAATTCAATTTAGACATTCCCAATTTAACAGCTACTAATATTAACAATACGCGTGTTTTGTTACATTCATATCTCAATTCACGAGCCGCTTTGCAATTAGCGCCTGATGGAAAAATTTATCGTACTGTTGACGAACAATCAAGATTAAGTGTTATTAACAATCCTGATGCTTTTGGCACGGCAAGCGACTATCGCCATGCAGTAATTGATTTAGGTGGACCATTATCAAAACAAGGTCTTCCGCCATTTATTCAGTCATTTTTTGTAGCAGATATTCAGGTTGTGAATACATGTTTTGGTGATGCTACTGAATTTTTAGTGAATTCTTCCGAACCTATTCTTTCTATGATAACAGATTTTGGTGATGGCACACCTACATCTACATCGCTTACGCCTACACATACATATGCTATATCAGGAAATTTTACCGTTAGCACAACCATAACTACGGCTTCTGAAACTAAAACATTTACCAAAGAATTTAGCATTTACGCCATCCCTACAGCCACCACCCCAACCAATTGGCTTGTCTGTGATGATGACAATGATGGCTTTTATGGTTTTGATTTATCACAAAAAAATAATGACATCATCCTTAACGGACAAGACCCTGATATCTTTT
>JABMNH010000057.1 GCA_013205245.1 Flavobacteriales bacterium | reverse complement strand
TATCTTTGAGAGTCGATTAATTGTTGATAATTCATCGGCAATCAGTTTTTTTTCAAATATCGGAAAGTTAACTTTCCGATATTTGTTAACTGTTGCACTTATTAATTGAACTTAGTATATAGAAACTATCAAAAAAATACTATTTATATAAGTAGCTAATCTACTGCTAATAGCGCTTACGCGATTGAAACTGAACGCGTTTTTGATTTGTTTTATTTTCGGTTTTATCACCCGATTTATTAGACCAAGCCTGTGGTTTTTTATGCTTTGCTTTGGTAGGCTCTGGCAAATCAATATCCATATCATTCATAAAAGGATGATCTAAAACAACTGGTATTTTCTGGCCAATAAGTTTCTGAATATCTCTTAAAAACGCTTTTTCTTCGTTATCGCAAAAAGAAATGGCAATACCACTAGCGCTTGCACGACCCGTTCTACCAATACGGTGCACATAAGTTTCAGAAATATTAGGTAAATCGTAATTAATGACAAGCGATAATTCTTCAACATCAATACCACGTGCGGCAATATCGGTTGCTATGAGTACCGCTGTATCACCATTTTTAAAATTAGCCAATGCTTTTTGACGCGCTGTCTGAGATTTATTGCCATGGATGGCTTCAGATTTAACCCCAACTTTATCCAATATTTTAACAATTTTGTTCGCTCCGTGTTTTGTTCTCGAAAAGATTAAAACAGAAGATGCTGCCTCATTTTCTAACAAATGGATTAACAATTTTGGTTTGCTTTTTTTACTTACAAAATAAACTGATTGTTCAACTTTCTCTGCGGTAGCTTGCTTTGGTTTTATGGTTACTTTTTCTGGATGCCCTAATATCTTACCCGATAGTGCTACAATAGCTTGAGGCATGGTAGCCGAAAAGAATAAAGACTGACGCTTGACTGGAATTTTAACTATAATTTTTTTGATGTCGTGAATAAAACCCATATCCAACATATGATCTGCTTCATCCAATACAAAATAATTGATATCACTTAGTGAGATATAACCTTGTTGCATTAAATCTAACAATCGGCCTGGTGTGGCTACAAGAATATCGACACCTTTTCTAAGTGCCTGTGTTTGCGTGCCCTGTTTTACACCTCCAAAAACAACCGTATTTTTAATGCCTGTATATTTCCCGTAAAGGGTAAAATTATCGGCAATTTGAATGGCTAATTCACGTGTTGGTGTAACAATAAGTGCTTTTATTTTACGAAAATCGTTGTTTTGTTGTCTGTTATTATAGAGGTGTTGTATGATAGGAATGGCAAAAGCGGCTGTTTTACCAGTACCTGTTTGCGCACAACCTAGCAAGTCTTTGCCCTCTAGTAAAATAGGAATAGATTGTTCTTGTATTGGGGTAGGTTTTGTATAACCTACATCACTAAGCGCTTTTAAAATTGGCTCAATGATTCTTAATTCTTTAAATGTCATCTGTTGTATATAGAAGTGGTAAATGTATGCTAATTGATTGGATACCTATTTTGTGGTGATTGATGATCCAATATGTCTTTAATTGTTTAAAATGAAAAAAGCCTATCAAAGATTGACAGGCTTTTGTTTTGAAAAAAGGTAATAAGTATATGTTAAATTACTTTTACGTTTACTGCATTTAATCCTTTTCTACCTTCTGTAAGTTCAAATTCAACTTCATCGCCTTCGCGAATATCATCGATTAAACCAGAAATGTGTACAAAATGTTCTTTGTTTGACTCTTCTTCAGTGATAAATCCGAATCCTTTTGATTCGTTGAAGAATTTTACTGTTCCTTTACTCATTATTGAAAATTAAAAATTATTTATAATGCGCAAATGTAGTGTTTTGTTATTATATATTAAGTATTTTGTTTATTATTTTTTAATACACCTCTTAAACCCAGTAAATTAGGAGGCTGTGACTCATTTTACGCTCTAATATTTAGGTGTTTTTCTCAATAAAAATCTGATTTTGATATTGTAAAGCGCTTATTCTTATCTTTCAATCGTTTTATTAAATGTACTTTTGCAGACAATTAAATAGAATATTTTGAAGAATTTTAAAGAATTAGGCATCCATAACGACTTTATTAAAGGCCTAAACGATCTAAATATAATCACACCAACAGAAATACAAAGAGAAGTTATTCCGCTTCTATTAGACACAAATACAGATCTTGTTGGACAAGCACAAACGGGTACTGGTAAAACAGCCGCTTATGGTTTGCCATTATTACAAAAAATAAATCCAAAATTAAAAGTAATTCAAGGCCTAATTCTTTGCCCGACACGCGAGTTGGGACAACAAGTTGCCAAACAATTGTTCAAGTTTACAAAATATTCTGACAAAATATTTACCGAAGCCGTTTATGGAGGTGAGAAAATAGAGCTTCAAATAAATGCTTTGAAAAGACCTACACATATTGTTGTGGCCACACCTGGCCGTCTTATAGATTTAGTAAGAAGAAAAGCCATAGATATCAGACAAGTAAAAACGGTCATTCTTGATGAAGCAGACGAAATGTTAAGTATGGGATTTAAAAATGAGCTGGACGAAATTCTTAGCTTTTTATCTAAGGTTGAGAACAAATGGCTTTTTTCTGCCACCATGCCGCATGGTATTAAACAAATTGTGAATGAACACATGTCGGTTAATGCACGCAGAATAACTATTAACAGCAAAGATGTTGTCAATAAAAATATTGCACATCAATTTCTTATTTGTGACGAAAACGATAAATTACAAATACTTTTAGATTTCTTAAAATCAGAGCCAAAAAGCAGAGGTATTGTATTTTGTAAAACCAAAGCGGCCACACAAAAACTCTGCAAACAACTCATCGCCAAAAATATTCTGGCGGACGGATTGCATGGAGACCTCATGCAAAAAGAACGCGATAAAGCCATGCGCGCCTTTAAAAAAGGAACTTTACAAATAATTGTGGCTACAGACATTGCGGCCAGAGGTATAGATGTAAAAGACCTTGCTTTTGTTGTGCATTACCAATTGCCTAATCAAGAAGAATATTATACACATCGCAGTGGCAGAACAGCTCGGGCTGGTAAAGAAGGTGTTTCTCTTTGTCTTGTAACGACGCAAGAAATGAAACAAATTCGCTTTTTAGAAAAGAATTTAAATATCAGTTTTAAGCAAATTAGACAGGTAAAATAAGTTTAATTCTTTTTTGATGCTTCGTGTGTTTTAGCAGATGCCAAAAGCAAACGATTCATTTCTTTTAATTCAGCATCGGTGAAATGACGCCATTTACCTACTGGTAAATCTAAAATAACATTCATAATACGCACCCGTTTTAATTTTAAAACCCTGTAATCTAAATATTCACACATGCGTCTAATTTGACGATTCAATCCTTGTGTCAAGGTAATTTTAAATTTAAAATCGCTCACCAATTCAACTTTACACTTTCTTGTAATCTTATCTAAAATTGGAATTCCAGCACCCATTTTTTTAATAAATTCTGCAGTTAAAGGTTTGTTAACAGTCACCAAATATTCTTTTTCGTGACTGTTGCGTGCACGCAATATTTTATTGACGATATCGCCATCATTGGTTAAAAATATAAGACCCTCGCTAGGTTTGTCTAAACGCCCAATAGGAAAAATACGTGTTGGATAATTAATAAAATCGATGATATTATCTTTCTCTACACCAGTATCAGTCGTACAAACAATGCCAACTGGTTTGTTAAACGCAATATAAATAGGTTTCTCTTTTGGTTCAGAAATTAGATTGCCATCAACTTTTACCACATCACCAGAAGCAATTTTAGTACCCATTTCTGGAACAACATCATTAATAGTAACGCGTCCATCATCAATTAACTTGTCGGCGGCGCGGCGAGAACAGTAACCTACTTCGCTTAAATATTTATTAATTCTTGTTAATTGATTTTCTTTCATCTAGTTACAAAATATTCTTTTATTGAAAATGGATTTCCTTTATCGTCCGAAAGGTAAAAAATTTGAACCACTTTTATAGCCTTCTAATTAAAACTACTGAGCCATCAAAATTTATAATTTAAGATGCTGTAAAAATAACTTTCAAAAGCCGCCTCTAGACAAGACAACGCCAATAAAGGCTATAATTAAAGCTAACAATATATTTATACGCCCAGACCAACGTGCCATTTGCTTTAAGCTGCTGTTGTCTGTAACTTTCATTTCTTCAATACTTTTTTGTCCAATATAAAAATCGTGGATACCACCAATTACTAACATCACAATAAAAAGAATGATTTTTATACTTAACAAATTACCATAATTGCTGTGTGTCAAATAATCCCATGTTAATGGCAAACCTTTTAAATACATGTTTAAAACGCCTGTTATCGATAAAATAAGAAGGGTAATCCAACCTATAAATCGAAATCTGATACCTGTTTCTTGCAACAACAATAATCTGTCTGGGTGATTTTTGATGCCAGGTAATAAAACCAAAGGCAAAAACAACATGCCGCCAATCCAAAAGGCGGCAGAAATAATATGGATAAATACTGAAATTAAATACGTTAGGTTCATATCTGTTTTTAAATATATTATCTAATTCATAAAAAATTAAAAACGGTAAATATAGGTTTATTTAGCAATGGCATCAAAAATAGAGTTATTATCTAGATGAGTTTGGATTTTTTATATCTTGCCTCCTTAATTTTATACTACTAAAAATGTCTTCAAAAAAAAATAAAGTAAGCTTATCTCAAGCTTTTAAAGAAATTATATGGCCCCGACGTAAAATTGTTTTCTTAGGATTATTACTGATTATCATTAGCCGTTTGGCAGGATTAATTCTTCCTGGTGCTAGTAAATTTTTGATGGATGATGTTATTGTTAATAAGGACATGCACCAATTAAAACTCTTACTTATTGTAGTAGTTTCTTCCATTATTGTTCAAGCAATCACGTCTTTTTTACTAACCAGATTGCTAAGTGTAGAAGCACAATTACTCATCTCAAAATTACGTGTTAAAGTCCAAAAACAAATACTTACATTACCCATTAGTTATTTCGACAATAACAAATCTGGTGCTTTGGTGTCGCGTATTATGACCGATGTTGAAGGTGTTAGAAACCTTATTGGTACTGGTTTGGTACAACTTATTGGCGGCACTTTAACCTCTGTTGTATCTTTAATATTACTGATTAAAATAAGTCCTATAATGACTGTTTATGTCTTAGTACCTGTATCTATTTTCGCCATCATCGCCTTAAAGGCTTTCGGATATATTCGTCCTATTTTTAAAGATCGTGCCATAATTAACGCAGACGTTACAGGCAGATTAACCGAAACTCTCAATGGTGTACGTGTGATAAAAGGGTTTAATGCCGAAGCACAAGAAATTCTGACTTTTGAAAGAGGTGTAGAAAAACTCTTTTTAAACGTAAAAAAGAGTCTGACATCTACAGCTTTACTTACCAGCTCTTCAACTTTATTGCTAGGTTTGGCTACTGCAGGTATTATGGGTATGGGTGGCTATTTTATTATTGAAGGCACCATGACTTTTGGTGAATTTTTATCGTTTACATTGTATTTAGGTTTTCTTATTGCCCCTATTGTGCAGATGAGTAATATTGGAAGTCAGCTTACAGAATCGTTTGCCGGATTGGATCGTACCGAAGAAATTATGAGCATGCAACCAGAAGATAATCCCGAAATAAGAACAGAAACACTTAAAAACTTAAAAGGTGATATTAAATTTGATGATGTCTCTTTTTCTTACGAAACTGGCAATGAAGTTTTACACAATATTTCATTTGACGCACCATCGGGTTCGGTTATTGCCTTGGTGGGTTCATCGGGTTCTGGTAAATCAACCATTGCAGGTTTGGCGGCCACATTTTTAAATCCAAAATCGGGTATGATTACTATTGATGGACAAGACCTATCTAAAGTGTCATTAAACAGTTTTAGAAGTCATTTGGGTGTGGTTTTACAAGATGAATTCCTTTTTGAAGGCACCATTCGTGAAAACATACTATTTTCAAAAGCTGATGCAACCGATGAAGAAATTACCAAAGCTGTAAAAGCAGCCTACGTCAATGAATTTACAGACCGTTTTGATGATGGATTAGAAACTTTAATTGGCGAACGTGGTGTTAAATTATCGGGCGGGCAACGCCAACGTATTGCTATTGCACGGGCTATTTTAGCCAATCCTAAAATTATTATTTTAGATGAAGCGACTTCTAATCTTGATACAGAAAGTGAAACTTTAATTCAACAATCTTTAAGCACATTGGTAAAAGGACGCACAACTTTTGTGATTGCGCACAGGTTGAGCACCATCCGTAAAGCAGATCAAATATTGGTCATTGAACAAGGTAAAATTGCCGAACGTGGCAACCATGATGAACTGATTGCTAAAAAAGGCCGCTATTTTGATTTATATACCTATCAAGCTAGGATTTAAGAATGTTAATTAAGGTACTTCATATCCAGTTGAAGCTGTATAAATTTTAAACCATTGCGCTAAAGTCATTTTAATCGATAAACTTTCGGTGGCATTTTGCAAGCGTTCTATTTTTCTAGTGCCCACAATTGGGATGATTGAGGATGGATGGTTTAGCAACCAACTATAAACAACCTTGTCTAGACTTTGAATATTTAGTTCATCGGCAACTTCTTGTAAAGCTTTAAAAATTCTTTTTCCTTTTTCGTCTTGTGGATTCAGTAAATTTCCTCCTGCTAAAGGTGACCAAGCCATTGGTTTAATTTGTTCTTTTAAAAAATGCTCTATATTTCCATTATCAAAATGCTCCAAACAATAAGGCGACATTTCTACTTGATTTGTAACTAAAGGATTATCAACATAAGCATTCAGCATATCAAACTGCTGTGAGGTAAAATTTGATACCCCAAAATGCAACACTTTACCTGATTGTTTTAAATGAGTAAAAGCTTTGGCAACTTCTTCTGGATTAAAAAATGGAGACGGACGGTGCAATAATAAAATATCTATATAATCTGTACCAAAGTTTTTTAATGAATTTTCAACTGAATTTACAATATAATCAAAACTATAATCGTAATATTTAAGTTGTCTGCTTGGGAATTTAGGGGACAATAACTTAATACCACATTTGGTAATAATTTGAATGTTTTGACGGATGTCTTTTTTAAAATTGAGCGCATCGCCAAACAATTTTTCGCAACTGTAACCACCATAAATATCGGCGTGATCAAAAGTAGTAATACCTAAGTTAATACTTTGCTCTGTCAATTTTAGCAATTCTTGAGGTGACAGATGCCAATCTGTTAATCGCCAATGCCCATGGATAATTCTAGAAACTTCTAAGTCTTTAGCTAATTTTATTTTTGTCATTTAATTTCAAAATTTGTAACTTCTCCATTCATACTCACTTGGTATTTTCCTTTTGGCAAATAATACACATCATTTTTAGCCTTTTCAACATCCTTATGCTTTTTTAAATAAGTTTTAGCTAATTTTTTATCGATATTTAAATGATAAGTAACTTCATTAAAACCAACATCAGCTTTTACTTTTAACTGATTTAATAAATTGCCTTCTTCAGTTTTTATGCTTAATGTATAACTATCAGCTTTAGCTACATAAAAAGATATCTTTATATTTGGCTCAAAAGGTTTTGACCAGACGCTATAACTACTACCCCATCTTTTGGATGCTTTTTGTACTGGCATTTCGAACAAAGCAACAGCATTCTCTTTTATCTTATTATATTGCTCTAAATCGGCTAATGGTGCTGTGTAAATAGAACGCCCATGTGTACCAATAACCAAAGTTTTGGTTTTGTTTTGCACAACCAAATCGTGCACTGCCACTTTTGGCAGACCAGCTTCAAAAGCGTTCCATGAGTTACCCTGATTAAAACTAACAAATACGCCATTATCAGTACCAACATATAAAATCTGCGCATCTGTTGGATCCTCTTTTATCACGTTAACCGATGCATTTGGCAAATTAGCTGAAATGTTTTTCCATATTTTTCCATAATCCTCAGACATATAAGCATAGGCTTTAAAATTATCATTGTGATAATTATTTAATGTGACATACACCCGCGTTTTTTCATGTTGTGAAGCAATAACACGCGACACCCACATGTTTTGAGGAAAGCTGTCAGAAATTTTTGACCAACTACCACCACCGTCTTGTGTAACATATACCAAACCATCATCGCTTCCTGTATAAATCAATCCGAATTGAAACGGCGATTCAGAAATACTCGTCAATGTGCCATAGGCCACATTTCCTTTTTTACCACCTTGGGTTAAATCGCCAGAAATAGCCACAAAATCGGCACCATTTTTTAAAGAACGGTGTAATTTATTAGAACCCAAATATAAAATATCTTGATTGTGCGAAGATAGTTTAATAGGTGTTTGCCAATTAAATCGCAAGGGGGGTTCCCCTAATTTATGTTTGGGCTGAATGTATGTATTGTCACCTGTTTTAGTGTTTACCTTATAATAATTTCCAAACTGATATCCGGTGTAAACCAATTCGGCATTATTACGAGTATCAACTTCTACTTGCATACCATCTCCGCCCATAATACTTTTATAAGGATAATTTCCAGAACCTTGCCAGCGAACAGATGCCTTATAAGTGCTCGGCCCTTTCCACACACCATTATCTTGCAAACCACCATATACATTAAATGGTGTTTCGTTATCTACGTTAACCGAATAAAATTGGCCTACAGCTGGTTGGTTATTCTTAATCCAATGTTTACCGTTATCATACGAAATGTTAATACCACCATCTCCACCGGCTATTAAATGACCGCTTTTACGCGGATTTATCCACAGGGCGTGAAAATCGCCGTGCATATTATCAGCATCAATAGATTTAAAGGTTTTGCCACCATCTTCCGAACTTAAAAGTGGCACACCGTACACGTAAATCTGGTTTTTATTTGACGGATCTACATGGATTTTACCAAAGTAATAACCATAAGAATAATACAATCCGTCAAGAAAACCTTTATGTGTTTTTTGCCAAGATTTACCTCCGTTTTTACTGATGTAAATCTCTGCACCAATAACAGGCGTATCAAATAAAGCCGCATTGGCATTTTCTAAAAATTTGGCTAAATCGGCTGGTATAATTTTATTTGATTTAGCCATTTCTTTGACTTTTTCGACAGAATACTTTTTTGGAAAATTATTTTCTTTTAAATATGTTCCTAGTTTTTTGTCTTCTAACTTTAAAAAGGATTCAAGCGTCATTGCTTTAAAATCATCTTTACTTAAACCTTCTTTTTTGTCTTTTTTCTTATCTTCTTTACGATGTGATTGATTATCGTGAATGGCATAAATTGTATTGTCATCAACAATGGCTAAACCAATACGGCCAACACCTTCTCCAACAGGAAATCCACTTTTATCTAAACTTATTTTAGCCCAAGTACTTCCAGTATCTGTGCTTTTATAAATACCAGACCCCGCACCACTGCCATCAAAATTCCATGCTTTCCTATCTTTTTGCCAAGCAGAAGCATACTGAATGTTAAAATTATTTGGCGATGCCATTATTTCAATCACACCCGTTTTATCATTTATAAACAAAGTTTTTTGCCAAGTTTTGCCACCATCGATAGTTTTAAAAATACCTCGCTGTGTATTTGGTGTGTATAAATGACCTATAACACCTACAATAAGCTCATCAGAATTATTGGGATTTATTAAAATACTTCCTATATGATGCGAATGGTATAACCCCCTATTTTGCCACGTTTTACCTTGGTCTGTACTTTTTAAAATACCAATTCCTGCATAGCTAGATCGCGATGCATTATTCTCGCCTGTGCCGACCCAAATGGTTTTCGTTTTCCAATCTACAGCTACAGCACCTACATTTTGAGTCGGACTGTTATCTAATATTGGCGTAAATGAAGTGCCGTTATTATTGGTATACCACAATCCGCCAGAAGCATAAGCCACATAAAATTCGGTTGGTTCGTTAGGGTTTACAGCTAAGTCAACCACACGCCCACTCATTATACTTGGGCCAATATTGGTAAAAGGAATATTTTTTACAATAGATTTTTGCGCAAACCCAACTGATAAAGTTAATAACGCAATGAGTAAAAGACTGAATTTTCTCATAATAATTAGTTTAGTTTGTTTTGGTCATAGTCTCTGGAACCAGAATTATAAAGTCGGCTTTGTTTTTATTCTCAGCAGCTACTTTTAAAATAGATTTTTGTTCGGACAAACTAATGGTCATTATTTTAGCCTGTGGCAAATGTTGCTTTAAATACCATAAAATACCTTCATAATCGTTTGAATGAAAAGAACCATTGTAATGGATAAACATTTTTCCGTTTTCATAATTTTTGGCAATAGAATTTGCCATAGTCGCATCTTTTAGCGCTTGTGCCTTTGGTAAATTATCACCTCCATGACCTCCCATCATAGCAACAATTTTAACATAACCTGGCAATTTGGCATCGTATTTTATAGGCAATTTAGGCAGCCACATTTTTTCTGAATCTGGCAATGAATCTAAAGCTTCAAATCCTTTTTTATAAACCAAACTTGCATAGCGTCTAGGCACATTGGTGGCTATAAATTTTAAGTCCTTTTTTTTAGCAAATTCTACCAAGGGTTTGTAATCGGTTTTGTAATTTTTCCATAGGCGGGTTGTATCCTTAAACTGTTTTTCATCCAATTTATCAGATAAATAATCAGACAAAGCCCATTGATTATCAGTCTCAAACATTTCGGCTCCTAAAATAAGTTGTCGTTTTTTTGACAAATCTACTGTCAATTCTAACTCCAACCAATGCGCAATAGGATTGTTATGTTCTTCGCCAAAAAAGACCACATCGGCTTTAGCCAATTTTTTAAGCATTTTATTATAGCTCACTTTATGGCCATTGGCATTATAAATTTGATAGGCTTTTTTTTGGGCATTTGTAGTTATACTCACTAAAAATAGGATTCCTAATAAAATACTTTTAAAATTATTCATATTGGTTTTGGTTAGTTTAATAATCTCTAAAGATAACCAAAGTATTAAAATACAAAAAAGGGTTTTAACATAAAATAATCTTAAAAATTGATACATTTGTGTACTTTAATTTCAAAATCATATTTCCTTATGAAATACCTACCTATAGACCGCAACCTATTTATAAAAAACATACAAAAATTCACGGCCAAAATGCAAGCCAATAGCTTGGCTGTTTTTAATTCAAACGATATTTACCCTATTAGTGCTGACAGTACTTTGTCTTTTGCGCAGCACCGCGATATCTTTTATTTATCGGGTGTTAACCAAGAAGAAAGCATCTTGGTTTTATTTCCAGATGCGCCCAAAGCCGAACACAAAGAAATGTTGTTTCTAAAAGAAACCAACGATCATATAGCGGTTTGGGAAGGCGCTAAACTCAACAAAGAACAAGCTTTTGAAACAAGTGGCATTAAAAGCGTTTTTTGGATTCAAGATTTTGAAAAAGTGTTTTTCGAAATTATGACACAAACCAAGGCCGTCTATTTTAATACAAACGAACATTACAGATCTAATGTAGAAACCGAAACCCGCGAAGCCCGTTTTGTTACTTGGTGTCAAAAAAAATATCCTGCGCATACATATTTACGCAGTCAGCCTATTTTACAACGCTTGCGTTCTGTTAAAGAGCCTCAAGAAATTGCTTTAATTCAGCAAGCTTGCGATATTACAGAAAAAGGTTTTAGACGTATTTTAAAATTCACCAAACCCAACGTTATGGAGTATGAAGTTGAAGCCGAATTTACGCATGAGTTTTTGCGTAATCGTGCAGATGGTTTTGCCTATACACCAATCATAGCCAGTGGTTACAATGCTTGCGTGCTGCATTATATCGAAAATAATCAGCCATGTAAAGATGGAGATATTATGTTGTTAGATGTAGGTGCTGCCTATGCTTTGTATTCTAGCGATATGACACGTTGTGTGCCCATTAATGGTAAATTTTCACCCCGTCAAGCGGATGTTTACAACGCTGTTTTACGCGTTAAAAAAGCCGCTGCAAAAATGTTGATTCCAGGAGCAGATTGGGCACAATACCACGTCGAAGTTGGTAAGTTGATGACTGAAGAACTCATAGGCTTGGGTTTGATAAGCCCAGAAGACGTTAAAAAAGAAGACCCATCTTGGCCAGCTTATAAAAAATACTTTATGCATGGCACCTCGCATCATATGGGATTAGATACCCATGATTATGGCGTTTTAACTGAACCTATGCAAGCAGGTATGGTATTTACTGTTGAGCCTGGCATTTATATTCCAGAAGAAAATTTAGGGATTCGTATAGAAGACGATTATGTGATTCAAGAGCAAGGCGAACCTTTTAATTTAATGGCGAATATTCCAATTGAAATTGATGAGATTGAAGCTTTAATGAATGCTTAAATAGACATCTTTTTTGTAAGTCTGAGCTTTGTCATCCTGAGCGAAGTCGAAGGGAAAGTCGAAGATTCTCTATTGGTTATTAATTGAGACGTTTCGACTCCGCTCAACGTGACATTTAACACTTTGATTATTTTTATACAATACCTATTTTAGCATCATGGCTAGCTTCATCAATTACAAAAATAGCAAAATCCATTTCACCTCTCAAGGTAATGGACATGCTGTTGTTTTGCTCCATGGTTTTTTAGAAAATCTCACTATTTGGGATGATTTAGCTAAGGAATTATCGACCCGTTATAGGGTAATCTGTATCGATTTATTAGGTCATGGTAAAACTGATAATTTGGGTTATGTCCACACCATGGATGAACAGGCTCAGATGGTTAAAGCTGTTCTTAATCATTTAAAATTACGAAAAGTCGTTTTGATTGGACATAGTATGGGTGGTTATATTTCTATGGCTTTTACAAAGTTGTTTCTGCAAAATGTAAAAGGTGTTTGCTTACTCAATTCTACTTTTTTAGCTGATGATCCAACCAAAAGATCAGACAGAAAAAGAGCTATTGCATTGGTCAAGAAAAATCCGAAAGCTATTATTGAATTGGCTATCCCTGACTTGTTTGCCGATGAAAATAAAGAGCTATTCAAATCGGACATGCAACATATTTTAACCGAAGCTTTAAAAACATCTAAACAAGGCATTATTGCGGCTTTAGAAGGTATGATAATTCGTGAAGATTTATCAGCTCTTTTTGAGACAGATAACTTTAAAAAATTGGTATTTATTGGAAAGCATGATATAGCCATTAAAAACAAACCACTTGAAGAACGGCTAACTAGCCTACAAAATATACAAGTGGTGCGATTATCTGGCGGCCACATGGGTTTTATAGAAAATAAAACGGAGGTTTTAGAAAACCTAAAAAGCTTTATTATACAGTCTTTTAAATAAATCTATTTTTTAAGAAAAGCATCCCAACCTTGTGCTGTTAAAGGTATTTGTTGGTCGGCACGGGTTATTAATTGCATCCCTAAAGAAACATCTGTCATATGACCAATAACGGTAAAATTAGGATTGCCTTTTATTTTGTCAAAATCGGATTGTGCTACCGTAAATAACAATTCATAATCTTCGCCACCACTCAAAGCCACCATGGTACTGTCTATTTTAAACTCTTCGCAAGTAGCAATAACCTGTGGATCTAGTGGAATTTTATCTTCGTATAAATGACAACCTACTTTAGATTGCTGACAAATATGTATAACTTCTGAAGCCAATCCATCAGAAATATCAATCATCGCCGTTGGTTTTACCTTCAAATCTTTTAACAATTTTACGATGTCTCTACGTGCTTCTGGTTTAAGCTGACGCTCGATTAAATATGCATATTGGTCTAAATCTGGTTTGGCTTGTGGGTTTACTTCAAACACTTGTTTCTCTCGCTCTAACACTTGAAGTCCCAAATATGAAGCGCCTAAATCGCCAGTAACGACTAATAAATCATTTTGCTTGGCACCATCACGATAAACAATATCATCGGAATTAGCTTCGCCAATAGCAGTAATGCTAATAAGCAATCCTTTTGTAGAAGATGTGGTGTCGCCACCTACCAAATCGACTTCATAATTTTTACAAGCCAAATGGATACCGGCGTACAATTCTTCTATCGCTTCGAGCGGAAAACGGTTTGAAGCCGCTATAGAAACTGTTATTTGCGTAGCTGTGCCGTTCATGGCATACACATCAGATAAATTAACCATGACGGCTTTGTAACCCAAATGTTTTAAAGGCATAAAACTCAAATCGAAGTGCACACCTTCTATCAACAAATCGGTTGTAACAAGGGTCTGCATATTTTTGTGATTGATAACTGCAGCATCATCGCCAACACCTTTTACAGATGATTTATGAACCAATTTTATATCTTTTGTAAGGTGATTTATCAAACCGAATTCTCCTAATTCGGCCAAACTTGTGCGTGTATTTTCTTTATTTTCTAACATCTGTAATATTATTTAAAAGCCGCGTTCTTTCTGAATGCTTTCGTAGGCTTTTTGAATTTGCATAAATTTTTCTTGTGCCCCTTTAATCTGTGCTTCGCCTAAATGTTGCAATTTATCGGGATGGTGTTTTTTAACCAAAGTGCGGTAGGCATGCTTAATTTCTGTAACCGTAGCCGTTTCTTCTATTTCTAAAATTGTATAAGCGCCTTTGGCATCATCATAAAACATGGCTTTAATAGATTCAAAATCAGCATGACTGATATACATATAATTGGCAATGGTTTGTATGGCTTGAATTTCAGATTCACTTACAGAGCCATCCGCTTTAGCGATACCAAAAAGAAAATGCATCAATTGTAATCGCGAGGCGTGGGTAACATGCGTTCTTATTTGCTCGCACACCTGTTTGGTAGAAATTTGTTCTTTGGCCATGATGCCTTTAAATAATCTAAAAGCTGCATTTGAACGTTCTTTACCAAACATTTGCACAAAACTCTGACGTACAAAATTGAGTTCGCGTTGGTCTATTTTATTATCGGCTTTAATAACCACAGCTGCCAACACCAACAAACTCATTTCGAAATCTACTGTTTGGGCTTGTTGTTGCCCTTGATACTGATTTTGAAAAGTTTGCATATCGGTTTTAGATAAACCATCGAATAAACTGCCCAAAGCAAAACCTATAATGCCGCCAATTGGACCGCCAAAAGACCATCCCAAACCAGCACCCAACCATCGTGAAAAACTTGCCATTAAATCAAAATTAAATTAAGCGACAAAGATACATTTTCTATATATTTGCTGACAACAAATAAAACAAAGATTATGTATCCAGAAGAATTAGTAGCACCCATGCGTCAAGAATTAACGGCTGTTGGGTTTAAAGAATTGAAAAATGCCAACGACGTTAAAGATATATTAGCACTAAAAGGAGCCACTTTACTTGTGGTAAATTCGGTTTGTGGTTGCGCTGCCGGAACAGCAAGACCTGGCGTATTATTATCGCTTAGAAATGCTAAAATTCCTGTAAATTTAAGTACAGCTTTTGCAGGTGTTGACACCGAAGCTACCCAAGCTGCTCGTGCAGAAATGGTACCATTCCCACCGTCATCTCCTTCAATTGCTTTATTTAAGGATGGCGAATTGGTGCATATGTTAGAACGTCATCATATTGAAGGCCGCTCTGCCGAAATGATTGCCAATAATTTGATTGGTGCTTACGACGAGTTTTGCTAGAAATTTATTTTAATGTCACCCTGAGCGAAGTCGAAGGGTAAGTTGAGTTATATGATACATTTCGACTTCGCTCAATGTGACAATTTAGAGCTTAAAAATAAATCAAAATAAATGCCCAACAGCCTACTCATTATAAAAACCATACAATTTGTTCAATTAACCTTGACGGATGCCGAAGGCGGTCACGATTGGTTTCATATTGAACGGGTTTGGCAAAATTCAAAACTTATTGCCAAAGGTGAAGAAGTAGATTTATTGGTGGTTGAACTTGGGGCACTTTTACACGATATTGCCGATGCTAAATTTTTTGATGGCGACGAAAGTATTGGACCTAAAAAAGCACGTGCCTTTTTAAAAAGTCAAAAGGTTGAGGAATTGGTGATTGTGCATGTTGAAAATATTATAAAATACATTTCGTTTAAATCGAGTTTAGACGTCGATAGTCCAAAATTTAGGTCAAAAGAATTGGCTGTTGTTCAAGATGCCGACCGTCTTGACGCCATTGGTGCCATAGGTATTGCCCGTGCTTTTAATTATGGAGGCTTTAAAAACAGGGTTTTATATGACCCTTCTATTTTTCCAAATCTCAACATGGATAAGGATACTTACAAAAATAGCAAAGCACCAACCATCAATCATTTTTACGAAAAGTTACTTCTACTCAAAGATAAAATGAATACCGAAACAGGCAAACAAATTGCTGCCAAACGCCATGACTATATGAAAGGCTTTTTAAATCAGTTTTTTGGAGAATGGAACGGTGATCAGTGATCATTCAAACTCTGGTTTCCGTTTTTCTAAAAAGGCGGTAGTTCCTTCAATAAAATCTGGTGTGCCAAAGCAATTGCCAAATTGTTTTACCTCTTCGTCAAAGCCATTTATGCCATCTTCAAAATTGGCATTTACAGCTGTAATAGCCGCTGCAATAGCCGTAGATGAATTTCTAGAAATACGTGTGGCTAACTTTTCGCAGAATGGTAACAATTCTTCTTGAGTCACCACATAATTTACCAAACCACATTTAAGAGCATCGTCGGCAGAAATCATATTGGCACTCATAATCATTTCTAAGGCTTTGCCTTTTCCTGCTAATTGCGCCAAACGTTGTGTGCCACCATACCCAGGAATAACACCTAAAGACACTTCGGGCAAACCCATTTTGGCATTATCTGAAGCCACTCTAAAATGACATGCCATGGCGAGTTCTAATCCGCCACCGAGTGCAAATCCGTTTACGGCTGCAATAATCGGTGTTGTTGCATTCTGAATTAAATCGAAAACTAAGATTTGTCCTCTTTTAGCTAAATCGGCACCTTGAGACACATCGTAATTGGCAAATTCTGAGATATCGGCACCAGCCACAAAAGCTTTATCGCCACTACCCGTTAAAATAATAACGCGGATGTTTGTATTGGCATTGGCATCAATAATAGCTTCATGTAACTCTTCTAAAGTAGTTTTGTTTAAGGCGTTTAGTTTTTCGGGTCTGTTGATTGTAATTGTTGCAATAGATTCTTGTTGCTCGAGTAAAATATTTTTGTAAGACATGTTAATGTATGATTATTCGTTAATTATTATTCCGTTTTCTAATTCTTTTTCAGTTGGCTTTTCAAACCAGTTTTCCATAAATTCAAAATTCTCTTTGGTAACATCGAATTCGTAGGTTTCTCCTTTTGCCATATTTCGCTCCAAAACACGATTTCTTCTTGTCTCTTTTGAGATATCTAAAAAATGGATCTTTATTTCAAAGGAATTATCTTTCGCAAAAGATCTAAATTTCTCTCTATGTGTATATTTAGACAAACCTAAGTCAAGAATAGAATCTACTTGCGCATTTTCTAATTGTTTTATCAAATCTAAAATTAAGGTCTCAGAACGTTCAATTCTTTCTAAAAACCAATCCAATCCATCGGTTTCTTTTTTATCGGGTATAAATAAGGTGTTATTCCATTTATCTACAGAGAAGATTACCCCTTTAACTTTATCTTTAAGATTTTTGGAAAAAGTTGTTTTTCCAGAACCTGTATTCCCCACTATTAAATGAATCATAATTACTACTTAAAAACTTATTTTTTTGGAAGCGTTACAGTAAATTCGGCACCTTCTCCATAAACCGATTGAAAACTGATTGTGCCTTTATAGGTTTCAATAATTTTTTTGACAATTGGCAACCCGAGCCCCATACCACTACTTTTAGTTGTGAATTTAGGTTCGAAGACTTTAGCTATGTTCTGTGATTCAATACCCTTTCCGTTATCCTTAACTTTTATAAAAACATACTTTTGCGTTTGCGATACACTCACATTTATTTGAGGTCTCTCAACAAATTGAGAAGCTTGAATGGCATTTTTAATTAGATTGGTAATAATTCTAATGAGTTGTGTTTTATCGAAATGAAGGGTAATATTGGTTTTAGAGGCTGTATAAGTTATAAAATCTTCTGTAAATATTTCTAAAGCACTTTTTATAACTGCCACAATATTAATAGGTTCACTCTTCCCTATTGGCATTTTTGCAAAGCTAGAAAAGGCAGATGCCACAGCGGTCATGGTATCAATTTGTTCAATCAAACTATTACAAAACTCATTGAGTTTTTGTTGATAATCTGCTTGAGCGGGGTTAAAACGTTTCTGAAAACTCTGAACTGTTAAACGCATTGGCGTTAACGGATTCTTAATTTCGTGTGCCACCTGTTTGGCCATTTCGCGCCAAGCCTCTTCGCGTTCACTTTGGGCTAATTTTACGGCACTTTCTTCTAGTTCATCAATCATGCCATTATAAGCATCAACCAACGCATAAATCTCTTTACTGGCATTTTTGATTTTAATCCTTTCATTGCGCTTATTCAACCGCGTTTTAACCATTTTATCACTCACCGTTTTTAAAGAACGTGTGATATAACTCGAAATAAAATAAGCTACCACAATAGATATTATAAATAAAAATATATAAACACCCATCAAACGTGTTAAAAACTCCTCTAGCTCATTCTCTGAATCTATATTGTTGTTATAATAAGGTAAATGCAAAATTGCCGCAGGATAATTCTGATTATCATAAATATAGAAAAATAGGGCTTGTATTTCTGTACCATCTTCATCTATTTTATTTACCAAACGATGATCTTTAGTCTCTGATAAATTTCGCAATAATTGATCTGGAATTTTTGGATGACGCAATTGGTGTTCGTCATTTTTAGAAGAGATAATCAATTGCCCTTCTAAATTATAAAAATGGATATCAGAATTGTGAATATCGGCAATTTCATCAACCTTACTTTTTAAAATAGAATCGATAGCCTTTACATTTAAAAGGCCTTTTGAATGTTCAAAAACATAAATCATTTCTTTTTTAATAGCCTCTTCTTTTCGCAGTAAGCGCTTGGTATGATAATCAAAAGATTGCTCTTTATATTGATAATTGGTAACTGCGGCTATTAGAACCGAAGCTGCTATAACCAATAAGATCATTGCTAAAAAAATACGATTCCTTAAGGATAGTTTAGTAAGCTGCATTGTTTTTAAATGTGTAGGTAAAGATAACAAATATCAGTCCCAATATAAAAACTAGCTGGTTCTTATTTTTTTGATAAATGAAGCTATAGAATTGATGCCGTTTTCTTTTAACTGTTTAACAAATGCTGATCCTATTATAGCGCCTTTTGCATGGCTTGTGGCTTGCTTAAAAGTTTCGGCATTAGAAATACCAAAACCTACAATTTGTGAGGCTTTTAAGTTCATGTTGGCAATACGCTTAAAATAATCTTTTTGAGTATTTCCAAAAGTATTTTGAGCCCCTGTTACGCTAGACGAACTTACCATGTATATAAATCCGTTTGAAATTTTATCGATGAATCGGATGCGCTCATCCGATGTTTGTGGCGTGATTAAAAACACATTTATCAAGTTGTACTTTTCGAAAATAGTTTTGTATAAATCGTTGTATTCTTTTACAGGTAAATCTGGAATAATGAGTCCGTCTATACCTATTTCTGAACATTTCTTACAAAAAGCTTCGATACCATATTGTAGCATCGGATTAAAATAACCCATAATAATAAGTGGCATTGTTACCGTTTTACGGATGTCTTTTAATTGCTCAAATAGAATATTTGATGTCATTCCATTCTCTAAAGCTTGTGTAGAACTTGCTTGAATGGTTGGACCATCGGCTAAAGGATCGCTAAATGGCAAGCCTATTTCTACCATATCTACACCGCTTTTTTCTAGGTTTTCTAAAATGGCAACTGTGTCATTTAACTTTGGATAACCCGCCGTAAAATAAATGGATAATAGTTTATGTTCTTCTTGTAATTTTTGATTTATTCTGTTCATAAATTTATAAATTTACCCTGAACTTGTTTCAGGGTCTTTTTAAAATGTTAGCGTTTTTAAATTAAGATTGGTTTCTTTAATTAAATTTAATTTCCAATCACGATGCCAATTTTTTAATTGTTTTTCTCTTTTCATCGCTTGACTTACAGTAGTAAATTCCTCATAGTAAATCAAGTCGAATGTCTTATATTTAGCTGTAAACCTTGCACCACCCCCTTTAGCATGCAATATTAATCGTTTTGCCAAGTCTCGCGTAAAACCCGTATAAAACGCTGTTCTATTTTCATTTGACAGAATATAAACAAAAGCTTTCTTCATACCAAAATAGATGCTGAAACAAGTTCAGCATTTTTCATTAAAAATCAAAATATTTAATATAAGTATCTAAATCTTTATCGCCTCTACCCGATAAGTTTAAAACGATAATAGCATCTTTTTTAAACTTTTTAGTTTTAAAAATTGCCAGAGCATGGGCACTTTCAATAGCCGGAATAATACCTTCTAATTTACATAATTCCAATCCGGCTTGCATGGCTTCATCATCCGTAATCGACAAAAATTCTGCCCGTTTTGTTTTACACAAATACGCGTGTAAAGGCCCAACACCTGGATAATCTAATCCCGCCGAAATAGAATACGGCTCGGTTATTTGTCCATCTTCGGTTTGCATCAACAAGGTTTTACTTCCGTGGATAACGCCTTCATTTCCCAAAACACTGGTAGCTGCACTTTCGCCAGAATGAACACCCAAACCAGCTGCTTCTACCGCTATTAATTTTACAGATGTATTCTCTAAATAATGATAAAAAGCACCAGCGGCATTACTGCCTCCACCCACGCAGGCAACAACATAATCGGGATCTTCTGTATTTTCGTGTGCTAATAATTGCTTTTTAATTTCTTCTGAAATAACCGATTGAAAACGGGCTACCATATCTGGATAAGGATGTGGTCCAACCACCGACCCAATGATATAATGGGTGTCAACGGGATTGTTAATCCAATCGCGAATGGCCTCATTGGTGGCGTCTTTTAAAGTACGGCTACCCGACAAAGCGGGAATTACTGTAGCGCCTAACATTTTCATTCGGGCTACATTTGGCGCTTGTCTTGCGATGTCAATTTCGCCCATATATACCACGCACTCGATGCCCATTAAAGCACAAACTGTAGCCGTAGCTACACCGTGTTGCCCTGCGCCTGTTTCGGCAATAACACGGTTTTTACCCAAGCGTTTTGCCATCAAAATCTGTCCAATAGTATTGTTTATTTTATGCGCTCCTGTATGACATAAATCTTCGCGTTTTAGATAAATTTTTGTATTGTATTTTTCGGATAAACGTTTTGCAAAATATAAGGGTGTTGGACGACCTACATATTCTTTGAGCAAGGCGTCAAATTCCTTTTTAAAATCGGCGTCTTGCATTATATCTATATACTTTAGACGTAACTCTTCTATATTTGGATACAACATTTCGGGTACAAATGCGCCACCAAATTCGCCGTAATAACCATCTTTATCTACTGAATATTTCATAGCAGTCTGCTTTTAAATTCTTTTAATTTTTCTATATTTTTTAATCCTGGGCTGTCTTCAAATCGGCTGTTCACATCCAATGCATAACAATATTTAAAAGCCTCAATTTCTCTAAACGATTTTAAATTGTCTATTTCTTCTAGTCCAATACCACCACTTAAAAAATAGGGTTTTTGTGAGGAATACTTTTCTAACAATTGCCAATTAAAAACGACGCCATTCCCGCCTTTTTCTTTGCCTTTGGTGTCAAACAGAAAGTAATCTACTAAATCTTCATAAGGTTTTAATAAGCTGAAATCAAAATTATTGCCAACAGAAAATACTTTAACCAACTCACAAATATTTTGTCTTGATTTTATCATCTCTATCTTTAACAAATTACAAAATTCAGGTGTTTCATCACCATGTAATTGAAGTGCATTTAATTTATACTTTTTTACTTTTTCTAGAATTGTGGTTAAAGAAGCATTCACAAAAACACCCACTCTTTTAATATTATCTGGTAAAGACGGCATGTCGCCTTCAAAATTTCGTTTTGATTTTTCGTAGAAAATAAAACCCAAATAATCGGGTTGCAAAGCCGCCACCTGTTGGATATTTTCTAAGTATTTCATACCGCAGACTTTGAGTTTCATCTTATTTGATTTATAAAATCTTGACAGGCCACACCTGGATCTTCTGTTTTCATAAAATTTTCACCAATCAAAAAACCTTGAAATCCATACTCTTTTAAACCCATAATAATGCGCGGATCGCTTAAACCACTTTCGGACACCTTAATACAAGAACTCGGAATCTGACGCGCCAATGCGATAGAATGCTCTAAATCGACTTTAAAGGTTTTTAAGTTTCGGTTATTAATGCCAATAATTTTATTGTCCAAATCTATTTTATCCAACTCTTCTTGATTGTGTACTTCGTATAAAACATCCAGGCCTAAATCTTCTGCTAACATGCCAAAATTTTTGAGTTCTTGTTTTGTTAAACAAGCCGCAATAAGTAAAATAACATCGGCACCAATGGCTTTAGATTCTACTATTTGAAAGGCATCTACAATAAAATCTTTTCGTAAAATCGGTTTTATTTCATTTACCGATCTGGCTTTCATTACATCGTTAATATTGCCGCCAAAAAATTTGCTATCCGTTAAAATAGATTGCGCCGCCACATTGGCATCTAAATAACCTTGTGTCACTTCAACGACCGATACTTTATCATTTATAATACCTTTAGAAGGTGATTGGCGTTTAAACTCGGCTATTATTCCTGTAGAATTTACATCGGTAAGCGCCTTTTTTAATGACATTGGTGTCCGTTTAAAATTAGGACTCTTTACCAAGTTTTCAATTAAAACATCACGTCTTAATTGGGCTACTTCTAGTTTTTTATGGGCGATTATTTCTTGTAAAATATCCATTATTTATTTACTCAATTCTTGTAATTTTTTTAATGATTGCAATGCTTTTCCAGATTGTAAAGATTCTTTGGCTGATGCAAATCCGTCTACATGCGATATTTTATTTACAATAGAAATGGCCATGCCCGCATTGGCGCACACCACATTATTTTGTGGATAAGTACCTTTTCCATCCAAAATATCTACAAATATCTTAGCCGATTCTGTTACCGATTTTCCTCCGTAAATATCTTGTTGATTAATGGTTTTTAAACCCAAGTCATTGGCATCAAACATAAAATCTTTTTCACGCGTAACAACTTTCGTTTTATCCGTTAAGGAAATTTCGTCATAACCAGCTAAATCGTGTAAAACAGCATAATTTGTGTCGGTTTCTTGCAACAAATAACTGTACAAACGCACAAGTTCTAAACTAAAAACACCCACAATCTGGTTTTTTGGAAACGACGGGTTTACCAATGGCCCGAGCATATTAAAAAAAGTTTTTACACCCAATTCCCTACGAATTGGCGCCACATGCTTCATGGCGGGATGGAATAAAGGCGCATGCAAAACACAAATACCCGCTTGGTCTAAAGTGCGCTTCAATTTAGCCTCATCATTGGTAAATGTAATGCCCAAATATTCTAAAACATTCGACGAACCACAACTTGAAGATACGCCATAATTGCCATGTTTGGCAACTTTAACACCAGCCCCAGCCACCACAAAAGAAGATAGCGTAGATATGTTAAACGTATCTTTGCCATCGCCACCTGTACCACATAAATCTACCGCGTTAAAATCGGATAAATCGATTGGCAAACACAGTTCTAACAAGGCTTCTCTAAATCCAGATAATTCGTGAATGGTGACACTTCGCATCATATAAATGGTGAGAAATGCCGCAATCTGACTCTGATTATAAGTGCCACTAGAAATATTGACCAAAACTTCTTTGGCTTCTGCTTTGGTGAGCGTTTCTTGATTTATTAATCGGTTTAAAATTGTTTTCATTTTTTTAATATTTAGGTTTCGACTGCGCTCAACCTGACATTCTTTTGCTTTTTTATTATGGATTCCCACCTTAGCAGGAATGGCAATTCTTATTTTTTAGTTTCTTCCCTTTGGGAAGACGGAAGATGGGCTTTCTATCCAATTTTTTAAAATGGCCATTCCGTTTGGTGTTAGTATAGATTCTGGATGGTATTGCACACCACGCACATCTAAAAATTTATGTTTTAAAGACATTATTTCGCCTTGTTCATCAACCGACGTTGCGATAAGATCTGAAGGTAATTCTTTTGAAACCACCCAAGAATGATAACGTCCTACTTTAAAAGTGGTTGGTAAATTTTTATATAAAACGTCATCTTCATTTATCAGATTGATATCTGATGCAACACCATGATGTACTTCTTTTAAATTCACCAAAGCGCCACCAAAAACCTCTGCAATGGCTTGCTGACCCAAACAAACACCTAAAATACTTTTTGTATTGGCATAGGTTTTAATGATCTCTTTTAACAAACCTGCTTCATCAGGTAAACCCGGCCCAGGAGACAATAATATTTTATCAAAATCGGCTACCTCTTCTAGCGTTAGTTTGTCATTCCGCTTGACGGAAACCTCACAACCTAATTCTTGTAAATAATGCACCAAATTATAGGTGAACGAATCGTAATTATCTATTACTAATATTTTTTTCATCTTTATGTTTAAGACCCTTCGACTCCGCTCAGGGTGACATTTATTTAATTTATAATTTTTCTGCTAAATGCAGTGCTTTTTTAAGCGCTCTTAACTTGTTATATATTTCTTGTAATTCACCTTCGGAATCAGATTTTGACACAATACCTGCGCCTGCTTGGTAATGCAAATTATGATTTTTACTCAAAAAAGAACGTATCATAATGGCATGGTTAAAATTACCATTAAAATCCATAAAGCCAATAGCACCGCCGTAAAATGAACGGTTTGTTGGTTCGTTTTTTTCTATCAACTGCATGGCTTTGTGTTTGGGCGCACCGCTTAAAGTGCCTGCTGGAAAAGTATCGGCCACAACTTGCATCGTGCTTACTTCTTTGCGTTTTTGGCCCACCACTTTTGACACCAAATGAATGACGTGCGAGAAAAACTGAATCTCTTTATAGTTTTTCACTTTCACTTCGTTACAACTGCGGCTTAAATCGTTTCTGGCTAAATCTACCAACATGACGTGTTCAGCATTTTCTTTTTCGTCTTTAGCTAAGGCTTTCGCCGATAGCAAATCAACTTCATCATTACCTGTGCGTTTAAAAGTGCCTGCAATAGGATGAATTTCGGCTTCATCATTTTTTACCACGAGTTGCGCTTCGGGCGAAGACCCGAAAATTTTAAAGTTTCCATAATCGAAATAAAACAAATAAGGTGACGGATTAATAGACCGCAAAGCGCGATAGACATTAAACTCATCGCCTTTAAAACCTTGCGAAAAGCGGCGTGACAAAACCAGCTGAAAAACATCGCCTCTAAAACAATGTTCTTTGGCTAAATCTACTTTTTTACGAAATTCTTCATCTGTAAAATTACTTACTTCATTATTTAAGGCACTAAAACTGAAGGACGAAAAATTATGTGCTGTAATCAGTTTTGTCAAACTTTCTACATTGCTTTCTTTTTCAAAACAATGCGCAAAAACAAAGGCTTCATTTTTAAAATGATCGATGACTATGATGTTTTGATAGACGGCATAATAAAGATCTGGCACTTCTAAATCGCCCTCTTTTTTGGCGATTTTTATATCTTCGAAATACTGCACCACATCGTAAGCCATATATCCAAAAAGGCCCTTGTTTATAAAATTGAAATCCTGATTTTCTGTTTTAAATTGCTGCCCAAATTGCTGTACTTTTTCGGCCACGTTAACAGCCGAAGTGATTTGTGTTTCAACCACTTTTCCATCGGGATATACTTCTTTTAAACTATTGTTTTCTAAAGAAATACTTGCAATAGGGTTGCAACAGATATACGAATAGCTGTTATCATTGGCGTGATAATCTGAACTTTCTAGCAATATACTGTTGGGATATTTGTCTCTTACTTTAAGATAGACTTGTACCGGTGTAATGGTATCGGCTACTATATTTTTATAAGTTGTTTTTAAAGTGTACATTTTTTTATTTCCCATCCCTAACCCTTCCCAAAGGGAAGAGTACTAATGGTTTTTTTAATTATTTATTTTCATTTTAACCAAAAAAAAAGCTTGTCGTGAATGACAAGCTTTTTTTGTTTTATATAGTACAATAGCTAACTCACGATCCTTGAAGTTCGTTTGTCCACCACCATGTATTTGTTAATTGAATTTTCATTGTTTTGTTTGTTGGGACAAATGTAAAATTAATTTTGAATTATAAAAAGGTTTTAGAAAAATAATTTATTTTTAATGAACCCTTCTAGGGTTCAATTAAATCAATCTTAATTTTTGAATCATTAATTGTACATTTGCCTAAATTTTTAAAAATATGCCTGCCAAAATTAATCACGATAACATCATCGCTTTAGCTACACCTCAAGGTATTGGTGCCATTGGTGTTATAAGACTTTCTGGCGAAAATGTGATTGCCATTTGTAGCAGCGTTTTTTATTCAAAAAACAAACTTAAAGACCTTACAAAAGTAAAAAGCCATACGCTGCATTTTGGCGTGATTAAAGTTGGGGAACATATTATTGACGAAGTTTTGATAAGTGTTTTTAAAAATCCCCATTCTTATACTGGCGAGAATAGTATTGAGATTTCTTGCCACGGTTCTCAATACATTCTGCAAGAAATTATCAATTTATTTTTGAAAACGGATGTGCGCATGGCAACGGCAGGTGAATTTACTTTACGGGCTTTTCTAAATGGCAAACTCGATTTGTCTCAAGCCGAGGCTGTAGCCGATTTAATTGCATCAAATTCTAAAGCTTCGCACCAAGTTGCTATGCAACAAATGCGTGGTGGTTTTTCATCTGATTTAAAAGTTTTGCGTCAAGATTTACTCAATTTTGCATCATTAATAGAGTTAGAACTCGATTTTGCAGAAGAAGATGTCAGTTTTGCAAACCGCGATGATTTTAGAGAATTACTTTCAAAAGTAAGTTGCCTTTTAAAAAGTCTTATCTCCTCTTTTGCAGTGGGAAATGTCCTAAAAAATGGCATCCCAATTGCTATTGTTGGTGCACCTAATGTGGGGAAATCTACATTGCTAAATGCTTTGCTAAATGACGATAAAGCTATTGTTTCTGAAATTGCAGGAACCACACGTGATGCTATTGAAGATGAGTTAATTATTGATGGCGTTTGTTTCCGATTTATTGACACGGCAGGCATAAGAGAAACCAAAGATATGGTAGAAAATATCGGTATAAAAAAGACTTTCGAAAATATAGACAAAGCACAATTGGTTTTGTATTTGGTAGATGCTTCAAAAATTAAAAATACCTCATTTGAAATTGATGAAATTCAGCGTAAATATCCCGATAAAAAGATCATACCTATTATCAATAAATCAGATTTATTAAGTGATTCAGAACTTTCAAAAATAAATAGTTCTCTTGTCAGTCTGAGCGTTCCAAAATATTCGGAAGAAGCTCCAATACTATATATCTCTGCCAAGTACAAAACAGGTATTGATGCCCTTATTAAAATCTTAACCGATTTATCATTTACAGGAAAACTAACTACAAATCAAACCATTGTGAGCAATGCGCGTCATTTTAACGCTTTAAATCTGGCTTTAAATTCTATTAATGAAGTTTCTGTTGGCGTAGAAAATCAACTCAGCAGTGATTTATTATCTATAGACATCCGTCAAGCGCTTTACTTTTTGGGTGAAATTACAGGTGAGGTAACCAACGATGATTTATTGGGCAATATTTTTGCAAATTTCTGTATCGGAAAGTAGTTGTCTTTCTTTTATTTGCTAACTACCTACTATTGTTAGGTTTATAGGTTCAGTTTCTTCTCTTATTTGTTGCCCAATTGCACTTTATTACTTATATTTGTTGCCCAGTTGTTGCTCAAACAACAAATTTGTTGCCCAAAGGCACATATTAAAAGGTGTTGGTGAAATGATGCACCAATCAGCACCAACGAGCAACTTCAGGCACTAATAGGCACCAAATGAGTAGTAATATTAAAATTCCGAAATTCTGTCAATATTGTGGTCAGGCATTTGTTGCCCAAACCACAACAACACGGTATTGCTCAAAAACTTGTAATTCTCGACACTACAAGCAAATCAAGAGAGAGGAAAAAATACAGTCTACTCTAAAGGAGCAAATCAAATCCGTTACTTCTGCAAATTCCGAAAACTTGCAAAGTCTGCAAAGCCTGCCAATTCAAACAGGAAATTTTATCAATCTTAGAGATAAGGAGTTTTTAAGCGTTCAAGAAGCTGCCATTTTATTAGGTGCAAGCAGATGGACAATTCAACGAATGATTCAAAGAGAAGACATAAAAGCAGGTAAGCTGGGCAGAAGAACCATAATACCACGTTCCGAAATTGATAATCTTTTTAACTGATCAGCAATGAAAATAACATTAAGACAACGCAAAAAGGGTAACAAGATTACCCTCTACCTTGATTACTACGACCAAGGCAAAAGAGAATACGAGCATCTTGGTTTGTATCTCAAACCCGAACCCGAAAAAGGAAGTTTGACCAAAGCCCAAAAGGACGAGAACAAAAAAATCCTTGAATTGGCAGAGAGTATCCGAAGCAAAAGACATTTAGAAGCACAAAACAGTATTTACGGGTTTCGTGATAAAGAGAAATTGAAAGGGAGTTTCTTTGAGTTTTTTGATGCACTCACCGAAAAGAAAAAAGCCAGTTTGGGTAATTATGGCAATTGGAATGCAGTCCGTATTCTGATTAAAGCCTACAACCCTAAAGATGTAACCTTTGAACGGTTGAACAAAGAATGGGTGGAAGGCTTTAAAGATTACCTGGATTATGATGCAAAAACAAAAACAGGTGATGGTCTTTCTTTAAATACCAAATACAGCTATTTCAATAAATTAAGAGC
>JABMNH010000056.1 GCA_013205245.1 Flavobacteriales bacterium | reverse complement strand
TCTCCGATAAAAATTGGTCTCTGATATTCTATCACTCAGCTGAAAATGTGAGAATATCTTTTCTTGATATTGTTTCTTGCCTTGCATACAACAAGATACGAAATTTATACCTATTTTTGATAAACTTGTGCAACAGACACAATGGTTATAATTCATTGTGGTATTTGAACAAAAAATGATAAATTTAACAAACCAATCGGCTGATTTCTACAGCAGAAAAGCTTCCGACATTTTCCACAACGAAATCATAGCCTAAACGATAAGCGTCAATCCAAAAATCACCTCATTTCACATCTCTAAACAAGTAAATCTACCACCCGTTCAAGCGCCATACCTCGAGAAGCTTTAATTAAAAGCAGGCCGTTTTTAGGGGCTTTAAAATGAGATTTAAAATCGTCAAATGTTTTAAATTTAAAAATATTTTTATTTTGAACTGTTGTCTCATAAAAATGACTTCCAATTAAATAGGCTTTATTAAAGTTAGATATTTCTAAAAGATTGACAATATTTTGATGCTCTTCTTTAGATGTTTTACCCAACTCAAACATATCACCTAAAACCAACATTTTAAAATCTCGGCTTAATTGATTGAAATTCTCAATGGCCAAAGTCATACTGGTAGGATTGGCATTATAGGCGTCTAGAATAATTTGCATAGCGCCTTTATCAATAATTTGAGAGCGGTTATTGGTGGGTGTATAATTTTCTATGGCTTCTTTAATCTGTTGTAAGGGCACATCGAAAAAGGCGCCAATAGCAATAGCAGCAGCTATATTTTTATAATTATAAGTCCCTATAAGTTTGCTGTGCATCACAACATCTTTATACAAAATTGTTACAAACGGATTGGCACTTTTAAGTTGCATAATTTCTGAATTAAAGCTGTCTCTATTCAGCCCTAAAGTTTGTTTTACCTGAATAACATCATCAGTATTTACAAAAGCTAAGGCTTCATTTTCTTTAAGGTACTTATACAATTCTGATTTTGTTTTAATAACGCCTTCAAGACTGCCAAAACCTTCTAAATGTGCTTTTCCGAAATTGGTGACATAGCCAAAATTAGGTTGGGCAATTTTACATAAAAATTCAATTTCTCCTAGATGATTAGCGCCCATTTCTACCACGCCAATTTCGGTGTCTTTAGTCATCGATAAAAGCGTGAGTGGCACGCCAATATGGTTGTTTAAATTCCCTTTTGTGGTAACAGTTTTATATTTTTTTGATAAGACTGTGCCTATTAATTCTTTGGTTGTGGTTTTTCCGTTACTTCCTGTAATGGCAATAATTGGCAGGCCTATTTGTTTGCGGTGATAAGCAGCCACCTGTTGTAAGGTGCTTAAAACATCGGTTACCAAAATGGTTTTGTCTGAAACGTGATACTTTTTATCATCAATTATAGCAAAGGAAGCGCCCTCTTTTAAAGATTGAAGGGCAAAAGTATTGCCATCAAAATTTTCGCCTTTTAAGGCAAAAAAAACGGCATCCTTTACAACTTTACGTGTATCGGTTACACAAAGTTTACCTGAAATTAGTTTGTATAGTTTTTCTATTTTCATCCTTTAAAGAAAAAAGCCCAACATCTTTGAGATATTGAGCTAATTTAAACTTTTTATTACTATCCTTTATTTTCTTTTTACAAAATGCGCTCTTTTATCTTTCGATAATGAAGATGACCCTAATCTATCCATAGCGCATCTAAAGCCAATATAGTCTGTTGCGGCATATTCTGGCAGGTATCTACGTTGTGCAGGATCTAACCAATAAGCCCTATCTTTCCAAGAACCGCCTTTATAAACACGTAAATTATTGTTTATTAAAGTACGTCTGGTATTTTTTGTGTCGTATTTTTTAACAACTCTTCCTTGTTCATCAACCTCAATTTTATTTTGAGGAGAATTATACATTCTAGGAATAGATGCTGCATCATCTTCATCTTTATAGAAATATTTATTAGAAGCCAAATCGCCATCATCTTGATTTGCATTATTAGCTCTTCTATAATTATATCTCATAAAAGCATCGTCTTTGGTAATGGGCACATATTTCATTTCGCCTGGCGATCCGTTTGGTACAATCTTCCCGTTGTTTAATGTGTCTAATACAAGGTTATTATAATCTAAAACAACTACTTTACCTAGAGAATCAATATACGTTTTCAAAAAGTTAGTCCCTCTAAAATAGTTAAAATCGTTTGCTTGAGAATCTATGATAGGTCTGTACACATCGGCTACCCATTCTGCAACATTACCAGACATGTTATAAAGACCAAAAGCATTTGGTTTATAGGATTTTATTTCGGCAGTAATATCGGCACCATCACTACTCCAACCTGCCAAACCACTATAATCACCTTGTCCTTGTTTGTAATTGGCAAGCATATCGCCTTTATAACGTTTTGAATTGTCTCGGGTATATTTGCCGTTCCAAGTATATTTTTTACGTCCTCTAATAGTATTATATTCTCTGTTTTCTACTTCGGCTTTAGCGGCGTATTCCCATTCGGCTTCGGTCGGCAATCTGTATTTAGACACCAACAAGCCATCAGAAATGGTGACATGTCTTCCTGTAAACTCAGGTTTTTTTGGTAACGGATTGTCGTTTGTTACAAGTAAAGTTGTGTCTTGTAAAAGTGTATCTATTACCGTGGTGTTGTTTCTTGATTTTCGTGCACTTCGTTTTTTAAAGATGCCACGTTTGCTGTTTAAGCTTTTTCTTACCGGAACGCCTTTGCTATAAATAGAAGAATCGCCGTTAAACAATAAGTAAGGATTTTTTAAATAGGTTTGTGTTACAAAATGATTTTCGCCCTCTACGCTTATCGAATCATCGGCAAAAAGAGGTTTTAAAATACCTTTATCCATTAAAATACGTTCATTAACCCTATCGGTTCGCCATTTGCAATATCCTACAGCTTGTAACCAAGACACGCCTACAACAGGGTAATTTGCAAATGCAGGATGTCTTAAATACGTTTCTGACAATGAACCTGTAGAACCCAAATTATCACGCCAAACCAAAGTGTCTGGCAAAGCGGCTTGGTAAATACGTTTATTAATGTCCATAGTGTCTGATTGTGGAAACACACGACTCAAATATTCTAAATAAAAACTGTATTCTTTATTGGTAACCTCTGCTTCATCAATATAAAATGAACGTAATTGCTGACGTACAGGTGTTGAATTCCAATCAAACATAACATCATCTTGAACGTGACCCATAGTAAAAGTACCTCCTTCAATTAAAACCATACCAGGAGGTGTTTTTTGGCCTCTATAATCAACTGGTGCTGTAAAGTTTCCAAAATGAGGGTCATTAAAATTCCATCCTGTTAAAGTAGATTTAGAATGCTCTGTTCTAAAGCAACTAGATAAAGTAAATACAGATAAAAATATGATTAATACTGTTTTAAAGCTATTTTGAAATTTCATTTTATATAAAATACTTAAATTTATATTTATAAGCCTGTGCAATTTACAATATTAATAAAATTTAGAGCAATTACACTACTATTTTTAACCTTTTTAAAATTATTATTCTGCTATAACGATTGTATTATTTCTTTATTATATGTAATGTTGCATGTGTAAAATATATTTTTACACTCAGCGTTTTGTATTTATGATAAAAAAAGGTCTTCTTTCGCTATTACTTGTCATATTTGGTTTAAACACCAGTTTTGCTCAGCAAAATTATAAAAAGGATTTTAAACTTATTTGGACTTCTCCACAAAACATATTGTTAAATAATGACAAACAAATAACGATTCCGTTAGTTGAAAATAATTTGCTAAACGAAAATTTAATACCAACTTACACAAGCACTTGGCAAAATAATTCTAACTCAAAAATAGCATCATTTTCTTTAAGTAATATAAAATACAGTTCTTTAAACAGTACAATTCCAAACAGTGTTTTGTCACATATTTCGTCGGAAATAAAAAGCAGTTTAAATATTATAAATGCGGGAAATAAAAGCGAACTGCAACTTTATATTGAACCCTTAATACAGAAAGACAATGTCATTCTAAAAATTGAAAGTTTTACGCTTAATTACACAAGATCATCAAATGCTTTTAAAAACAACTCAAATACGGCGGTTCAAAATTCGGTTTTATCAAATGGTACTTGGTATAAATTTGAAGTTGATACCACTGGTATTTTTAAAATTGATGTCGCGTTTTTAAAAAGCTTAGGCATTAATACGGCTAATTTAAATTCTGATAACATTCGAATTTTTGGCAATGGCGGTGCTTTATTACCCCAAAAAAACAGCGCCTTTAGATATGCCGATTTACAAGAAAATGCCATTTATATTGATGACGGAAATGATGCCGTTTTTAACAACAATGATTTTGTTTTATTCTACGCAAAAGGACCTGATAGTTGGAAAGTAAATCCCGTAAACGGAAATACAAACCATATTAAAAATATTTATAGCGACGTTGCCTATTATTTTATCACAATAGATAATGGCACAGGAAAACGCATAACTACTTCAGACCCTATAACTGCTAATGCTTCTTTACAAATAAACACTTTTAACGACTATATTTTTCACGAGAAAGAAGATGTTAATTTGTTTGCTATCGGCCAGCAATGGTTTGGCGAATCTTTTAGCATTAACAACACACAACAAGTTGATTTAACCTTTACAGATGCAGATCTCTCAAAACCTATTAAGGTTAAAACGCGGGGCGTAGTTTCGTCCTCTGTGTCGTCTCAATTACAGGTACAGCTCAATGGCAATTCGCTTTATGATTTGTCTTTTTTTGCAAATTCACCCGGTTTATTAAGTTTGGCTAGCGCCACAGAACAATTTGCAGAAGTTGCTGTTTCTAATGAAAATTTGGCCTTTAATTTGACCTATACCAATAACGGAAATCCTTCGGCGCGTTCTTATCTAGATTACATAGAAATTTCTGGCATTAAACACCTCATTGCGCGTCAAAAACAGTTCTCATTTAGAAGTTTTGAAGCGGCTAATGCTGATGTTAACACAACTATTTCTTACACCATTGCCAATGCAAATAATATTTCTCAGGTATGGGATATAACCAATTTTTTAAATCCTAAAATCATTACAAACCAATCTACGTCTGCCGATTTTAGTTTTAATGCACAAGGCGGAACGTCAAATGGATCAACCCAATTGAACGAATACATCGTTCTAAATAGCACCGATTATTTTTTACCAACAAAACTTAATAACAGCAGTATTTTAAATCAGAATTTACACGCCCTTCAAGATATTGACTATTTAGTCATTACACCTAATAATTTAATAGATCAAGCTTCTCGCCTAGCCGATTATCATAAAGTAAATAATAATTACACAACTGCCGTTATAGATGTTCAACAAATTTTTAACGAATTCGGATCAGGATCTCCCGATGCAACTGCCATTCGTGATTTTATAAAATATCTGTATGATAATGCGTCTACATCTTCAAAGAAAATAAAATTTGTAACACTTTTTGGTGATACCTCTTACGATTATAAAGACCGAATTACCAATAATAATAACATCATTCCAGCTTTTGAATCTTTAGAGAGTTTTAACCTCGCCACTTCTTATGTTACCGATGACTATTTTGGCATGATGGATGACAATGAAGGTTTGCTAACCTTTTCTGACAAACAAGATGTTGCTACAGGCAGATATCCGGTTACAACCGTTCAAGAAGCCAAAGCTGCTGTAGATAAAACTTTAAGCTATTACAGTAAAAATGCTTTTGGCGATTGGCGAAACCTCATAACCGTTGTAGCAGACGATCCAGATAAAGCCTCAGAATTTGTATTGCAAGAAACCGTAGAAAGAATTTCGGACAATATCAGTCTCAACAAACCTGTATTCAACATAAAAAAAATTTATGCCGATGCCTATAAACAACAAACTTCTGCTGGTGGCGAACGTTATCCCGATGTAAATACCGCCATAACAACAGCCGTAGAAAATGGCACTTTGGTTGTAGATTATTTCGGACATGGTGGCGAAGACGGTTGGGCGAACGAACGTATTTTGGGCGTGCCTCAAATTCAAGGTTGGGTAAATCCAAATACATTGCCTTTGTTTATTACCGTGACCTGCGAATTTGCTAAATTAGATAATCCCTTACGTCCTACGGCGGGCGAATTTGTTTTTAACAATACACAAGGTGGCGCTACAAGTCTCATTACCACAACACGCGAAATATTTATTTCGGTTGGTCAAGCATTTAATGAGAACCTTGTTACCAAACTTTTTTCATTTAATGGCGAAGATCGAAGCGTTTCTCAAGCCTTAATGGATATGAAAAATAATTTCACAACCTCACAACGTTTGTTTGTATATTTTTTGGGAGATCCTGCCTTAAAATTGGCACAGCCCAAAGCAAATATCAGTATTACAAAAATGAATGAAGTGTTATTAACGCAAGCTATTGACACACTTAAAGCGCTATCTCATGTAAGTTTTGATGGCGTTGTAACCGATGAAAATAATCAGATTTTAACCGATTTTAACGGCACACTTTCTACGACAATTTTCGATAAATCTATAGATAAAACCACTTTAGATAATAATAATTTCGGTAGAAAATTAACATTCGACGCCCTAGAAAGTAAAATTTATCGGGGCAGAGCCACCGTTACAAATGGCACTTTTAAATTCGATTTTATAGTCCCAAAAGATATAAGAGTTGCTTTTGGAAAAGGGAAAATGAGTTTTTATGCCGATAATAAAATAGTAGATAAAGCAGGTTATAATTTTGATGTGACCATTGGTGGGATCAATGAAAATGCAGTCGAAGACATTCAAGGACCAACCGTAAATCTTTTTATGAATGACGAATCGTTTTTAGATGGTGGTAACACCAATCAGTCGCCATTATTTATTGCGTCTTTAGAAGATACTTCTGGTATTAACACATCGCTCACAGCTGTTGATCATGATATCATAGCTGTTTTAGATGACGATGAAGCCAACCCTATTATATTAAATGATTTTTATCAAACAGAATTAGATGATTTTAAAAAAGGAAAAGTAAACTTTCAATTAAGAAACTTAAGCACAGGACTTCATACCATTAAATTTAAAGCTTGGGACACATACAATAATCTATCCGAAGCATCGTTAACATTTAACGTTGTTACAGACAGTGGCATTACACTAAATCATGTGTTAAATTATCCAAATCCGTTTGTAAATTATACTGAATTTTGGTTTGAACACAACCGTCCAAATGAATCTTTAGAAGTTCAAATTCAGATATTTACAATATCAGGTAAAATAGTTAAAACAATAAATAAATCTGTACAAACATCGGGTACTTTGTCTAGAGATATTATTTGGAATGGTTTAGACGATTTTGGTGCTAAAATTGGCAAAGGTGTTTATGTTTATAAGCTCTCTGTTAAATCAAATATAACGCAAGACAAAGCAGAAAAAATAGAAAAATTAGTAATTCTTAGATAAAAAATCACAATATTTGTAATAATTAATATCCTTATATGAGACAATATATCTTATTAGCGCTAGTCTTAACACTGGCTTTACCAAAAATAAATGCACAAACCGACCCTAATCCTATATCAACAGCAGCGCCTTTTTTATTAATTGCGCCAGATGCCCGTTCGGGTGGTATGGCAGATATGGGTGTATCTACATCGGCAGATGCAAATTCGCAACATTGGAACCCAGCAAAATATGCTTTTTTAGAATCGCAATATACCATAGCTGTAAATTATACACCTTGGTTGCGTAACCTAACCAGCGACGTGTTTTTAGGCAGTATTATTTATGCCAACCGTATAGATGAGAGAAGTGCATGGGCAACTAGTTTAACCTATTTTTCTTTGGGTTCTATTGAATTACGCCAAACAGGCGATCCTAACGAGCAAGTTATTATTGAAAATCCAAACGAATTAGCTATTGATGGTTCTTATTCAATGCGCTTAAGTGAAAGCTTTTCTATGGCTGTTGGTTTGCGCTATATCCGTTCTGATTTTGCTTTACGTGTAGCCGATTCTGATATTAATACTGTGAATACATTTTCTGTAGATATTGCTGGATTCTTTCAAACTCAAGAAGAAAATTATGGCACTTTTAATGGCAGATGGCGTGGTGGATTTAACATATCAAACATTGGCCCACGTGTGTCTTTTACAGATAGTGGTCAAAAGAATTTTATTCCTACAAACCTAAGAATAGGTGGCGGATTCGATTTTATTTTAGACGAGTACAACACCATTTCTGCAAATATTGAACTTAACAAATTACTTGTGCCAACACCTCCTTTACGTGATAGCAACGGTGATATTGCAAGTGGCCAAACCGATGATGTTGGCTTTTTTAAGGGTATTTTTCAATCGTTTGGCGATGCCCCCGGTGGATTTAAAGAAGAGCTTAAAGAATTTACATGGGCTATTGGTGGCGAATATTTATATGACGACGCCTTTGCTGTTCGTGCTGGTTTTTATAATGAAAGTGATTTAAAAGGCGCGCGAAAGTTTTTTACTTTAGGTACTGGTTTTAAATTTAGAAGTAGCCGAATAGATATGTCTTATTTATTCAATGCCTCAGATATTAATAACCCTTTAGAAAACACACTCCGCTTTTCAATAACCTTTGACCTAGGTGCCTTTTTTGAAGAATATTAGGTCGGGTTTATAATTAAAAATAAAATTTCATGAAGTCTGTAAACATAACTGCCACTTTTACCATTTACGATGGTATAGGTGAATTACCAGAACCCGCTCAAAATTTAATGGAACAAGCTGTTCTCGCAAGAGAAAATGCCTATGCTCCATACTCTAATTTTAGTGTTGGTGCTGCCATACTTTTAGACAATGACAAAATAATTTTAGGTAACAATCAAGAAAACGCGGCTTACCCTTCTGGTTTGTGTGCAGAGCGTGTGGCTATTTATAGCGCCGCAGCTAATTTTCCAAATGTAGGTATTAAAGCTTTGGCTATTACAGCTACTTCAAAAACAAAAGATTTAGACACACCTGTGGCGCCTTGTGGCTCGTGCCGACAAGCCATTGCTGAATATGAAGTTAAACAAAAGGCACCAATCCCCATTTATTTTATGGGTAAAATTGGTAAAGTAGCAAAGTCTGACTCTTTAAAAGATTTATTACCGCTTGCTTTTGACAAAACCTTTTTATAAAAACTGATGGAAGATATTGCTAACAGAGTCGATATCTATAATTTTGTAAAAAAATTCTATGTTAAATTATTAGAAGATACTCTTTTAAAACCTTTTTTTATTGGTTTAGATACCGATGAAAAACTAGAACAACATCTACAAATTTTAGTCGATTTCTGGGAACAACAATTATTCTATACAGGCACTTATAAAAGGAACGCTTTACAACCTCATTTAGATTTAAATCACAAACAGCCTTTTAAAAAAGAACACTTTGACCAATGGCTAATCCTATTTAATCAAACTGTTGATGAACTCTTTATAGGTGTTAAATCGCATCAAGCAAAAAACAAAGCACAATCTATTGCCATAGTTATGCAAATCAAAATTTCTCAACTTTAAGAAGTTCGTTTTATAATAAATCGTTAATTTTGCTATTAAATTTATTTTTTATGCCCTTAAATTCAGTCATTACAGGAACAGGAAGTTATATTCCAACAGTTGTAAAAACAAATGCCGATTTTATTAACGAACGTTTTTATTGCGAAAAAAACGAACCTTTTGACGCCACTAACGAAGTCATCATAGAAAAATTTAAGGCCATTACAGGTATTGAAGAACGCCGTTATGCTTCAGACAACTTAAATTCTTCAGATATCGCAGCTATTGCGGCACAACGTGCTATTGCTGATGCCAATATTGACCCTGAAACTTTAGATTACATCATTTTTGCTCAAAATTTTGGTGACATCAAAAAAAATACAATCCAAACTGATATAATTCCCAGTTTAGCGGCAAGGGTTAAACAAATTCTTAAAATTGAAAATCCACATTGTGTGGCTTATGATATTATTTTCGGTTGCCCTGGATGGATTCAAGGCATGATTCAAGCCCATTTATTTATAAAAGCAGGCGAAGCTAAAAGATGTCTCGTTATTGGTTCTGAAACACTATCACGCGTTTTAGATATGCACGATCGTGATTCTATGATATATTCTGATGGCGCTGGCGCTGCAATTGTAGAAGCCCAAGAAGGTGATGTTAAAACAGGAATTTTAGGGTTTTCTGCCATGTCTCATACCTTAGAAGAAGCTGGTTATTTATTTTTAGGAAAAACTAATTATCCAGATGGCGATCCAAATGTGAGATATTTAAAAATGTTTGGCCGTAAAATTTACGAATATGCCTTAAATCACGTTCCAGATGCTATGAAAGCAGCTCTTGATAAAAACGGTATAGACATCCATCAGGTAAAAAAAGTATTTATGCATCAGGCCAACGAAAAAATGGATGAGGCTATTATTAAACGCTTTTTTAGATTGTACAAAACGCCTACGCCCAAAAATATTATGCCAATGAGTATTCACAAACTCGGCAACAGTTCTGTAGCTACAGTACCCACTTTATTGAATATGGTTTTAAAAAATAAATTAGAAAACCACCAAATCAATAAAGGAGACGTGGTGGTTTTAGCATCTGTTGGCGCTGGTATGAACATTAACGCTATTGTTTATAAATTCTAATTATTTCAGAACTTCGCCAATTACTTTACCCGATGTGGCATTAGGAAATTCAATACCTAATAAAGTTGCCATTGTTGGCGCGATATCTATAATTGGATAATAGGTGTTTGATTGACCCGTTTTAATCCCTTTTCCGTAAAATATTAATGGCACATGCGTGTCGTAATTATACCCAGATCCATGTGTTGTTCCCGTATGCGGATAAGCAATATTTGCTGGCATTGGAACGAGTAAAACATCCCCAGAAAACTTCTGATTATAACCGTTTTGAAGATATTTTAAAATACCATCATTAAAACTTGTTGTTTGCATCGTATGAGCTGTAACCGTTTTATAAATACCTTTAAAACTAACCAACTCATCGGCTAATGTTTGGGCAACCATATTGACATCAAGACCCAATTCATAAATTCTTTCTTTATCTAAAAAAATCTGATAGTTAGAGGTGTTTTCTACCAAATCTGTGGCATTAAAAAATTTCTTTGTGATTTCGGTAACGCGACCAACCAAACCTTTAACATCTATATAATCGGCCGGAATTTTAAGTGATTTTAGATAAGCTGGTACAGGTACAGCCGCATGGTCTGCTGTTAAAAAAACAGTGTAGTTAGCTATGCCAACTTGTGTGTCTAAAAAGTTTAATAAGTCTGCTATATCTTGATCTAATCTAATATAAGTGTCTTCAATTTCTTTTGAATCGACACCATACATATGACCAATATAATCTGTACTAGAAAAACTTAAAGCTAAGAAATCTGTAAATGCTCCTTTGCCCATATTTTCTCCTAAAATAGTCGCTTCGGCAAAATCTTTTACCAAACTATTGCCTTGAGGCGATGCTTTTAAAATATCATAGCCACCATTTTCTTTTTGCAGTTTAGCCAAATTGTGCGGAAATGTTGGGCTTGTTTCTCCCTTAAACATACCTTCGTAAGGATTGTCATCAGCAATACTTTCTGTATAAGTATTTATAGGATATTTGGTAACCCATGGTGTGTTCAAATATTTTTTTGCTTTATCAGAATTATTAAAATCGGCAGCCCATTTAGGCAATTTATCCATATAAAAAGTACTGGTTATAAATTTACCTTCGGTATTTCCTTCAAACCAATAAGCCGCATTTGCCGTGTGACCTGCGGGTAAAATTGCTGAGCGGTCTTTTATGCTTACACCTATGGTTTTTCCTTTCATATTTTGAGCCAGATGTAATTGGTCTGTAACGGTAGTGCTCAACATCCGATAAGGCGATTTTTTGCCACCAGTTTTTGCGCCAACAGTCTCGTAACGATCATCATCTACACAATAAATAGATTTTTTTAACTCTTTATCATACCAATTATTACTTATAATACCGTGGTAAAAAGGCGTTGTGCCTGTATAAACAGACGTATGACCAACGGCTGTATAGGTTGGTATATAATTAAAATGGGCATTGTTTATGGCATACCCATCTTTTAAAAGGCGTTTAAATCCGTCGGCACCAAACTTACTATCAAAACGTTTTAAATAATCGTAACGCATTTGATCTACCACAATACCAACCACTAATTTTGGCTTTTGTAACTGATTATTTTGGGCGAAAACGCCACAGCTTAAAAGTAAACTCAGACTTATTATTTTTATAATTTTCATAATAAAATATTATATTTCATCAAAAGTAACTGAATTCTATAAATCCAATTTTAATTTTAAGTTAATTATTTAAAAGATGCATTATTTTTTAATATTTTAGCCTGATAATTGCTTCTATGAATTACATCGAACACGTTGGTAAGTATTTTTCAATGCTCAAACAGGTTTTAAGAAAACCTCAGAAATGGACTGTCTTTAGAGAATCTCTTTTTAGAGAGATTCAAGATTTGGGTTTAAGCTCTATTGGCATTGTTGCTTTTATTTCATTTTTTGTAGGTGGCGTTGTTGTTATTCAAACAGCCTTAAATCTAGAAAACCCGCTAATCCCAAAATACCTTATCGGATTTGCTTCTAGAGAATCATTAATTCTTGAATTTTCGCCCACACTCCTTTCTATAATTTTAGCAGGTAAAGTAGGCTCTTTTATTTCATCTAGTATTGGAACCATGCGTGTTACAGAACAAATTGACGCCTTAGAAGTTATGGGTGTAAACTCATTAAACTATTTGGTGCTTCCTAAAATTATAGCGGCGGTTTTGTTTTATCCGTTCCTTGTAATAATTAGTATTTTTTTAGGAATTTTAGGAGGTTATGTTGCTGGAAATATTACAAATTTGGTGCTTTCGTCTGACTATATATCTGGCATACGTTACCAATTTGACCCTTTTCATGTAACCTATTCTTTGATTAAAACAGCCGTTTTTGCTTTTGTAATTGCCACCATTCCATCTTACCATGGTTATTATGTTAAAGGAGGCGCTATAGAAGTTGGACGTTCTAGCACACGCGCTGTTGTGTGGACAAGTGTTGTGATTATCTTTTTAAATTACATTTTAACCCAATTGCTTTTAGGAAAATGATAGAAGTTTGCAATTTATATAAATCGTTTGATGGTGTAGAAGTTTTAAAAGGCATTTCGGCTACTTTTGAAAAAGGAAAAACCAATCTCATTATTGGTCAAAGTGGCTCTGGAAAAACAGTACTTTTAAAATGTATGTTAGGCCTTTTTACACCAGAAAAAGGAGATATCTGTTATGATGATAGACATTATAGCGAAATGTCTATAAAAAAGAAACGTAATTTAAGAAAAGAAATGGGCATGCTTTTTCAGGGAAGCGCCTTATTCGATTCTCTAAATGTTGCAGACAATGTTATGTTTCCACTAAAAATGTTTACAAAAAAACCTTATAACGAAATGTTAGATAGGGTAAATACAGTTTTAAAACGGGTAAATTTAGAAAATGCAAACAATAAATTTCCTGCAGAACTTTCGGGAGGTATGCAAAAACGTGTGGCCTTAGCACGTGCTATTGTGATGAATCCCAAATATTTATTTTGCGATGAGCCCAACTCTGGGCTTGATCCAAAAACATCTACTGTAATTGACAACCTTATTCAGGAGATAACTAGAGAATTCGACATCATTACTGTGATAAACTCTCATGATATGAATTCGGTTATGGAAATTGGCGAAAAGATTATTTTTCTAAAAGACGGCGTCAAGGCTTGGGAAGGTACCAATAAAGAAATTATACATACAGACAATGAAGTTGTAACCGAATTTGTCTATTCTTCTCAATTACTAAAAAGAGTTAGAGAATCATACCAATAATCAATTTGGGATGGTAACCAATTGAATGCTATCTATTTTTAGCCTTATTTTTAGCCAAAGTTTAAGTTTAACCTCTTGGTTTTCTATAACCATATCAGATAAAGAATCTTTCCATTTTGCCTCAAAAACAACTAAAGTATCGACACTAGAAAAGTTTGTTTTTATGCGTTTGTAATAGCTCAATTCGGCTAAATTTTGATAGTTTATCTTGGCTTCTGCGCTAATTTGACTAAAAGGTATTTGATTATTTGAGATGGCATTAAGTCTGTTTTCTAAATCTGTAATTTTAGATTCTTTTTCTTTAATACTTTCATCGCGAGAGCCAATTATTTTTTGATTTTGTGTGTATAAATCTTTTAAATTATTTAAATCGTTTCTAATATCTGAATCGTCTTTACTTTGCTGAATGCTAAGAATGGTATTTGTCAATCCTTTTTTTACTAGAATATTTTGCCATTTATCTAAATTTGGTTTAGAAACCCTTTCTCCAAAAACAAACAGGTTAATTTTTTTGTTTTTATAATCAATACTATGCGTGTCGTCAATAATACTCACACCATCATCTTTTAAATCTTGAATAAAAGATTGCGCTATCTGTCTGTAATTATTTTCAAGAAACAATCCGTAAAACAGAAAAATACTCATGCCAAAAATCACAAAAGCTACAAATGAAGCTATTTGCGAAATGCGTTTTCGTTTGGCCGAATTAATGTATTTAACCATCGGGAAACGTAAAAAACGCACCATAAAAAATGACGCTAAAGCGATAAAAATACTGTTGATTATAAACAAAAACATCGCGCCAAAAAAGTAATTTAAATTTCCTGTTGCCAAACCAAATCCTGCGGTACACAATGGTGGCATTAATGCTGTGGCAATAGCTATCCCAGCAATGGTATTTGTCATTTCTTTGCGTCGGCTTAAAGCCACAATTAAAGCCAAACCACCAGCTAGCGCAATTAAAACATCACGAACATCTGGTTTTGTACGCGCCAACAATTCGGGCGTGGCATCTTTAAAAATAGGAATGCTAAAAAACAAAAAAGAAGTTATCACACTTAACCCAACCGTAACGCCAAAATTTATTAAAGAGCGCTTTAAAGTATCAATATCATTAATACCAATAGAGACGCCAATGCCTAAAATAGGCCCCATTAATGGCGATACAAGCATGGCGCCAATAACCACGGCTGTAGAACTAACATTCAACCCAATGGAAGCTATTAATATCGAGAAAATAAGAATCCACGCTGTGTGACCCTTCATAGAGATGTTGTCTTTTACATCTTGAATGGTGCCTTGCATGTCTAAATCTTTACTTAAATCGAGTAATTCTTTAAAAAAAATAACAAGGCTTTGCCAGATACTTTTAAAATCTTGAATCTCGGTTTCTGATGTGTTTTCTTGTGTGGATTGTGGCACTTCCATAATTGTTAATTATATTTTTATTGCGGATATTTTTCTTTTACTTCGGCTACTATTTGTTTGATGTCTTGTTCTTTTGACCGCGGACAAATTAACAAAACGTTGTCTTTTTCTACAACAATAAAATTATCTAAACCCTGAATAACGACTAACTTTCCTTTTGTTGTTCTAACCAAATTACCCTTTGCTTCTCTAAAAATAGGTTTGGCATTAACTACTGCATTGTCATTCTCTTGTTTTGGTAATTTTTGATAGAGGGAATTCCACGTTCCTAAATCGTTCCAACCAAATGCGACTGGCAATACAAAAACGTTTTTAGATTGCTCCATAATGCCATAATCAATAGAAATATTTTGAGCTTCGGTATAATGCGATGTGATGAAATTTTCTTCTTGATCTGTATTATAGAATGGTGTTCCTTTAGAAAACAGCGCATACATTTCTGGTAATAAATTTTGAAAAGCTTCAATAATGGCTTTCGCACTCCAAATAAATATACCCGCATTCCATAGATAATCGCCACTTTTCAAAAATTCTTTAGCCGTTTCTAAGTCAGGTTTTTCGGTAAAATTCTTGACTTTTTTAATGGCTTTAGCAGAATCTTCAAACTGAATATAACCATAGCCTGTATTAGGTGCATTTGGCTGAATACCTAAAGTCATTAAAATGGGTTGCTCTTGGCAGGCTTTAAAAGTTTGTTCTACATTGCTGATAAACGTGGCCTCATCGTCAATCCAATGATCTGATGGTGCAACAATCATAACGGCATTAGGATTTTGATTGTAAATTTTTAAAGCGGCATATAAAATACAAGGGGCCGTATTTCGCATGGCAGGTTCCAGCAAAAGCTGTTGATCTGTTAGCTTTTCGATTTGCTCTTTTACAAGCGATTTATATCTTTTATTTGTAGAAATTAATATGTTTTCTGATGGAATAATACTCTCAAATCTGGCAAATGTTTTTTGAATAAGCGATGTGCCCACACCCAACATATCATGGAACTGTTTTGGATAATCTTCTGTACTCATAGGCCAAAATCGTGAACCTATACCACCTGCCATAACTATGGCGTAATAATTTTTATTTTTCATCTCTGTTATTATCTATTAAAAAAACCTCAGCATTTTGCTGAAATAAATATTTTTTTTGTGTGTTGATTTCTGTGCATTCGTAGCGCGTTTTTCTTTTATTTCCACGATTAAAAACACGTTTATTATGCGCAAATAAAGCACCTAATTCAATTTCAAAGATAAGTTTCTTATCCGATTCTTTATCATAATGACGCAAAGCTAGTGATAAATTTAAATCGGCATCTGTTCTTGCTTTTGGATTTATGAGGTATTTTGCCAAAGGCGATAAAACATCAGACGGAAAAATTTCATCCGTTAAGAACGGTAACATTAAATATTTAAAAGTTTCTTTCCAATGACTTCCGTGAGGTTTTGTACGTCCATATTTTTTATGTGTCACCAAATGAGCAATTTCATGAATAAGGGTTATTAAAAACCTGTAATTATTTAAGTCGTTGTTAATGCTTATTTTATAAACATCGTTAACTGAAGTTCTAAAATCGCCATGTTTGGTTTTTCTTTGGTTCTTTATTTTAAGCTTAAAAGGATGCTTCTTAATTAAATCTGACACCAATAAAATAGCAGATTGAGGTATATATTTCTTGATTTCTACTTCCAATAATATTAATGTTTAAGGTGTGGTGCTTGATACCTCTATTACTTTTCCGTTAAAATATTTTTGTCCTGTCATCGCGAAATTCACAATATATGCCGCCATTTCTTTTGCAGAAACTGGTGCTTTATAATCTGGGAAAGCTTTGGCTAACATTTCGGTTTGAACAGCACCTAATGCCAAGGCATTAAAAGAAATTTGTGTGTCTTTATATTCTTCTGCCAACAATTCGGTTAAATTTATGAGTGCCGCTTTAGAAGAACTATAAGCTGCTAAACCTGGGAATTTAAGACTGCCACTAACACCACCAATACTAGAAATATTAATTACGTGACTTCCCTTTTTAAGATAAGGCATAGACAATTGTATTAATCGCGCTACAGCAAAAACATTAACGTTATAAACATCTAAAAAATCTTGTTGGCTCAATTTAAAAAAGGGTTTATTTACCAAATGGCCTGCATTATTAATTAAAATATCAACCTTTTCCCAATGTTGTTTAAGGTAATTTTTTACTTTCTTTAAATGTATTTCGTCTGAAACATCAACAGAAAGTATGGTGATGTTTTTATGGTTAAAATTTGCTAGAGGTTCCCTATTTCTAGATATGGCTAAAACCTTATGCCCTGCCTGTGCAAATTGTTTTGCCATTTCAAAGCCAATACCACTACTGGTTCCTGTAATTATAATATTTTTATGAAGCATCTAAAAAGCTTATTTATATAAAATAAAAATACAATTTATTTTGATATAATTTATGGCGTTTTTCTATTAAAAACAAAACACAAAAAGCCCCAAAAGTACTGATACTTTTGGGGCTTTAAGTCTTAACTAATCCAAATATTATTCTAAACTTAAGTCTACTTCTACGTTTACAGTTTTAGCTATTTTTTTGGCTATTTTATCTTTAACAGCAATATCAAAGTCGGCTACAGCCACACTAAATTTTGAGGTTAATTTTAAAAGTCCAGAAGCGTCTTTCGATAAATATATTGTGCTTTCTACTGGCTTGTCTATACCGTGAATTGACAAAGTGCCTTTTACAACATATTCTTGAGCAGTATCTGAAAGTGTTTGGCTGTCAAAATTTTCAACTTTTCCTGAAAATTTAGCTTTAGGATAGGTGTCAGACTCCATAAATTTTCCATTAAAATGCTGCTCCATTAACTCTTTTTTAAATCTAAATCCTTTTATTAAAGCTAATACAGCTATACTTCCATCCTCTTTTAGAATGGCGCTTGTAGATGTGTTTTTTGCAGCTACGGGCTCAAAATTTTCCGTAGAGGCCTCAAAAATTAAAGTGCCTGTTTTGGTTGTAAATCTTTGTTGGGCAATGCTTGTTAATCCGATTGCTAAAAATGCTGCTATTAAAATTCTTGTTTTCATATTTATTTAAAATTATTTTTAAGCTTAGAGCGCAAAAGTTTAAGTAGCTTACACTCTCCTTTTTAATTTTTACAAAAATTTAACATTTGCAAGTTTTAGTTAAATAGCACGACAAAACACTTGAAAATTATTTCAAACAAAAATCTAAAATCCAAAATCATGAAAAAAAAGATAGCAATTATCGTTTTAATTATTGTTGTAATAGCTGGTTACAGCGGCTACAAATACGTTTTTAAAGGCCCCAGAGATGTAAGTAGTGAAATAGCGGCATTTATAACTACAGCTAATGCTCTTAAAACTGAATTTGTTTTAGATCAAAATAGAGCCAACACAAAATATTTAGGGAAAACCATAAATGTTTCTGGCAAAGTAACCGAAAAAACCAAGGAAAGTATTACGCTTGATAATGGTGTGGTTTGTGTGCTCTCTAGTATTGCCACAAATAATATTGATGTTAATTCTGAAGTCAAAATAAAAGGCAAAGTAGATGGTTTTGACGATTTATTTGAGCAAGTTAAATTAACCGAAAGCAGTCTTGTTAATTAATTATTGATAAATAAGCGCTCAGCAATAAAAGAATCATTTTAAATCTAAAAAAGATCGGTTAATATGCCTTTATTATTAACCACTTTTTTAACACAATTAAGTCTATCTGCCTTTTTTAAAAATTAAAAAAATCAATCTTTTTTTTAAACTTTAATAATTTTTATTTTTTTAAAGAATTTAGTTTTTGCTTAAAAAGTACAACAGGTTATTATAGTGTATCTTATGTGCATTTATATTTGTTTTTATTACAGTTTTTCAAAATTTGATTTAACATTTTTTTATTTAAAAATACCTACTATTTACCAATAGACAATTTTTTTTACGATTGTACCTTTACAAGGTATTAGAAACGATGTATTAACCATTAAATTCTAAAATCATGAAAGATCATCTACAATTTTATCTGTTCTTGCTTTCAATTCCTTTAATTGTATTATTAACTATTTCGTTTAGTGGTGGCGCCCCAAGTGGTGGTGTAACCGGATCTCCAGGTGATGGCGTGGACTGTACAGGTTGCCATGTTGGCGCAGATACCTATAACGCTTATGGGTTAACACTTGAAATTCAAACAAATATTCCGTCTGGCGGTTATGAATTTAGCACAACCTATCATATTACAGTAACACAAACTGCAACTGGCGCAACAGATCATGGCTTTCAAATTACCGCCGAAAATGTTGCAGCTGCTAAAGTTGGCGTTTTTTCTCTTTCTGAAACTGTTAATACACAAGTTGATTTTACAGGACACTTTGTAACACACACGCATGCTGGCGACACTCAATTATCATGGAGTTTTAATTGGACGGCTCCTGGATTTGATGTTGGTGTTATTACTTTTTATGTAGCCGCAAATGCAGCTAATGGCGATGGCAGTACAAATGGTGACCAAATTGTATTTAACACAAAATTAATTGGTGGCGTTTTAGGCATAAACAAGGCCCAACTATTAAATTTTAGTATGTATCCTAATCCAAGCGACGGACAGTTGACATTACAATTGCCATCAGATGCCAATCAAGCTAAAGTAAATGTGTATGATTATTTAGGGAAAACATTGATGCAAAAATCTATAAATCCCGATAACAACACCATTGATGTTTCTAATTTAAGTACAGGTGTTTATTTTGTAAGAATTTAGACCGACAACAAAGTGGGTACTAAAAAATTGGTGGTGAGATAAACACAACATCATGGCAAAACAAAAAAGCTTCACAAGATTGTGGAGCTTTTTTGTTTTAAAAATCTATGGAATGCTGATAGGCACCAATATCTGGGTTTGCGGTTCTGCTAACGCCTAATATGTCGAATGGCACTTGAGTTGCCGCATTTGCATCTGCTTTATTAATGACTTCGGAGTCTTTACCAATCATTAACTGATTTGTTTGAACATCTTGAAATTGCGCATCGGCATTCAAAATATTTGATGTGAAAAGCGCTGAATTTTCAAAATCGTAAAGCGGGTCTAAAGTGAAATTTTTATTCACATCGTTAAACTTTATCAAATTGTTTTTAAAATGATAATTAAAAAGATTCCCTTCCTTTTTATCCAAAATCATTTCAATATTCTGATTGCCATCAATGATACAATTCACAAAAAGAGCTTGATTTAAATCTCTGGTTTCAAAAGCTTCGGCGCCACTATCATCCATAAAGCTAAAAAAGTTATTAATAAGCACGGTTGGAAACTGTCTAAATCCGGTGTTGTAATAATTGGCAAAAGTACAATGTGTGAATGTGTAGCTTCCGCCGATGGTGCATGCCAAAGAAGATTGCCCGTTATTAGCTATTACAACATTTTGACCTTCAATATGCGTCTCTCGAGCTAAAACGCCAAAATTAGTTGTGTTATAAATCTCGGTATTTTTTAAACTTAATGTAGGTGATGTGTTATTGCCAATAGAATCAACCAAAATGCCAATAATGTTGTTTTTAATTAAAGCGTGATTTATGGTATTGTTTTGAGAGCCTGCGCGCAACCATATAGTGCCCCATTGACCAGCGGTATTTTCGAAATTTGGTTCTAGTCTGTCTCCTTGAAAAATGACTTTATCAGTGAGTGTTCCGTTAACATTTAACGTGGCATTTTTGCTGACAATGATGCCAGAATCTTCATGAAAATGTAATTGTGCACCATGGTTTATAGTTAAAATTGTATTTTCTGGAACGCCTACATATCCATAAATAACATAAGGCTTATCGTTTGTAAAAGTTGTATTTCCGTCAAGGAGAAATCCGTTAATTTCAATAGGATCTCCATCAATATCAAAACCCAAAATAATGGTTTCTTTAATGCCATTGGCATCCCGTGATGGAAAAAGAAAATGAGCATCTTGAACCAAAGTAACCAGGTCTATTTTTTGCTCATTAATGCCAGTATCGAATAAAATTTTATCGGTGTAAAGTGGATTGGTAACTTGAGAGAAATCTATGGTCGCTTCGACAAAAACAAAAATACTGTCGTGTGCTAAAATATCGATATTCTCAAAATTTTTACCCGAAATGCCATCTACGTTTAAACGGTAAAAAGAACCCAATCCGTTTTGTAAAGTAATACTCGGAATACTGATGGCATCATTGCTTTTATTATAGACTTTAAAACTGCGTGTGCTAGAGCCAATATTGCTAAAAATAGTATCTAAATAAACCGTGTCTTTAGAAAAAGTAAGTGATCCTGTACTTTGAACCGTATTAAAATCTTTGCGGCAAGAAGTGTAAAATAAGATGCCTATTAAACTTAAAAAGAAGAAAAAATCGCGTTTATATGTGCGCATATTGAATGTCATTAATAATTATGTAAACGCTATTGCTTCTTAAAAATTTTAATTTCGAATAATTTATCCCAATCTTTTCCTGTTACAAAGAGCCTGTCTGTTTTGGCGTCGTAGGCAATGCCATTTAAAACAGCATCTTCGCTTCCTTTTGTTATCTCTTTATCCAATCCTTTTAAATCGATTATCCCTTCAATAGTACCATTAACTGTATTGATAATAAGAATGGTGTTCTTTTGCCACACATTGGCATATATTTTTCCGTTAACAAATTCAAGTTCATTGAGTTTTTCTACTTTTCTGGTATTGGTATAGGCTTCAACATAATGTGTCTCTTTAAAAGTTTCTGGATTTAAAAACCAAATGCGGTCTGTGCCATCAGATTTAATTAAGGTTTCTGTATTGTGGGTTAAGCCCCAACCCTCTTTACTTTGACTGTAATTAAAATTCTTAACAAATGAAAAATCGTTTAAATTATAAACAAAACCTAAGTTTTTTTGCCATGTGAGCATCATTATTTTATCTCCAAAAATAGTCATGCCTTCGCCAAAGTATTTTTTATCTATATCTATTTTTCGAATCACTTCCCCCGATATTAAGTCAACTTTTCTTAAACTTGACTTTCCTTTTTGACCAGTACTTTCATATAAATAACCATCGTGATATTCTAAACCTTGTGTAAAAGCATTTGCGTCATGCGGATAGGTGTTAATTATCTTATATGTATATAAAACAGGAGTTACATCGGCTAAAAAATAAATAGTATTGGTTAATTGTTTCTGATTTTCGGCATAATAAACAATAGCTTTTATGCCATGTTTACCAAGTTTTTGATTAGATATGTCAACGCCTTCTGTACCGCTAATTTTTATCCCATCTAAAAAATAAGCAACCGAATCAAATGGCTTGTTATTCTTTTCTGAAACACTTAATGTCAGTTTTTTGTCAATGCTTATCTTTTTCGGTGAATTAAGCTGGAATCGGTATTTATCACCACAAGAAATCATCACAAAAAGGGCAGATAATAAAATTAAAAAGCTTATTTTTCTCATATACAAAAGACTCAAATTAAATTTAATGCAAAATAACTATTTTAATTGTTTGAAAATTAAAAAATATCGTTAAATTTGCACACTCAAAAATAGCCTTTGCTATTGCTGAACGATACGCAAAAGTAAAAAACTTTAAATTACAATCATAAGATTGTGTTTAATTAAAAATATTAAATAACATTATAATGAGAAAAGGAATACACCCAGAGAATTATAGAATGATAGCTTTTAAAGACATGTCTAATGGTGATGTTTTTTTAACACGTTCTACAGCAGTTGCAAAAGAAACTTTAGAACATGAAGGCACTACCTATCCTTTGGTTAAGTTAGAAATTTCAAGAACTTCTCACCCTTTCTATACAGGTAAAACTAAATTAGTGGATACTGCTGGTAGAATTGACAAATTCAAAACTAAATACGCTAAGTTTAATAAATAATTCTTTTTTAAACCCATAAAAAAACCTCGATTTTAATAAATCGAGGTTTTTTTATGTTTAGAAGTGAGGTTTTATAACTTCTTCATTTGTTGCTTAAGCATTTTAATTTGCTCTGCCATCATATTGTGTTTGTCTAATTTTTTAGCTTCGGCTATCAACATAGTAGCTTCGCGCTTGCGACGCTTTGTCATAGCAATACCAGCCAATTGTAATTTAGCCATGGCAATATCATGATTCATAGCCAAACCAATTCTCAATGCTTTTTTAAACAATTTTTCTGATTGCGTAATATTTGTTTGAGATAGCATTAATCCTTGTAAAAAGTAAAAATAACCCTCTTGTTTTCTTATCAAAGCGCTATTCGGATTTTTAATACGTGCCAACCATTTGCCAGCACCAGGAAAATCTTGTTTACGCAATCTTAAAAAGGCAAGCAAAAGAATTTCGTTTTTGAAATAGAAAAACACAAAAACTCCAGCAAATAGAATCAATGAAATACCATTCATTATATGCCCTTCTATAAATTGCATAACAGACCATGCTACTATAGCTGTTGCTATCACTAATTTTATATACTTATTAAACATTGTAATTATTATTTTTTAAAATATTTTTGATATTTATAGTAACCTGCTACACTTAAAACTAAGGCTAGTATTAATCCGTAATAAATACTCATTGGTATGGCAGCTGTTTCTCCTGCGGCATAAGAGTGCAGGCCAGACAATAAATGATTAACGCCTAAGTATGTCATTAAAATTGATGTAAAGGCAAAAACCGATAATATATTAAAAGCCAATCTACCTCTTAAGCCCGGCACCAAACGTGCGTGTAATACAAAAGCATAAACCATAATACTTATTAAAGCCCATGTTTCTTTTGGATCCCATCCCCAATAGCGGCCCCAACTCTCGTTGGCCCACATACCACCTAAAAAGTTACCAATGGTTAACATCACCAAACCTACGGTTAATGCCATTTCATTAATAATGGTTAACTCTTTAATGGTATTATCTAATTTCTTTTTATTCTTTTTATTAACTAAAGCAAATAATAATAGTGAAATAAGTCCTAATATTAAACCTAAGGTAAATGGTCCATAACTAGCTACAATAATAGCCACATGAATCATTAACCAATACGAATCTAAAACGGGTACTAAATTCCCTATTGAAGGATCCATCCAATTCCAATGTGCAATCATTAATATCATAGATGTTACAAAGGCTGTTGCTGCAATTGTAAGTGTTGATTTTTTTCCGAAAATCAACCCAAATAACATCGTTGCCCATGCCACATAAATCATAGATTCGTAAGCATTACTCCATGGTGCATGCCCACTTATATACCATCTAATTCCTAATCCTAGAGTATGATAAGCAAAAAGAAATAAAATGCTTAGTGCACTTAATTTAATAAGTCCTTTTATTAATTTAGCATCTTTAAATATTTGCATTATTACAAAGACAAACATCAAAGTACCCGCCAACATATATTTCCAAAACAGGCCTTTAAAAATATCGTATTTATTATAAAACAATTCTAAATCAACTTTACGTTCAGAAGGCATAATCTTGCCACCATACTTATGCTGAAAATTAGAAATCCCTTTTAATACCATATCTGCCGTTGTATATTGGTTTGATTTTTTTGCATTATCAAGCGCTTGTCCGTAAAGCGGAATAGCATTTGCTACAAAAAGTGAATCTTTACCTTTAAATCCAGCTGTAGCTACCTCATTAAAAGAATACCATTTATTATTGGGGTCATTTGGCAGTGGAAAAAATTTAAACATTGCGCCATTTAAAGCGTTATAAAGTAAATTAATACGCTGATCTACGGCGATGATACTTTGCTCAAATTTGTTTTTAATTTTTTGCTTATTTGCATCCTCAACACTAGATAATATCTTGTATTTACCGCTTTCATCAAAAAAGTCGACAAACCTTGCATATTTTTGTTTCTCTGGGACGCCAATCATATTTCTAAGCTTGGTATTATCGGCTTTAATATAAATAAAAGGTACATAAAACCAAGTTCTAGGACTAAGCACCATAGAGACCATAGCCTGATTTGGATTATAATCTTTGTAATTTTCATGTTTGCTTACTTTTCGCATTAACTCAGACGCAAAAGTATTTATAGGCAACATTCTACCTTTAGAATCTTGAATAATCAAACTTCCAAATTTTTCGGCTTGAACTTCATCTACAGTTGTCGATTTAATTATAGAATCAATGGGCGTATTACTTGGGAAATTTTGACTAAAACCACTTAAACCAATTAATAAGGCTATTATAACACTTGCTTTTTGTTTTTTTAACTTTGTAAGTTTTTCTTTAAGAACTGCAAAACGTGTGTTTTTTACAAAGAAGATAAGGAACAATCCTAAATACATAAAACCATAACCAATATATGTAACCCAAGTACCCCAAAAATCGTGATTTACAGAGAGTCTTGTTTCTTCGTAAGTTGGTGTTATATTGTAAGAAGATTGGAAAAATTTATAGCCTTTATGGTCTAAAATGTGATTCATAAATATTCTAAAATCAAATACTTCATCTTTATCAATAACGGTTATTTCGCTTGCGTACGATTTAGGACTCATAGAGCCTGGATAGCGGTCTAATTGAAAATCTATTAATTTTAAAGAAAAAGGCAACTGAATTTGTTTTGCACCATAGTTTAATCTGACATTCAATCCGCTAAGGCTAATAATTTTTGGGCTATTTAAAGAAAATACACCGCCGTATAATTTTGCTGTTTTAGTTTCATTATTTACAGTAACCGCTACTTCTAGCATGTCTTGTGGAAACTGATTTTTATTACCACTCACAATTTTCATAGTCCCTTTTGTTGGTGGTTCTGGCACTACAAATCTTATATTGCCAATTGAGTAAAGCGAGCGTAATTGAAATCCTTGAAGACTGTCTTTTGCAATTGTGCCATTAAATCTATCGGCCATACGCATAAAACCGCCATCTTGAGGAGATTCTATTTTTAACACACCATCTGTAGGATCATTAACAATATTAATAGCGCCACTTATTTGACGGTTAAAAGTAATGAGTCTGTTATTTACCCTTATCGTTTCGCCGCTTTTAATATAATGATCATGTCTTGAGCCACTTCCAGATTCTACAAGATGTAAAAAAGCATCTCCAGTTTCAGAGGGAACTAATTTTTCTGTAGCATTGGCAACATAATTTACATAAGATATTTTAACTGGCGTTCCTTTAAATTCGGTATTTATATTAAAGGAATTCGATCCAATTTTAGACAAAAGCATTGCTTTGTAAATAGGTGTTTTTTCTTCTTTATTGTTATCAATATGTACTTTTAAAAAAATATTGCCAGATAACATGATGTTTGAAGTTTCGCCTTCTTTAATAGGCATCATACCTTCAAAACTATAATAACGTGTTATACCAGCACCAATTATCACAAAAATAAAAGATAAATGAAACATTAGTACAACCCATTTTTCTTTTCTAAGCAATCTGTATTTTGGGATGTTATAAATAAAGTTGATAAGAAATACAAGCATAATAGCTTCAAACCACCAAGCGTTATAAACCAAAGCTTTTGCCGTCTGAGTACCGTAATCATTTTCTATAAAAGTAGCTACTGCCATTGATCCGCCAAACAGTAAAAACAAAATGGCTGTGAGCCTTGTAGATGAGATAATGTTGATTAATTTTTTCATATGTTCTTGATTGTGATTTTTAGTGTTGCAAATTTAAAGATTAATAGTGTGAAACTTTGGATTAAATTCATGTATTTATGTTAAATTTGTGTCAAAATCAGGATTCAATGAGTTTCAATTGTTCGCTTTTTTTCCCTATAAATCCCTTTTTAAACATAAAAAGACGCGACAACTTCTGCATCTAAGAACACCCTAGTTTTTAGTTAATTCTTTTTTATTAAACTTAACGATTACCTTAAATAATCCTTTACTATAACATTTAATTATGAAATTACCCTACGCAGAACCTTATAAAATTAAGATGGTAGAAGCTATAAAACGCGCTACAAAAGAACAACGTTTACAATGGATTAAAGATGCCAATTACAACTTGTTTAACCTGACATCTGATAAAGTTTTTATCGATTTACTAACCGACTCTGGCACAGGTGCCATGAGCGATGCCCAATGGGCAGAAATGATGATAGGCGACGAAAGTTATGCAGGCTCTTCATCTTTTTTAAAACTAAAAAGCACCGTGCAACGCATTACCGGATTCAAATATTTTTTACCAACACACCAAGGACGTGCAGCCGAAAATGTATTGTTCTCAGCTTTGGTTAAAGCTGGTGATGTTGTGCCTGGAAACTCTCATTTTGACACCACAAAAGGCCATATAGAATTCAGACAAGCCAAAGCGATTGATTGCACTATTGATGAAGCCTTTGATACCAGTAATTTACACCCGTTTAAAGGCAATGTTGACTTAAATAAACTGGAAACCGTTTTTAAAACGCATCCCAAAGAAAACATCCCTTTTTGCATTGTCACTATTACTTGTAACAGTTCTGGAGGTCAACCCGTCTCTATAGAAAATATTAAAGCCGTTTCTGCTTTGTGCAAACGATATGACATTACCCTCATTTTTGACTCGGCGCGTTTTGCCGAAAACGCCTATTTCATTAAAAAACGTGAAGTCGGTTTTCAAGATAAAACAATCAAAGAAATTGCCAAAGAGTTTTTTAGCTATGGCGATGGTATGACCATGAGTTCAAAAAAAGACGGCCTTGTAAATATGGGTGGATTTATTGCGTTAAACGATGAAGAAACCTATAAAAAAGCCACCACTTTTAACATTATGTTCGAAGGTTTTATAACCTATGGAGGTATGAATGGCCGTGACATGGGTGCTTTGGCCGTTGGTTTAGATGAAGCTACAGAATTTGATTATCTTGAAAGTCGTGTGGAACAAGTGGCTTATTTAGGTCAGAAATTAGTGGATTTTGACGTGCCAGTTCAACAACCTTTTGGGGGGCATGCCATCTTTTTAGATGCCAATAAATTTGTTCCTACCATTCCAAGAGAAGAATATCGCGCCCAAGCTTTAGCTATAGAATTATATATTGTTGGCGGCATAAGAGGTGTAGAAATTGGCACTATTTTAGCCGATAGAGATCCTGTAACCAGAGAAAATCGCTATCCCGATTTAGAGCTGGTAAGACTCGCTATTCCACGTCGTGTTTATTCTTATAACCACATGGATTATATTGCTGTGGCACTAAAAAATATTTTTGACACCCGCAACGAAGCCAAACACGGTTATAATATTGTAGAAGAAGCGCCAATTATGCGTCACTTTACAGTAAAACTAGAAAAAATTTAATGTTATTTTATTGATACATTGCTTACATTTGCTAAAATAATTTTAGCAAATGTTAAGTAATGCCTCAAAATATGCCATAAGAGCGATGCTTTTTTTGGTGTTACATTCTGATAAAAAAAACAAATTAGGATCAAAATATTTAGCTGATGCTTTAGAAATCCCTGAACCTTTTTTAGCAAAACTTTTACAACAATTAGTCCGTAACAAGTTATTGTCTTCTACCAAAGGCCCTCGTGGTGGATTTTATATTAGTGATGCAAATGCCAAAAACAACGTGTGTCAAATTATTGAAGAAATTGATGGACATCCTATGTTTGACAAATGCTTTATGGGATTAGATAGATGTAGTGAAGAAAATCCATGCCCTTTACATCATGTGGTTGTCGAGTTTAAAGAAAATTTACTTGAAAAATTTCAATCACTCAGCCTTAAAGAATTCGCCAATGACATTCAATTAAAAGGGCAATTTTTAAGTTTAAAAACGACAGACTAAGCTTTTTTATTTGCAATATATTCTTTTACAGATAAAGTGCCTGGCCCAAAAACAAAGAATACACACAATAAAAATAAGACCAAAGAAGCCAACTCAAAAGACTGACCGCCCATCATGAGTTTTGTGTGCGCATACACAAAAAAAGTAGCACTAAACAAAATCGGAATTTGAACTAAAGCACCTAAACGGGCAAAAAATCCCACACATAAAAGTGCGCCACCAATTAAATGTGTTATTCCTACAAAAGAAACCCACATATACAATTCACGTGCTACACCTAATTTTATAATAGATTCGGGGTTCGATAAAATCATCCATCCTCTTACAAAAAGAGCAATGCCTAAAAATATTCTAATTAAGGCGTATCCTGTACCATTTTTGGCATCCATTGTTGTTATTAATGTGTTTAGCTTTTTCATAAGTATCGAAGTTTAGTTAGATATCTCCAAAACTAGCAAATAAATAACAAACCCACAAATAAAAAGATTTATCAGTCTTTTATATTAAAAAGGATCAGACCATTTTGAATTAATATAAACATCTGTACCAGCCAATGTTTTTATAAAAGCCACTAAAGCATCTTTTTCGTTTTGGGTCATCGCTAAATTCTGAGGATTTCCACCTGGTATTAAACGTTGATCTAAATTGTTATTCCCTGCCAAATTTATTTGATCGTAATGATTTAATACGGTCATAAAATTATTTGAAACACCTATATGCATAAAAGGCCCATTGCTTGTACCATCTGCTTTAACCACATCCCGCAAAGAAGGAGCTCTCGTTACAATCAAATCATTTCCCATACCACTAGCTGTGCCTATCGTACCATTATTATGAGAATTGGGATCAATATCAAACTCTGGCGCTTGATGACATCCGGCACAACCAACGCCACCACTAGTCCTTAAACCATTATTGTTAAATTGAGGTGGTGTTATAAATAATTGTTTACCTAAGTTTTCTTGAGTAGAAAAATTTGGAAAAGGGTCATTATCATTATTTACTTGAGCCCGACCCATATCAAATTTAGAATCGAAAGATTGAATACTTCTTACAAATTGCGCCATGGCATTTTGCATTCTAACTTCAGTAATAGTTGCATCGTCATAAACAAAGGTAAAAAGCTCTTGATAATAAGCTATAGCTTGTAATTTGGCAATTAATGTATTGATATCACCATCGCCATTAGCACCACTAAAACCCATCTCTGCGTGATTTTGAATAGGCTGTGTGGTTTGTGCTTCTAAAGTAGCCGCACGTTCATCCCAAAAAAAGCGCCCTTCATTAGCAAAACGGCTGTTTACCAAACGTATGGCATGTCTGTCTGTAACGCCATTAACACCATTAGAAACCTGAGCTTCATCGCTAAAAGCAAAAGCCTGTTTATGACAGCTTGCGCATGAAATTGTATTGTTAGAAGATAAATTTTTATCGTAAAATAAAACGCGACCCAAAGAAGCGCCGCCGTTGCTTATAGCATTATTAGCCGTATTATCTTTTCGGATATAATTTGGGATGGGCTGATTTTCGTAATTATCTAAATTGGTTAAATCGATTTTAGCACCAAAGGTTTGCGTGATGGCACTTTGCATTTCAATAGGTGTTACATCATTTGAGCTATTGCTACAAGAATAGCTCAGCATGCCCGAGACAAAAGCAAAGGCATAAAAAATTGGGTGTGATTTCATAGTTTTTGATTTTTTAAACTTAGACCTATATAAATGACCATGGTTTAAAACCAATAACTATTTTAAGATTTATTTAAGAAATACTCTCAATGAGAATTTCTAAAATAGCAATAGCGGCTTTAGAAATTTTAGTGCCGGGACCAAATACACCTACCACGCCAGCATCAAATAAATATTGATAATCTTGTGCAGGAATAACGCCACCAGCAATAACCATAATATCGCCTCTACCATAATCTGATAAGGCTTTTATAACCTGAGGTACCAAGGTTTTATGACCGGCAGCTAAAGATGAAATTCCGAGTACATGCACATCATTTTCTACGGCTTGTTTGGCAGCTTCGGCAGGGGTTTGAAACAAAGGTCCAATATCAACATCAAAACCTAAATCGGCAAAACTTGTGGCTACCACTTTGGCACCACGGTCATGACCATCTTGCCCCATTTTAGCCACCATAATACGTGGCCGTCTGCCCTCTAAGTCGGCAAATTTATCGGCTAAAGCTTTTGCTTTACCAAAGTCGGCATCATTTTTTATCGCTTTGCTATACACACCAGAGATTGAATTTATAGTTGCATTATATCTTTTAAAAACACGCTCTAAAGCCGATGAAATTTCACCTAAAGTAGCCCGTTTTTCTGCGGCATCTACTGCCAAAGCTAATAAATTTCCTTCAGTTGTGCGTGCACAATCTTCCAATTTATTTAAAGCTTCTGTAACCTCATCGCTATTGCGATTTGCTTTGACGGATTTCAACCGTTTAATTTGAGCTTCTCTCACGGCATCATTATCTACTTCTAAAATCTGCAAAGGATCTTCTCGGTCAAGCCGATATGAATTTACGCCAATAATTTTATCTTCGCCACTATCAATTCTGGCTTGCTTTTGAGCCGATGCTTCTTCAATTCGGAGCTTAGGAATACCTTTTTCTATGGCTTTGGTCATGCCTCCCAATGCTTCTACTTCTTCTATTAAATCCGATGCTTTTTGAGCGATATCTTCGGTCAATTGTTCTACAAATTTACTCCCTGCCCAAGGATCGACTGTTTTAGTAATACCTGTTTCTTCTTGCAAATATAATTGTGTGTTTCTAGCAATTCTAGCAGAAAAATCGGTTGGTAAAGCGATGGCTTCATCCAAAGCATTGGTATGCAAACTCTGTGTGCCGCCTAAAGTAGCCGACATAGCTTCAATAGTTGTGCGTGCCACGTTATTAAAAGGATCTTGCTCGGTTAAACTCCAGCCACTTGTCTGACAATGCGTGCGCAATGCCAACGATTTTGGATTTTTTGGATTGAATTGTTGAATCAATTTAGACCATAATAAACGCCCAGCACGCAGCTTGGCAATTTCTTTAAAATGATCCATGCCGATACCCCAAAAAAACGATAGTCGTGGTGCAAATTCATCAATTTTCATCCCCGCTTTTAAACCCGTTCGCACATATTCTAATCCATCGGCTAAGGTGTACGCCAATTCGATTTCTGGTGTTGCTCCTGCCTCTTGCATGTGGTATCCAGAAATAGAAATACTATTGAATTTAGGCATGTTTTTGGCCGTATATTCAAAAATATCGGATACTATTTGCATGGAAGGACTTGGTGGATAAATGTAGGTATTACGCACCATAAATTCTTTTAGGATGTCATTCTGAATTGTACCTTCAAGAAGATTTGAGTCAACGCCCTGTTCTTTTGCAGCTACAATATAAAAAGCCAGAATGGGCAAAACAGCACCATTCATTGTCATAGAAACCGACATTTTATCGAGTGGAATCTGATCAAAAAGCACTTTCATATCTTCAACAGAATCTATAGCAACACCTGCTTTGCCAACATCGCCTTGCACGCGCTCATGATCTGAGTCGTACCCACGATGTGTGGCTAAATCGAATGCAACAGACAATCCTTTTTGACCTGCTGCTAAATTTCTGCGGTAAAAAGCATTGCTTTCTTCGGCGGTAGAAAACCCTGCATATTGACGTATCGTCCAAGGACGGCGTACATACATGGTGCTATAAGGGCCTCGTAGATAAGGTGGAATTCCGGCTACAAAATTCTCGTGATCAAAACTCTGTGTTTTGAGTTCTGAGTTTTGCTTCTCGACTGCGCCTGCCTCGCTGTCAGGCAGGCTCGAAGTGATAGCATTTAATTTAATATGTTGTAGGTTTTTTCTGGACATACTAACTTTTTGATTCCTGTGCTAAACGTTCTTGTTCCATTTCTTCGGCCAAACGTTTGGGTATTATCGGACGGATTAAAGTTTTTCTGGCATTTATTTTGATAAACGGATACAGTTGTAAATCGTCTGCCATTTTATCTTTTGGATTTGGGTATTTATTTACGCCCAACAAATGAAAAATACCTGTATCAAACTGTTCTTGCTCTTTTTTGGCACTATCTGCTATTTTTCTTTGAATAACACCCGAAAATAGTTGGTTAACAAAACCCCCTTTTTGCTCTATCTCTTTAAATAATTGCAAAGCTTTTTCGGCTATTTGTATTGTTAGTGTTTCGATATAATAAGTGCCTTCTACTGCATTTTGAGCTTCTTTAAAATAACTTTCTTCCTGTAAAACAAGTAATTGATTTCTTGCGATGCGCTCCCCAAATTCATTCGATTTATGAAATAAAGTGTCGTATGCTACATTACTCACGCAATTAGCGCCACCCAAAATAGCGCTCATACATTCGGTAGTTGTGCGCAACATATTTACGTTATAATCGTAAATAGATTTATTTCGCAATGTAGGTTGTACAAAAATTTCTGGTTCAATATTTAAATTGTATTCCCCAGTTATCAAATCAAATAAATACCTAAAGGCACGCAATTTGGCAATTTCAAAAAAATAATGACTGCCAACAGCAAAAGTGAATTGCATTTTATTTGACGGGGGTAAACCGATATCCGCGAAAGCGTTTAAATACTCATTGGCATGCGCCAAAGCATAAGCCACTTGTTGTACAGTATTGGCACCCGCATTTTGATACAAAGAAGCTTCAACACCCAAAACAGTCACTTTTTCTGATGCCATTTTAAGAATAGCTTCTACTTGTTTGTGATCTTTATCTTTATTGGTAAACCAATTACCCGATTTGGTAAGATTGCCTATAATATCAATATTTAAGAATACTGTGAACTGAGTTGTGTTTTTGATGAGATCTGAGACAAAACTCTGCGACAGAAAATTAAGTTTGAAGTGGATAACAAGAGATTGTTTCTCCGTCGGCTGATGAATTGAAACGAGATTATTAAATAAAATGGCTATATCAAAAGGTTCGTTCGCTTCAAATTTTAAAGAGTTTGCGCCACGTTTTAAAGCTTTACGCGCTAAAGAATTGGCTTTGGAAACATCATCTACAAAAATAGTTTGGCAAATAGAAAATGTTTCAGAAGGTAGCGGCACTTGAAGATATTTGGTGGTATCTGAGTGGTAAAACGGATTTATAGTGATGCCTTCATTTGTTTCGGTCAATAAAGTTGTGTTATAATCGGCGCCTTTTAAATCGAATTGAATTTTCTGTTTCCACTGTTTTGCAGAAACGCTATCAAATTCGTCAAATAAAAGCTTTGCCATATTATTTTTTCTTTATTGTATCGAATTCTATAATATAAACATCTTCGCTATCGCGTTTAAAAAAATAGGTTTCGCGGCCGTATTTTTCGAGTTTATTACTGTCTTTTAATTGCTTAATTATTTTTTTATCTTTTGTAATTTCTTTGTTATAATAGCCGATTGACTTTTCTAATTTAGCTCTTTCTTTGTTTAATTCCCTGTGCGTAAGATACGAGTTTTCATCAAAAAAAAGCATCCACACAATAAAAACGAGTATAATGAGCACGTATTTATTTGTAAAAAATTTAACTAATTTATGATGTCTAAACTGCTTTAGGGTCATAATCTTTCGTTAATCACCGTTCTTACAATATCAATAGCTACAGTATTGTAGCGATCGTTTGGAATAATTATATCGGCAAAGTTTTTTGTTGGTTCAATAAATTGTTGATGCATAGGCTTTAACGTGTCTTGATAACGTGCAAGGACTTCGTTTATATCGCGTCCGCGTTCGGCGATATCTCTTCGCACACGTCTTATAAGCCGTTCGTCTGTAGATGCATGAACAAATATTTTAATATCAAACAAATCGCGTAACTCTGGATTGTTAAAAATCAAAATACCTTCAACAATAATTACCTTTTTAGGGTGTGTTACATGAACATCTTCTGTCCGATTATGAGTAACAAACGAGTAGATAGGTTGCTCTATTATGTCACCCTTTTTTAAGGCTTTTAAATTAGCCACCAAAAGATCGAAATCTATGGCTTTTGGATGGTCAAAATTTATTTTAGTACGCTCTTTATAGGATAAATCTACTGTCTTTTTATAATAAGAGTCTTGCGAAATTACAGTAACCTCATCGGCAGGTAATTCGTTTAAAATCTGATTTACAACAGTTGTTTTACCGCTTCCGGTGCCACCGGCAATACCAATTACTAACATAACAAAAGCTTTTTATATGTTTACAAATTTAAGAAATTAAATGGGTAAATAAATACGGTAGATTCTTAATTTATCAAATTGCTTATGCCGTCATACCGTGTTCTTTTATTTCTTCATAAAAATTGGCATAACTCACTTGAATATATGGCATAAGCCATAAAAATCCGATGCCTAAAGTAAAAATACAAAGTATGCCCCAACCTATAAAACTTAGACCTAGTAGAAAAAATTTCCATTTATAACCATCCATCATCGCTTTACTTTTATCAATGGCATCCATAGCGCTAATTGATTTATCATCGGCTATAATATAAAATGTCTGTGAATAAGCAAGCCCCATAATAATACCTGGGATAATAAATAAAAGCGTCCATAAAAAAATAAATATTACCATTAAAAGGTAAGCGCCCAGTGCTGTGCCAAAATTCTGAAATCCATCAAAAATCTGTTCCAATCGCACATCTTCTCTTCTTATAATTGCCAATGTGAAAATTGAAATACCAACTGCCATTGGCCCGCCAATTATTATAGTTACACCACTTCCAACAAAAGGAACAATTACTTGTACACCTCCAAGAAGTATCATGTACACTAAAAAAGTTCCGATTGCTATGCCCCATTTATCCGACAAGAATTCTAGTGCTTGTGCTCTTAATTCGCTGTTTGATCTTACCATATTATTTAAATTAATTTTATGTTGACGTGTTAAATTTTGAGACAAAACCTTTAGTTGAATCTCTCTCAACCAAAGTTGTATCTATAGGTTTATGCTCAAAGGATGTGTTTGTATTATTTTTTAATTTATTTAAGAGAAGGTTCACAGCTGCTTTACCTATCAACTCGCCATGCTGATTTAAAGTTGTAAGAGACGGTGTGAGATTAGCCGCCATTTTTTCGCTTGCATAACCAATAATGGCCAAATCTTTTGGCAAATTATATTCTCTAAACTTAGAAGCTTTATAAGCTGCCAAAACAGCCTCTTCATCTAAAGCTAAAATGGCATCAACAGTTTTGTCTTTTAAAAGATTCGCTATTTTAAAATCAATATTTGATGTGGTTCCAATAACCAGTAAATCTTTATTAATTTTAGCAAACATTTCATTTATAGCTTTTTTATAGCCTTCAATACGCAATTTCCCAACACTTAAATGGTCTATAGTTGATACGACAGCAATATTTTTGCATTTTAAATTTAACAGATGTTTTGTGGCTTTATAAGTTGCTTCAATATCATTAACACAAACTTTATCGCAATCTATAGTATCGGTAATTCTATCAAACATAACAAGTGGTTTGCCGTCTTGTATGGCTTCAGAAAAATGATCAAAATTTTGTTTTATCTGCGTTTCTTCGGCTATAGCCAAAATAAATCCATCAACCATACCATTTGCCAAAAGCTCCATACTGTTAATTTCTTTACTTAAAGACTCATTAGAAAAGCTGGTAATAATGTTATAATCATCGGCAGTAGCAACATCTTCAATACCTTTTAATACCTGCGCAAAAAAAAAGTTTTGAATACTTGGCAAAATAACACCTATGGTTTTGGTGGTGCCTGTTTTAAGATTTACGGCTAATTTATTGGCTTTATAATTGTGCTCTTTGGCGAATTTTTGAATCTTATCTTTAGTAACATCACTTATTTCATGGCTGTTATTTAAAGCTTTTGAAACTGTAGATTTAGAAACACCTAAGATTTTAGCAATTTCTTTGAGCGTTGTTTTTGGTTTAAGCATGTTCAAAATTAACTAAATAATCTTTATGAAAACAGTTTTAATTAGCTTGTAGGAAATTTGTTATGATAGTCGAATTAAGATAATCCTAATAAACCCTCATTGTAAATAAAAAAGCAAGGCCATGCCTTTTCCTTTTTTTTCTCAAATGCGCTTCTTTAAATAAATTTATCAGGATTTAGATAATCCTAATAAACCCTCATTGTAAATAAAAAAGCAAGGCGATGCCTTTTCCTTTTTTTGTCTCAAATGCGCTTCTTTAAATAAATTTATCAGGATTTAAATAATCCTAATAAACCCTCATTGTAAATAAAAAAGCAAGGCGATGCCTTTTCCTTTTTTTGTCTCAAATGCGCTTACTCAAATAAATTTGAGACACTTTTTGAGACAAAAAAAGTGATGCTTTCGCATCACTTTTTTGCTTAGTCGGGATGATCACGCTTTTAGCGTGACGACCATCACGCCTAAGCGTGATACGCTACCGGACTGCGCTACATCCCGTATTATTGGAAATCATTTAGGAATCTTTTAATTCCTCTCTTTTTTATTTTATGCTCCAACATCATGGCTTCAGACCTGCTTTCTAATTCAATTAGCTTAATCAACTCCCACGGCATGCCACTTTTTGTTGACGGAACACTACCTGCATTATGCCTTATAAATCTTTTCTCAAAATCTTGAGTCTGTCCTACATAATATCTTAATTTTGCTTGACTCAATAATATGTAAACATAATATTTCATCTTAACTTTTATTGTCGGGATGATCACGCTTTTAGCGTGACGACCATCACGCCTAAGCGTGATACGCTACCGGACTGCGCTACATCCCG
>JABMNH010000004.1 GCA_013205245.1 Flavobacteriales bacterium | reverse complement strand
TTAACAGAAATGTTATTTTTATGAATCAGTTCATTCATTTTTAAAAAGGGCACACATTTAAATGTTTTTAATAATGATAATTTATAGCGCTTTATTTTTAAATTTGATATAAACAATAATTACTTACCTTTGGCATCTTTAATGACTTACAGCTAGATACTAATAAAAATTTGAAATGATTAAAAATACAGATGTTAAACAAACACTAACTAGCGATATTCTGGATTTAACTTATTTAAATGAATGTTTTTTAGGAGAAAGAGCGCCACAAATATATGTTATCACTATTTTTTTAGAACAAACCAAAAAAAAAATAGAAGAACTCCAAAACGCCATTAAAGACGAAGATTATTCGTTGATAAAAAAAACTGCACATTTTTTAAAATCTTCTTTTTCTATGATGGGACTGTCTTGTTATGACGATATAAGTAAACTAGAAATGATGGGAACTCAAAAAGAAAAAATAACAACTATTTCAACGTTATTTAAGAGCATTACACCTAGCTATAGAGCAAGCATTAGAGAATTTGAATTCATCTTAAAAAAACTAAAATCGTAAAATGGAAAAGATTGTAAAAAAAACCGAATTCAAACAAATTATAGAATCTATGCCTAATGCCTTGATTGTTTCCAACGAAAGTGGAAAAATTATAATGGCAAATAAAAAAATGGAAGATCTTTTTGGGTATACTAAAGACGAACTCTATAAAAGTACGGTGGATCTCCTTATTCCTAAACGATACTCAAAACAACATCCTGAACATATAAAATCCTTTGTTTCTAAACCTTCACACAGATCCATGGGGGAGAATAGAGATTTGTTTGGTTTGAAAAAAAACGGAGATGAATTCCCTTTAGAAATAGGACTAAACCCGATAACAATTAATAATAATAATAATATCTTAGTCATTGCCGCTATTGTTGATATTACAAAAAGAAAAGCACAAGAGCTTAAAATCCAATCAGCTTTAAATTTACTAAAATTCAATAATGACGAACTTAAAGAGTTTACTTACATTACCTCACATGATTTACAAGAGCCTCTTAGAACAATTTCAAGCTTCACCAAACTAATAAATGATGAACACAAAGACGAACTTAGTGAAGATCTCAATACATACATTAACTTTATTTCTGAATCATCTGATCGTTTAAGTAACTTAATAACCAACCTACTAGACTATACAAGACTCGGAAAGGAAAAAAAAATAACCCTGGTTGATTGCAATGTCTTGATCAAAGAAATCTTAGCCGATTTAAGTGTTTCTATTTCAGAATCTAAATCTAAAATATCCGTTGTAGAACCACTTCCTACAATTACAGGATGTAAAGGAGGACTTCGAATACTGTTTCAGAACTTACTCTCTAATGCTATGAAATTTAGTAAAAAAGATACCCCTCCTCAGATCAAAATTTTTTTCAAAGAAGATTCAGAAAAATGGACGTTCTCTGTACAAGACAATGGTATTGGGATGAAAAAGAAAGATTTAAAAAAAATATTTGGGCTTTTTACACGACTTCATAACAGAGAGAGTTATGAAGGAACAGGAATAGGTCTTGCTTATTGTATGAAGGTTGTAAAAAAACATAATGGGAACATCTGGGTAGACTCAGAATTAGGCGAAGGAAGCACGTTCTATTTTACCATATCAAAAACTTTAATTTAAAGACATTCACTATGAAACAAAAATTAAATTCAATTCTTTTAATTGATGATGATAAAGCTACTAACTTTATTCATACGCATTTAATAAAAAAAACATTAGTAGTGGATACAGTTATTAACAAGCTCAATGGCGAAGAAGCTATAGCGTATTTAACTACAAAAAAGGACGGGGAATATCCGCAACCTGAGTTAATTTTTCTAGATATTAATATGCCTGTTATGAATGGCTGGGAGTTTATTGAAGAGTATAAAAAGAGCAACTTTTCTAAAAAATCAGTACTAATTATAATGCTTACAACGTCTTTGAATCCTGCTGAAAGAGAAAAAGCTGAAAAAATAGAAATAATTTCTGATTTTGCAACCAAACCTTTAACTGCTGAATATCTACAAGACATTGTCAAGTCCTATTTTTTAAAAAAATAGATGACATACAACAACGGAATTGAAATGGCGAGACATAAAATAATTACTTAAAATACAGGAATAAAAACCTCCATTCAAGAACTTAACACAACAAATCTAAATTATAGATTTGTTATTTTTTTACTAAGCCAATTGGGTTCTCAAAAAAAAAATTAGTTTTTAAACCTTGTTCAATATGTTGTACTTTATTGATTGAACTTTATAATTTTAATAATTAACTAAAAATAGATTACTAAATTATTGTTTATATTAGAAAGTATAACATGCTAAATTATTTTTTTCTTAACCAATATTGAAATATGGAAAATAAAAAAGTAGAACATTTCTCAATCAAAAAACGAATAAAGAGTTTCGGGTTTGCGTTTAAAGGTTTTGTTTGGTTATTTAGGTTTGAACATAATGCCCGAATTCACCTATTTGCTTTATTTATTGCCATTGGAGCTGGTTTTTTCTTTCAAATTACTAAAGAAGAATGGTCTTTAATTCTTATTGTTTCAGGATTTGTGCTTTCTGCTGAAGCTTTTAATTCTTCTATTGAGTTTTTGGCCGATGAAGTTTCCTTAGAAAAACGTGATAAAATAAGAAAAGCAAAAGATCTTGCTGCAACAGGAGTTCTTATAGCTGCCTTGGTTGCCTTAATTACAGGTCTAATCATATTTTATCCAAAAATAATCTCTCTTTTAAACTAATACGATGACGAAAAACAAAATTAAATCAATAATTTTATTTTTATACTTATGGTTGTGTATTGGCTTCCCAATGGGTTTATGGATATTACTAGCAGGACCTTCAAAATGGTTATCTGAGTATGCCCGTTCAACAGATATGGAGATATCCAAAGAAAATGTTTTTGGAAAACTAATTATCATACTATATGTAATTGTTGCCTTTTTACTGGCCCTTTTTATCCATCGCATTGTAAAAAAATCAACAACAAAAATGATAAAATGGGTGTTGCCAGGTATATTAACTATAATTCTATTAACTTCAGTTTATATTTTTAGTTTTCATCCTCAATGGCTGATAAGCTATTCAGGAGGAATTCCAGCAAGAAATGTAGAAATGAAACAAGATAAAAATTCTGAAGAATTAGAATTTGTTTTTGGCGCATATCCAAATGAAGAAATGATAAAATCTCTTAAAGAGCAAGGATACACCGGTATAATATCACTATTACATGAGTTGGTTATTCCGGCAGAGCCCGCTTTAATAAAAGACGAAATTGAAATTGCTAATAAATATGATATTAAGGTAATTAATATGGCAATGTTACCCTGGATTTCAGGGAATGAAAAAACATTACAGTATGCGAAGGACTTTATTGAAACCGAAAAAGGACTTTATTATGTACATTGTTATTTAGGACGTGACAGGGTTAATATTTTTAAGGCTGCTGTTAAACAATACGGTGTTAAAACTACTTCAGAATCAACCATTATTAATCATAGATTAGAAGACGAACCTACTTGGGAAAGAGGAGATTATTTCAAATTAGAAGAGGGCGTTTACTTAACTCCATATCCAACCGATGATGAGTTTATGAAATATATTCTTAATGACTATTTTAAAACCGTAATTTCTCTTCTTGATAGTAGCAAAGTAATAAACCAGAAGTGGATTACAAAAGAAAGTGAACTTTTTACAGATTACCCTATGAAATATGTGAATTACCCTCTTGTCAACTCTTTTGGTCAAGAAGATTTGATGCAATTAAAAACATTTATTAACACAAAAGAAAAACCAATACTTTTACATGGTTTCTTAACAAATGATCTAATTTCAAAATTTATTATTAATAATTATTAAATAATTTAATTGGAATAACATATTTTATTATTTGAATTAAGTTTTTGCAATATTTATAACTTGAACTCCGTTTATGAAGAGTGTTTATGGAGTTATTTGAAATAATACTAATTTGTTTAACTTAATATTATTTTAATTAGAGTCTAAATTATATTCACCAAAGATAAAATGGTTTTTTGCTAATATAGAATTATATTTTTTTGTGATGTAAACTCTAATACATTTCAATCTCGTTCATATGAAAGAATTGGTGAGTTCATAGAAAAAGAAATCGGTAGGAAATCAAACTATAAAGTTCATCAAATCAGTTCAACAAAATTTAATGAAACAATCAAGTAAAATTTAATATATTTGATGTACAACGAAAACTCCTGTTATCCGAAAATAAGTTTGATTTAGAAATAGTTTAACAGATAATTGATTTAAGGAACTTTATGGATAAAGTTTTTTTTATATGTAGATATAGAACATAACAATATGAGAGAAAAACCTCAAAATGAGAGAAATTCGGACCTTTTGGAAAAAATCAATGCATTTGGTTCTATACTAATGCACACTACTTCAGTGAAAGATTCTGTATGGGCTGTCACAGATAACGTCATTGAAAATCTGGGATACACTGATTGTATCATATACTTAATCAATGATGATGGAGAACTTTATCAATGTGCAGCTTATGGAAACAAAAACCCTACAGCACAAGAAATTAAGAATCCAATTAAATTAAAAATAGGTGAGGGTATTTGCGGACATGTTGCACTTACAGGAATTGGTGAGATTATTGCTGACACTTCAAAAGACCATAGATATACAGTTGATGATAAATCTCGATATTCAGAGATAACAGTGCCTGTTCTTTCGGATGGAAATGTAATCGGAATTATCGATTCTGAGCACCCAGAGAAAGGCTACTTTTCTGATCATGATTTGATTATACTAAACACAATAGCCTCTATGTTGTCTTTGAAAATCTCTCAAACAAAAGCGATTGATGAACTAGGAATTCATGAAAATAAGCGGTTAAATGAGCTAATTATTAGCAATACAGAGAAACAAAAACAAGCAGATAAATTAGCACTTGCAAACAAAGTCCTTATAGAAAAAAATGAACGACTAAAGGAGTTTACTTATATCATAAGTCACGATATTCGAAAACATTCGGCCAATCTTAAATTGATTTCGGAGGTTATTGATTCCGGTGATATAGAAGAGAAGAAAATATACTATAGTATGATGGTAAAATCCATAGATCACTTATCTATGACGGTAGATTATATTTCCGAAATAGTTGATATAGATAAAGATTCTCCAATTCCCGAAATAGAAATTTATTTGGCTGATTTTGTGGATAAAATAACTGAATCGTTTACCATTAAAACCCCTGACATAACTATCCAAAATTCTATTCCGAAAGGCATCAACCTTAAAGTGAAGGCTGGCTACGTAAATAGTATTTTTGAAAATTTAATTTCTAACGCTATTCAATACAAATCGGGTAATAATTCAAGTTTAGTAATATCGGCAGTTGAAACTGATAAAGACATCGTCTTGATTTTCAAAGATAATGGGGTGGGTATGGACTTAGAAAAGATAGGTAATAAGTTATTTAACATGTACGCTACCTTTCATGGAAATAAAGAAGCGAAAGGGCTTGGGCTATTTTTGGTTAAAAAATACATTGAAGCCCTGGAATGGAAGATTACAGTGGCATCGGAAGTGGGCAAGGGTACTGAGTTTAAAATACTAATATCAAAAAATCATGAATAAATTGTGGCTCATCGATGATGATGAGGTTTTTACTTTCTTAATTAAACACAAATTAGATAGGGCTAAAGGATTCGATTCTGTGAAAAGTTTCCTTTACGCAGATGAAGCTTTAGAAGAATTAAAAAAATTTATTTCGGAAGGCACACCCCTTCCGTCTATTATTTTTTTAGACATCAATATGCCTAGAATGTCGGGGTGGGAATTTTTACAAAGTCTAAAAAACTTCAATATTGATCTTAGTAGCACCAAAATTTATATCCTGTCCTCTTCCTCAAGTTCTGTCGATCAAATGAAAGCCAAGGAGTACTCTGTTGAATATTTTACAAAACCACTTACAGACGACAACATTGAAATGGCTCGAAAATACTACTGACATCCAAGTCGGTGTGTAATTATTTTTGGTACAAAAAAAAACGAAATTAAATAAGTTGGAAATTACTCAAAAGATGCAATAATTGATTGTATCAAAATTCTTTTTAATATAAAAAATACAAGTGAATGGGATTAGAGGTTAATTAACTCATACCCTATCATATTTATACTTAAACAGCATATCTTTCTTATAAGGGATATAACCAACCTATCACTAATTTGATTTGTTTTAAGGAGACCTCATCAGTCTCCTTTTTTGGTTGAAATAACATGACACATTGTCAAAATTCCATTACCTTTGTGAATTAAAATGTATGTTAATTGTGGTTATACCCAAACATGGGTATAACCAATTTTAATTAAAAAAATATAAAAAAGGTTATACCTAAATGGGAAATACGAAAACACATAAAAAGTTAATTAACAAACCATTAGCAAATCCAAGAGCTCTTACACGAACGAGTTATACCCAGAGTTATACCCATAAAAACCCTAACCAATTTAACGGTCAAATTCTTGATAATGAGGTTGATACGAACATAAATACTCATAATAAAAAGGTGTTTATAGAAAGTTATGGCTGTTCAATGAATTTGAATGACAGCGAAATTGTAGCTGCAATCCTTTCTGAGCATGGCTTTAACACCACACCAAATCTTGAAGATGCCGATTTGGTTTTGGTAAATACCTGCTCTATCCGCGAAAAAGCGGAACAAACTGTTCGCAAACGTCTCGAAAAATATAATGCCGTAAAAAAGATTAATCCGAAAATGAAAGTGGGGGTTTTGGGTTGTATGGCAGAACGCCTAAAAAAACAATTTTTAGAAGAAGAAAAAATAGTCGATTTGGTTGTGGGGCCAGATGCGTATCGCGATTTACCCAATTTAATTGAAGAAGTAGCTGCTGGTAGAGAAGCTGTAAATGTTATTTTATCTAAAGAAGAAACCTATGCAGATGTGTCGCCTGTGCGGTTAAATTCTAATGGCGTTTCTGCTTTTGTATCCATCACACGTGGCTGCGATAATATGTGCGCTTTTTGCGTAGTGCCCTTTACACGTGGCCGCGAACGCAGTCGTGATCCGCAAAGTATCATCAAAGAAATTCAAGATTTGGTAGATAATAATTTTAAAGAAGTAACGCTTTTAGGTCAAAATGTGGACAGCTATTTATGGTATGGTGGTGGCCTCAAAAAAGATTTTAAAAATGCCAGCGATATCGCCAAAGCTACAGCCGTAGGTTTTGCTGATTTGTTAGATTTATGCGCTACGCAATTTCCGAAAATTAGATTCCGCTTTTCGACTTCTAATCCGCAAGACATGCACCTTGAAGTTTTGCATGTTATGGCAAAACACGAGAATATCTGCAAGTATATTCACCTGCCTGTGCAATCTGGAAGCACAAGAATGTTAGCCCGCATGAACCGACAACACACCCGCTCAGCATACATCACTTTAATTGATAATGTGCGTAAAATTTTACCCGATTGTGCCATTTCGCAAGACATGATTGCTGGTTTTTGTGGCGAAACAGAAGAAGACCATCAAGAAACTTTGTCTTTAATGGACTATGTGAAATACGATTTCGGATTTATGTTTGCCTATTCTGAAAGACCCGGGACTTTGGCCGAGAAAAAAATGGAAGACGATGTGCCTCTTGAGGTAAAAAAGCGCCGCCTAAATGATATTATTGAACGACAAAGGAAATATAGTTTATACAGGTCAGAAGAATTTTTAAATAAAACTGTTGAAGTTTTGATTGAAGGCGCTTCAAAAAAGTCTGACCTTCATTGGAAAGGACGGAACTCCCAAAATGCTGTTGTTATTTTTCCAAAAACTGGACAAGAAATTATTGGTGACTTTGTAAATGTTAAAATAGAAACATGCACTTCTGCCACCTTAATAGGTGCTAAAATATAATATTATGGAATCCTCATTACAAGGTATAAAACAACGATTTGGCATTATAGGAAATGACATGCATCTAAATCGTGCAATAGAAAAATCTTTACGTGTAGCAGCCACAAATATTTCTGTTTTAGTAACGGGCGAAAGTGGTGTTGGTAAAGAAAGTATCCCTAAAATTATTCATCAATTATCGCACAGAAAACATGCCAATTATATTGCTGTAAACTGTGGTGCCATTCCAGAAGGAACAATTGACAGCGAATTGTTTGGACACGAAAAAGGATCGTTTACAGGCGCCACACAAACAAGAAGTGGTTATTTTGAAGTTGCCGATGGTGGTACAATTTTTTTAGATGAAGTTGGCGAATTGCCTTTAACAACCCAAGTGCGTTTATTGCGGGTTTTAGAAAATGGTGAGTTTATAAAAGTAGGTTCTTCAAAAGTGCAAAAAACAGATGTTCGCATTGTGGCCGCCTCAAATATAAACATGCTTCAAGCCATCCAAAACAATAAGTTTAGAGAAGATTTATATTACCGTTTAAGCACCATCGAAATACATTTACCTCCTTTGCGCGAGCGTAAAACAGATATTCATTTACTTTTTAGAAAATTTGCTTCAGATTTTGCGCAACAATACCGCATGCCTACATTGCGCTTAGAAGCGGATGCTATCATTTTATTAGAAAATTATAATTGGCCAGGTAACATCCGTCAGTTAAGAAATATTGCAGAACAAATTTCTGTGATAGAACAAAGCAGAAATATTGACGCCTCTGTTTTAAAAGGCTATTTGCCTAATCAAAGCAATAATTTACCTGCCATTATTGGCGAAAAATATAAAGGAAGTGAGTTTAACAATGAACGTGAGATTTTATACAAAGTTTTATTCGACATGCGCAACGATATTACTGATTTAAAAAAACTAACTCTTAGTTTACTGAAAGATGAAAAAATCACAGAAGAACATGTTAAAGAAAATGAGCATCTGATAAAAAAATTATATGGAAGCCCATCTCAAGAAGACACAGAAACACCTGTAGAAATAATTCCTCTTAAAAAATCTGACGACTATTCTCAGGCTCATTATAACGACACCGAGACTATAGAACCAACACAATCGCTTCAAGATAATGAAATAGAAATGATTAAAGATGCGCTTAATCGCAATAGCAATAAACGAAAATTAGCGGCTCAAGAATTGGGTATTTCTGAACGCACTTTATATAGAAAAATTAAACAATTCGATTTATAACTAAAATTTTTAAGCTAAAGTTATAAGTTTATAAATATCTTTGAAACTCTTAAAGTAAGTACTTAAAAAATATGAGTCTTAAAATAAAACATTTTTTATATTCTTCAACAATCGTTGTTTTAATCTTAACATTTACACAATCTTGTGGTGTCTATTCGTTTACCGGAGGAAGTACCGGAGATGCCAAAACAATTCAGATAGATTACTTTCCTAACAATGCCCTTTTGGTTGAGCCACGTTTAAGTAATGAATTCACTTTAGCCTTACAGGATTTGTTTTTAAGACAAACCAATTTAAATTTGGTAAAAAACAATGGCGACTTACAATTTGAAGGCGAAATTACCACGTACAGAATTGAGCCAATGATGGCAACAGCCCAACAAACTGCCGCCCAGAACAGATTAACAATTGGTGTAAGCTGCCGTTTTTTCAATAAACTAAAAGAGGAAGATAATTTTGAACAAAAATTTAGTTTTTACTATGATTATGATGCCAATGCACAACTTACAGGTAGTGTGATTGATGATGGCTTTAAGGTCATTTTTGAACGCATAACCCAAGATATTTTTAACGCCTCTATCGCTAAGTGGTAAATTATGACATTAACAGAATTTAACCACATACTTGACAACCCAAACCAAATAAACACAACTTTTACAAATAAAATTGAAGAAGTTTTAGAAGCCTACCCTTTTTTTCAAATAGGTCATGTGCTTCATCTAAAAGGGCTTCAAAATCAAGATAGTTTTAAGTTTAATACAGGCTTAAAAAAAACAGCAGCATACAGTACAGACCGTACCGTTTTATTCGATTTTATAATAAATAAGAAAGCCCTAGAAAATACACAACAAGAAGAAATAGATAGTAAAGAAGCTGTTGTAAAACTTCACAAAAATATAAGCACTATTTCTAAAGAAAATACCTTTAAAAATGTTGAAGAATCTTTACAAATAGGTAAGCCAATCCGCTTTTTATCAAACGAAACACATTCGTTTAATGAGTGGCTAAAACTAGAAAGCTTTACGCCGATTAAAAGAAAGCCGTATTCTGAGAATTCTGAATTAATTGAGCAGTTTATAAAATCAAATCCAAAAATTAAACCGATAAAAAGCGAACCCATTATTTTAGTTTCTGAAGAAAAAATCCATGAAAATTTGGACATCATGACAGAAACATTGGCAAAGGTTTATTTAGAGCAAAAAAAATATGCAAAAGCTATTAAAGCTTACAATATATTAAGTTTGAAATATCCAGAAAAAAGTAGTTTCTTTGCAGACCGAATTAAAGCAATAAAATTTTTACAAAAATTATAATAATTTAACATCATGACTTATACAATATTCCTAGTCTTAATCATCATTGTAGCAGCATTGCTCGTTTTATTAATCATGGTTCAAAATCCAAAAGGTGGGGGATTATCTTCTTCATTTGGTGGTGGCGGTACCCAAGCTCTGGGCGGTGTTCAAAGCACAACCAATTTTTTAGATAAAAGCACATGGTATTTGGCTTTTATACTTATAGCACTTATTCTTTTATCTAATTTCGCCATTCAAAGAGGTGGTGTTCAACAAGACTCACAAGTTGAGCAAAAACTTGAAAATAGAGAAATCCCTGCTGACGATCAAAAATTAGTGGCGCCTGTGGCAACACCAGTTAAAACTGACGACAAAAAAGACGCAGGTAAATAACAATATTTGTCTTTATATCTTATAAAATGCCAACGTAAAATGACACGTTGGCATTTTTTTTATCCCTTTGGCAGAGATTGTGCTTTGGCATAATTTCTGACTAAATAGAGTGGAAAATAACTTTAATAAAATTTTATAAAATGAGTAAATTAAACATCAAACCATTAGCAGACCGTGTTCTAATTGAACCTCAGGCTGCAGAAACCAAAACTGCTTCTGGATTATATATTCCAGACTCGGCCAAAGAAAAACCACAACAAGGTAAAGTTGTTGCTGTAGGAAAAGGCACAAAAGATGAGCCTATGACTGTTAAAGTTGGTGATACTGTGCTTTACGGAAAGTATGCTGGTACCGAATTAAAACTTGACGGCAACGATTATTTAATTATGAAAGAGAGCGATATTTTCGCCATTCTTTAATCCAAAAAATAAATCTTAAAAATTAACAAATTATGGCAAAAGATATAAAATTTGATATTGACGCACGCGATGGTTTAAAACGTGGCGTTGACGCTTTAGCAAACGCAGTAAAAGTAACCTTAGGTCCAAAAGGCCGCAATGTAATTATTGGCAAAGCCTTTGGTGGCCCACAAATTACCAAAGATGGTGTGACAGTTGCAAAAGAAATAGAATTAGAAGATCCACTTGAAAATATGGGTGCTCAAATGGTTAAAGAAGTAGCTTCTAAAACCAACGATTTAGCTGGAGATGGTACAACTACAGCTACCGTTTTAGCGCAAGCAATCGTAAAAGAAGGTTTAAAAAATGTGGCCGCAGGTGCCAATCCGATGGATTTAAAACGCGGTATTGATAAAGCAGTTGTTGCCATTGTTGCCGATTTGCAAAAACAATCTCAAGAGGTTGGAAACAAATCAGATAAGATAAAACAAGTAGCCTCTATTTCTGCAAATAACGATGATTCTATTGGCGATTTAATTGCCCAAGCTTTTGGTAAAGTGGGTAAAGAAGGTGTTATTACTGTTGAAGAAGCTAAGGGCATGGAGACTTATGTTGAGATTGTTGAAGGTATGCAATTTGACCGTGGTTATTTGTCGCCTTATTTTATCACCGATTCAGAAAAAATGATTACCGATTTAGACAATCCTTATATTTTATTGTACGATAAAAAAGTATCTACAATGAAAGATTTACTACCTATTCTTGAACCCGTAGCACAATCGGGGAAACCTTTATTAATTATTGCCGAGGATGTTGATGGCGAAGCTTTAGCTACTTTAGTAGTTAACAAATTACGTGGCGCTTTAAAAATTGCTGCTGTAAAAGCTCCTGGTTTTGGCGATCGTAGAAAAGCAATGCTAGAAGATTTAGCCGTTTTAACAGGCGGTACTGTTATTTCTGAAGAACGCGGATTTACATTAGAAAACACAACCATTGATATGTTAGGTACTGCCGAGCGTATCACAATTGACAAAGACAATACAACTGTTGTTAATGGTGCTGGTAATTCTGATGATATAAAAGCACGTGTTGGTCAAATTAAAGCACAAATAGAAACAACAACATCAGATTACGATAAGGAGAAATTACAAGAGCGTTTGGCTAAATTGGCTGGCGGTGTTGCTGTTTTGTATGTTGGCGCACCAAGTGAAGTTGAAATGAAAGAGAAAAAAGACCGTGTAGATGATGCATTACATGCAACCAGAGCAGCTATTGAAGAAGGTATTGTTGCCGGTGGTGGCGTAGCACTTTTAAGATCTGTAAGTTCTCTTGATGCTGTTATAACTGTAAATAACGACGAAGCTACAGGTGTAAAAATCTTAAGACGTGCTGTTGAAGAACCATTACGTCAAATTGTAGAAAATGCAGGTGCCGAAGGTTCTGTAGTAGTTTCTAAAGTTGCCGAAGGGAAAAAAGATTTTGGCTATAACGCTAAAACGGATGAATATGTAAATATGTTTAAAGCCGGAATTATAGATCCTACAAAAGTAACTAGAATTGCCCTTGAAAATGCGGCTTCTGTTGCAGGTATGATTTTAACTACCGAGTGTGCTCTTGTAGATGTTAAAGAAGATGCACCAATGGGCGGCGGAATGCCTCCAATGGGTGGCGGAATGCCAGGCATGATGTAATTTTACAAATTGTCATTCCGACAGAGTCACGAAGTGACGACGCGGAATCTCTACTTTATTTTTGAGATTCTTCACTTTAGCCTGTCTTGAGAGACAGTCGAAAGATTCAGAATGACATACTAACATTAAAAACCCCGCTTTGAAATTTCAAAGCGGGGTTTTATTTGCTATTTAAAATTAAAATATTTTAAAATGGAGCTTCTCCCTAATTCTTGGGACTCTCAGGATGATATCTTTTTGTCTTAATTTATGATTCTTTTTGTACTACCACATTTCAACATTTTATCGCCAAAATATGGATTTTTAATTGCTGTATCTGCACTTAGCCAATAGCCACCATTAAAATCGTCTGCCATAGGGCAAAATTGTACCATCACTTTTTCTGTTGTTCCAAAATTTTCTACTAAAGTAATCATGCTATTCGAAATTTTTAAAAATGACGCCCGTTGTTCTTCAAGAGAATTGCCTTTTATAAACATATTTAATTCGGCCACCAACAAAGGCTTTTCAGTCATCCAAACTTTATGAGATTCGGGTTTTTTAAGCAAGCCCATTTCTACTTTGTTTAAATTTGCTAGAACTTCATTAGCAGCTGCCAATGCCAAAGTGGGATCTGACGCTACCAAAGCGTCTTTTAATTTGTTATAAGCTTGGTAAACATTGGTAATTTCCGTTTTAAAAGCCAAATCAATAGCGCTTATTTTCGGATTCACTTCTTGAATTTTAGCCACTACTGGTAGGGCTTCTTTAGCTTTTGGTGTTTGCTTCTTAGTTTGACAACTAGTTAAAAACAATATCAAACTAAATGCTAGGAGTTTTACAGAAGTTTTCATTTGCTTTATGTTTAGTATGCTAAAATAAATAAAATCAATTTATTTTTCAATAAAAATTGTTTTTTAAATAAAACACCATCTCTGCCGTTTTAATATTATTTATTTTAAAACAATGACTTTACAATAAATACTTTATGTTTTTATTGCTATTCTGAGATTAAAAAACGAACTTGGCTCTTACTTACCTTAGTAAAGGTAACATCAGATAAAATCAATAAACCAATTTATATAAATAAAGTTGTAAATAATTATGAGAAAAATATTTTTATATATTTTATTTTTATCAATTATAGGTTGTGTTTCATTAGAACAAAACAGAAGCAAATTATCAAAAAATTATACGAATACTAAAATTGTAAAAATTTTATTCTCAAATATTTCTGATTCAATATATTACAACGAGTTAAGATTTCACTTATCATCAGCCTTTTATACTGAAAAATATTTATATGATAGGTTCGGTCATTGGGATAAGGTAGCAAAGAAAGGTAAATACAATCATTATTTAATTTGGGAAAACTGTAAACTTTTTGAGGGAAATGACAACTTGTTTGATGTTGCTGCATCAGGTCTTGAAAGCCGAGAAGAGATGTATTCAGCAGTAATGATTTGGGATAAAGACAATAAGGATGTACTGTCAGAAAAATCAAGCTTAAAAGACACTTTAGTAAGTATGTTTTATTATGGCACCAAAAAAACAAAATTAAACAAAGATAAGTTCTTTCTAGATTTTTGGATTATGAGAGGAGAACATAGAAAATAACAACTTACAGCATTTGGTATATATCATTACTTAACCACATACAAAACCTAAAAGTGTCACTCCAAAACATTATAACAAAAAGAGCGGCCAATGGCCGCTCTTTTTGTTATAAAAATAATTCTTGGAATCTAATTTCCTTTTTTGTAATCGGCTAAAAAAGTAGCCAAACCGCTATCGGTTAAAGGATGTTTTAACAAACCTTCAATAGCACTTAAAGGTGCTGTAATAACATCGGCGCCAAGCTTAGCACATTCTACAATATGCATGGTATGGCGGACAGAAGCGGCCAATATCTCGGTTTCATAACCATAGTTATCATACACCAATCTAATTTCGTCAATAAGGTTGAGCCCATCTGTACAAACATCGTCTAAACGGCCAATAAAAGGCGACACATAACTAGCACCTGCTTTGGCTGCCAATAAGGCCTGGCCAACTGAAAATACCAAAGTGCAATTGGTTTTTATACCGTGATCTGAAAAATATTTTATAGCTTTAATTCCATCTTTAATCATAGGGATTTTTACAACAATTTGTGGATGTAAATCGGCTAAAGCTTCGCCTTCTCTTACCATACCTTCAAAATCGGTTGCAATAACTTCGGCACTCACATCGCCATCAACAATATTGCAGATAGCAACATAATGTTTTAAAATATTGTTGGTACCGGTAATACCCTCTTTTGCCATTAAAGATGGATTTGTAGTAACACCATCTAAAATACCCAAATCTTGAGCTTCTTTTATTTGGGCTAAATTAGCTGTATCGATAAAAAATTTCATGTGTTGTTTGATTTATATTTTGGGCAAAGATAAAATATAAGGAGAGGCAATCCTAAAATAAATATTAACTTTTTAACAGGGTTATTAGTTGTTGGCAATACAGAACAATAATACTACAAATACATCCAAAAAATGTAACTCTTTAGGTTTCGACTCCGCTCAACCTGACAGAAAGATCGGGGCGACAAGTCGGTTCTTTGCTCTTTATACCAGATACTTTGTACTTGATACTAGATACTTTGTACTTGATACTAGATACTTTGTACTTAATACTTGATACCCATTTCACATCTTAAAATTATTCATCAACAGTTTCTCATAAACGGAATCGGGTAAAATGCGTTTTAAAACGATGGAAAATTTTTGCATAAAACTGCCTACTTTATAATGCAATTTTGGATTTGAATTATTGATAATCTTATAAATAGCTTCTGCCATAGCGATAGGGTCTTCGCCACTATCAACATCGGCATCCATTAAATTGAGATTATTTTGATAGACTTCTTTGTATGGAGATGTTTCAAAAACAGGTGTGTGATAACGTCCCGAAGCAATATTTGTAGCAAAATCGCCTGGTGCCACATTCGTTACTTTAATACCAAATTGCTTGACTTCCATACTTAAAGTTTCGGTTGTCAATTCTAAAGCGCCTTTTGTGGCAGAATAAATCCCCCGAAAGGGCAATCCCATATAACCCGCAATAGATGTTACGTTTATAATGAGCCCACTCTTTTGAGTACGCATTTGTGGCAAAACTGCTTTGATAACATCAATGGCACCAAAAAAATTGGTATCGAAAACTTTACGCATTTCAGCAGTTGGGGTATCTTCAATAGACCCTGTAATGCCCATGCCAGCATTGTTAACGAGAACATCAAGTTGACCTTCTTTGGCGATAATTTCTTGAACTGCTTTAGCAATACTATTGGTATCGTTCACATCTAATGCCACCAAATTGAAAGGATGATTGTCAATTTTTTGAGGATTCCGACTGGTACCGTAAACAGTAAAACCTTTTTGAGTTAAAAATACGCCTACAGATTTTCCTATGCCCGACGACCCTCCTGTTATTAAAACAACTTTTGACATTGATGACTAAAAATTTAAGATTGAATATTCAAAATCAAAAATACAATAATTGAGGAGAATATACCATCTTCCGACTTCTCTAAGGAAAGAAACTAAATTTTAAAAGTAAAGGATTATTTGTAACCATTTTCTTTTGAAATGGTTAGGGGTAGGAAACAAAAAATGGCAAGCTACCTACATCACACTGCTCAACCTCGTACCCTTGCTGTGTTCCCACCCTGGGGGATTAAGAGGGAGCTAGTTGTGTAGGACTTGCCGCTGCAAAAATACAACCTATTTCTATTTTTACAAGTCTTTTTTACTTATTTTTGTGTAATAAATCCTTATTAAAACACACTAATACTATATATAAACTTTAACAACCAACCTTATGGAAAACCAAACAACTTCAACAAAACAAATTGCTTTAACTTATGGCCTAATTTTAGGCTTTGTATCAATTGCCTTCGCAGTAGTATTATATGCTATGGGCAAACATTTAGATGGCGGATCACTTAATACCATTGGCAGCCTAGTGATAACTATAGGTATTATTGTCTTTGGTCTAAGAACATTTAAAATTGGCAATGGCGGTTTTTTAAGTTTGAGTGAAGCTTTAAAAACAGGTCTTGCAATTGTTTTAATTGGCACAATTATTAGCTTACTTTACACTTATGTTTTTATGACTTATATAGAGCCCAATTTTATGAGTCAAGTGATGGAGCTGCAACAACAAAAAGCACTTGAAGCCAATCCTAATTTAACAGATGAGCAATTAGAAGCTATGGAAACGATTACTAAGAAATTCTCTTCTCCAATGATAATAATGGCTGTGGGATTAGTTTGGAGTCTTTTTATTGGCTTTGTAATTTCGCTTATCGCGGGATTAATAATGAAAAAAGCGCCAGAACAAGATTATTAAAAAATAAACTTAATGGATATATCGGTAGTCATTCCACTACTTAACGAAGAAGACTCTTTAAAAGAATTACACGATTGGATTGCACAAATAATGCAATCCAATCGTTTTTCTTATGAAATACTGTTTATAGACGACGGCAGTACAGATGCCTCTTGGAAAGTTATTACCCAACTCTCTAAACAAAACTCAAATGTAAAGGGCATTCAGTTTCAACAAAATTTTGGAAAATCGCAAGCCCTACATGCCGGTTTTCTTAAAGCAGAAGGCAATGTGGTTATCACTATGGATGCCGATTTACAAGACAGTCCAGATGAAATACCCGGGCTTTATAATTTAATTATCGACAAAAATTACGATTTGGTTTCGGGGTGGAAAAAGAAACGCTACGATTCTAAAATCAGAAAAAACATACCCTCAAAATTATTTAATTGGGCAGCGAGAAAAACATCGGGTTTAAGCCTACACGATTTTAATTGTGGACTTAAATCTTATAAACTAGAAGTGGTTAAAAACATTGATGTTTATGGCGAAATGCACCGCTATATTCCAGTTTTAGCAAAGCATAAAGGTTATGCGCGTATTGGCGAAAAAGAAGTACAACATCAAGCCCGTAAATACGGCGAAACAAAATTTGGCATGAGCAGATTTACAAACGGATTTTTAGACTTACTCACCATTTGGTTTTTAACCAAATTTGGCAAGCGCCCCATGCACCTATTTGGTTTGATGGGCAGTTTTATGTTTATCATCGGATTTTTAGCTTCGGGTTATATCGGTGCTTTAAAATTGTACAAATTATATCACGGCGTCAAAACAATTTTGGTTACCAATGACCCTATGTATTATATCGCTTTAGCCACCATGATAATTGGCACACAATTGTTCCTTGCCGGATTTATTGGTGAGCTTATTTTACGTGGCAAAGTATCAGAAAATAGATATCAAATTAAAGATGTGATTTAAGTATTATACTTAATTTTGCACCCATATATAAATATAATTATTGATGAAAGAACGTGCTTTAAAAGCAGCTAAGTCTTGGTTAACTGCACCATTTGACAAAGAAACACAAACGCAAGTAGAACAACTTATCGCATCAGACGATGCCAATCTGATTGAGAGTTTTTATAAAAATATGGAATTTGGTACCGGCGGTATGCGTGGCGTTATGGGTGCTGGCACCAACCGCATTAACAAATATACGTTGGGCAGAGCTACCCAAGGTTTGGCTAATTATCTTATAAAAACATTCCCAAACAAACCCTTAAAAGTAGCCATTGCTTACGATTGTAGGCATAATTCAACATTATTTTCACAGCTTGTCGCCGATGTTTTTTCGGCTAATAACATTAGTGTTTATCTTTTTGAAGACATGCGGCCCACACCCGAATTATCTTTTGCTGTGCGCCATTTAGGTTGCGACGCAGGTATTGTTTTAACGGCCAGTCACAATCCGCCAGAATACAATGGTTATAAGGTTTATTTTAATGATGGTGGTCAAATTGTACCTCCAGAAGATGGCGCTATTATTGACGAAGTAAATGCTCTTAATTTTGAAGATATTAAATTTAACGCTAAAGCCGCATTAATTCAGCGCGTTGGCAAAGATTTAGATGACGTATTCTTAAAAGAAAGTGTTGCCAACAGTATTTTTAACACAATTGGATTAGAAAATTTATCTATTGTTTACACATCATTACATGGCACTTCTATAAAATTAATTCCAAGTGCTCTTGAAAGAGCTGGTTTTACCGATGTGCATATTGTACCAGAACAAGCCGAGCCTGATGGCGATTTTCCTACGGTAGTTTCGCCAAATCCAGAAGAACCTGCCGCCTTAAAAATGGCCATTGATTTAGGTAAAAAAGTAGGTGCCGATATCGTTTTTGGAACAGACCCAGATTCAGACAGATTAGGTATTGCCACACCAGATTTAGAGGGTAATATCAAATTGCTAAACGGCAATCAAATGATGGTTTTAATGGTGCATTACTTATTAAAACAATGGCAAAAACAAGGCCTGTTAAACGGGAATCAGTTTGTGGGATCTACAATTGTTTCTACAGCTTTGGTTGATAAAATTGGCGATGGTTTTGGCGTTGAAACCAAAATCGGCTTGACCGGATTTAAATGGATTGCCAAAATGATTCGCGATTTCGAACACATGGATTTTATTGGTGGTGGCGAAGAAAGTTTTGGATTTATGGTGGGCGATTTTGTTCGCGATAAAGATGCTGTTTCTGCCGCACTTTTAGCTTGTCAAATAGCTGCCGAGGCCAAAGAAAAAGGATCGTCGCTTTATAAAGAATTGCTAAACATTTACACAAAATACGGCTTTTACAAAGAGCATTTAATTGCCATTGTTAAGAAAGGTATTGACGGTTCAGAAGTCATCGGTAAAATGATGAAAGACTTGAGAGACAATCCGCTAAAAACTGTTGATGGTTCACGCGTTTCAAAAATTTATGATTACGATGCGGGCATTTGTACCAATCAGTTATCTGGAGAAAAAACAGCTATTGAGATTCCTAAATCTAACGTCTTGATTTATCACACCGAAGATGGCAGCACCATTGCAGCCAGACCAAGTGGCACAGAACCCAAAATAAAATTCTATTTTAGCGTTAATAAAGCGCTTGATACGATTGAAAATGCTGTGAAAGTAGAATCAGAACTCGATGCCAAAATACAACGTATTATAAAAGAAATGAATTTATAAAAACTGAATGAGTCCTTTTAAAAAAATATTATCATACACCAAACCTTATTACAATTATGCATGGTTAAACATTCTATTTAACGTGATGTATGCCATTTTTAATGTACTAACAATTATTGCTTTTATTCCTGTTTTAAACATTCTGTTTAAACAAGAAAATGTGGTTTCAAAAGTACCCGTTTATGGAGGCATCAGTACTTTAGGTGATTTTTTAAAAGATAAATTTTATTATTTTATATCGCAAACCATCATCCAAGATGGGGTTATTGAGGCTCTTTTTATTGTTTGTATGATTTCTATCTGTCTCTTTTTTCTGAAAGATTTATTTAAATATTTAGCGTCTTTTGCCTTGGCTTTTTTACGTAATGGTGTGATTAAAGACATTAGAAATGATTTGTATGACAAAATTGTTACTTTACCTTTAGCTTACTTTTCTGAAAAGCGCAAAGGCGACATTATCTCAAGAATGTCTAATGACGTTAAAGAAGTAGAAATGTCGTTTTTAACATCGCTTGAATCTATTATTAGAGACCCTTTAACCATCGTTATTGCGTTAGGAGCCATGCTAACTATAAGTTTCAAACTTACATTATTTGTCCTTCTACTATTGCCTATTTCTGGATTTATAATTTCTAGTTTGAGCAAGCGACTAAAGTCTACTTCTTTAAAAGCCCAACAAGAAACGGGTATTTTCCTGTCTTTTATAGAAGAAACTTTAACTGGATTACGCGTCATAAAAGCATTTAATGCAGAAGGCCGCATCAGTAAAAAATTCAAAGATTCAACCTATAAATTCTATAGACTGATGAACCACGTACTACATAGACAAACATTGGGTTCTCCTATGAGTGAATTTCTAGGCGCCACTACCATTATTAGTATTTTGTGGTTTGGCGGCCGTATGGTTTTGAGCAATCAAAGCGAATTAAAACCTGAAGAATTTTTAACTTTTATCATGTTGTTTTATTTGGTGTTAGGCCCTGTAAAAGTAATTACAGCTGCTTTTTATAGCATCCGTAAAGGCATGGCTTCGGCCGATAGAATTATTGAAATTCTAGATATGGATATCAGTATTAAAGACCAACCAAATGCTCAAAATAAAACCGATTTTAATGACGTCGTTGAATTAAAAAATGTGTCGTTTAAATATAAAGATGACTATGTTTTAAAAGATTTTTCATTGCGAATTCCTAAAGGACAAACCATAGCATTAGTAGGGCAATCGGGCAGTGGAAAATCTACCATTGCCAATTTAATCACACGTTTTTACGACGTAAATAAAGGCGCTATTTTTATTGATGGTATTGACATCAAAGAAATTAAAATAAAATCGCTGCGTGGTTTGATGGGAATCGTTTCACAAGACTCCATCTTATTTAACGATACTGTTAAAAACAACATTGCTTTGGGTGTTGAAAGTGCCGAAGACTCGGCCATAGAAAACGCAGCCAAAATTGCCAACGCACACGAATTTATAAAAGATTTACCAAAACAATACGAAACCAACATTGGCGATGGTGGCAATACTTTATCTGGCGGACAAAAACAGCGTTTATCTATTGCCAGAGCTGTGCTTAAAAATCCGCCTATTATGATTTTAGACGAAGCCACGTCGGCACTAGATACAGAATCTGAACAATTGGTGCAAAAAGCCTTAGAGAAAATGATGGAAAATCGCACTTCTATTGTTATTGCGCATCGCTTATCCACCATTCAAAAAGCAGATTTAATTGTGGTTATGCGCAAAGGCGAAATAGTAGAACAAGGCAAACACGACGATTTACTTGCCCAAAAAGGTGAGTATTTTAAATTGGTAAGCATGCAATCTTTTGATGCTTAAATATTTAAATGTTTGTATTTTTAAATCACTTCTCTATTTATTTAATCTATTGTTTTTGTGGTAGATATCCCTAAATATAATTAACATTTTTTTTACAAAAAGTAGTATATTTGGCTTTGTTAAAAAAAACTACCCCCTAAATGAATACCAACATACTAGACATAGAACCCAAAGCAATTTGGAAAAATTTTACAGCACTTAATGCTGTCCCGAGACCCTCAAAAAAAGAAGAACGCGTCATTGCCTTTATGGTTGCTTTCGGAAATAAATTAGGTTTAGATACACAAGTTGACAAAATTGGCAATGTCATCATAAAAAAACGGGCCACAAAAGGCATGGAAAATCGTAAAACAGTGGTTTTACAATCGCATCTAGATATGGTGCATCAAAAAAATAATGACACCGTTTTCGATTTTGACACCCAAGGTATAAAAATGTATATTGATGGCGATTGGGTTAGAGCAAAAGGTACTACGCTTGGCGCTGATAACGGTTTAGGTGTTGCTGCTATAATGAGTGTTTTAGAATCGGACACAATTGTTCATCCAAATATAGAAGCCCTATTTACCATTGATGAAGAAACCGGTATGACGGGTGCAAAAAATTTGCAAGCAGGTTATCTTGACGGTGAAATATTGTTAAATCTTGACACAGAAGATGATGACGAGATAGATATTGGCTGTGCCGGAGGTATAGATATTACGGCTACCAAAACATATACGCAAGTTAAACCAGCCACTAATTCATCTGCATTAAAAATAACACTAACAGGTCTAAATGGTGGCCATTCTGGTATGGATATCCATAAAGGATTAGGTAATGCCAATAAATTAATGAACCGTTTGCTGTATAATTTACAGGCTTTCGATTTTAATATTTCAGAAATTAATGGCGGAAGCCTAAGAAATGCCATTCCAAGAGAAGGAACAGCCATTGTTGTTTTACCAACTACAAAACTGAATGAATTTACAAAAGAAATCGCCAAACAAAATACTGTTTTTAACGAAGAGTTTCATAAGGTTGACCCTAATTTAACTTTAAAAACTGAGCTTATTTCTTTGCCCGATTTTATGATGGATTCAGCGATTCAAAAATCTTTATTACAAAGTATATACGCTGCCCATAATGGTGTTTATAAATTGAGTTTAGATTTTGATGATTTGGTTGAAACGTCTAATAATCTTGCGAAAGTTGTTGTGAAAGACGGCCAAATTAAAATAAATTGTTTGACCCGTTCATCAGTTGAATCTACCAAATACGATTTGGCTCATAAACTTAAAGCCGCTTTTGAATTAGGTGATTTTAATGTAGAGTTCTCTGGGGCGTATCCAGGTTGGAAACCAAATCCAGATTCACCAATTTTACATGTCCTTTCTGCACTGTATGAAAAGACATTTGGCAAAAAACCTGGCATCGAAGCTTGCCATGCCGGATTAGAATGTGGTATTTTAGGCACTAATTATCCAGATATGGATATGATTTCTTTTGGGCCTACCATTCAAGGGGCACATTCGCCAGACGAACGTGCTAGTATTAGTTCTACTCATAAATTTTGGCTTTTCTTACAAGAGGTTTTGAAGGAAATTCCTGTAAGAGAATCTTAAAAAATCAATCTTATTATATAAATAAAAAACCTGCTTTAAGCAGGTTTTTTATTTATAATTCCGAAAGAAATATATATCTTTTTAGAATTGTTTATTTACATCAAAAGCTTCTAAATACTCAGCAACACGTTTTATAAACATCCCGCCAAGGGCACCATTTACCACACGGTGGTCATACGAGTGCGATAAGAACATTTTATGACGGATACCTATAAAATCGCCTTCGGGTGTTTCTATAACAGCAGGAACTTTACGAATGGAGCCCAAAGCCAAAATAGCCACTTGAGGTTGGTTGATAATGGGTGTGCCAAAAACACTGCCAAATCCACCCACATTGGTAACGGTATAAGTGCCGCCTTGAATATCATCTGGTTTTAAACTATTGGTGCGTGCTTTGTCGGCTAAATTATTAACGGCTTTAGTCATACCTACCAAATTAAGCTGATCGGCATTTTTAATAACAGGTACAATAAGATTGCCATCAGCCAAAGCTGTAGCCATTCCTAAATTGATATTTTTATGTTTGATAACTGTATCGCCATCCACCGAAATATTAATCATCGGATAATCTTTTATGGTCTTTGCAACGGCTTGCATAAATATTGGTGTAAAAGTAATTTTCTCACCTTCGCGTGCTAAAAATTTATCTTTAATTTTATTGCGCCACATCACAATATTGGTAACATCTACTTCTATAAACGACTGTACATGTGCCGATGTTTGCGTAGAATTTACCATGTGTTTAGCGATGAGTTTCCCCATACGTGTCATCTCAATAATTTCATCATTTCCGTTGACTGATACAGGTGTGGCAGCGGTTGTTAAAGTCGTTTTAGGCGCATTTACTGTAGCTGATTTAGAAGTATCTGGAACAGTTTTTGCACTTTTCTTATCTTCAATATAATTAAGGATGTCGTTTTTTGTAACACGGCTGTCTTTTCCTGTGCCAGAAATGGTTTCTAATTCTGACAAAGAAACCCCTTCTTGCTTGGCTATATTCTTAACCAAAGGAGAATAAAATTTATCTGAAGTTTGTTCTTGAGAATCGTCAACCATTTCAACAACCATTTCTTCAATAATTTGAGTCGATTTATCTATGGTCGTAATTTCGTCTGGTGTTTTATCATCACTAAAATTAACAATATCAGAAGGGCGAATAACGCCATCATCCTCATCAGTAACTTCTTTGTTGTCATTATCAGATTCAGTCTCAATAATAGCAATGGTCTGGCCTACTTGCGCCACATCATCTACATTAAAGAGTTTTTCTATCAAAACACCTTTAACTTCACTGGGCAATTCGGTATCGACTTTATCTGTAGCAATTTCTACAATAGCTTCATCCAATTCAATAGTATCGCCTACTTCTTTTAACCAAGAAGTTATGGTTGCTTCTGCAACACTTTCTCCCATTTTTGGCAATTTCAATTCAAATTTAGACATACCTTTTCTTTGCTTTTATAGAATGCGAAGTTACAAAAAAATGTAAAATGGGAATAAATTTTACTTTTATTTATTGAAAGTACTTTTTTGATATATTGACATCTAAATTCTAGTTTATTTAAGAATCTAAAATATATTTAATACTTTATAATACAAATGCTATTAAATTGTCATTGAGAACAATCTTGTGTCGGGTTTATTTTCGATAAGTCTCAAATCAAAAGCCATACAAATATTACGTACAAACATCCGACCTTCTTCTTTTACGACAATTTTCTTCTCAGAAACTTCAATTAAACCATCATCAATAATTGCTTTTAAACGCGCAACAATTTCATTCTTCACTTGAGCATCTAAACCTATTTTCCATTCGGTTTCTAAATTACACATCAAGTTTAAAATATGTTTACGGATGATTAAATCGGTATCGGTTAATAAATGACCTCTAAAAATTGGCAAAACGCCTTGGTTCACTCTTTTAGTATAATCTTCAATCGTTTTTTCGTTTTGCGCAAATGCATACCAAGAATCGCTAATTGAAGACATCCCTAAACCAATCATTAGTTCCGTTTTACCAGCCGTATAACCCATAAAATTACGATGTAATTTTTTAGATTTCATAGCTTTATGAAGTGAATCGCTTGGCAATGCAAAATGGTCCATACCAACTTCTACATAACCATTATCAAAAAACAATTGTTTTCCTAACTCGTATAAATATCTTTTTTCATCATCTTTAGGTAAATCACCATCTTCAAAACCACGTTGACCAACGCCTTTTATCCACGGCACATGTGCATAACTGTAATACGCAATCCGATCTGGTTTTAAGGCTATCGTATTTTTTATGGTATTGCGAATGCTTTCTTCTGTTTGAAAAGGCAATCCGAAAATTAAATCGTGGCTAATAGATTCGTATCCTATTTTTCTGGATAAATCATTAACTTTTTTTACTTGTTCAAAACTTTGAACGCGATGAATTGCTTTTTGAACTTTAGGATCATAATCCTGAATACCAAAACTATTACGGCGTGAACCTAAATCGTATAAAGTTTGTAATTGTTCTTCGGATGTATGATTTGGATGCCCTTCATAACTAAAATCAAAAATCTCAAATTTATCTGCCCTTTTAAAAATACCGTTTATTAATTTTTTTAAATTTTCTGGCGAGAAAAATGTTGGTGTACCTCCACCTAAATGAATTTCTCTAATTTTAGGACGCTCGCCTAACAAATCGCAATACAAATCCCATTCTTTTAAAACGGTATCCAAATAGGGTTGCTCAACTTCGTGGCGCTTAGTAATTTTTTTATGACAGGCACAAAATGTGCACAAACTTTCACAAAAAGGCAAATGAATATATACACTTATACCTTCACTATCATTGCTTTCATTAAACGATTTTATAATTGTTTTTTTCCAGTCTTCTAATGCAATTCCTTCTTCATCCCAAAACGGAACGGTAGGATAACTGGTATATCTAGGGCCAGGAATGTTATATTTTTGGATTAAAGTGGTGTCCATTTTGATTAGTTTTAAGTTTTAAGTACTAAATTCCGTACTCTTTAACCGTTTCAATAAATGCCTTGGCATGATCAACTGGGGTATTTGGTAAAATACCATGACCCAAATTAACAATATAATTATCTTTTCCAAAAGCATCTATCATCGTTTTGGTCATTTTTTTTATTTCTGGAATTGGCGATAACAAACGCGCTGGATCCATATTTCCTTGCAAAGTTTTACCATTGGTCAATTTTCTAGCCAATTTAGGATCAACTGTCCAATCTACACCTAGAGCTGAAGCGTTAGATTTACTCATATCTTCAAGCGCATACCAACATCCTTTAGCAAAAGCAATCACATGTGTTTCATCCTTTAAAGCTTCTATAATCTGATTGATATAGAACCAAGAAAATTCTTGATAATCAACAGGCGATAACATACCTCCCCAAGAATCGAATATCTGAACAGCATCTACACCAGCTTTTACTTTTGCACGTAAATAGGCAATGGTGGTATCGGTCACTTTTTGTAACATTTGATGTGCCGCAACAGGATTTGTAAAACAGAATTCCTTTGTTTTATCATAGGTTTTAGAACCCTGTCCTTGTACGATATAACATAAAATTGTCCATGGAGATCCAGCAAAACCAATCAAAGGCACTTCGTTATTGAGCTCTTGTTTGGTCATTTTTATGGCGTCCATCACATATTTTAATTCGTGATTCACATCTGGCAAAACAATAGCATCTACATCTTTTTGTGTGCGAATAGGATTTGGAATATAAGGACCAAAATTAGGTTTCATTTGCACTTCAATACCCATAGCTTGCGGAATCACCAAAATATCCGAAAACAAAATTGCGGCATCAACACCTACTTGTTTTACAGGCATAATGGTAATTTCTGTGGCTAATTCTGGTGTTTGACAACGTGTAAAGAAGTCGTATTTATCGCGTAAAGCGCGAAAATCTGGTAAGAATCTACCTGCTTGGCGCATCATCCACACTGGTGGACGTTCCACTATTTCGCCTTTTAAGGCTCTTAAATATAAATCGTTTTTTATCATATCTGGTTTTTAGCTGTTGGCTATTTGGCTTTTAGCTTTTTTTAATTTTATTTATTATAACTTGCTACCGCTTTCATCGCCACTTGAATTGCTTTTTCTATTTTCTGAATATCTTCTTCGCTTAAAGCGGATGACAAAAACCAAGCTTCGAATTGTGATGGTGGTAAAAACACACCATTTTTAATCATTTCCCAAAAGAAGATGCCGAATTTCTTGGTATCACTGGTTTGGGCTGTTTTAAAATCGACAACCTCTGTTTTTGTAAAAAATGGATTAATCATCGAGCCAAAACGGTTCACTTTTAAATCAACATTATTTTCGGAAGCCGCAAATAACATGGCCGCTTTTAAACGTTCGCCCACTTTATTAAATTCGGCGTATGGATCTTGACGTTTTAACTCGCGTAAAGTCGCAATTCCAGAAGCCATCGCAATAGGATTACCAGATAAAGTACCTGCTTGATACATTGGTCCCAAAGGCGACACCATTTCCATGATTTCATTCCGTGCACCATAAGCACCTACAGGGAATCCACCACCCACAACTTTACCCAAACAGGTAATGTCTGCAGTTACGCCTAACAATTCTTGCGCGCCACCAAACTTAGAACGGAATCCTGTCATAACCTCATCAGCGATAAGCAAAATACCATGTGCTTTTGCCAATTCGTGTAAATCTTTTAGAAAATTATCTTGTGGTAAAACCACACCCATATTACCGCCAATCGGTTCAATAATAATGGCTGCAATATCTTTGTGCTCATCAATATGTTTTTTAACACTATCTAAATTGTTGTATTCGGCAATCAAGGTGTTTTTAACAGCATCATTCGGTACTCCCTTAGATCCAGGAATACTCAAAGTCGCTAAACCAGAACCTGCCGCTACCAATAAAGCATCGGAATGACCGTGGTAACAACCTGCAAATTTTATCAATTTATCATGTCCTGTAAAAGCACGTGCCAAACGGATTGCACTCAACACAGCTTCTGTTCCGGAGCTTACAAAACGTACTTTATCCATTTCTGGGAAAGCATCGCAAACTATTTCTGCTAATTTTATTTCATTTTCTGTACTCGCCCCAAAAGTATAGCCATTTTTCAATGCTTTATGGATGGCTTTTTGCACTTTATTATGTCTGTGTCCTAAAATCATAGGACCATAAGACAATACTAAATCGACATATTTGTTATTATCTACATCAATAATTTGACTGCCTTTTGCTTTTTTGATAAACAAAGGATTTCCGCCTACCGATGCAAATGCACGCACAGGAGAATTTACGGCGCCCACCATATGAACCAATCCTTTTTTATATAGTTTTTGTGATTTTTTAAAGTCCATTTTCTGGTATTTAGTATCTGGTAACTGGTATCAAGTAATTATTTAAAATATCAGTGTGACCCTTCGACTGCGCTCAGGGTGACACTTAAATTATTGTCTAGCTAAAACCTTAGCCACTTCTTTGGCGAAATACGAAATAATGATATCTGCACCAGCGCGTTTCATAGACAACAAGGTTTCCATCATCACACGTTCGCCGTCAATCCAGCCATTTTGAGCAGCAGCTTTTATCATGGCATATTCGCCAGATACATTGTAACAAGCTACTGGTTTTTCGGTATTTTCTTTGGTGTCTCTAATAATATCTAAATAAGATAAAGCTGGTTTTACCATCAAAATATCGGCACCTTCTAAATCGTCATAACTGGCTTCAATCATTGCTTCTCTCCTATTTGCTGGATCCATTTGATAGGTGCGTCTGTCGCCAAAAGCAGGTGCAGAATCGGCAGCATCTCTAAATGGTCCGTAATATGCAGAGGCATATTTTACAGAATATGCCATAATTGGTATGTTGTAATATCCGTTAGCATCAAGAGCTTCGCGAATAGTTTCAATAGTGCCATCCATCATGCCAGAAGGGGCAACCATATCGGCGCCAGCCTTTACATGAGAAATAACCTGTTTGGCTATGTTTGGCAACGTGGCATCATTATCTACATCATTATTGTGGATAATGCCGCAATGACCATGGCTGGTGTATTCGCAAAAACACACATCGGTAATCACATATAAATCGGGATATTTTTGTTTGATGTGTCTGATGGCTTTTTGGATAATACCATCGTCATTCCACGTTTCTGTACCACTATCATCTTTTTCGGATGGAATGCCAAACAATAAAACAGCAGGAATATTTAAGCCCACAACTTCGTCTAATTCTTCGTCAATACGATCAATAGAATAACGTTTAATACCTGGCATAGACACTATTTCTTTGGCAATATTTTCACCTTCTTCAATAAAAAGAGGGTAAATAAAATCGTCTATACTTAATTTTGTTTCACGTACCAAGCGTCTTATATTTCCTGTGGCGCGTAATCTTCTTGTTCTGAACATAAATTTTTATGTTTTTATTAATTTTGTCATTCTGAGCAAAGCGAAGAATCTACAGGCATGTATCTAAAGATATTTCGACTGCGCTCAATATGACCTTAATTATTTTAATGTTTCGTTAACCAATTCTATCACTTTTTCTACAGTTGGTGTTTGAGCGATTTTTAAATTTTTAAAATGACCTTTTGCTGTTTCTGCAGTGGTTCCTCCAATACAAAAAGCAGTAACATCTGTGGTGTTGTTAACCGATAAATAACTCTCAATAGCCGATGGACTAAAAAACAAAACGCCATCAAACACTTCGTTCAATGTGCTCGGTGTGTTTTGTGTAGCATAAGCCTCTACTTCTATAAGTGTCTTATTATTGTCTGTAAGTTTCTTTGGCAAGGCATCTCTGCGAATATCGCTACAGAAATAGGTGATTTCTTCGTCATCTTTTATATTTTCGACTAAAAAGTCGGCTAATTTTTCTGCCGAATTTTCGGCGTGTATCACTTTACCTAGTTTCTTTTCTATCAAAAGTTTTGTACGAACACCTACACAATAAATATTCTCGAATTGCAATTCTTCTGAACCAAAGTTATGAAGCAATGCAAACACCCCATTTTGACTTGTAATGACAACATGTTTAAAGGTTTTTTTTACAAGACTTGGTTTTAAACGGTTGTATTTAGATCTGATAAAATCTGATGAATGTAATTTTATTTTTTCAGAAAATAAGTCGGTTTGCTCTGAAGATAATTCTCTTGTTGAAAAGACTTTATACTCGTGATTCTCTACAATCCCTTCTTTTAACAACAGTTTCTGACCGCCTTTAGACAACAGTTCTTTAGCGCATAATCTTCCTAATCCTAAGGCATCTTTTAGTTTGACTGTCTTTTCAACTTCAATTTTTAGTTTGCCATCTAAACTACATAAAACACCTGTAAAACTAAGCTCTTTTTCATTATCTTCGTCTTCTTTAATCTTTGCCAAAGCGCCAATTGGCGCTGTACATCCGCCTTCGAGCGTGTTTAGAAATTCACGTTCAATTGTTGAGCAAATTTCTGACTCTTCGTGATTTAAAAGTTTACAAATTTCTAAGACATCAGTATCTTTACATAAAGCCGTAATCATAACAACGCCCTGTGCAGGTGCAGGAATCATCCATCCTAATTTTACATGATCTGATGGTAATTTTTTAATGCGTTCTAAACCTGCAGCGGCAAATATGGCGCCATCCCAATTATTATCTTCTAATTTTTTTAAACGGGTATTTACATTGCCCCGCAAACCAACAATAGTATGTTCTGGATATCTGTTTAACCACTGTGCTTTTCGGCGTAAGCTACCTGTGGCAATAGTGGCTTTTTGGCTTGACATAAATTCTGTATTGCCTTTCCAAACAATAATATCGCTATAACTGGCGCGTTCTAAAACTGCGGCTTGAACAATACCTTTTGGCAATACTGTTGGTACATCTTTTAATGAATGTACGGCAATATCAATTTTGCCATTGAGCATGGCGATATCTAGATTTCGTGTAAAAACACCCACAATACCTAACTCGTATAGAGGTTTGTCTAAAACAGCATCTCCTTTGGAGTCTATTTTAATAATTTCGCTTTTATAACCAAGCGCTAATAATTGTGATTGTACTAAGTTTGCCTGCCACATCGCCAATTCGCTTGAGCGTGTGCCTATTCTAATAATAGTCTCTTTCATGATTAAGCTTCTACTTCAAAAATTTGACGAATCAACTCAATACTGCTTCCAATTTGAGTTTCTTCGCTTTTTAAATGTTTGGCAAATTTAGTTGTTATTTTTTGAATGATATGAGAAGTTATTAATTCGGCTTGACCGCAGTTAAAATCAGGATCTTTCTTTTTAAAATAACTTATGCCTTCTACCTGAAGCACTTCAAGAGATTTCTTTAATTCGGCTAAGGCTGGTGTGTGTTTTCTTCCTTCAACCCATTCTAAAAGGTCTTTTTTATTTTCTTCAATAATAGCTTCGGCCAATGGAATTTGGCTTTGTCTTACGGCTATGGTATTATCGGTTATTTTTGATAATTCATCAACATTAACCAATGTAATATTTCCATATTCACCTAAGGCAACATCAACATTACTTGGAATAGACAAATCTAATATTGTCAATTTTTTAGTTTTTGAGATTAAATCTTTTGTTATTGTAGGCTTGCTAGATCCTGTGGCAACAATAAGCAAATCGGTTGTTTCTAGTTCTTCTTTAAGATTTCCCTCCTTTTGAGCTTTTAATTGAAATTGTTCTGCAAATTGCGCAGCCTTTTCAAAAGTACGGTTAACCAAAACCACATTATCGACCTTAACATATTCTTTAATATTTAAAGCGGTGTGTTTCCCTATATCGCCTAAACCATATAAAACGACTTTTTGAGCATCAATTTGAGAGGCATTGTCTTGTAAATACTGAATGGCAGCATAAGAAACAGTGGTTGTGCCAGAGCTTAACTTGGTTTTGTTTTTAACTTGCTTGCTGGCGTGTAAAGCAGCATTAAAAAGACGCTCTAAAAACATATTAGTAGCGCCTGCTTTTTTGGCTTGTTTAAAGGCTATTTTTAATTGACCAACAATTTCATAATCGCCTAAAATTTGACTTTCTAAACCTGTGGCTATTCTAAAAACATAATCTATTGCTTGATAACTTTTATAAATATGACACACTTTTATAAGTTCATCTACACTCCCTTCAGAGAAATTGCACAATTCCTCAATAAGTACAAAAGGGTGTTTGGCAAAACCAAAAATCTCAATACGATTACAAGTAGAAATAACAATACTCCCTTCGCTTCCTTTCTCTTTTAAAGCTTTTAAAAGCTGGATTTGATTTTCATGCGTAATACTGAATTTACTTCTTGTGGCGACGTCGGCTTTTTTATAGCTTAGGCCTATATTATAAAATTTTAAAGAATTATTGTCATTCATGATTTATTCAATTTTGATGTTACAAATTTACGATGATATTAAAAACAAAAGTTACCCTATAAGAACTATTAATCACGACAAAAGAATTAAAATAATTATTGTACATTTGTATTTAATTATACTGATTTACAGCATATAAAAAATATTTTAATTAATTTATGATAAATATCATCTTTCATGAAATATAACAATAATAGCGCGAAAAACCCTACCTGTTTTTATAATGACCCTGAAAAAAAAATGGTTTTATTTATAAATAATAAGGACAATACCCCTATAAAATCGGAATATCAGATATCAGCCAATTATATTCAATTTTATTTTTGTTTAAAGGGATCTCTAAAAATAGCTTTTAATATGCCACATTGTAGTGTTGAATTAAAAGCTTATAACTCGTGTTTTACTTTTTTCAAGTCGGATAGCATGAAACTTTTTTTCGATTTACAACCAGACACAATTTTAGTTGGCATCCTTTTTAAAGTGAATCACTTTCATAAATTATTTTCTGATGTTGATAGCGCTGATTTTCCAATCCAAAATTTCGACTCCAATCAGACCATTCTTCAAACCAAATCAATTTCGTCAGAGATTGCCAATTCTTTAGAGCAATTAATAAACAATACCATAAATCTCTCTTTCCGAAAATTATATGTACGTGGTAAGGTTTTTGAAATATTAAGTCTTTATTTTAACGAAACTTTTAACGATAATGTAGATCAATGTCCGTTTGTTGCTAATTCTGATGATGTTACAAAAATTAAAAAAGCCAAAGAAATTCTTATTAAAGATTTGAACAATCCACCAACACTCGAAAGTTTATCAAAAGCCATAGGTTTAAACATAAAAAAACTTAAAATTGGATTTAAAGACCTTTACGGGATGCCTGCATTTACCTATTTATTAAATTATAAAATGGAACATGCACGAAAATTATTAGATTTGAATAATCAAAATATTAACGAGGTTGCCAGCATTGTAGGATACAGTTCTGCCACCCATTTTATTGCCGCTTTTAAACGTAAATTTGGCATTACACCTAAGCAATACGCACTTACTAAAAATCAAATAATTGACTAAAAAAGGAGCTTTACTCATAAATCTAGGATCACCAGACAGTCCACAACCTAAAGATGTAAAAAAATATTTAGGTGAATTTTTAATGGACGAACGCGTCATCGATATAAATTATTTAGGACGCCTCTTACTTGTTAAAGGTATTATTTTAAACACACGTCCAAAAAAATCGGCTAAAGCCTATCAAAAAGTTTGGACAGATGAAGGCTCTCCGCTTATTGTATTCTCAGAAAAACTACACCAAAAAGTAAAAGAGAATAGCAAAATACCTGTTGAGTTGGCCATGCGCTATGGCAATCCTTCTATAAAAAGTGGTATAGAAAAGTTAGCATCTCAAGGTGTTACTGAAATATTTCTACTACCCCTTTACCCGCAATTCGCCATGGCCACAACCGAAACCATTGTGGTTTTAGCAGAAAAAATTATAAAAAAAGATTTCCCAAATATCACTTTAAACCACTTACCTGCATTTTATCATAAAGCAGATTATATTGAAGTTTTGAGTCAAAGTGTTAAAACAGCACTCAAAAAACTAAAACCAGAGCATCTGTTATTTTCGTATCACGGTGTTCCGGAGAGGCACATCAAAAAATCGGATATTACAAAATCGCATTGCAAAATAGATGGCAGTTGCTGTCAAACCAAATCGGTTGCACACGAATTTTGCTACCGACATCAATGTTACGAAACCACAAAATTGGTTGCCAAAAAATTGAATTTAGAAGAAGGATTTTACAGCGTTTCTTTTCAATCTCGCTTAGGACGCGACCCTTGGCTACAACCTTATACAGATAAAACAATAGAGAATTTCGCTTTAAGCGGATTAAAAAAACTAGCCGTAGTTACACCTGCTTTTGTATCAGATTGTCTTGAAACCCTAGAAGAAATCGGCATGGAAGCCAAACATTCTTTTTTAGAAAATGGCGGTGAACAGTTTAATACAATTCCATGTTTAAATGACAATGACGATTGGGCTAAAACGCTCGCTATTTGGATTGATACTTGGGCTAAAACTATTTAACCCGTTGTGCATTATAATTTAACAAAAAAAGTTGTTCAATTGTCTAAAAAAGACGTATATTTATTTGAATATCAAACATATAAATATAATGAACAACTTTCAAGCAAATTACAATAAAATTTTAGA
>JABMNH010000055.1 GCA_013205245.1 Flavobacteriales bacterium | reverse complement strand
TATTGTAATTTGCTTGAAAGTTGTTCATTATATTTATATGTTTGATATTCAAATAAATATACGTCTTTTTTAGACAATTGAACAACTTTTTTTGTTAAATTATAATGCACAACGGGTTAAATTCATATTTAAAAACTGTAATTTTTTTAGCCAAACTTAAAAAAGTTGAACAAATACTATGATTTACATATTAATGTATTCTATTCACGCCCTAGAATTGATAACTATAATTATCGGGATATATCATTATAAAAAATATAAAAATACACTTTTGAAGTACTTTTTATTTTTTATTATTTATGGTCTTTTTACAGAATTGGCAGGAATTATAATGGGAAGAGTTTTTAAATTTCCAAACTATATTGTTTTTAATATTTACTCAGTTGCGTATTATATTTTTAATTTTTGGCTGTTTGGCCGGCATTTTAAACTTAAAAACAACCGAAGTGTTTCACATATTTTTATGGCCCTAACAACACTCATGTTTATTTTAGACACACTATTTTTTCAAAATATTTTTGAAGGCTATCAATCTTATACTTGGTTTATAGGAAGTATTGGGACCATCATTATTGTCATTTTATTTTTAATAGAATTGCTTAACAGCGAAGCTATTTTAAACGTAAAACATCTGCTTATTTTTTGGGTGGCTGTTGGGGTATTTTTATTTCAGCTTGGTCTTTCACCTGTATTAATAGCTACCAAATATATAAATTACAGCAATGGCCTTACTTACGGATATATTTTATTAATTTTAAATTTTATAACCTCATTGTGTTATAGTTTAGGCTTTATATGGACAAAGAAGAACTTAAGTTATTAATATTTGGCATATCCTTAGTCTTATTGATTTTAGGTGTGGCCTTGGTTGTGTTTTTCTTTTATTTTCAAGAGAAAAAAACAAAATTTTTATTAAAACGCGCAGAAGATAAAAAAATATTGGAAGAAGAAATCACTAAATCTAAAATAGAAATAAGGGAGCAAACTTTAGAAAATATCAGCTGGGAAATACATGATAATGTTGGTCAGTTATTGTCAATCGCTAAAATGCAACTCAATATTTTACAGCCAAGTTTAACCGAAGCACAACAAGTAGAACTTAATGAAAGTAGTGAGCTTATAAGTAAAAGCCTGCAAGAATTGCGCAGTTTGGCAAAATCATTAAACCCAGCTCATTTTAAATCATTGGGTTTATTAAAAGCCATTAAAATTGAATTAGACCGCTATAATAGAATGAAATTTATTGAAGCGAAACTTGATATTGAAGGGGAGGTATTTGAATTATCGGACGATAAAGGCATTATATTATTCAGAATTTTACAAGAGTTTTTTAATAACACTATGAAACACGCTAAGAGTTCCAAGTTACATGTTATAATTAATTATTTCAAAGATCACCTCGTCGTTAAAGTCCAAGATAAGGGCGTGGGTTTTGATTTAAATTCTATTGATAAAAGTAAAGGACTGGGATTACAAACTATGAAAAGCCGTGCCGCATTAATTGGTGCCGAATTTACAATGGCCTCTGAACATCTAAAAGGAACCATTATTACTATTAATTGCCCTAAATAAAATATACATTATGAGTAAAGTACCCGTAATTATTGTAGACGATCATGTGCTTTTTTCGCAAGCCTTAAACGGATTAATAAATAAGTTTGAAGGCTATACAGTTATTTCACAATTAATTAACGGACAAGAAGTTATAGATTATTTTGAGGCCAATAAAGAACCAGCTCCCATTGTTTTGATGGATGTTAATATGCCTATTTTAAATGGTATTGAAGCTACTAAATGGCTAAAAGAAAATCGTCCCGAAATAAAGGTGTTGGCTTTAACTATGAATGATGATGAGCCAATTATTCTTAATATGTTACGTGCTGGTGCTTGCGGTTATTTACTTAAAGATATCCACCCAAATGTACTATTAGAAGCTTTGAATCATATTATGATCAACGGCGTTTATTACACAGATAATGTAGCTAAGACATTAGTTAAGGCTACTAGACATAAGCCTATTGAACTCAAAGACCGAGAACTTCATTTTTTAACATTGGCTTGCACCGATTTAAACTACAAACAAATAGCCGAAAAAATGTTTTTAAGCTATAAAACAATAGATGGTTATAGGGAGGCATTGTTTGATAAGTTTAATGTGTCAAGCCGTATAGGGATGGTGCTTTACGCATTAAAAGAGAAAATAGTAGAGTTATAATTCCTTACAATTTTACACTTTAAAAGTAGATTTTTATTTTAATTATTAACAGATAAAAAGAATACTTTAACTTTGCTGATAGGCGTTTTGATAATTTTCATAAAACGATAACCGTATAAGTAAATGAATAACGCAACCGAAATCCAAAAAAAACTTCAAGCGTTTATTATAAAGTATTATATAAACGCCCTGATAAAAGGAGGTCTTCTTTTTTTAGTGTTTGGGGTTGTCTATTTCTTTTTTGTTTTATTTATTGAATATTCTTTATGGCTTAAACCTTTAGCGCGAACCGTTTTATTTTGGAGTTTTATAGCCGTAGAGGGCTCCTTACTGTTGTTTTATATTCTTTTTCCGTTTTTTAAAATTTTAGGATTACAGAAAGGATTAAATGTAAATCAGGCTTCAAAATTAATAGGAAAACACTTTAATGAGGTAAGCGACAAGCTTTTAAACTTAGTGCAATTGCAACAAAACCACGAGCAGACGGAGTTGCTTTTGGCAAGTATTGACCAAAAAGCATCTGATTTATTGGCAGTTAAGTTTACAGGCGCTATTAATTTCAAACAGAATGCAAAATATCTTAAATTTTTAATTGCACCATTTTTATTGATTTTACTGATAAGTTTATCGGGAAAAATAAATCCTTTTAAAGAAAGTTTGAATAGGGTGGTTCATTATCAAAAACCATTTATACCGCCAGCGCCTTTCAGTTTTAAGATTTTAAATAAAACTTTGAAAATTATTGAAGGCCAAGATTTGGTTTTAAACATTACCACGCTTGGAGATATTGCGCCCAATCAAGCCGAGATAAATATTAACAATCAAAATTTTTTCTTAAAAAAGGACGCCTTAGATCGTTTTAGTTTTTTGGTAGAAAATGTCACAGAATCTTTTACTTTTTACTTAAAATCTAACGAGGTTACTTCTTCTGAATTTAATGTTGAGGTACTTAAAAAGCCCACAGTTGTTGGTTTTAAAATGGCGATTAATTATCCTAAATACACACACAGACAAGATGTAGATATTAGTAATACGGGCAATATTGCTGTTCCAGAAGGTTCCGAAATTACATGGCAATTACAGACAAATCAGACCAATGAACTTCATTTTATAAGTAATGATAATCAAGAAGAATTTATTAAATCTTCTGATGATAACTTTTCGTTTTCAAAAAGAATGCTTAAAACATTAAATTATCAAGTAGCCACCTCTAACGAAGATTTAAAGCATTTCGAAAAACTATCTTACGCCGTTCTTGTTGAAAAAGACGAATTTCCAAAAATTTCTGTTTCATCTGATATTGATTCTGTTAATTTTGGCGTTGCACAATTTGTGGGTCAAATTAGTGATGATTACGGTTTAAATAAATTGGAGATTATCTATTACGATTCTCAAAATAAAGATGTGGTTAGCCGTAAAGTATTGTCTGTAAAAAAAGCAATATTCGACACTTTTTATTTTTTATTAGACCCAGATGATAAAGATTTAAATCTTGAAAAAGGACGTCATTATGAGTTCTATTTTAAAGTGTTTGACAACGATGCCATTAACGGATCAAAATTCACTAAAAGCAAAATATTCCAGTACTATAATAAAACCGATTTTGAATTGACAAACGCTAGCTTAAAAGCACAAAAGAACAGTATTAATGCCCTTCAAAACGATAAAGAATCAATCAAAAATACTGAAGATAATTTACAAAAAATAACACAAAAATTAAAAAATCAACCAAATTTTAAATGGAATGACGTTAAGCAATTTCAAGCCTTGGTTGATAGAAGAAAAAAAGAACAAGACCTTATTTCTAATCATATTAAAAATTTACAAGACAATCTCAATCAAGGGAAACCTAAAAATAGCTTGATAGAAGAGAAAAAAGATGTTTTAAATAAACGCATTGAAGAAGCTAAAGAATTATTAAAACAAGAGAAAATTTTAGACGAGCTAAAACAGTTATCAGAAAAATTAGATAAAGACGGATTGTTAAAACGTCTTGATAAATTTAATCAACAAAGCAAACAAAACAAACGCACTTTAGAACGCGTTTTAGAGCTCACCAAACGCTTTTATATAGAAAAGAAATTGGCTAATATCAGTCAAGATTTAAAAGAGTTAAGTGAAGAACAAGACTCTTTGGCTAATGCATCAAAAAATGCTGATCAAAAGCAAGAAGCTATTAGCAAACGTTTTGATGAAATTAAAAACGATTTAAAACAGTCGCAAGAAGAAAACACATCGCTTACCAAACCTATAGCACTACCTAATACCAAACGCGAAGAATTTCAGATTAAAGAAGATTTAAAAAAGGCTCAGCAAAACCTACAAGACAAAAAATTTAAAGAAGCTGCGATGAATCAAAAATCAACCTCCCAAAAAATGTCTCAAATGAGTCAGAAAATGCAACAATCTATGATGGACGGAGAGGGACAAAGAGAAGAAGAAAATATTTTAACGCTTCAAACAATTTTAGACAACTTAATTATATTTTCATTAGACCAAGAATCTTTGATGAATGATTTTGGAAGCATCACAGATAAGCATCCAGATTTTGCTAAAAAGCTTAAAAAACAACACGTTTTAAAAGATTATTTCGAGCATATTGATGATAGTTTGTACACTTTGTCTTTACGCATGCCGCACTTGTCGGTTAAAATTCAAGAACAGATTACCGAGACACATTATAATATAAATGCAGCCTTGAAAAATTTAGCCGAAAACAATAGGAATAAAGGGATGAGCAATCAGCAATACGCCATGACATCATCAAATAATTTGGCTTTGCTTTTAAGTCAGATGCTCGATCAGATGCAAAATGCCAATCCCTCCATAGGAAAAGGAAAGAAAGGCTCAAAAATGCAATCGTTTAGTTTGCCAGATGTTATTAAGAAACAATCAGAACTCATTCAAAGTATGAAAGATGGCGTTAAGAAAGGGCAAAATAAAGGAGATAGTAAAGAGTCTTTAAGTAGCGAGCAATACGACATTTATAAACAACAAGAGGCTTTAAAACAGGCCTTAGACGCCTTGCTTAAACAAGCTGGAGCTGATGGCGCAAAAGGGAATAAAGCCAAGTCGTTAATGGAAGATTTAGAAAAACAACTCTTAGATAAAGGTTTTACAAACGATGTTTTACAGAAAATGACCGATTTGCAACACGAACTTTTAAAATTAGAAAAGGCAAATCTTAAACAAGGCATTGATAAAAAGAGGGAATCAAATACCAACACAAAACAATTTGAAAGTAGAAACATAAAAAAACTCGATTCTATAAAAGAGGTTTATAATAAAACCGAAATTTTAAACAGAAAACCACTGCTTCTTAAATTACCTTACCAAAAAAAGGTGCAACTTTATTTTAAAGACAGCATATGATAATTTTTAATGATTTATACAACATTACCGAGTCCCTTGACAAATCTGCTGAAAGCTGGGTTTCCAATACGATTCAAGAAGAAAACCTTAAAGAGGGAAACATCAACTATATTTTTTGTGATGACGCTTATTTATTAGATAAAAATATTAAATATCTAAAACACAATACATTAACAGATATTATTAGTTTTGATTATACTATGGGTAAACTCATATCTGGCGATATTTTTATCTCTGTAGAGCGTGTTAAAGAAAATGCCATCACTTTTAAAACGGCTTTTAAAGACGAATTACATCGCGTGATGATTCATGGTGTATTGCATTACTGCGGCTACAAAGATAAAACAGATGCCGATAAAAAGCTGATGCGTTCTAAAGAAGATTATTACCTATCTTTGCGCGATTTTTAACACGATTTTTAGTTTCACGTGAAACACTTAAATGGGATTATTCAACACAACATACGATGTTATTGTGGTTGGCGGAGGCCACGCGGGTAGCGAAGCAGCCGCGGCAAGCGCTAACCTTGGCGCACACACCTTACTCATCACTATGAGCCTTCAGAATATTGCACAAATGAGCTGTAATCCGGCTATGGGTGGGATTGCAAAAGGTCAGATTGTGCGTGAAATTGATGCCTTGGGTGGTTATAGTGGCGTTGTCACGGATAAATCAGCCATTCAATTTAAGATGCTCAATAAATCAAAAGGGCCTGCTATGTGGAGTCCGCGGGCTCAAAGCGACAGGATGCGTTTTGCCGAAACTTGGCGCTTGATGTTAGAGCAAACAGATAACCTTGATTTCTTTCAAGACTCTGTTAATGGATTAATATTCGACGGTAATAAAATTGCAGGCGTTAAAACAGTTTTGGGTTTAGAGATAAAAGCCAAGTCAGTTATTTTAACTGCAGGCACTTTTTTAAATGGCCTTATCCATATCGGAAATAAACAATTTGGTGGTGGTCGTGCAGGCGAAAGTGCTGCAACGGGCATTACAGAAGATTTGGTTAAAAAAGGTTTTGAATCGGGCCGCATGAAGACTGGTACACCACCTCGTGTAGATGGCCGCTCATTAGATTATTCTAAAATGATTGAACAACCTGGTGATGAATACCCAGAGAAATTTTCTTATTTGCCAACAATAAAACCTTTAACAAAGCATAGGTCATGTTACATGACCTATACAAGTCAGGAAGTTCATGATGTGTTGCGGTCTGGTTTTGACAGATCACCTATGTTTAATGGACGCATTAAAAGTATTGGGCCACGTTACTGTCCATCTATCGAAGATAAAATTGACCGTTTTGCGACAAAAGACAGACATCAACTTTTTATAGAACCAGAAGGCTGGGATACTGTTGAGGTTTATGTAAACGGCTTTTCAACATCGTTGCCAGAAGATATCCAAGACAAAGCTTTAAGAAAAGTCGTTGGTTTTGAAAACGTCAAATTTTTTAGATATGGCTACGCTATAGAATATGATTATTTTCAACCTACGCAGTTAAAACATAATTTAGAAACAAAATTAATTTCCAATTTGTTTTTTGCAGGTCAAATAAACGGTACTACTGGTTATGAAGAGGCCGCCGCTCAAGGTTTAATGGCAGGTATTAATGCAGCATTAAAGGTTCAAAATAAACCAGAATTTCTGTTGTCAAGAAGCGAAGCTTATATAGGTGTTTTGATAGATGATCTTATCACAAAAGGAACGGAAGAACCTTATCGGATGTTTACATCGCGCGCTGAATACCGTACTTTATTGCGACAAGATAATGCTGATATTAGACTTACAAAAAAATCTTTTGATATTGGTTTGGCCAGTAAAGAGCGTTTAGATTTGATGGATTTAAAACAACAAAAATCTGAGTTGCTTATTGATTTTATCAAAAATTACAGCATTAAACCCGACCTTATAAATCCGATTTTAATCGCCAATAAATGTGCAGTGATTAAGCAATCAATGAAACTTTTTAAAATTGCGGCACGACCACAAATCAATTTTAACACCATTGCTACCCTGCCAGATATTGCCACGTTTATTACTGAAAACGATATCCCCGAATCCGCAAAAGAACAAGCTGAAATTTTCGTTCAATATTCGGGCTATATTGAGAAAGAAAAAAATAACGCCGATAAAATTAACAGACTTGAGCATATAAAAATACCAGAAACTTTCGATTTTCATAAGCTTAATTCAATCTCAATCGAAGCGCGTCAAAAACTGACAAAAATAAGACCACAAACCATTGCCCAAGCCAGCAGAATAAGTGGCGTCTCTCCATCAGACGTGTCTGTATTGTTGGTTTATATGGGAAGATAAAACAAAAGTTTCACGTGAAACAGCTAGAACATATTACTAAATCACCAATTACAAATAAAGACTTGTCTCCGTTTTTGGTGTGTAAAGACCATACAGTGAGTCAAGAGGATTTTGCTCTTTTAAAAGATGAAAGTATTGATTTTTTAGTGACGTCTCCCCGACCCAATCCGCAAGATTTGATGGGTTATTATGAGAGCGAAGATTATATTTCTCATACCGATACAAAGGCGACTCTTTTTGATAAAGTTTACCAATCTGTAAGAAAGTTTACCACAAAAAAGAAGGTTCAAAAAATTTCTAAAACTAAAAAAGATATTAAAACCATTTTAGATATTGGTTGTGGTACGGGCGATTTTCTATTTGCTTGTTCCCAAAAAAAATGGCAAGTTTTTGGTGTGGAACCTCACAACAAAGCCAGAGAAATAGCTAAGTTAAAATCGCATTCAGAAGCAATTTTTGATTCTTTAGATAACCTAGAAAAAAACAACCCTATTCAAAAATTTGACGTGATTACCTTGTGGCATGTTTTAGAACATGTACCTAATTTAGACGCTTACACCAAAACCCTAAAAAGGCTTTTACAACCCGATGGCATTTTAATCATAGCTGTTCCTAATTTTAAAAGTTTCGATGCGCATTATTACAAATCGTTTTGGGCGGCTTATGATGTGCCGAGACATTTGTGGCATTTTTCACCGACAGCTATAAAAATATTGTTTGAAAAATCTGGAATGAAAATCAGTAAAACGTGGCCCATGATTTTTGATTCGTTTTACATTTCTTTGTTGAGCGAAAAAAACAGAAGTAAAAGCGGAAATTTTTTCCGTGCGGGTATTATTGGCCTTTGGTCAAATTTCATGGCGCTATTTTCTGGACACTACTCTTCTTTGACCTATATTTTAAGAAATAAGGACGTTTAAAGCTTTTTAAACACCTTTTATCACTTAAGCGGACAACTAAGTTTAATAAAACAAAAAAGCGACTTAAATATAAAATATTTAAGTCGCTTTTAATTGTACAAATCTATTCGTAAATACAATTCAATAATAAAAATCTATTTTAGAATTAAAACCCCAATAATCGCTACAATAAAATAAACGGCAATTGTCATTGCGCCGGCATAATCTTTTGCAATGCGTTGACCGAATAAAAGCATCAATAAAATTTTGGCAGCCAACACGGCGGATAAATAACCTATAAAAGTATTTTCGTTTATGTAGATTTCAAAAATGCCGACAATATTCAAAATGCCAGTAACGATCTCAAACAATAAAATAAAACCTAATAAAAAGGGAATTTTATTTTTTAGAAAAGTTTGCGCAAAGTGAGCGTTTAAAAAACTGACATTTCCTTTCCAATCTGTTATTTTATCATAACCCGATTGTAAAAAGGTAATGGCTAAAAAAGCCAGTACTAATAATTGAGCTGCGTGGCTCATGCCTATTTTATATAATGTTTCCATAATTAAAGTTAGTTAGTCCAATTTTTAAAAGGGTTTTTAGCGAGCATTACATTATAATATTTTAATTTGCCAGTAACCTCTTCGCCAAGCCAATCGGGTTTTATAAAAACCTCATGCTCATCGGTTAATTCAATTTCGGCAATAACCAAACCAGCATTATCCCCCAAAAATTCATCTACTTCAAAAGTATGATTTTTTATTTTAACCAAATAGCGCGTTTTTACTATTAGAGATGTTTTGCTTAATGACATTAGTTGTTTTGCTTCATTTAGAGAAATTTCTTTTTCCCACTCATAGCGTGTTGTACCAGACTTGTTAGATTTACCTTTAATGGTAATAAAAGCTTTATCATCAGTAATTCTAATCCGAACCACAGCATTTTTATCAGTACTGATAAAACCTTGAGAAATAGTAAACTTTTTATAAGCAACAGATTTATAGTCATCAGTTTTAACTAAAAATTTACGTTCAATTTCAAAAGCCATAAGCAAGACGTTTATGATAATTATTTTTTAAAACTCTAAAATAATACTTTTTAATCTTACGTTTATATTAAATATCTTTGAAATTCTAAATTATCTTATGAAGCACCTTTTAATAACCCTTCTCTTCTTCTCCTATTTTACGGCCAGCTCACAGTCTGATTTCAGTTCAAATTGGGAAGATTACTTTTCGTATAACAACGCTAAAGATTTTGTAAAGGCAGGAAGTAAGATTTACACAGCTGTAGATAATGGTATTTTTATTTACGACGAAACAACAGACACTTCTGCCAAATTTTCATCAGTAAATGGCTTATCTGGCAAAACAGTAACCACGGTTTCTTTTGATGAAACTACTGGAAATGCTTTTATAGGTTACGAATCTGGGCTTTTAGAAATTATAGGCAATACGGGTAAAATTCATATATCTGCTGATATAGAGCGTTTAAATATTACAGGAGACAAACAAATCAATCATATTTTTAATGCTGATGGAAAGTTGTTGTTAGCGACACCTTTTGGGATTGTTGTTTACAATACAGAGACACTTCAATTTGGTGATACCTATTTTATTGGTGATGGCTCTACGCCTGTTTATGTGAATAAACTAACTGTTTATCAAAACGTTATTTATGCTGTAACGCAAAATGGTGTTTACAGCGCCAACCTAAACAACCCAAATCTAATCGACTTTAATAATTGGACACAACCTCAAGGAAGTTTGTTGGGTAATTTTACCAACATTAAGGTTTTTAACAGCAAACTTTATGTCACTAAAGACAATGTCCTTTTTAGTATTGACACATCAAATAATACACTTAAAGAAAAAAAAAGAGTAACCTCAACAATTCTAGGTCTAAATTCGTCTGATTTTTTTTTAACTTTTAACACCTCATCATCTGCAACTGTTTTAGATACCGATTTGAAATTGGTAGCTACATTCTCTAGTTCAGGCGCTTTCAATTTTACACTACACACTGCTTTCGCTCAAGATCAAAATATATATTTAGCGACTCAAGAATTCGGAATTTTAAAAGCCGATTTGCAAAACCCAACAGCTTATCAAGAAATTCACCCCGAAGGACCAAGTTCAAATAAAGTGTTTTCAATTACAGCAGAAAATAATAATGTATGGGTAGTATACGGTGGTTATGACGATGCTTATACACCTCAAGGAACAAGAAAAGGCTTCAGTCATTTTAATGGCTCAAATTGGATAAACACACCTTATTCTAACACCTATCCGGCAAGAGATTTGGTTCATATTACAATGGATCCAAATGTTGATAACAAGGCCTATATTAGCTCTTGGAATGATGGTATATTGGTTGTAGAAAACGATGTTGTTACCACCTTATTAGATGACCAAAATAGCGGTTTAGAAAGACTTTTTTTGGCGGGCGCCCCCGATTTTAAAAGCATCCGTATTAACGGATCGGCTTTTGATAAAAACGGGAATTTGTGGGTTGCCAATGCTTGGGTAGCCGAGCGCCTAAAGAAAATGACACCCGATGACTCCTGGAATAGTTTTGATTTGAGTGCCGCATTAACCGACAACAGCGCTCTAGGTTTAAACGATTTGGTTGTTGACAAATCAAACTCAATTTGGATAGGCTCTAGACGAAATGGTGTTTTGGTTTTTAATGAAAATGGCAATCAAAAAATAGCTTTAACTACCGAGGTTAATTCGGGTTCTTTGCCAGATCCAAATGTGCGGACCATTGTTGTTGATAGCAATAACCGTATTTGGCTGGGCACATTAAAAGGTTTGGTTACTTTTTCTAATGCCACAGGTGTTTTTAACGGCTCAAATAATGCCGAACCTGTTATTATTTTGGATGAAGGCATCCCTAAAAAATTACTTGGAGACCAAACCGTAAATACCATTGCTATTGATGGTGCCAATAATAAATGGTTTGGCACAGACACTGGTGGCGTGCTTGGTACAAATCCTAGTGGCGCAACAACGCTATTTAATTTTAATAAAGACAATTCGCCGCTGCCTTCTAATAGAATTTTAAGAATTGAAGTAGATAATACATCCGGCAAGGTTTTTATCGCCACAGATAAAGGCATTGTTGCTTTTAAAAGTAAAGTTGCCCCTTTCGGGGATGTTTTAAAATCGGCGTATGCCTACCCTAATCCTTCAACAAAATCAAATGATTTTATTACCATTGACGGCAGACATGGAGACCATTTACCAAAAGGAACCAATGTTAAAATTTTAGATGCAGCAGGCTATTTGGTTTACGAAACCAATGTGGTAGAAGGTCAGGAATTAAGTGGCGGAAAAGTGGTGTGGCATAAAACCAATCTGGCTGGTAAAAAAGTAGCTTCTGGTATTTATATTGTTTTACTTACCATAGGTGATAAATCTGAAGTTGCTACCACAAAAATAGCCATCATTAACTAAAATGATTGTTCAAACTAAAGCCATTGTTTTAAGAATTATTAAGTTTCAAGACACGAGTTTAATAGTAAAATGTTACACAGAGCATGGCCTTAAATCGTATCTTTTAAAAGGGGTGTTGGGTAGCCGAAAAGGGAAATTAAAAACAGCTTATTTTCAGCCACTCAACCTGTTAGAAATTGTTGCTAATCACAATGACAAAGGCACTCTAAACTCAATTAGAGAAGTGCGTTTAAGTTATGCTTATTCAAGTATTTCTAATAGTATAGTAAAGCAATCTTTGTTGCTTTTTTTAGCCGAAGTTCTCAATTTTTCTTTACAAGAAGAAGAAGTTAATAAAGACTTATTTAATTTTTTATATATAAGTTTCCAGCATTTAGATACTCAAAAAGACATTGCAAATTTCCATTTGGTTTTTTTACTAAAACTCACCAAATATTTAGGTTTTTATCCGCAAACAAAACATTTAGACTATCCATATTTTAACCTTCAAGAAGGCTTGTTTGAAACAAGAAATTCACTTACCTCTATTCAAGATAAAAAAATAGGCGTTTTTAAAGCGCTGTTAGGCATAAATTTTGATGATATGCACACACTAAAACTAGATAAAATACAACGACAGCAATTGTTAGCTATTTTAATCAATTATTTCGAATTACACTTATCTGGTTTTAAAAAACTTAAATCATTATCCATTTTGCAAACAGTATTTAATTGAGCATGAAAAAACTTTACTTTATTTCTTTTTTCTTAATTTTTTTTAACGGATTTTCTCAAAAGATTAGCATCTTAGACTTTAATACACATCAACCAATAACACATGTTGCTGTTTTTAACGAAGATAAATCAACGAGTTTTATTTCTGATATAAATGGCGTGGTAGATGTTTCTGCATTTTTGGCATTAGATGTCATTACTTTCACACATGTGGCTTATGTTGCCTTTGAAATTTTAAAAAATCAATTAAAAACACTTAATTATACAGTTTACCTAAGAGATAAATCAGAAAGTCTTCAAGAAGTTTTTTTAATAGCCTCAAAAGGGAAAGAAAAGCGCAGTCGTATTGCAGAACAGATTGAAGGGATTTCTTTTAAAGAGATTCAAAAATTGAGCCCGCAAACAGCTGCTGATGTTCTAGCAGATATTCCTGGCGTAAAAGTTCAAAAAACACAGTTTGGAGGCGGAAGCCCAGTTATTAGAGGGATGGAAGCCAATCGTGTTTTATTGGTTATAGATGGTGTAAGAATGAATAATGCCATTTATAGAAAAGGACATCTTCAAAATTCAATTTCTGTATCGCCCACGCAATTAGACAGAACTGAGGTTATTTTTGGACCGTCATCCGTAATTTACGGCTCCGATGCTTTGGGAGGTGTTATTCATTATTATACCAAAACACCTCGGTTAAGTAATAACCCTAGTTTAAAAATAAATTATTTATCACGTTTTAGCACTGTAAATAATGGTTTAGTAACGCAGTTTGGTGCAGAAGTTGGTCATAAAAAATGGGCTTCATATACCAGTGTGGCTTACAGTTCTTTTGGTGATTTAAAAATGGGCACAAAACGAAGCCACGGGTTCGACGATTGGGGGAAACAACTAGAATACTCAAATAACACAGCCCGCTTTTTTAATGAGAACCCTGTTGTTAATTCAGACCCAAATGTGCAACATAATGTGGGTTACCATCAAGTGGATGTGATCCAGAAAATAGTAAAACCTTTATCCGACAAGACCAATTTAAAACTTAATTTTCAATACAGTACATCGTCTAATATCCCTCGATTAGATAGACTTACAGAGTATAAAAATAACAATTTAAAATTTGCAGAATGGTATTATGGACCACAAAATAGATTGTTAATTTCTACACAATTAGAATTAAATCCTAATAAAAAATGGCTAGATAATGGCACCATTACTTTAGCTTATCAAGATATTAGAGAGTCTAGAATAAACAGAAAATTTGGAAGTTTAGACAGAAATGTAAGAAAAGAAAAGGTGAATGTTTACAGCATTAGCTCAGATTTTTTTGTGCCACTTACACAAAAAGATGACCGTATTTTATCTTACGGATTTGAAGTGGCGTATAATGATGTAACATCTATATCTAGTGACGAAACTTTAGATGTTGTTGGAAATAATATTGTTGGATTTACAAATAATTTCTTTGTACAAACACGTTATGCAGATGGAGGCAGCTCTTATTTAAGTACAGCAGCTTATTTAGACTATAGACAAACCATCAGTAAAAAAGCCACTTTAAATACAGGCATCCGTTTTACAAGAACAAATTTAAACGCCACTTGGATTGACGAAACACTTATTACCTTACCAAATAGCGATGTTTCTATAGATAATTCTGCCGTAACTTTAACCGCAGGATATGTTTATAAGCCCACCCAAAATTGGCAAATAAATGGGGTTTTATCATCGGGATTTAGATCTCCTAATATTGATGACGTGGGGAAAGTACGCGAAAAAAGTGGTAATGTAACTGTGCCTAATGCCAATTTAAAACCAGAATTTGCCTACAACGCAGAAATAGGTTTGTTAAAATATTTTAATAACAAAAAAGCACATATTGGTCTCACCACTTATTATACTTTATTAGACAAATATATTACCAGAGAAGATTTTACCTTAAATGGAAGCCGAGCCATTTTATTTGATGGTGAATTAGGCAACATTGTGGCCAATGTCAATAAAAATAACGCTTATATTGTGGGATCAACCTTTGAACTTAAAACACCATTGTATCAAAACTTAATGTTTAAGACATCTTTTACATACACAAAAGGTCATACTTATGATACCGATGAGCCACTATCTTCTATCCCGCCTCTTTTCGGAAATGTATCGCTTACCTATACAAAACCCGCTTACGAAATAAGTGTTTACAGTCGGTTTAACGGACGTAAAAAATTAAAAGATTACAACATTACCGAAGGTATTGACAATCTAGAACAAACCCCATTTATTGTTGGTACAGGCGCATATTACGGCACACCTGCTTGGACAACGCTTAATTTTTATATCAAAACAAAAATCAGTAAAAATATAGATTTTGATTTTTCCGTTAGCAACCTGCTTGATCAACATTATAAAGAATTTGCATCCGCGATAAGCGTACCTGGCAGAAACTTTACCTTTTCTTTAATGGGCAATTTTTAATACTATTTAAAAGCCGGAATCCCTGTGATATCAAACCCCGTAATGAGCAGATGGATATCGTGTGTCCCTTCGTAAGTTACCACACTTTCAAGATTCATCATGTGACGCATAATTGAATACTCGCCAGTAATACCCATGGCACCTAATATTTGACGCGATTCTCTGGCAATTTGTAAAGCCATATCTACGTTGTTACGTTTGGCCATAGAAATTTGAGCCGATGTCGCTTTATTTTCATTACGTAAAGTACCCAAACGCCATGTTAACAATTGTGCTTTTGTGATTTCTGTAATCATTTCGGCTAATTTCTTTTGTTGCAATTGAAAGCCAGCAATAGGTTTGCCAAATTGGGTACGTTCTTTAGCGTATCTTAAAGCCGTATCGTAGCAATCCATAGCGGCGCCAATAGCGCCCCAAGCAATACCATAACGAGCAGAATCTAAACATTGTAAAGGCGCTCCTAAGCCACTTTTATTTGGCAATAAATTTTCTTTTGGAATTTTGACATTATCAAAAATAAGTTCGCCAGTTGCCGATGCACGCAATGACCATTTGTTATGCGTTTCTGGCGTTGTAAAACCAGCCATGCCACGCTCTACAATTAAACCGTGAATACGGCCTTCTTCATTTTTGGCCCAAACAACGGCAACATCTGCAAATGGTGCATTCGAAATCCACATTTTAGCACCATTCAATAAATAATGGTCGCCCATGTCTTTGAACTTGGTTTCCATGCCATTCGGATTTGAGCCATGATTGGGTTCGGTTAAACCGAAACACCCCATAAATTCGCCACTGGCTAATTTTGGAAGGTATTTTAAACGTTGCGCTTCATCACCAAATTTCCAAATAGGATACATGACTAAAGAAGATTGCACAGAAGCTGTAGAGCGTACGCCCGAATCGCCACGTTCTATTTCTTGCATTATCAAACCATACGACATCTGATCTAAACCAGCACCACCATATACTTCTGGAATATAAGGACCAAAAGCACCTATCTCGGCCAATCCTTTTATAATAGATGTAGGGAACACTGCTTTTTGTGCAGCCTCTTCTATTATAGGAGATACTTCGCGTTTAACCCACTCACGGGCTGCGTCTCTTATAAGTATATGTTCATCGCTTAACAATTCATCTAATAAATAGTAGTCTGGGGCAGTATATAAATCTTGTGACATTTTTAGGATAATTTAACAGACCTCAAAATTAAGAAAATAAAAAAGACACACCCCACTCTTTGACTAAATGTTTTAATACAATAAATAAAAGTGTTTTAACAATTAATAATCCCAACTTATGTAACAAAAACCACAAAGTTATGTAGCAAATATTACTTTCAAAACAATTTATTTTTGTTAAAAAAATGCCAAATATTATTAAAATACTAAAAATCAATTATATACATTTTTTGAACTATGATTTTAATCATCTTTTAAACTGATATTAATCATGTTTTTACTTTAAAGTGGTTCTTAAATTTATACAATATTAAAAACAAACTAATATCAAATATTATGAAAAAATTAAATTTAAGAAACCTATTGATGATTATTGCATCTGGTTTAATGTTTATTCAATGTACTACTGATCCTGTTATTGGCCCTGCTGGTGCAGATGGAACAAACGGTATAGACGGAGTAGATGGTACTAATGGTCTTGATGGAACCAATGGTCTTGACGGCGCTGATGTGGCTGTCTGTATTTCTTGTCATTCTGACAATCACAGAGATGCTATTAACGATGCTTATGCAATGACTAAACATGCCACAGGAACTTCTTGGGCTAGAGGTACAAGTGCTGGTTGTGCACAATGCCATAACAATGAAGGTTTTATTGACTTTCAAGAAACAGGAGCCGTTAACCCAGCGGGTTATGCAGTATCAAATGGAATTACATGTACTGGTTGCCATGACATGCACAGGTCTTTTGATTTTGTAAATGATGGTAACGACAAAGCTTTAAGAACGCTTGACCCTGTTACTTTAATAGTTGATGGAGGTTATACTTTTGATGCAAAGAATGAAAGTGATGTATTGGGAAAAAGTAATTTATGTGTTAACTGTCACCAACCAAGAACTGCAGGTCCAGATCAAACTGTAGCTGAATTTACTGTAACTAGTTCACATTGGGGACCACATCATGGACCACAATCTACATTATTAGACGGCATACAAGGTATCGAATTTTCATCTGTTGGAATTTCAGCGCCTGGATCTGCTGGTCATAAATCTAATATGTCTTGTGTTGCTTGTCATATGAGTACTGTTGATGATGGTCACTCTTGGTCACCTGCAGATTACGCTAGTGCTACTTGTACCAAATGTCACGGTGTTAAAACTGAAGTTGCAGGTTTTGCAACTGGCATGGTTGAATTGGCAGGATTATTAGCAGATGTAGTAGGATGGGAATACCAATATGAAGTAGATGTTGATGGTAAATTGGTTAAAGATGTTGATGGCAATTACATTATGATACTTGATGGCAATGGTGACCCTGTTAAAAATTCTGCAGTTGGAGTTGTACATGATGGTCATCCAAATAACGGTTCTCAAGGTCGTGGTGCCACTTTCACAAGTGCTCAAGCTGGAGCGGGTTGGAACTACTTATTTTTACTAGAAGATAAAAGTAACGGCGTTCACAATCCTATTTACGCAAAAGCATTAATTTCACAATCAATCGAAGCTTTACAATAATAATTTTTGATATTCCAAAGCTCAGGAGTAAAAACCCTCCTGAGCTTTTCTTTCAAATAAATTAATTGTTTCATCGTTATTTAAACAATTAATTCATAACATTACACATAGAAAATTATGAAAAAAATATTTCAAATTCTACTATTAGTATGCGCAGGTCTGTTCTTGAACTCGTGTTATTATGATAAGTTTTCTGATGAAATAATTGTTGTAGTACCAGATATCCCTGATTCACAAGTAATTCATTTTACAGCAGATATACAACCCATTTTCACAAGCAAATGTATTGGGTGCCACGATTCTTCAAATAAAATAAATATGACAGTAGGAAATTCTTATAATCAATTGGTTCCTAATTACGTTATAGCTGGTAATGCAGATAACAGTATCTTATATAATAATCTTCCTGGTAAAAATCACCCAATTCAAGTATCGGCGAGCAACGAACCTAGCATAGATCAACTTGCTTTATTAAAAGCTTGGATAAATCAAGGAGCTAAAAATAATTAATGTTTAAAAAGAAACACATGAAAAATTATATAAAAACACTTTTTATTTTATTGCTTCTCCCTTTTATGGCTATGGCTCAAAAGAAAGATTCAATAAAAGTAAAAGAGAAATTAGAGAGACCCGCTTTTGAGAGTGCTACACTTATAGACAACGCAACCAATGTTTTGTTTAATAAGAACACATTAGAAATTCAAATGTCTCATAGATTTGGTTTGATTAATGCTGGAGAAAATGATCTAGCTGGTTTTTGGGCTCCTGCCAACATAAGAATTGGTCTAGCTTACTCTATTACAGATAGAATTACCTTAGGTTATGGAACTACTAAATTTGATCGTTTACAAGACTTTAATTGGAAAGTAGCATTACTTAACCAAACACGCTCTGGTAAAATGCCAGTAAGTGTTACTTATTATGGTAATTTTACGGTTGATGCGCGAACTAAAGATAATTTCTCGCATATACAAGATCGTTATTCATCTTTCCATCAATTAATTATTGCTAAACGATTTAATTCTAAATTTTCTATGCAAGTAGCGCCAAGCGTTTCTCATTATAATATTGTAGAAAACACTATGAAAAATGATATGCTAGCTATTGCAATAGGAGGGCGTTATAAAATAAGTCCACAAACTGCTTTTATGGCAGACTATAGTCAACCACTAACTAGTTTTGCTATGAATAATCCTAAACCTGGAGTTAGTATGGGCTTTGAATTTTCAACATCAGCACATGCTTTTCAATTATTCCTAACAAACTATACAGGTATTGTTCAACAAAAGAACTATATGTTTAATAAAAACGATTTTATGAAAGGAAATTTCCTTATAGGATTTAATATTACAAGAGTATACAATTTTTAAACATTATTAGATATTAAAGACAAAATAAAAACACTACTTTTATTTTGTCTTTAATATTTTAAAACGATAACAACGATGGAGGATAAATCTAAAAAAGATAAGAAAATTTCAAGAAGAAGTATATTACCAATACTGGGTAGCGCATTATTGATACCTTTTCTAGGATTTGGAAAATCTAACAATAAAGAACTTAGTAGTGTTAAAGAAGAGGCATATCAAACTTTATTAAAACCAGATGGCACAACTGTAAAAGTTAAAATAAGTACACTTAAAAATGCCAAAACTCTCAATAAAAAGATTTCGAATAAATCACTTCTTAGCTGGTTGGGTAGAAAAGACTAACTTCATTTAATTATTACTAATTATGGCAAACGATAATAAAAACTCAAGGCGAAAATTTCTTGATAAAGGGATAAAATTTGGCCTTATTACAGCACTTGGAGGAATAGGATTATCAAAGATTCCTTCAAAATTAGACGCAAAACCAAAAAATCTATCAGGAGATAAAATGGAATTAATGACCACAGATGGTACATTAATACAAGTAGATTCATCGGAAGTTATTGAAGTAGCACATTCTGAAGATCATGACAAAAAATATAATGTAAGAGAAGGTATTCCAAACAGAAAGTTTGTAATGGTTATAGATTTAGCCAAATGTAAAAATGCCTTAAAATGTGTGAGCGCTTGTAACAAGCATCATTATATTACAGGAGAAAACGCTTGGCTTAAAGTACACAAAATGCAGGAATCTAAAGATACAGCTCCCTATTGGATGCCAAGAACCTGTATGCATTGTGACCAACCTGCCTGTGTTGCGGTTTGCCCTGTAGATGCAACATTTAAACGTAGAGATGGCTTGGTGTTAATTGATAACGAACGTTGTATTGGCTGTCGTTTCTGTATGGCGGCTTGCCCTTATTCAATTAGAGTTTTTAATTGGAGCGAACCAAATCAAGGAGAAATAAAAATGACTATGGATCATGACGGTCATTCTTCGCCAGATTATGCTGGTTTACCAAGTGTAAAAGGCACACCAGACAAATGCGATTTTTGCCCACATACTATTAAAAATGGTGAATTACCTCATTGTGTAACAGCATGTCCTAATGGTGTGTTTTACTTTGGCGATAAATACGAAGACACTGTTACAAACGGAGACGAAACATTAAGATTTAGCAAATTATTAGTTGATAAAGCAGGATATAGATTAATGGAAGGTTTAGGCACAGAGCCCAGTGTGTATTATTTACCACCCGTTAACAGATTAGTCGATTTTAAAGATGGTTTGGAAAATTATAAAAAATTCGAATCTGTCGAAACACCTGAATAATTATGAAAAATTATAAAACTTTACTCGATGATTTAATCCCAAGAAAATTTGACAGACGCGGGACTGTTTGGACAACATTTTTAGTTGTTGTTATGGTTATAGGGATAATTGCATATATAGATCAGGTTATTAAAGGACAAGTGGTAACCAATATGCGCGATTATGCACTTTGGGGTATTTACATATCTAATTTTGTGTTTTTTGTAGCCACCAGTTTTGTTGGATCTGTTACTGTTGCGATTTTAAGATTAACAAACAACTCATGGAGAACACCACTGGTTAGAATTGCCGAAATTATTTCGTTAGCATGTATTGTAATGGCAGGCCTAACTATTATGATTGATATGGGCAGACCAGACAGATTGCTAAACCTATTTATTCATGCAAGACTTCAATCGCCCATTACTTGGGATGTAATAATTGTACCTACCTATATTGCTTTAAGTTTCTTATTGCTCTATTTTCCACTACTCCCAGATTTATCGATTCTTAAAAAACACTTTAGAGAAAAAAGCCCATTTTTAAGTAAATGCTACGGTATATTGGCATTAAACTGGACGGGTAGTAAGTTTCAAAAAGCCCTTCAAGAAAAATCAATTAAGATTATTGCTTTAATGATAATTCCAGTTGGTATTACATTACAATCTATAGATGCTTGGTTGTTTTCAACCACTTATAGAATTGGATGGGACAGTACTAATATGGGCGCTTATTTTATTTCGGGTGCATTTGTTGCTGGAGTTGGCGCTCTTGTCTCTGTGGTTTATGTTGTGAGAAAAGTAAGAGGATTAGAAAATTATATAACTGAATTTCATTTTGATAAATTAGGTAAATTTTTAGTTTTGGCATGTCTTACATACCTTTACTTTAACATAAACGAATATTTAATTCCCGAATTTACAGCACCAAAAGAAGAATCTATTCATCTAAACGCTTTAGTGTCTGGCGAATACTCAGGGCTATTTTGGTTTGCTCAAATTGTGGGTTTAATTTTACCGCTTATAATTTTGTTATTTAGAAAAGGAAGAAAACCATTACCAATGTTTATAGTTGGTTTAATGGTAGTTGTAGGGTCATGGTGGAAAAGATATATAATAGTTACACCTACATTACTGCATCCGTTTTTACCTATAGAAGGTGTGCCCGAATCTTGGCATCACTATTTTCCGAGTATGCACGAATGGCTCATTACAGCCGCAACCTTAGCAATGGCAATGTTTATTATTACTGTTTTGGTGCGTTATTTACCAATAGTACCTATCCAAAAAACAGCCGAAGAAAAAGGTTTATTAGAAACAAATAAAGATATAGAATTATGAAAAGTCAACTAAAATTTCGCTTTGTTTTTCTAGCTATTTTAAGTGGATTCTTATTTTTAGCAAGTTCTCAGGGATATGCTCAAAAAGTAAAAAAGAGGAGTGTTAGGTTAAAAGCACAATATGTAAAAATAGTAGATCACGAAACTTATTTTAACATAACAGCCACTTCAAAAGTAAAGAAAGAAAATATAAATGTTTCTGGTATTGAAATATTAGTTTTCAATGAGGTAGGCGATGATAAAATTATGATTGGTAAAACCAAAACCAATATGAAAGGTGAAAGTAAGTTTGCTTTAGATAACATTCTTAGCCTTACACCAGACGAAACAAATACCTACAACATAGTTTTTTCTTTTAAAGGGAATGACTCTTTTAAAAAAGCCTCTAAAAGCATTAGCTTTAAAGACGCAACTATTAAAACACAACTTGTAACTAAGGATAGCGTGAATTATGTTTCGGCTACTTTGACGGATTCTAAATCTGGCAATCCAATTGCTGGTGAATCGTTAAATGTTCAGATTCAAAGACTATTCAAACCTTTAAAAATTGGCAAAGAATTTAATAGTACAGACGAAACTGGCGCTATATTTGTGCCTATTGAGGACGGAATACCAGGTGTAGATGGCATTATAACTATTGAGGTGGTGTTACAAGATCATGATGATTATGGTACTGTAAAAGCACTTTTAAAAGCACCTATCGGAACACCAATAGTTGATGAATCTACATTTGATCAAAGAAAAATGTGGTCACCAAGAAATAAAACACCAATCTTTTTATTAATATTCCCAAACTTATTAATTATAGGGATTTGGAGCTTAATAATATATTTGGTCGTAAATTTGTTTAAAATAGCAAAATCTAAAATCTAAAATTTAAAAAACATGAAAACATTCAAAAAATTAACAATTATCGGGGTTCTTACTTTTACCTTATTTTCTTTTACTTCTTTTATTCAAGAAAAAGAATGGAAAGTACCTGCGAAATATGAAACTATGAAAAACCCTATAGCTGCAGATACGGATACTGCAATTGGGAAATCACTTTACACAAAACATTGTAAATCTTGTCACGGTAAAGAAGGCTATGGAGATGGTCCAAAAGCAAACGAAATGGAAGGTGAGTTAGGCGATTTTTCTACAGAGGAATTCCAAGCACAAACAGATGGCGCCTTATTTTACAAAACTACTTTTGGAAGAGATGACATGCCAGAGTTTTCTAAAAAACTACCAGAAGATGAAGACAGATGGCTAATTGTAAATTACATGAGAAGATTGGCTGAATAATATTTTGATATCCTTAATACCTAAAAACCCGAGCAATTGCTCGGGTTTTTTTATGCCCAGAATTTTTATATAAACATTAGGAGTAATTGACACTTAATAGGCAATTATAAGAATTCAAAAACAGCAATATTTCAAAGCCTATAAAACATGATTTTTATCAGTTTATATGTGACGATATGATATTATCTTTGGAAGAGTGGTTTATGCGCACCATATAAACATATTACAGTTTTTATAAAACGCATAAATCTTTTTTTGTTTTGAAACAATAAATAACAGACTTAATTGCCTGTTTATTTTTTAGATATAATTTATAGCTACTAATTCTTAAACAAAAACAAACCTATGGAAAATAAAAATTCCAAAATTGACTCCAGGAGAAAATTCTTAAAAAATATTTCGTCTGGCGGTATACTTGCCGTTGCCGGTTTGGGGCTGTATTCAGCTTCTTCTTGCAAAGAAAAATCAGAAGAAAAAACGACTTTATTAACAACAGACGGAAAATTAGTACAAGTTTCAAATTCTGAAATTATAAAAATGGAAGGAATGGAACACCATCCAGCAACACCGAAAGAAGCAAGAGAAGGTATTCCGGGACAAAAATTTGTGATGGTGGTAGATTTGGCAAAATGTAAGAACGCAAAGAAATGTGTTGAATCTTGCGATAAACATCATAATTTAACACCAGACAGACCTTATATTAAGGTCTTAGAAATGAAAGATAATGAAAAGTCGGCACCTTATTGGATGCCTAAAAAATGTTTTCATTGCGACAATCCGCCTTGTGTAAAGGTTTGCCCTGTTGGCGCTACTTTTAAGCGCACAGACGGTCTCGTTCTTATAGATAATGAAAGATGTATAGGTTGTAGATTTTGTATGGCAGCCTGTCCATATTCTGCCAGAGTCTTTAATTGGGGCGCACCTCCAAACGTAGATGAAAACCTAGCATATTCACCAGAAACTAGTCTTCCAAACAAAATAGGAACTGTGTCTAAATGCGATTTTTGTCCAGACATGCTTCGTAAAGGCAAATTGCCACATTGTGTACCCGCTTGCCCAAATGGCGTGATTTATTTTGGAAACGAATTAGACGATACGGTAACAAATGGCGAAGAAACAGTAAGATTATCTACTTTGCTTAAAGAAAAAGCTGGGTATCGTTTTATGGAAGAATTAGGAACAAAACCGCGTGTTTATTATCTGCCACCTGTAGATAGGTTGTTTCCTTTTGAAAGTGACACTAAAGAAAATGTAAAATCATGAGAAAAATAGATATTAAACAACAAAAGTTCGAAACACCTCGAGAAAAAGACCTGTTAAGACATCTAATTTCAACATCATTGAAATATAAATTATGGATAGGTTTACTTATTGCAATTAATTTAGTTGGGATGTATGCCTATTACCGACAAGTAAGATTTGGGCTTATAGTTACAGCTATGAGAGATTATACTTCTTGGGGTATTTACATCTCTAATTTTGTATTTTTCGTTGCCATTAGTTTGGTTGGATCCTTATTTAGTTCCATACTAAAACTCAATAATAACGTATGGGCTAAACCCCTTATAAGAGTTTCAGAAATTATTGCAGTTTCAGCAATTATCTGCGCTGCGGTTATTATCATAATTGATATGGGACGCCCAGATCGTTTTTTTTATGTGATTACACATTTTAGAATTCAATCGCCTATTATTTGGGACGTTATTATTATTTCAACGTATTTAGTGATAAGTTTTTTGTTATTATTTATTTCTATACTACCAGACATTGCTGTTTGTAGAGATCGTTTAACAGAGATTCCAAATTGGAAAAAAAGGTTTTACAGAATTACAGCTATTAATTGGTCAAACCATCCAAAACAAGCAGAGAGATTAAATAAAGTCAGTAAAATAATGGGCATCGCGGTGCTTCCAGTTGCATTTGCAATACATACAGTCACTTCTTGGTTATTTGCAACAACATGGCGCCCTGGATGGAACAGTACTAATTTAGGCCCTTATTTCGTGTCTGGAGCCTTTATGGCTGGTGCTGCGGCAATTATTTTTGCGATGTATATTATTAGAAAAGAATTAAAATTACATGCTTATATAACAGAAGATCATTTTGATAAAATGGGCAGACTGTTGGTGCTTTTATCTCTCATATACCTTTATTTTAATATCAATGAATATTTAGGGCCTGCTTTTAAAATGGTAGGAATTGAAGGCGATCAACTTAGCGAATTATTTACGGGACAATATGCCATAATGTATTGGTTTGTTCAAATAGGAGGGCTTATTTTACCACTTATTTTATTGATGTTTAAAGTAATGCGTAAACCATTTCCAATATTTTTAATTTCACTATCTGTTGTTTTAGGAGCTTGGTTTAAACGCTATTTAATCGTAATTCCTTCGCTTCAACACACTTACGTACCTATTCAACAAGTAGATGAATCTTATTTACACTATATCCCAACATGGGAAGAATGGGCAATTACGATATCGTCTTTTGCCAGTTTATTGCTTTTAATCACCATACTTATTAAATTGTTTCCAGTGATACCTATTAAGAGTGAGGAACATGATTCTGAAACAATTGTTGAACCTAATATTAAATAAAATGAAGATTAGAAAATCCATTTATACACAAGTTTTGAGAATAGTTTTCTTTATAGGTTTGCTTTTTTTCAATAACGCAATAATGTATGCTCAAGATGACATGCAAGATGCTAAAGTATCTCTTTCTTTTTCTGAGGATACAGATACTAAAACAATTACAGCCACAGTTACAGATCAAAATGGTTTGGCAGCCGAAGAAGTGGAACTGTCTTTTTTTGTAAAAAGAACCTTTAGTTTACTAAAAATTGGAGACGGATTTAATGAAACTGATGAAGATGGTGTTGTAGAAGTCGCATTTCCTAGTGACCTTCCTGGCGATGCTGAAGGCAATGTGACCATAATTGTTAAAATTCTAGATAACGATTTGTATAATGATCTTTCTGTTGAAACGATTAAAAAATGGGGCGTTCCAACAATTATAAATGATGATAAAGATGAAAGATCGTTATGGGCAGCTGCAGCTAATGCACCAATTACTTTAATTATTTCTGTAACTGGAATGATTTTTGTTATATGGTTTATAATACTTTATATCATTTTCAGTTTTTATAAAATCAGTAAAATAAAACCTTTAAACCTTTAAAAAATATTAACCTAAATTTAAACATTATGAAAAAGCAATTATTATTTATAGGTGTTATTGCTCTCGCCAGTTTTACACTGTTGTCAATGAGCTTAATGACCTCTTTACAAGAAAAACCATGGGAAGCACCCGCTAAGTATCAAAAAATGAAAAACCCTGAATTAAAAAATGCAGATAGTGATCAAATTGGGCGTATATTATATTCAAAACACTGTAAATCGTGTCACGGCTCAAAAGGCAAAGGTGATGGTAAAAAATCTGCAAGTTTAGATACCAAAACGCCAGACTTTACAAAAGAGTCTTTTAAAAATCAGACTGACGGAACGCTATATTATAAAACTTTTATTGGAAGAGATGACATGCCTAGTTTTAAAAAGAAAATAACAGATACAGAAGAGCAATGGCTAATTGTTAATTATATAAAATCTTTTTAATAGTTTTTAATAATTGAATTATTAAAAAAACCGAGAAATTTCTCGGTTTTTTTTGCTTTTTATATAAATTAATACTCGTTTATTATTCACTACTTTTGTGGTGATGGCATTTACCTTTCAAAAACAAGAAAAATTAAAACATAAAAAGCTTATAGAACAGCTTTTTAAAGAAGGAAAATCTATTTCAAAATTTCCTCTACGTTTGGTATACTTACAAATCAATCATGATGGAGATAAGCCTTTGCAAGCAGGTTTTTCTGTGCCTAAAAGAAATTTTAAACATGCTGTCGATAGGAATCTTTTAAAACGCAGGATACGCGAAGCGTATAGGTTAAACAAAGAAGAGGTTTATAAAGAGATTAGCAATAAATACATTTTAATGTTTATTTATCTTGATAAAAACATTAAGTCAAGCGATGAAATTCATCCAATAATGGAACAGTTGTTACAAAGTTTTGTAAAAACTATAAATTAAACCATCAGAAAAACAAACTTATTTAAGTAAAATTAAACAGGCGTTTTCTACGGGTATAAATATCATTGCAGAAATTGTTCTTTTTGTTTTTTCTATATGGCCACTATTAATTATTGGTTTTCTTGTGTATCTTTGGATACTTAAAAGATTTAGAAGAAAGAAAAACAAATGAAACGTATAAAAAAAGCAGCGATATTTTTATCTTTAATCATCGGCGTAAGCGTTTCTATTGCTTATAAATCAGATTTTTTTGAAATAGCCAAACAACTTGAAATTTATACCACACTTTTTAAGGAGTTAAACATGTATTATATTGATGATATTAATCCGGCTAAAATTAATGAAGTCGGTATAAATAGCATGCTTAAAAGTTTAGATCCCTACACCCGATTTTACGACGAACAAGGTGTAGAAAATGCCAGAATTAATGCCAATGGTCAATATGGAGGTACGGGTTTAGAAGCCGATTTTAAAAACAACAAACTCATAGTAACCGATATTATAGAAGCATCACCCGCAGCAAAAAATGCGCTTTTTATTGGAGATGAAATAATGGCCATAAATGGAATAGCTATTGATGCCGAACAAAAAGAAACCAGTTTGTCTCAACTGCGAGGCTTGCCAGACACTAAAATTATCCTTAAAATAAAACGTCAAAACAAAAGTTTTGAAAAGGAATTAAGTTTGGTGTCTATTATTAAAAATCCTGTGCCGTATTATTCTTTGCTCGAAAATAAATCGGGTTATATAGCCCTTGCAAAATTTAACGAAAAAGCTTTTGATAAAGTAGAAGAAGCCTTTTTATCCTTAAAAGAACAAGGAATGACCCATCTAATTTTAGACTTAAGAGGGAATCCTGGAGGTTTGTTAAATCAAGCCATAGCTATTGTTAGTTTATTTGTTCCTAAGGGCAGTTTGGTGGTTACTACTAAAGCCAAAGTAGAAAAATGGAGTGAAACCTACCGTACAATGAAAGAGCCTTTAGATCTTACAATACCGCTTGTTGTTTTGGTGAACGGAAGATCGGCATCTGCATCAGAAATAGTATCGGGGGCTTTACAAGATTTAGACAGAGCGGTTATTGTAGGCACACGTTCTTACGGAAAAGGATTGGTGCAACGCTTTAGAAAATTAACTTATGGCACACAATTTAAACTTACCATTTCTAAATATTACACGCCAAGTGGTAGAAACATTCAAGAAATGGATTACACCAACAGGGTTAGTGATAGTATTCCAAAATTTTCAGATCAAGAACGCCCAAAATTTAACACTAAAAATGGTCGAAAAATATTAGGTGGCGGCGGCATTACTCCAGACGTTATTGTTGCGCTTCCTTCTACAACTAAAACAACCAAAGCGCTTTTTAAAACAGAAGCAGTCTTTGATTTTGCAACACAGTATTATTACAAACACCCACACATAGATTCAATTATTGATTTTTCTTTAAAACCATCAGATTTTCAAGACTTTGTAACTTATGTTAAAACTGATGAAACCTTTATTTCACCTGTTCAAAATAGTATTGAAACAAGTAAAAAGATGGCTTTAAAAGCCGATTTGAATGTTGAAAAAATATACCAAAAACTGATAGATGAAATAAGTATTGAGCAGCTTTCTCATTTTCAAAAAGATAAAAATGACATAAACGAAGCTTTGTCATCAGAAATCATACGCAGATATTACTTTGAAAAAGGGATGTATCAATACAATTTAAGTCGTGATAACACGTTAAAAAAGGCCATCAATCTTTTAAACAATAATACTAAATACCAAGCTATTCTACATTAAATTTAGAACATAACACAAAAGAAATAATACGCAAGAGTGCGTTTTGTTTTATTATAAATACCTTTGCAAAAATTTTATATGACACAGATAAAACCAAGATACAGAACACGCGCCCAAGATTCGTCAAGAGATATAGAGCGTATTTATATTACAATGCGCCACCTTTTTAACAGGGGATTTTATAAACCTATGGGAATTTCTGGCGACACTTTAAGATCTGCCCTACTCTCGTTAAGACCTGAAATTTATGGGTCAATAGCCGAAACTAAAGTTGAGCTAAATGGCTTAAGCTATGTTATAGATAGGCTTCCAGAAGGCATAGAAGAATGTCAGTTTATTAATTTAACTGCCGATGAAGGTTTTAAAAAGTCTCATTTTAAATCTATAATTCCCGCAAAACGCCGTCGTAATTGTTACCGGATAGATAAAAATCAAATGAATATTGAGGTTACCAGAGGGCGCTCAGAAATTTATGATATCCTTACCCATTTGACCTTTTTATTTGTTGAATCGCACAAAATTAAAGACTATATATTAATAAATGAATCTGGCAATACCGTTAGAGAATGGCAGAATTTAGAAAATGTTGTTCTTTTAAATAAAAAATTACAGCAAGACGAAAGAGAAGTGCTGTTAGCGCATTTAGCTTCCATTTTAGGACGTAATTTTGTTGAAGTTCAAGAAGCTGATGCATTGTTTTCTACTAAAAATAAGCCGAATAGACTTTTCGAAATCTTTTATTGGTTAGGAAAATTGGCTTTAGGCGAGGTTTTAGATAACGAAAAACGCGTCATTACTTTCAGCTCAGAATTAAGAGAAAGTATTGGACACCATGTATATGGCGAAATTTGGGCAAATACCATTAAAGAAGTTCTTTTTAAGAAGGGTTTGTTAGAGAAACCTATTCATATTATCAGTGCGAATATGCACAGTGTTATGAATTCAATTTACGCCCCATTTGCACTTCCAAAAGAGAGCGCCGCTAATAAAAATATGGCTTTGTTCGAGTTGTTAAGTGATGCTTCGAGCGAAGATTTACAAAAAATAGTGAAGACTTTCGCTGGAAAAAACGGACTTACATACGTTAAAGACACATCAGGGACAAATATTAATGTGCAGATTATAGATACATCAAAAATTGATTTTTCTAAATCTGAATTTAAGTTAAATCAGTTTGACACTGATGAAAAACCAGTTATTGTGGTTATGGATTATGCTTTTGGTGAGCAAGCTTTTGAAACTATGGATGAGCTTTTAAAACCATATCGATGTAATAAAGATAAAAATCACCATCTAAACGTTAAAACGATTTCTATAATGGGTAAAGCTGGTATTTTAGAAGGAGGCAAAGGCGATATTATGATTCCATCATCTCATATTTTTGAAGGCACAGCCGATAATTATCCTTTTACAAACATGCTTAATAAAGATGATTTTAAGAATTTAGGTGTAAAAGCTTTTGATGGCGCTATGATTACGGTTTTAGGCACATCGTTGCAAAACAAAGATATCTTAGAATTTTTCCACAACTCTACATGGAATGTTATAGGGCTTGAAATGGAGGGCGCTCATTATCAAAAAGCCATTCAGAGTGCTTCAAAAATTAGAGGTAATATATCAGCCGATGTTAAAGTGTGTTATGCTTATTACGCTTCAGATAATCCGTTAGAAACAGGAAGTACGTTAGCTTCTGGCGGTTTAGGAACTACTGGCGTTAGACCAACTTATGCCATCACACAAAAAATATTAGAACAAATTTTATAATACTTAAATATATGAATACAGAGAATTCAAATAACGATGAAATAGAAATTGGAAAATTATTTCAGCTCATAGGCAAAGGGTTTGCTAATCTTTTTAATGCCATAGGAGATTTTTTAAACTTTCTATTTAAAGCTTTGATTTTTATGCTTCTTTTTTTAAGAAAGCACTTTATCAAATTTGCAATAGCTGCAATTATTGGATTTTTAGGTGGTTATTTTAGTGAAGGTACAGGAAGGCCTTTTAAGTCAATAATGATTGTTTCTGCAAACTTTAATAGCGTTCACCAATTATATAATAATATCACTTATTATAATAACTTAATAGAGCAAAATGACTCGTTAAGCTTAGCCGAACTTTTTACGATTAGCAACCACGAGGCAGCCAGTTTAAAATCGATTGAAATAGCACCGATTATTACTGAAAATGAAAAACTGAGTCTTTTAGATGAGTTCGTTAAAACAGCAGATACAACAACAGTAAAATTAATTGAGCCTAACGTCTATTTGAGTTCACTAACGATATTTAATTATAAGAACCATGCAATTACTGCCAAATCCACTCAAAAAGATATTTTTAAGAAGTTAGAAACTACCATTATAGACAATGTTTCTCAAAACGATTATTTTAAAGAAAATAAAGAAGCTTTCGAAAAAAATAATGCCTTTGAAACCAAAGAACTCTTAATGCAATTGGTGCAAATAGACTCATTAAGAAATTTGTATAAGCAAGTTTTACTAAAAGAAGCTGAAAAGAAAAATACAGGAACACAAATTGACTTATCTTCAAACACATCAAAAAAAGAAAATGAAATAGAGTTATTTAAAATTCAACAAACTATAAACACAAGACTATCTGAAATTAATATATCTAAAGCTGAAGAAGGCCAGATAATAAATAAAATTTCTGGTTTTGGCGCAGTAGGTCAAAAATTATCTTTTATAAGTCGCGCCCCTGGTCTATACGCTTTATTTTTAGTTGGCTTAACTTTGGTTGTAATCTTGTTAATTGAGTTAAATAAGTATTTAAAAAAGCAGCTATAAAGTAAATGTCTTTTTTGCTATTTTTTTAAGCATTTTATAAAAATTTAAAGCAAAAATAATTTCACAATAGCTTTTCAAATAATTTATTAAAAGTTAATTATGCTCATTTTGACATGAAAAAATTAATAATACTAGCCTTAGTTTTTTATGGATGTAATACAAATAAATTAGAAAAGGATTTATATAAAAATGAAAAGTTCAAAGTTGTTTTAAATATAAAAATATCTAAAGATGATAAATTCCAACTGTTTTATACAAATCGAGCAAAAGGAGATTTCAATAATGACAATAAAATATTGAAATATGTATCTAAAAATGTGGCTTTTCAAAAAATTATTTTTGAATTACCTATTGGTGTTATACCAAAAAAAATAAGAGTGGATTTAGGCGAAAAGTTTAATATTGATGATTTAGTAATTGGAGAAATAACAATTGGATATACAAATAAGCAAATTAAAATTGATGAAAATTCTATGGGCTTTTATTTTAAAAAAAATGCATTCTTAAACTATAAAAAAGATAAGAATCTAAATGTATTTACGCCAAAAATTATCAATGGAAGATACGATCCCTTTATTTTTTCGACACCTTTATTAAATAAAAAAATTGAAATTGTATTTTAAATGAGTAGCATAAAAAAAAACTTTATTTATAATAACATTTTAGGTGTAACAAATATTATTATACCACTAATATCTTTTCCTTATATATCTAGAGTTTTAGGCCCTGAGGGAGTTGGAATAATAAGTTTTGCCATATCTCTTGCTGTTACTTTTATAGTTTTAGGATCCTTAGGGATTCCAATTTACGGCATAAGAGAAATCGCAAAATCAAGAGGAGATAAAACAAAATTGTCAAATGCTTTTTTAGAATTATTAATTATTGAGATAACTTGGTCTCTATTTGTTACCTTAATCTATGCTTGTTGGTTGTTTTTTACAAACACATATCAAAACGAAAACGCTATAAAATATTTATCATTTATACATATTATGAGTAGTGTAGGTTTGATAAATTGGTTTTATCAAGGTATGGAAAAATATAAATTCATTTCAATAATGAATTTTATAGTTAAGATATTTACGCTTATATTATTATTTGCGCTAGTAAAGAAAATAGAAGATTATTGGATATATTACGCCATTATAGTTATCTCTACTTTTATAAGCGCTATTGTAAGTATTTTATATAGTTTTAGATTTATTCAATTTGAAAAAATAAAGTTGAATTTCAAAAAACACTTTAACCCTATAATTATATTATTTAGCACCCAAATTGCCATAAGTATTTATGTGAATTTAGACGTCATTATGCTGAAATATTTTTCTCAACTCGAACAGGTTGGATATTACTCTGCAGCTTTAAAAATTGTAAAAATGTTATTGATAATTGTAACTTCATTAGGAGTTGTTTTAATTCCAAGAATATCATCTTTCATCCAAGAAAATAAAACAAAAGAAGTTAAGAGTCTGATAGAGAAATCAATAAATTACGTTTCAATAATTTCTTTTCCTACAATGGTTATTTTATGGATATTATCTGAAAATATAATTAGGTTGTTTGCTGGGATACAATTTACGGAAGCTAATTACTTAATTAAAGGTCTATCTCCATTAATTTTTATAGTCGGAATGACTAACATCTTCGGCTTGCAAATATTAGTCCCGATGGATAAGGAAAAAAAATATATGATAGCCGTGCTGATAGGTTTATTTACAAACATTTTTTTTAATATTTTATTAATACCAATTATACAAGCAAAAGGTGCAGTTATAGCAACTTTATTTACTGAGGTAATAGTCCTATTGATTAGTTATTATTATAGTAAAAAATTAATCTCATTTAGTTTATCAAAAAATGGAAGTTTAAAATATTTACTTCTTTCCTTATTGTTTGTACCTCTTAGCATGATATTATCTAAAATAATAAACAATGAGGCATTGTATTTATTTGTTTTTATTGCTCTATGTGTCGTCATATATACCCTTGCTTTACTAAAATTTAAAGACTCTTTTTTTATGAATTACATTTTTAATCCAATTTATAATAATTTAATGTTTTATAGATCGAAGACATGAAATACTATGCTGTTATTGTTACTTACGGGGATCGGTTTAGATATCTAAAACAAGTTGTAGATTCTTTGGTAGAACAAGGTGTAGAGAAAATAGTAATTATTTCTAACGGAAGCGATAAAATGTCTTTAATTAAAATTAAAAAATTAAAAAGCGAATTAAATTGTATTCATTTAATTATTTTAGATAAAAACACAGGTTCCGCTAATGGTTTTTGTGTTGGAATTGATTTTGCTCATAAATCAAATGCCGATTTTATTTGGCTTCTAGATGATGATAACTATCCAAAAAAAGACGCATTAAAATTTTTAACAGAAGCGTGGATAGATTTAGCAAAAGAATTCGAAAATAAAAAACTAGCATTGCTTTCTTATAGAAACGATAGGAAAATTTATAGTGATGCCATAAATTTAGGAAAACCTAATTTAATGCTAGGGAGTCAAAACTCATTTCTAGGATTTGATTTTTTTATAAGACTTAAAAAAACACTTTTTAAAACAACAACAACTAAGGTTTTAACAAAAGATCAGGGAGTTGTTGCAGTGGCCCCTTATGGAGGATTATTTTTTCACAAAGATTTGGTTACCGAAATTGGATTACCAGATAAAAGTTATTTTTTGTATGGAGATGATTACGAATATACTTTTAGAATTACTAAAAATAACGGAAAGATTGTACTTATTATGAAAAGCGAAATTAAAGACTTAGAAAAATCATTTCACTTAATTAAAAAAGGAGGCATTTTAAATACTAGATATTTTAATACAGAATCTAAAGACAGAATTTTTTATTCGGTTAGAAACGGAATTATATTTGAACAAAATTTTGTATCTAACCTCTTAATTTACATTTTAAATTCATTTATTTACTTAACTTTAGTTTTTGTTTTGATGTTATTAAAACCAAAACAAATGTGGAAATTTAAGTATATCATTAAAGGAATATTTTCAGCCATTAAAAAATCTAATGATAATCTATAAAAACATATATCAATTAATTTTTTATCTAATTACAATATTAATTTTTGTAGTAGGAGGCTGGTTACAGTTTTTTTTAGGCATCCCAAATACAATATTAACCGTATTTATTGTAATTACAATGTATTTAACCTACTTGATTTATGCGTTACTAAAAAACAGAATTGTAGTTAATAGAATTGCACTTATCTCGTTAATGTATTTAGCAATTATTGTTTATAGTGGCTTTTATAATAGTAGTAATATAGCTTCAATTTTAATATATTTTATATTTTCACTATTGCCTTTTGGAGTGTTTTTATTTGCATATATTAATTATAAAGAGAATTATATAAACAGCAAACAAATATTTTCATTTTTCCTTTCAATAGCATTAATTCAATTACCAATAATTATAAGTCAATATTTTTTTTACGATTTTTTGATAAAGTTTAATAATAGTCATCAACAAATCGCTTCATTCGATTTTTTATTTGGTAGCTTTTTCTTGAAATCGGATCACTCTTTAGGATTTTTTTTAATATTAATTTTGTTAAAAATAATATTAAACATTGATAATATTAAAGCCGAAATAAAATTTCCAAAAACTATAATTACTTATATAAGTATCACAATATTATTAGCTCAATCAAATATTTCAAAGCTGTTCTTAATATTACTTTTAGCATCAACAGCCGTTATTTTTTTATATAAAAGATATCAAAACACCACATATTTCAAATTAGGTTTAGTTATATTCTTAGTCACAATTTTTGTCGTAAGTCTTTCTGTAAAAAACTCTGAATTTGTTAATCAAAAAATGGGCGGCACAATCGAAAAGCAATTTTCTTTAAAAAAATCATATACTGATTACAATAAAAATAATGCTAAAAGAATGCAAATACTGATTGTAGTTTTCAGTAAATTAAAAACTAAATGGATAGGCGATGGGCCATATTCCTATTTTAATATTTTAACAGGTAAATTCAAAAAAACAAATCACTTTTCTCAAATTATTTGGAGTTATTTTGACTTAGGGATAGTGGGCTTAATAATTATTTTTAGTTTGATGTATAACTTAGTTAGATATATGAATATAGAAAGAGGTCTTCCGTTTATTATTTTCTTTGGAATATTTTTGATTTATAGTTTATATACCACCACTTTTTCAGATATTGCAATTATAACCAGTATGCTGATGATGTTTAATAAGAAAAAGACAAATGAACATAGTTGTAATACCATTTCATGATTGGCGAAAAAACATAAACGAAGGTTTTAGGACTAGGGATGCACATATTATTGAATCACTTCAGTCTAATAGTAGTGTTTCTAAATTAATTATTGTAAATAGACCTACAACACTGTTAGAGCTTTTTGCAAAAAAAAACAATAAAAATATTAAAGGAGAAGTTTTAATAAAAAAAGCAGGCTTCAAACTATTAAAAATTAACGACAAAATATATGTAATTGATTATATATCTACACGTATTTTAAGTCAAATTATTAATAAATATTTGTGGTTTATTCATAATTATCAAAAAGATAGCTATGTGTCATTTATTGATAAATGTTTAGTTTATTTAAAAATTGACAACTACAATGTTTTATGTCAAAATATATTTTCAGCATTATTATTACAAAAACTTAAACCTAGATACGCAATTTTTGATGCTTGGGACAATTTTTTAAAATTTCCTGTTTATTCAAAAATCACAAGTCAACTATCATTAAATTATAAAATTTTAAAAACTCACACAGATTATTGGTTAACTAATTCAGATGAAAACATTTCTTTTTTTAAAGAAAAATACCAAATTAAGAATATCGAATTACTTAAAAATGGAGTTTCATTCAAGATGTTTTTAAATAATGATTATAGAAGCTTACCAGAAGACTTAACAAATATTCAACGACCAATAATTGGTTTTGGAGGAAAAATATCTTATTTATTAGATACAGATTTAATAAATTATGTCATACTTAAAAACCCTAATTTTTCTTTTGTTTTTATTGGACAAATACTTGATAAAACCACATTTTTAAAAATTAAAAAATCACATAATGTTTATTTTCTTGGCGACAAGCATTATAATATATACCCTAATTATATTAAAAATTTTGACACTTGTATTGTACCCTATGTCATAAATGAAAAACAACATGGTGGTGATTCTTTAAAAGCATACGAATATTTAGCTGCCGGGAAAAAGGTTGTTGGCACTAGGGGAAATGGGCTTGAGTATTTAGAGGACTACGTGTATGTTGCTGATACACATGAATCTTTTTCTAATGAAATTAAAAACTATCATACAAATTTTAAAAAGAAGCTTGATTTTAATAATTATTCTTGGGATAATAAGACGGAAAAAATAATAAAGATGTTTTGTAATGAAAAAAATGATTGAAATTAGTAATTATTTTAAAAAAAATCAGGCAACATTATTAATTTCTCTAATTGCTATTTCTATACCATTCGGAATTAATGTGGGTAGTTATATTATTGCTTTTGCAACGATTTTTTCCTTGTTTTTAGGACTTATAAAAGATAGAGTTTTTTTTAAAAAATTAAATTCATTTGTTTTTTGGTTCCCAGTAATATTCTTTATTATTATTTTTATAAGTGCAATTACCAGTAAAAATATTGTTGAGGGTATAAATCAGGTAAACAAAAGATATCTTATAGTTATAATCCCTTTTGTAATTATAATCATGTCAAACATGAAGTTTTGTATTTATAAAATAATGAAAACCTTTTCTGTATCTGTAATAGTGGCAACTTTAGTTCTTATTATCAATAATATAATAAAAATATATTTAAACAAACCAATAGACGATTTGTTTTTTCATAAATTCACTTCTTTTTACGGTCAGCATCCCGTTTATTTTTCACTTTATATTGTTTTAAGTATATTCTATTTAACAGATGTTCTTTTTAAAAGAGACATTACTTATAAAACAAAAAAAACAAATATTATATTAGGATTACTCATTTTAATTGTGGGTCTCATTTTTTCTGAGTCTAAAGCTGTAATTGCTATTTTTATACCGCTATATACAATACAGTTGGTTTTTAGTTTAAAATCATTTAAAAAAAGATTAACAACTCTATTTCTTATAATAATTAGTTGTTTAATTTTTTTTAATAGCCCCCATATCAAAGAAAGATTTTTAAGTGGATTGAAAGTAGATCAAAAAGATAAATTTACACCAACTAATAACTTTAAAAATGTAAAAATATTTAATTACAATGAAAAAAAAGAAATAAGCGATTTAGAACTTAGATATATATTTTTCAAAATTGGGTTATATCATACAATTTATGATAATAAATGGGCTTTTGGTTATGGTATAGGAGACGCACAAGATAATTTAGATTATTATTATATGAAATATGGATTAGCTCCAAATTGGTTTGAGGGTTATAACCTACACAACCAATATTTGGATTTTTTTGTAAGCTATGGCGTTTTTGTTTTATTCTTTTTCATTATATATTTAGGTTATAGTTTCCATCAGGCATTACATAATAAGTATTTATTACATATACTATTTTTAACACTAATGACTTTTGTGTTTATCTTTGAAGTTTTTTTAACTAGAAATAAAGGTATTATATTTTTTTACTTCTTCAACTCACTTTTTTTAATTAATTATTCAAAATTTGAAAATAGCAATTCTAGGAACTAGAGGGATTCCAAACCGCCATGGAGGTTTTGAGCAGTTTGCAGAGTACTTATCTGTACATTTAGCAAAACACGCACACCAAGTTTATGTATATTGTCCTCATAATCACCCATATCAAGCAAATAGCTTTAAAGGCGTTAGTATAATACGGAAATATGACCCGGAAAACAAAATTGGCACAATAGGTCAATTTATTTATGATTTCAATTGCATTTTAGATTCTCGAAAAAGAGAATTTGATATTATTTTACAACTTGGTTACACAAGTAGTTCTATTTGGTATAGATTACTTCCAAAAACATCCAAGATTGTTACTAATATGGATGGATTAGAATGGAAAAGGAGTAAGTACAGTTATTTTGGTCGTCTTTTTTTAAAATTTGCAGAAAAATTAGCGATAAAATCAAGTGATTTTCTTATTTCAGATTCAATCGGAATTAAAGATTATATTTATTTAAAATACAATTCTCATTCTCTCTATATTCCATATGGAGCAACAGTATTTTCAAATCCAAACCCTAAAACTTTATCAAAATATAACTTAAAAGCATATAATTACAATATGCTTATTGCAAGATTAGAACCCGAAAACAGTATTGAAATAATTTTAAGAGGCGTCAAAAAAGCTTCGTTATCTATTCCTCTATTAGTTATTGGAAATCACAAAACTAAATACGGTTCTTATTTAAAAGAAAAATTCAAGAACCAATCCAATATTATATTCTTAGGTTCAATATACAACATTGAGATTTTAAATAACTTGAGATACTTTTCAAATATATATTTTCATGGACACACTGTCGGAGGCACAAATCCGTCCTTGCTAGAGGCAATGGCTTCTGAATCTTTAATATGTGCAAATGATAATATTTTCAATAAGGCAATTTTAGAAAAAGACGCTATCTATTTTAAAAATGATGATGATATTTCTAGAATTATCAAATCTTTTAATAAGATTAAACATAAAGACTTTTTAATAAACAATTTATTTAAAGTTAGATCCATTTATGATTGGCATGATATAAACAAACAATATGAAGAATTCTTGCTTGAGACAATAAAATAGTCAAGATTAAAAGTATCTGTTAAAAAAAATACCTTTATTTTTGAAACTCCAAACTTTTAGATAATAGATGAGCCATTCTCCCGGAAGATATTCAAAATACCTCAGACTAATTAATATTAGTTTGCATCTTTTTTTGATAAACGGTACCATTTATTATTTTAATGAAACTATTATTAGCAAACCCATACAGTTGCTGTATATAAATTTTAGTTGGCTTATAATAGCCTACATAATTAATTTTTATGATACTTATAGATTTGTAGATTTAACCAAATTAATAGCACGTTTATTTACACAACACTTTGTCTTTACCTTGGTGTATTTTTCATTTTATGCCATTACACAAGAACCATTTAATGTATTCATCCAATTAAAAATTTTATTTATATTATTTGTTGGTTTGTTGCTAACAAGACTATTTTTTTATTTCGCTTTAAGAGTTTATAGAATGCGGGGCGGAAATTTTAGACGCGTTATTATTGTTGGAGACAGCTCAAAAGACAAAACACTTCAAGACTTCTTTCTAAACCGTAACGAATTTGGCTATAAATTTGAAGGTTTTTTTAGTGATATCATTTCAAAGAGCGACCTCTACAAAGGACGGCTATCTGACGTGTTTGATTTTGTGCTTAACAATAATATAGACGAAATATATTGCTCTTTAGAGCTTTTAACAAAAGAGAAAAGAAGCGCTTTTATTAAGTTCTCTGAAGATAATTATAAAGTACTAAAGTTTATTCCAAAAACAAATGACCTCTTAAGAAAAGAGGTGAATTTAGAATATTACGATTATATTCCCGTTTTGGCATTGAGAAAAAACCCCCTGTCTAGACCTATAGAAAAGTTATTAAAACGCATTTTCGACATCTTTTTTTCTTTAGGTATAATTGTTTTTATTATGTCGTGGTTAACACCTATTTTGTGGGTGTTAATTAAAATAGAATCTAGAGGGCCGTTATTTTTTAAACAAATTAGAGAAGGTTTAAACGGCCAACAATTTTATTGTTATAAATTTAGATCGATGCATCGTAATGAGTTAGAAAATATAATTCAGACCGCTAAAGACGACCAGAGAATTACTATTATGGGCAAATTTATACGAAAAACCAGTATCGACGAACTGCCCCAATTTATAAATGTCTTTTTAGGCAGCATGAGTGTTGTAGGGCCAAGACCTCATATGTTAACACAAGGCGCTAAGTTTAGAGCAGTTGTAGATAAATATGCCGTACGACATTTCGTTAAACCTGGCATTACGGGTTTGGCTCAAGTTAAAGGCTTTAGAGGCGAAATTAGTTCCAAAGCCGATATTCAAAACCGTATAAAACTCGATTTATTTTACATCGAAAATTGGACGCCATTACTTGATTTAAAGATTATTGTTTTAACTGTATTTAACGCTTTAAAGGGCGAAGAAAAAGCATATTAATTTATGAATATTCTCATTTTAGGATCAGGCGGCCGCGAACACACCTTAGCATATAAGCTAAATCAAAGCAAGCAATTAGGGCAATTGTTTATAGCGCCAGGAAATGCTGGTACAGAATCTTTAGGTACAAATTTAAACCTAAGCCTTTCTGATTTCGATCAAATAAAAGAAGCCGTTTTGCAACACAATATCAACATGGTCATTGTGGGACCAGAAGATCCTTTGGTGAATGGCATTCACGATTTTTTCCTTTCCGACATAAAGCTAAAAAACGTTGCCGTTATTGGGCCACAAAAATTGGCTGCACAGCTTGAGGGCAGTAAAGAGTTTGCTAAAGAATTTATGTTACGCCACAATATTCCAACAGCACAATACCAAAGTTTTACCGTTGAAACCTTGTCGGATGGCTTTGCTTTTTTAGAAAAACTAAACCCTCCCTATGTTTTAAAAGCCGATGGTTTAGCCGCTGGTAAGGGCGTTGTTATTTTAAACGATTTACAAGAAGCCAAAGCCGAATTAAACGCAATGCTAAGCGATAAAAAATTTGGTGCCGCTAGTTCAAAAGTAGTCATAGAAGAGTTTTTAGACGGCATAGAAATGAGTTGTTTCGTCTTAACGGATGGAAAAAACTATTTAAATTTACCCAACGCCAAAGATTATAAACGCATTGGCGAGGGGGATAAAGGTTTAAATACTGGTGGTATGGGTGCTATTTCTCCTGTGCCTTTTGCAGACAATGAATTCTTAACCAAAGTGCAAGAGCGTATTGTAAAACCAACGATGGATGGTTTGCAAAAAGACAATATTTCGTTTGTGGGTTTTGTATTTATAGGGCTGATAAAAGTAAATAATGAGCCTTTTGTAATTGAGTATAATGTAAGATTGGGCGATCCAGAAACCGAGGTTATTTTACCACGAATTAAGTCAGATTTGGTTGAACTATTTAAAGCTACAGCCGATAAAAAATTAGATACTTTTAATCTTGAAATAGATGAAAGAACAGCAACAACAGTTATGTTGGTAGCCGGTGGTTACCCAGAGGCTTACGAAAAAGGAGATGTCATAACAGGTTTAGATAAAGTAACAGATTCTCTAGTATTTCACGCGGGCACAACCACTAAGCACAATCAGATTGTAACCAATGGCGGAAGGGTTTTGGCAGTGACTTCTTTTGGAAATAATTTTAAAGAAGCCTTGAAAACATCCTATAAAAATATTGACAAGATTAAATTTGAGAATAAAAATTTCCGTTCAGATATTGGCTTTGATTTGTAAAGCTTAACTCTTTACAGATAATCATTTGTCAGGTTGAGCGCAGTCGAAACCTAAGTTGTATATTTGAATTTAATGAAAGAATCGACTAAACATAAAATTCTTGTCGCACCCTTAAATTGGGGATTAGGTCACGCCACCCGATGTATTCCGATTGTCAACACTCTAATTAAAAATGGCTATGAACCTGTTATTGCTTCAGATGGCGACGCTTTATTGTTGTTGCAAAAAGAGTTCCCTAATTTAAAGACGTTTAGTTTACCAAGTTATCCAACAAATTACGCCAAAAAAGCTATTTTTTTTAAAGTAAATTTACTTTTTAAGCTTCCTAAATTTAGCGCAATATATAGAGCAGAGCATAAAGAAATAGACAGGATTGTAAAGCAAGAAAACATTCATGGTATTATTTCTGACAATAGATTTGGATGTTTTCATCCAGATGTTAAATCGGTTTATATATCACATCAAATACGTGTATTGTCAGGAATTTTCACTTTTCTTACTTCTAAAATTCATCAAAATCTGATTGAAAATTTTGACGAATGTTGGATTCCAGATGAAGAGAATAGCCCATATTCTGGCCGACTTTCAAAAACCAGTTTCACATCCGTAAAGACAAAATACATCGGTGTTTTGAGTCGGTTTAAACAACAAAAAGCAGATTCTAAATATGATTATTTAGTCTTATTGTCGGGTCCCGAACCTCAGAGGAGTCGGTTAGAAAAAGTGATGTTAAGAATCTTTAAAAACACTCCTAAAAAGGTTTTATTAATTCAAGGGAAGATGGAAGCACGTCAAAGCGAAATTCGTAATAACGGCATAACAATCGTTAATTTCATGACACAACATCAGCTTCAGCAAAGCATCGCAGAAAGTAAATTAATTATTGCACGGTTGGGTTATTCTACCATAATGGATTTAGCCGTTATGGGCAAAAAAGCTTTTTTTATTCCTACACCTGGTCAAACGGAACAAGTTTATCTGGCGAAAAAGATGGCTGAAAATAATATGGCGCCTTTTGCCAAGCAACATCAGTTTAAATTGGCAGATTTAGATAAAGTAGAGCGATTTTCTGGATTTGAGGTGTTTGATCCAGATAACGAAATTCTAAGCAAAACGTTATTAGTTTTTAATTAGTATCACCCGTTGTGCATTATAATTTAACAAAAAAAGTTGTTCAATTGTCTAAAAAAGACGTATATTTATTTGAATATCAAACATATAAATATAATGAACAACTT
>JABMNH010000054.1 GCA_013205245.1 Flavobacteriales bacterium | reverse complement strand
GATTTAAAACAAGAATACTATCCAAATTAACTTCGTTAACGGTTATTCAATACATCAATAAGTTTATCTTTGATAGAAATATAAATAATTTAAAAATTAGCATTATTTAAATGCACAACGGGTGAATTTATTAATTAGTTGGGATAAACGCCACTTGGAGGAAAGCCGCCAGCTCCCAAATTATAAGGATCTATATCTGTAATATCTGGGCTTGCGGTAACGGGTGGTGCGCTAGATTTAGTAACCGCCCCTGCTTTTTTACCCGTTGGCACTAAAAAAATAGTTGTGTAATTTTGTTTGTCAGGATTTTTATCACTTGTAGAATAAGCACCTAAGTAAAAACGCACACCATCAACATCGTATTTTTTTTCATTGCCTTGAGCTTCAATATAAGCTATATATTGTTTAAGTTCGGCTAAGGAGTACCATGTTGAACGGTTATCTTGTTTACCGATAGCACGGCTAATACCATCATAACGCGCTGTGTAGTTATCGCTTAAAGCAATAGCCTGGTCTTTTGTAATAGCATGATCTGGTCTGGTGGTATTTACTACTTTTTGATTGTTGTTTACACAAGCATTAAGACTTAAAGCTAATAATAAAACACCTATTAATTTAAAAGATGTTCTAATTAATTTTGTTTTGTTTGTCATTATTTTCTGATTTTAATTTTTAGTAAATCAAATTTAAATTAAATTTATGTAGCAATCATTACGTTAATAATTTATAAATAAAAAAAGGGGAAATATCCCCTTAAAAAAAGAGTTAAATCATCTAAAAATAGATGGTTAAAGTATATACTTTTGATGTATCAAAAATATAGACATGTCATATATTCAAAATTATAAAACTAAAAAAAACATTATGCTGGTTATTGGTATTCTGTTTTTAATTGCTTTGTTTTTAAATTTTTACATTATATTTAAGTTATTTATTTATAAAGAGATTTAAAATTCGGGGTATTTTTACTTAATTAAATTTCCAGTTCCACACTATAATTTATCTTTGCGTCTTAAAACAAATTAAGATGAGTAGCTCTATTCGTGTGCGTTTTGCGCCAAGTCCAACCGGACCTCTACATATTGGCGGCGTAAGAACCGCTTTGTTTAACTATTTATTTGCTAAAAAACACAACGGCACTTTCATTTTAAGGATCGAAGATACAGATCAAAATCGTTATGTGCCTGGTGCCGAAGATTATATTATTAAGGCTTTAAATTGGTGTGGCATTCCGTTTGACGAAGGTGTTGGTAAAGAAAAAGAGGTTGGTCCTTATCGCCAAAGCGAGCGCAAAGAAACCTATAAAGTCCATGCCCAAAAATTGATTGATACACATTGGGCTTATTATTGTTTTGATACTGCCGAAGAATTGGATCTTCACAGAAAAGATCATGAGGCAAGTGGGAAAACTTTTATTTATAATCACCACAACCGTTTAAAACTTTCTAATTCTTTAGCGCTTAGCGCGGATGAGGTTTTGGCTAAAATTAAGGCGGGTCTGCCTTATGTTATCCGTTTTAAAACACCTACAAATGAACAATTGGAATTAACTGATATCATCCGTGGAGAGATGACAATTAACACCAATGTATTGGATGATAAAATTTTATTTAAAAGCGATGGGATGCCAACCTATCATTTGGCTAATATTGTTGATGACCATTTAATGGAAATTAGTCACGTTATTCGAGGCGAAGAATGGTTGCCATCAATGGCTTTGCATATTTTATTATACCGTGCATTTGACTGGAAATCGCCAGAATTTGCACATTTACCATTGATTTTAAAACCTGTAGGCAAAGGAAAATTGAGCAAACGCGATGGCGATAAAATAGGCTTTCCTGTTTTTCCTTTAAATTGGACAGATCCAAACACAAGTGAAATATCTCGTGGCTATAAAGAAGATGGTTATTTTAATGAAGCCATGATAAATATGTTGGCTTTATTGGGATGGAATCCCGGAACAGAACAAGAAATTTTCTCTTTAGATGAGCTAATTGCTGCTTTTGATTTAAGCCGTGTGAGCAAATCGGGTGCTAAATTTGATCCAGAAAAAACCAAGTGGTTTCAACATCAATACATGCAACAAAAATCGGATGAAGATTTGGCTGATTTGTTCATGCCTATTTTAAAAGAAAAACAAACTGTCATTCTGAACCTGCCTGCGGCAGGCAGGCGAAGTGAAGAATCTCAACACACAAAACCTTTCGACGCCGCTCAGGGTGTCAATTTTAGTGATAAAGATTACGTTACAAAAGTCGTTTCCTTAATAAAAGAACGCGCAACATTTGTTTCTGATTTTTGGGGTATGTCAGACTTTTTCTTTGTTGCGCCAAAAGAATTCGATGAAAAAGCTGTCAAAAAACAATGGAAAGAAAATTCATCTGATTTAATGAATGAACTAATCAAAATTTTAAATAACGTCTCCGATTTCTCTTCAGAAAATCTTGAAAATCAAATCAAAATTTGGATAACCGAAAAAGAACTCGGATTTGGAAGCATTATGCAACCTTTTAGATTAAGCTTGGTAGGTGCTTTAAAAGGACCACATTTGTTTGATATCGCCGCGCTTATTGGTAAAGAAGAAACTTTAAACCGGTTACAATTCGCTATAAAAAGTATTCAAAAATAATTAATGATAGCGTATAAACAAAAACCTGTTTACAAATACCTCATTATAGCTTATGTATTAGCCGCTATTGGTTTTCAAGGTTGGCGCACCTTGTTTAATAATTTTGCCGTAGAAAACGTTGGTATTACAGGTTTTCAAATTGGCACCATACAATCGGTTAGAGAAATTCCTGGGTTTTTATCGTTTTTGGTTATTTACATTATCATCTTTATCAAAGAACAAAAATTAACGGCGTTAAGCTTATTAGCTTTAGGTATTGGTGTTTTTTTAACCGGCTTTTTTCCTTCGTTTAGCGGATTAATACTCACAACTTTTGTGATGTCCTTAGGATTTCATTATTTTCAAACCGCCACCTCGTCTTTGGTAATGCAAAATTTTAATACCGTTAACGCCAGTATTATGTTTGGCAAATTGCGCAGTGTTGGAGCGCTTACAAATGTCGCTGTAGGAACTGTTATTATTGGATTATCGTATATTATTCCTATAGAATATAACTTTATTATTGTTGGTGGTTTAACCATTTTAGGAAGCCTTTATTTGTATTTTAACGAACCCGAAGTTGATGAAACGCACGAACAACACAAAAAGTTTTTTCTTCGTAAAAAATATTGGTTGTATTATGTGCTTAATTTTTTGGCGGGTAGCCGCCGACAAATTTTTGTGGTTTTTGCCGTATTTTTATTAGTTGATAAATTCAAATTTTCAATAACCGAAGTGGCTATTTTATTTGTCATTAATAATGTAATCGGATTTTTGATAAATCCTGTAATTGCAAGAGCTATTAATCATTTTGGCGAACGAAAGGTGCTGAGTTTAGAATATATAGCTTTATTTTTTATATTCTTTACCTATACCCAATGGGATTATAAATGGGGTGTGGCATTGCTTTATATTTTAGATCACGTCTTTTTTAATTTTAGTTTTGGCTTGAAAACTTATCTGCAAAAAATAGCCGATCCTAAAGATATTGCGCCTTCAAATGCTGTTGGTTTTGCCATCAATCATATTGCCGCTGTTGTTATTCCCGTAATAGGCGGTTTGTTATGGATGACAAATTGGCAATTGCCATTTTATGTGGGTGTTGGATTATGTGTACTATCTTTAGCTTTTGTTCAAATAATTAAAACACCTAAGGCTTAAAATGAAAAAAATACTCATTCCTATTCCAGATAAAGATTTCGATTTAACCGAAGTGGCAGTACCTTGGAAACGTTTGACAGAAAATGGGTATCAGATAATTTTTGCCACAGAAAATGGGGCTATCGGCAAAACAGATCAACGCTTAATTGATGGCGTTATTTTTGGACAACTCGGCGCTAAGCCTTATGCTATTGCTATTTATAATGAAATGTTGGAATCAGAAGAATATAACAATCCCATTACCTACAGCGCTATAAATACCGATGAATATATTTTATTGCACCTGCCTGGTGGTCATGAAAAAGGCATAAAACAATATTTAGAAAGTGCCGTTTTACAAGAAAAGGTGGCACAGTTTTTTTATCAGAATAAATTGGTAGGATCTATTTGTCATGGTGCTATTGTCTTGGCGCGAACCAAAGATATAAACACAGGAAAGAGTATTGTGGCAAACAGAAATCTTACCGGATTAACCAAAAGTTTAGAAAAACTGGCCTATTATATCACAGCGTGGAAATTGGGCGATTATTACAGAACTTATCCCACATACACACAAGATGAAGTTCAAAGTAACCTGTCTGATCCTTCTAATTTTAAAACAGGACCATTTATGTTTAAACCATTTGTATGTCAAGACAATAACCTTATTACGGCACGTTGGCCAAAAGATATTGAATTGTATTGCAAAACTTTGTTAAAAGCTTTAAATAAAGCTTAATTTTTATTATCTTTATAAAATTCATTTAACTCTTTTAATAAAATTTATTATGGACTTCGTTATTATTCCTTTTTTATCCTTACTTGCACTGATTGTGATTGTAGGATCCGTTTTTACTGTTAAACAACAAACCACTGCATTAATTGAGCGCTTAGGGCGTTTTCAAAACATCAGTCAGGCTGGGTTAAATTTTAAAATTCCTCTTATTGATCGCATTGTTGGTCGTGTGAATTTAAAAATTCAACAATTAGATGTGATCGTTGAAACCAAAACAAAAGATGATGTTTTTGTGTTGTTAAAAATTTCGGTTCAGTTTCAAATTCTTCAGGAAAAAGTATATGATGCTTTTTACAAATTACAAAATCCGCATGAGCAAATTACAGCCTTTATTTTTGATACTGTAAGAGCCGAAGTGCCAAAAATGAAACTCGATGATGTTTTTGAAAAGAAAGACGACATCGCTTTAGCGATACAACGCGAGTTAAAAGAAGCGATGCTTAATTATGGTTACGATATCGTAAAAGCTTTGGTTACCGATATTGACCCAGACAAACAAGTTAAGGCTGCTATGAACCGTATAAATGCCGCTGAACGCGAAAAAGTAGCTGCGCAATACGAAGGTGACGCGCAACGTATTATTATTGTTGAAAAAGCTAAAGCCGAAGCTGAAAGTAAACGTCTACAAGGTATGGGTATTGCCAACCAACGCCGTGAAATTGCTAGAGGTTTAGAAGATAGTATGGATGTTTTAAACAGAGCAGGCATCAACTCCCAAGAAGCTTCTGCATTAATTATTATCACACAACATTATGATACTTTACAGGCGATAGGCGAACGCACCAGCAGTAATTTAATTTTAATGCCAAACACACCAACCGCAGCCAGTAATATGCTAAACGATATGACAGTATCGTTAGTAGCTGCAAATAAAATTAGTGAAGCTGCTAAACTACAATTACCAAAAAAATAGTTATATAAAACTTGTATTCTAAACAAAAAAACCACGCCAAAGGCGTGGTTTTTTAATATTATTTAAAGAAGCTTATTCTTCTATTTTTTCTTTCTTATCCTTATCTTCTTCTTTAGACGCTTTTTTAAATTCTTTGATGCCGCCACCAATACCCTTCATTAATTCTGGTATTTTTCTGCCACCAAAAAGTAAAATAGCAAGTACTGCAACAACTATCCATTCATAACCGCCGCCAAATAGGAAAAATAAAGCTGAATTCATCTTATAAAAATTTTAGATTACAAAGTTACTAAAAATAAATATTACTCTTTATATTTTATAACGCCTCCTAGAAATTTTCTTGATTTTTTTACATCGGGGCTACCTTTGTAAAAAACATCGCCACCCAATCTTACCGAAGCGTCTAAAACATCTGTAACATTAATTTCTGCTTTACCACCAGTAGCTACCACAACTTTAGTTTGTTCGGTTTCTAAATTATAAGCATCGTAAACACTGCCTTGTCCTACGCTAACATCTTGACTTTTAGCCTTGCCTTTGGTTTTTATATTTGATCCCGAAACAGATTTTACTGTTAAATATTTTACATCTAACGGCACGTCAATAAAAGAGCCTTCTTGAGCTTTTAAAACTATTTTAAGCTGACTTAAAGTGTCGTCAGAATAAACAACGGCGCCTTCGTTTACATCAATAACATCAATATTTTTGTTTGTGTATAATTGAATATCAAAAGTGTATTTACGAAGACTTTCTGTTAGCTTGATATAAATTTTTAAATTTCCGTTTTTATTTTTAACAACTATGTTGCGTTGGTTTTTACCAGAAATTACAATCTTTTGTTCATTCGATTGTATTAACTGAATTTTTAATCCTGTAAAAACTTTAATCGAATTAAACGCGCCTAAAGCTTGAGTGCGCTTGTCTTGGGCAAAAGTTAAACTCGAAATTAAAATAAAAAGTAAAGCAATTTTCTTCATCGTGTGTTTTTTTAATGTTTGTCGGTTAACAAACAATAATCATACCTATTAATGTAAAATTTCGAGATTTATTGTGGCACTTTTCCAATTAAATTGAAATCTAAATGTTTGCGCTCTAAATCGGTTTTTTTAACATTTACATTTACGGTGTCGCCTAATTGATAACAGTTTTTAGTAACCTGCCCAATTAAAGCATATTGTTTTTCGTCGTATAAATAATAATCGTCTTTTATATCTTTAATACGCACCATACCTTCGCATTTATTTTCAATAATTTCAACATAAATACCCCATTCGGTAACGCCAGATATTACACCTTCAAAAATTCTGTCTTTAAATTTTTGCATGTATTTAACTTGCATGTATTTAATAGAATCGCGTTCTGCTTTTGTGGCTAAATATTCTTGTTCTGAACTGTGTTTGCATTTTTCTTCATAAAAAGAAGCTTCGGGCGATTTGTTGCCGTCTAAATAATGTTGAAGCAAACGATGTGTCATCATGTCTGGATATCGCCTTATAGGCGATGTAAAATGGCTGTAATAGTTAAATGCCAAACCATAGTGACCTATATTTTGGGTAGAATAAACGGCTTTACTCATGGTTCTAATGGTAAGCGTTTCAATCATATTTTCTTCTGGCTTACCATGAACGTCTGCCAATAATTGATTTAAACTGCTAGAAATATCTTTTTTAGATTGGGTGTTTATTTTGTAACCAAATTTGTTGATGATGTTTTTTAAATCTTCTAATTTATCAGGTTTTGGGTCGTCGTGAATACGGTAAATAAAGGTGTTTTTAGACGCCTGTCCGCTTTTATTTGTGCCTATAAATTCGGCTACTTTTTTATTAGCCAACAACATAAATTCTTCTATGAGTTTGTTGGCGTCTTTGGCTTGTTTTATATAGACACCAATAGGATTAGCATCTTTATCTAAATTAAATTTAACCTCAACTTTATCAAACGAAATAGCGCCGTTTTGTAAGCGTTTTTTACGGAGTTGTTTGGCTAAATTATCAAGAATTAAAATAGCTTGATTTAAAGAATCTTTATTATTAGTATCCTGATTTTCTATAATTTCTTGGGCATCTTCGTAAGCATATCGCTTATCAGAATGAATAACAGTTCTACCAAACCACTGATTTGTTATTTCTGCATTTTTGTTTAATTCGAAAACTGCAGAAAAGGTTAATTTATCTTCGTTAGGACGTAAAGAACATACATTATTAGATAATATTTCTGGCAACATTGGTACCACACGATCTACCAAATAAACAGACGTGGCACGTTGATAAGCTTCGTCTTCTAAAATAGATTTTTCTTTTACATAATGTGTTACATCGGCAATATGGATACCTACTTCAAAATTACCATTTTCTAAAACTTTAAAAGATAGGGCATCATCAAAATCTTTGGCATCTTTTGGATCAATAGTAAAAGTTAAGGTATTTTTAAAATCGCGACGTTGTGAAATATCATCTTTGCTAATTTTAACAGCTACTTTTTCAGCTTCTGTTTCAATAGATGGATCAAACTCATAAGGCAATCCATAATCAATTAAAATAGAATGAATTTCTGTATTATGATCGCCTGGTTTTCCTAAAACCTTTGTAATAATACCAAACGGATTTTTAGAATTTTGAGGCCAATCTTGGAGACTAACCAAAACTTTATCTCCATTTTCGGCATTATTTATATTATTTTTAGAAATAAAAAGGTCGGAATACATATGTGTATCATCAGCAACTACAAAACCATAATTGTTGTTTTGTTGAAAAACTCCAACAAATTCGGTTTTTGCACGTGTAATAATTTCTACAACTTCACCTTCTTGTCGCCCATTTTTTTTATGTCTAAAAACATAAACTTTAACAGTATCGTGATGTAATCCTGTATTAAGATTTCGATTATGTATAAAAATATCTTTTTCTGAATCTTCTGTTATAAAAAAAGCATTTCCGTTAGAAGAAACATCTAAAGTACCTGTATAATGATTTATTGTTGAAGTTTGAGAAGCTGAATATTTACCTCTATCTGTTTCTTTAATTTTATTTTCACCAACCAGTTGCGCTAATACTTCTAAAATTAATTGTTTATCATTATGAGAAGTTATATTAAGTTTAGTGGCTAATTGTTTATAGTTTAAGTCTAATGAAGAGTTTTCTAAGATTCTAATAATATTATTAGAAAGTTTATTTTTTAATTTATTTTTATTTTTTTTATTATTCACTATTATTAATTTTAATCAAAAGTAGTTTAATTATAACACTAAAATTTATTTTAGCTTTTAAATAAATGTAAAGGATTACTATCTAAATTGTTTAATGTTATTAACATAATATATAATAACAATATTTTTTATTAAATTTTAAAAAGAAAATTAATGTTTATTATAGCTTGTTAATTTATACAACAAATATTTTAAATTTTATTTTTTTGATTGAGTTATAAACCTCTATTAACAATTGTTTTTTTTATAATGATTTAAAAAAGAAATACTAATATAGTATATTAACAAAGTTTAATAACTTTTAAAGTATAAAAATGTTTATAAAATAAACCTTATTTTTTATTAATAACCTACCTTATTATTGTTAATAAATAAGCATTAAATAATAATTTCTTTTTTAGTTTATTTTAATAAGTATTCTTATTACATAATTTTTCTTTAACATTCTTAAAATATTATTACCAGTTAACATTAAAGTATTAACATTCATCTTAAATTTTAAAGTCATATAAATTAATAAATTACAATTAGAAGTTAACAATTAATAAATTTTATGTTTATAACGTATAATTCTGTTAATTTTGTAGCATAAAACACCTTACTATGACAATTGCTATTGGGAATGATCACGCCGGTACAGACTATAAATTTGAAATTATAAAATATTTAGAAAAAGAAGGTTATAAAGTTTTAAATTTTGGAACAGATACTAATGCAAGTATGGATTATCCAGACACCATTCATTTAGTAGCTAAAGCTGTAGAAGAACAAAAAGCAAGCTTAGGTATTATTTTATGTGGTAGTGGTAATGGGGCGGCCATGACAGCTAACCATCATAAAGGAATTAGAGCTGCTTTATGTTGGAATAACGAATTGGTTTCTTTAGCGCGCCAACATAATGATGCTAATATTTTAAGCATTCCTGCCAGATTTGTTTCACTTACTGATGCTTTACAATTTGTAGAAACCTTTTTAAAAACTCCTTTTGAAGGTGGGCGTCATTTAACACGTGTCCAAAAAATACCAGTTTAATACTTTTGTATGAGCCATAATCACCACCGCCATGAAGTTAACGGTAATCGTTTATTATTTTCTATAATATTAAATGTAGTAATTACAGTATCACAGATTATTGGTGGTTTAATTTCTGGATCTTTATCTTTATTATCTGATGCTGTTCATAATTTATCTGATGTTATTTCACTTATTATTAGTTATATAGCTAATTTATTAACCAACAGAAAAAAGCAAACATTACAACAAACTTTTGGTTTTAAACGCGCAGAAATAATAGCGGCTTTTATTAATGCTATAACCTTAATTGGTATTGCTATTGTGTTAGGAATTGAAGCTATAAAACATTTTTCTAACATACACAATATACAAAGCGATATCGTAATATGGTTGGCTCTTTTAGGTGTTGCGGCAAATGGTTTAAGCGTATTGTTACTTAAAAAAGATGCTTCACATAATTTAAATATGAAATCGGCTTATTTACACCTTCTAACAGATATGCTAACTTCTGTAGCTGTTTTTATAGGTGGGTTATTAATGAAATTCTATCAAATTTATTGGATAGATGCTGTTCTTACGCTTGTTATTTCTATATATCTTATTTATTTAAGTTGGGATATTTTGATTAAATCACTTAAAATTCTAATGCTTTTCGCACCCAAACATATTGTTATAAAAGATGTTGAAAAAGCCGTTCTAAACTTTAAAGAAATTAGCAACATACACCATGTGCATATATGGCAATTAAATGAATACGATTGTCATTTAGAGGCGCATATCGAATTTAATAAAGATGTAAACTTATCTGAATTCGATATAGTTTGCGAAAAAATAGAAGATATTCTAAAAGAAAAATTTAAAATAAACCATTGTAATTTACAGCCAGAATTTAATCGTGATGATGTTAAAGAATTCATCATTCAAGACTAATCAATGAATTGGATTTTAAAAACTTTTAAAGAGCTTACCACAACAGAGCTTTATGCTATTTTAAAACTGCGCTCAGAAATATTTGTAGTTGAGCAAAATTGCGCTTATCAAGATTTAGATGACAAAGACCAAAAAGCATGGCATTTGTTTACAGAGAAAGACGGAAACGTTTTAGCTTATACGCGATTGTTTAAATCAGGCGACTGTTACACAGAAGCATCTATAGGTCGCGTGGTAGTTGCATCATCGCAAAGAGGTACAGGTTTAGGGCATAAACTAATGAAAGAGTCAATATTAGCTTTAGAAAACAGATTTGGTAAAACACCTATAAAAATTGGCGCCCAAACACATCTAACAAAATTTTACGAACCCCATGGGTTTATAAAAATAAATGAGGAATACCTAGAAGACGGTATCCCTCATATTCATATGCTACGCGCTGTTTAAAACAGACTATTTCTTATTCATAACTGTTAAAGTAACCCGTCGGTTATTTTCACGACCTTCTGGGGTTCTATTTGTATCTATCGGATTTTCCTCCCCATAACCTTGTGCAGTCAATCGTTTTGAGCTAATGCCATGCGCAATAAAATATTTTCTAACTGCATTTGCGCGGTTATCCGATAAGATTAAATTGCTTTTATTTGGACCAGCACTATCAGTGTGACCTTCAATATGAAATTGTGCCGCTTTGTATTGGTTCATTATAAAAACAATCTCATCCAATTGTTCTTCTACACCCTGTTTAAAAGTATATTCATTTGTGTTGAATAAGATGGTTTTTGCGAATTCATTCAGTTTACGTTCAGCATCTTCTGTTATAACTTTATCAGGACAACCTCCGTTAACAGCAGGACCTGGAGCTTCAACACATTTATCGTCTTTATCTAAAACACCATCACCATCGGTATCTGTATAAGGACAACCTTCATTATCTTCTGGCCCGGCTACCATTGGGCATAAATCATTTTCATCACAAACACCATCACCATCGGTGTCAATACAATTACACGAGCCTTCCATTAACAAAGTAGGTAAACCCATTAAACTACCCAATGAACTATTTTTAGAAACAGGAATGGCATTATATTTAAACGCAGCTAATTCCGAATCTGGATTTTGTACGATGCCTATTCTAGGTTGGGCATTACCAGCCGCTCTATTGGCAACATAAATATTTTCGTCTGGCCCTAATTGGAGTGCTCCAACGGTATAATCTTGAGTAGATTTATAAAGGTTCTTAACTTCCTCATAACCATATGTTGGGTAATTTACATTATATCTTAGGGTTTTTGGAAAAGCATTAGAAGTAGAAATTTTACGTAGATTTATACGTCTCAAAAAATTTGCACCCCTATAAAGATGCGAAAAATATAAATTGCTGCCGTTAGGAGAAAATTCAATACCATAAACATAGCCTGTTTTTCTGTCGAATTGATATTTTTTAGGGCTGCTTATCACACCATCAGAAAAATCAAAAAGTTCAACAAAATTATCTTTTAAAACTGCAAGGGCCACTTTTGTACCATCTGGCGAAATTTTCATTTGTCCTTGCGCGTTTTGATATTGATTGTATTTGTTTACAAATCGCCTGTGATAACTCCCTACTTTTGAAATGATAGGATCTTTCAAATCGGTATTATTTGATTTTATATGATAGCAAATAAATTGATTTCCCATTTCTTTGTTTGCATACAAACTACTATCAAAATCGTGCGCTAAAACATAATATCCGCCATTATTATCTGAAACAGCTGTTAATTTTTCGGCAACAGAAGGAAATAATAACTTATTTTTAATAACAACTTCGCCACCATTGGTTAAATCTACCACATTGTAACGTAAGCCGTTTTGCAGGTTGTGCTCAGCCGAATCTACTGTAAAAATGAAATACTTTGTACAATTTGTATTAGGTATAGGTATTATAAGTGCAGATTGAGTTGCAGAAGAATTACCTAACAAGCCACGTCCATTTATTAATGGTCTGTGATTGCCGTTCCAAACAGTTTTGCCATCGGTATAAAAAATAACATTTCCGCCCTCATCACTAACAACAGAACAGCCTTCGCTAGTGTTAATCTAAAGAATTCCTCGCTGCTCTGCCTCGGGGTTTATTGGAAAGTTTGAAAACCTTAGGTTTTCATTACGCTTTGAAAAAGCGTAATTTTGGGTTATGAGTGAACATATTCTAAAGAGACATAATAAAACATTATTGTTGTATCATTTTTTCTTTCCTTTGAAATATAGGAAATCGGCTATAACAAAAGATATTGGAGAGGGATTAAAACAGATTTGTTTGGAAATTTCAGAACGATATGAAGTTCATTTTATCGAGATTGGTTATGAATCTAAACACGTTCATTTTTTGGTTCAAAGTGTACCAAGTTATCCTGTTTCTAAAATGATTAGGATGTTAAAAAGTATTACTGCCAAGCAGCTATTTCAAAGATTTCCAGAGATTAAGGCAAAACTTTGGCACGGTAAGCTTTGGACTAGTGGATTTTATGCAAACACAGTCGGGCAATACTCAAACGAGGAGGTAATCAGAGCATATGTAAAAAATCAAGGAATAGAGAAAGAATACCCGTTGTGCATTTAAATAATGCTAAATTTTAAATTATTTATATTTCTATCAAAGATAAACT
>JABMNH010000053.1 GCA_013205245.1 Flavobacteriales bacterium | reverse complement strand
ATAAAATTTATGCTTACATTTAAACTAAATAACGAACCGACAAACATTCAACTAAGGATTTGCTACAACTGAAAATCTCCGATTTTCCAGTCGCACAAATCTTATAAAAACTCGTTATAGCCAATGCTAAAAAGACATCAACATATTAGCATTCATCGTTTTAAAGGAATATCATTATGAATTACTTAGGCAAATCCAAAGAAGAACTCATAAAAGAGTTAAAGAAATCACAGCAAAAGTACGATTCCTTAAAAGAAATTTTAAAGAAAGATTCCACCGAGCGCAAAGAAATCGAAGGAAAAAGCGAGATTATAACCCAGTCAATACTCGATATTATTTTTATCCTGGATAAAAAAGGGAAAATAAATTTTATGAACAACAGCGTTGAGAAAACCCTTGGTTATTTGCCTAAAGACGTTATTGGAAAATCGTTTACAAACGAGCAACTTTTTATTCGTTTTTTACAAATGCACAACGGGTTATATTTAGTATAATTATATATTTATGGCTTTAATATCTCTCTCTAGAGTAAGAATTAATGTTAAAACATACATTATATCCATACATTAAAAATATAACTTAGAATCAATTTTTTTAAATTTAGCGAGAATTACGGTTTTAAAAGGACGTTCTAGTAGCACGTCCACCCGTATTGCGAATTCGCAACCAACTTTGTAGCAAAAAAAACACAAGCCATTTGGTTTCAGCCCGTTAACTTTTCAACTTTTTTTCAAAAAAAGTGCCCGTTTTTTGCCCTTTTTTTTAAGTTAAATTTTTATTAGGTTTTTAAATTAATTTTATTATATCTTTGTACCGAACAAATAAACTAGGTCTTTCTCTTATCGGTTTTTTTTTAAATGCTATTTGCGCTATAATTTATATTATGTTAAATAGTAAAAATAGGAACTTCCCCACTATGGCAAACAGATAAATAAACCTACTTTTGCCGGATGCTAAAAAAAAATACCTCGCAATTTGAATTCATCGCCTTAATGGCGGCTTTAATGTCAATTGTTGCTTTAGCTATAGATGCGCTTTTACCCGCTTTAAATTACATTGGTATTTCAATTGGAACCACTCAATATTCCGACAACCAATTACTGATTACCATGATCTTTTTAGGCATTGGTCTGGGACCTTTATTTTTTGGGCCTATTTCTGATAGTTTAGGCAGAAAACCAGTTGTATATATGGGTTTTGCTTTGTTTATTCTAGCCAGTTTAATTTGTGTATCTGCTACAAGTCTAGAAATGATGGTTTTTGGGCGTATTCTGCAAGGCATTGGCCTTTCGGCTCCAAGAACGATTAGCATTGCTATGGTGCGCGATACTTTTAGTGGCGATTATATGGCCAGAATCATGTCGTTTATTACGGTGGTTTTTATTTTAGTACCTGTTGTGGCACCTACTATGGGCAAATTTGTGCTCGATCATTACAATTGGCAAGCCATATTTTATATTCAGTTAATATTTAGCCTGTTTGTTTCCTTTTGGTTTTGGAAAAGACAGCCCGAAACCTTGCCCATTCAACATCGCGTCAAATTTACGCGTCAAATTTTTGTCAACGGTCTAAAAGAAATTATGAAATCTAAAAAAACAATTGGATTTACATTGATATCTGGTTTTGTAACAGGCTCTTTTATGGTTTATTTAAGTACCGCACAACAAATATTTCAAAATCAATACAACTTAAATGAGCAATTTCCGTATATTTTTTCGGGTTTAGCAATAGCCATTGGTTTAGCTACTTTTTTAAATGGCACGCTTGTGGTCAAATATGGTATGGAAAAAATGGTAACCATCTCCTTAATTACATTTTTTAGCGTATCGCTACTCTACATTGTTTTATTTTATAATACACCCAATCCTAACATTCGTATTTTACTGATTTTCTTTGGCTTACAATTTTTCGCCATTGGGTTTTTGTTTGGAAATTTAAGGGCTTTAGCGATGCAACCTATTGGTCATATTGCAGGCATTGGTGCTGCCATAACCGGATTTATTTCAACCATGATGGCCGTCCCGATGAGTACTGTTATAGGCAGATATGTGTCAACTACGGCACTTCCTTTATTTGTAGGATTTTTAATTTGCAGTGCGTTTGCAATAGGGATACTTTTTTATATAAAAAAATCTGTAAAAATTGAAATCCAGTAAACTTGTAACTTACACTCACCCTATCTATCATTGACTTTATTGTAAGAAATCTTAGAAAGGACAAGCCTATTAATTCAGTTTTATACGCAACAATTTGTGTTCAAACACATCGCCTACAAAAAGCAGATTGTTATATTTAAGCGCCACACTACTGCCAGAAATTTCTGAACCATCGTTTAAATAAACCAGTTCAGTTTTATAAACACCATTTGGTTTTTGGTAAATCTTTAAAACTTCTGATGGCGATATTTTTGTAGAATCTTTGGCGTGTGCTGTGAATTTTAATAATTTAGGATGCGCTGCTGTCCATATGGCACCTTCGGCATCAATGGTAATATTATCTACGCCTGTATGTGTGTTTATATAATGTTGCAAAATAAGATTGCCATTTTCTAAAGGCTTATAAATACCAATAGTTTGTCCTGTAGATGTGGCAATATAAAGTTGCTTTTTTAGTGGCGAATAAGTAACACCATTGGCATATTTTAAACCCTTAACAACGTGTTTATAATGACGGCCATCAAAATATAAAACGTACGATTTTGGCAGTTGCAAATAGTCTTCAAGCAGTCTCGATAATCCAGATTTAGAACCGTGATCGTTAGAAACATAAAAAGTGCTATCGCTTACAGCCGCCACATCATTCGGACTAAACATCAGCGCATTAGCGTAACTTTTAAGATGCATTAAAGTACCATCTTTATAAATAAATTTCTCTATAAAATTCCCTTTTTTATTGTGATTCACGGCAAAAACATAAGTGCTACTGTCCTGCTGTACAACCGAAATACCATGCGGATGGAAATCGCCACTATAAGTGGTCAACATTTTTTTAGGTTTGCTTATAACACTATCAGATAAATTTAAAGCATAAATACCATCAAGCGGATTCTCATTTTTCAACATGGTTGCCCAACGGTTGCTAGACGATATATAAATCAAATTGTTTTGGGTGTCAAAAGCCATATCTTCTGTACCTGCCATATTTGTGTAAATATGTGTGGTTTCGCCTGCATTATAATTGACTAAGGTTTTAAAAACACCACCTATATACAGTGTTTTTAAGATAATAATTACAAACACCACACCAATAATTTTTAAACCACCTAGTAAATATTTTTTAATCATTTTAATGTTTTTGGATACCAATTTTTTAAAAGCACTTTTATATTTTTATTGTCTGTATTTACAAGTTTTTTAAATCTATTTACATCGCTAAAACCATCTTTACCTCTATAATGAAACGGATACACAATTGAGGGTTTAAAATCTAAAACGGCACTGGCGGCTTTATCAACCGTCATGGTATAAGGCAAATTCATACACACAAAAGCAATGTCAATATTTTTTAACTCACGCATCTCATCAATACCAGCAGTATCTCCAGAGATATAAACCCTTTTACCGCCCATATTTAAAACATAAGCATTCCCCCGCCCTTTTACATGTTTAGAATTATCGCTCTCTGGCAGATCATACATGGCTATTGCGCTTACGCGGATGCCGTTAACTTTTGTGGTTTGTGTATTTCTTAAGACTATAATTTTGTTTGCAAGATTTGCTTTTTTTAATTTTAATTTAGCTGCCAAAGGCATCACCAAAATGGTTTTGGGTGTAATAACCTGTTTAAGTGATGTAACATTTAAATGATCACCATGAATATCTGTTATAAAAACAACATCGGCTTTAGCCAATTTAAAATCTAAATCCTCTAAACCGCTAGGATCTACATAAATAGTTTTAGTATCCCAAGTTAAAACCATACTTGCGTGCAAAAGAGGCTGAATTTTTAAATCACCTTTTTTTGTAGTGTAAACATCTGGCGTGGCTATTTGAGCGTTTATAACCGAGACAAAAGTGATAAACAAAAAACTAAAGAGGGATGTTTTCATTTTTTAATTTTGAATGCTTCCAAATATACAGAATTTTATTAAAGATTATAAGGGCGTTTTAACTATCTATTTAGATGGTTTTAAAACCGATAAAATATCATCTTGAATCCGTTTGGGGCGCATGGTTTTGGCATCTAGCAATACCCAGGTGGTTTTGGCTTTGGTTAGTAACTGCTCATTAGAGTAAATCTCAACATATCTTATAGATTTTACACCAGAGGTCTCTCCTATCCATGTTTTAACAGTTATCAAATCGTTTAAAAAAGCAGGTCTTAAATAATCTATTTCGTGGCGTAAAGCTACCCAGCTATAAGCTTGGTTAATTTTATTGTTTGATAATTGGTCCCAATGTTTTGTTGAAGCCTCATTTATCCATTTTAAATAAACCACATTATTAACATGATTTAATGTGTCAATATCTTCAGATGCAACAGTTAATTCAAAGCTAAAAGTAGCCGACATTTTTAAACGCATATTTAATTTTGATTTAGGTAAAAGTACATAAAATTAATAATTTTAAAATCTAACATTTGTCATCTTTTTATTGATAAAAATAAAAGACCTTTGTGTCTTTAAAAAAATCACTGTAAAATGATAAATACTATTGCCTTAACTTTCCAAAACGGAAAAGATATTTCTGGACATGCTGGTGCTTGCCAAAATTATTTGATTTATAAAATAATAGATAAATTTGTTGTTTCTAAAGAATTGATAACATTATCTGTTGATGAAGCGCTTCACAATACGTTTCACAGCCCTACCGAGAACCCAAATCACCCCATATTTAAAGTTGATGTTTTACTTACCGGGGGTATTGGTATGGGTGGTATTATCCGCCTTAAATCGTATCAAGTTGATGCTTTTATTGTTGATGAAACTAACCCCGATGTTGCAGTTACAAAATTGCTTGACGGCACCTTAGAACATCTTGATCCAAATAGTTTACAACCTGCAGGCAGTTGTGGTTGTGGCGGAGACAAACATCACCAACACCATTAACAAACTATCATTTATTTGTTTTAAATTCGCATGTGCGAATTGATAAATATTTATGGTGTGTCCGGATTTTTAAAACACGCGGTTTAGCTACCGAGGCGTGTAAAAAAAATCATGTCACAATTAATGAGCAAAAGTCAAAGCCATCAAAAGAAGTTTTTGGGAGTGAAAAATTAATTGTACGTAAAAATCAGATTAATTACGAATTGGTAGTGCTCGATTTGCCCGAAAGCCGTGTTGGCGCTAAACTTGTGGGTTTATATTGTAATGACACAACACCCAAAGAAGCCTTTAACACAAACGAAATACTTAAATATGCCAAAGACCATTACCGTAAAAAAGGCGATGGCAGACCCACTAAAAAAGACCGCCGTGATATAACAGATTATAAAGAAGACGATGCCTAAATTTGATAAAACCTTTTGGGAAGATAAATACAAAGAAAACAGCACAGGCTGGAATATTGGTTATCCCTCTACACCTATTAAAACCTATATAGATCAGCTTTCTAATAAAGATATCTCTATTCTAATTCCGGGTGCTGGCAATGCCTACGAGGCCGAGTATCTCCATCAAAATGGATTTAAAAATGTGACCGTTATAGACATTGCGTCATCGCCATTAGAAAATTTTAAAAAGCGTGTGCCCAGTTTTCCTGTAGATAATTTAATTCAAGACGATTTTTTCAATCATAAAGCCAAGTACGATCTTATTATTGAGCAAACTTTTTTCTGTGCGCTATCCCCTCCTTTTCGCAACGCTTACGCTGATAAAATGAGCTCTTTGTTAAATGCTGGCGGAAAATTGGTAGGATTGCTTTTTGATTTTGAATTGACTGAACAAGGACCCCCTTTTGGCGGTTGCCAAAACGAATACAAGAATCTGTTTTCTAAACATTTTAATATAAAAGTAATGCAACCCGCACATAATTCTATTGAACCACGAAAAGGAAGAGAATTGTTTGTTATCTTTGAAAAAATATAAATAATAACCGATATATTTTATGGAATCTACCATACTTACCAAAACGCAGATTGACCAAAAAATTAAACGCATTGCCTATCAAATATACGAATGCAATCTAAATCAAAAATCTATTGTTTTGGCTGGTATTACCGATAACGGCTATATTTTTGCAAAAAAAATACAAAAAGTACTTGCAGAAATTTCGCCTTTAGAAATCGTTTTATGCGAAGTTATTATTGATAAAAAGAATCCTTTAAACCCAGTGCAAACATCTTTAAATATTGCCGATTATAAAAATAAATCTTTGGTTTTAGTAGACGATGTTTTAAACTCTGGCACCACATTAATGTATGCCATCAAACACTTTTTAGAAGTGCCATTAAGCCAATTTAAGACGGCTGTGTTGGTTGATCGTAATCATAAAAAATATCCTGTAAAAGCCGATTTTAAAGGCATTTCATTATCCACATCACTTCAAGAACATGTGCAGGTAAGTTTTACAGCAAAAGATAGTAAGGCTTATTTGGCTTAATAATTATGTTTTTACGAGGAACGTAGTGACGCGGTAACCTCTTACTGCTATAGGATACTATCAATACTTCAATGTCACCCTGAGCGTTCCGAAATTTCGGGAGAAGGGTTTTTAAACAACTGCTATCTCATTAATTATTTCTGTGATACCTCTTTCTTTAACATCAATAGTTAATTGTGCTTTTTCATAAAAAGGATGGCGTTCAAAAAGATGTTTGGCTACAAATTCAGTTAAATCGGCATCACTTAATGAAGACACAAGAGGTCGGTTTTGTTTTTCGGCTTTTAATCGGTTAACCAAAACTTTTAAAGGTGTCTTTAGGAACACAGAAAAGGCATATTTATTTATACTTTCCATATTATTACCATAGCACGGTGTGCCACCACCAACAGCTAAAATGTAACCCGATTGTGCTTCTAAAATCCCAAGAAGACACTCACTTTCAATTTTCCTAAAATAAATTTCGCCTTTTGTCTCAAAAATCCCCCCAATAGACAGCCCTGTTTTACTAACAATATAAGCATCTAAGTCAATAAATTTTAAATTCAACTTCTCAGCAAGAACAATCCCTACAGCCGATTTTCCAGACGCCATATACCCTATTAAAACAATGCTTTTCATGTGTTTAAAAATTAAATTTTAAGTCTCACAAATATCGTATTAAAATATTTAAAATTTGCCTTGTAAAATTAATAAATGATAGTATATTTGCAACCGCAATTTGAAAGACTTGGTAGCTCAGCAGGTAGAGCATCTCCCTTTTAAGGAGAGGGTCCTGGGTTCGAGCCCCAGCCAGGTCACTTTTAAACTAAAAAAAGTTGAGCAAATCGCTCAACTTTTTTTAGTTTTACACAACTTCATATTTGCACATATGGCGGATTTGGTAGACGCGCGAGCTTGAGGGGCTGGTGAGCAATAGCTCGTGCAGGTTCAAGTCCTGTTT
>JABMNH010000052.1 GCA_013205245.1 Flavobacteriales bacterium | reverse complement strand
TGCTTTTTGTTCATCTATTGCTTTTTGGTTTTCTGACGTTGGTTTCTTAATTTTTATTAAATCCTCTTTTAATTTAATGCTTTTAATAGTTGCTTCATTTAAAGCGTCAGAAGTGTCTTTTATCGCCTTTTTCTCCTCTTCTGTTAATTTTGTAGTACCAAATCTTTGCCCAGTAATAAAACCAAGTATTTTTTGTGACGTACTTAACTCCTTCCCTTTTTGTTTATTTACTTCTAATTGTAGTTTTAGCTTTTCAATTAGAGCATCGTTCTCTATTAATAAAGTCTTTAATATTCCCTCTTGTTCTTCTTTGTTTTTTGTAGTTGATTTTCCTTGCAACTCTAAAAGAACCTCTCTTTCTTTAATTATAGATAGCCGACCTTCTAATTGACTTTTTACACTTTTTTGTAATTCTATTTGTTTTTCTAGTTTACCATTTGCATTATCAATAAATGCAACAATATCATCCCAATAAGCTACAATAGTACCTAGCGCAACAACTAAAGCACCAATGCCTGTTGCTATTAAAGCCGACTTCATACCCTTTAATGATAAATTAAAAAGTTTAGATGCGTCATAAGCACTTCTAAACTGCGTTGCCATCCCACCAGTTACCTGATCTAATAGTTGAATTGCACCATAATTCCTAGCAACACTTTTAGTTGTTAAATCATTTGATACAACAGCCTTCCTTTGTTGGTTTCCTAAGTCTTTTAACGCTATCCTTTGGTCTTTTAAAGCATCTTTTACGTTGTCTATTTGCCCCTTAATACTTTTTTGTGCTTGTAAATTACCCTTCGATGTTTTGGCTAACTGTAACTCTAATCGCCTTAATTCTTTCTCAAATTCAATAGTGATATCTTTCTGCTCTTGAATGACACCAGATAAATCTTTGGTAGATTTGACAGCACCTTCATTATTTACTTTTATTGTAATTACTTTTTCGATTGCCATACCCTTATTATTTTATTTTTAAAACCACTCCAACTCATAACCAACTCATTTTTACCCTTGGCTATCTCTGTAAACTTTCCCGCTCCGTAAAAGTTATCCTTATGCAATAATTCTATAATTTCGCTTATCATACTGTAATTATTTCTCTAAAAATATTTATTAAATCTAAATCCGTTTTGCCAGTTGTTAAATCGGTTGTGTATTTATTAATCCGATAGTAATTGTTTTTTATTTTTAAAGTATCATTTAGCTCTAAGGTTGTTAATATCCTTAAAGGTAGATTTGCTTTAAATTTAAAAGTCCTGCGTTTTATATTGAAAACATCTTCTATAAATTCTTGATGGTAATTTAAGTATAAAGTATTTGTGATTAATGTACCATCCCACTCGTTAAATTCTTGGCTAAATATTAAACTAAAATCAGTTCCAAAAGTATGTGAAGGGGTGTTTATATTTCCTGAATTTATTAAATTCTTTACGCCAGAACCATTTACAAAAGATAGATTAGAAATTGTATTTGTGCTATTATAGAACAAATGCGCCTTTGGGTTTACAGCATCCAACTTATCATCTATAATAGCACCGTACATAAAATTGGTGCTTACATTTGTGTTGGTATCTATAAGTCTGTCATACATAATCTGTTCAAATGGTAATGTAATATCTAAAGAGTCGCCGTCTAAAAGTTTCCCAAAACTATCTTTTAAGATTAAATCTTCATTCCCATAAGCTACTCCCGTATTACCTTCAAATTGTATGTTTAATATAGTTGTAGGGCTTTGAAATTTATAATTAATGTTATTCAAAATATTACCCCTTTCTACATTGTAACTTGAAAAATCAACATACTTAGTGACGTCAATTATAGTTCCTATTTTATAGTAGTTGTTTAAAGTATCTACATAATAATCATTATCTCTAGGTTTTATTATACATTTAAAAGCGTCAAATATACCTTTTAAGAAATCCATTATCTTAATCTTGGGTAAGTTTTGAGCAATGGTAAAAGTTGAAGCTACATTTTGAACTGATGACGTAGCTGTACTTGGCACTTCCGGTACTCCGTCTAAAGTCCTTTGTTGCCATAAAGATGTGCTAAAATTAAACCCTTCGTTTGCTGAAATCTCATAAGTGATAGTCCAAATTTTAGTAGGGATTGAATATAAATAAGTATAAACTATTTTAGTGCCAACTGCGCTAATCTCTTGAAAAACCACGCCATCATTTAAAACTTTTATAGTGTAAGGAATAGATTCATATCCTGCGGATGGGGTTACTGTCAGCTCTAAATCTTCTATATCTATATACCCACTATGGTCTTGGGTTATATAAGGACTATCAAATACGCCACCATCAAAATTAATAAGAGTAGAGCCACCCCCAATGTTATTTGTTTTATCATTATTTAGCCACATATATATTCCCGTAAATTCAGCACGCCCAAATAAATCCCTGCTAAAAACTATGTCTTGCTCATAGCCATTGGCTATTGTGTATTTTGCTTCTATGGCATCAATTATTTTAATAATCTGTAACGATGGTCTTATCTCATTCCATAGAACACCGTTAGCCCCTGCGGCTGAATTGTATGCTATATTTGCAAGTGCATCTGTCATCGTTGTGTCAGCAGATGAATTGTAATAGTATTGTTTTTTCGCTAAAAGATTATAGATTATTGCACCACCAGAAAGAGATGTTTGTAATCCTAAAAGAGAATTTGCATAACTATGCGCATGGTCATAAGCTGACAAGTCTAAATCAGTCAAGTAGTCTTTTCCTATTATACTACCTATAGCCACCAAAGCACCGACAAAATTAATAACATAACTTGAAGGTCTGCCATATTTTACATTTACTTTTTGTAGTTTAAATTTGCCAATCTTAAAAGGTATCCCATCCAATTCTATTCTGCCATCTACTTTTATCCTCGCATCAAAAGCATTATCAATATCCGCATCATACCAATGTTTGAAAAGAATATTATTTCTATCACTTGCTGGTACTGTGAATGACTTCGAGAAATCAGTTTTGTTTTTTGTAATATCCTCAACATCAATAACGCTAGAGGTTACCGATACCGATTCGTCTTTATATAAATCTACTCTCCAATTTCCTATGTAGATATTGTTTATCATACGTTATTAATTTCATTGTAAGAATAACCCATATCAAAAGCGTAATTTATAAGCCTATTATTTTTCCTGTTTTGATATGTAATTGTTTTGCTTTGAATATTTATGGGTGTGAATAAAATACCATTTCTTACCCATACTCTTTCGGACAACATCAACTGCTTAAAGTCCTCGTTATTTGTTTCTAAAATAAAGCCTGAATTAATTGCAAAAGTGCTTTTAGCTTGAATATTGAAATCTATAAACTGATGAAAACCTGCGCTAGGCTGTCCTAAATTACCGTCATAAGTTTCTTTAGTAACATCCATTTTATCCGTTCTCTTTTGAAAGAATGTTAAGCTTTGCTGTGCGCCTTCTTTATTTATAAAGTAAACATCAATAGGCGTGTTAATTTTTTCATCTTCAATCAATAATGTTATAACAGTTCCATTTATGGTAACCTCTATCTCTCTATCTAAAGTGACCTCGCTTACATTTACGTTTATAGATTTCATTATAGTAGCACTATCGGTTGAAACCCCCTCTGTAAAAGAGTAGTTCATTTCATTAAGCGGTAAACTTTTAACTGTGATTGCCATTATATTTCGTTTAATTTAATAGGGATGGTAAAGATTGTGTCTAAATTTACTTTATAAACCAACCCTGATATGTGTATTTGATTTGTTGGTGTTGTGGGATTTTCTCCCTCAATGCCATAACCATAACCTCGAACTACTAAATCCGTCAATGGTATCTGCTTTACGTTCAAATCTAAAACATTTGTGGTCGTATAAACAACCTCTGAGTGTACCCATTTCTGATTGTTATGGCTAATTAATGACGTTGTAAGGCTTGTATTTGGCGTGAAATCTATATAATCATTTAAAAGTCTAGCTATATTCACCTTATCCGTTCCTGTAGATGTGGCTAAATTCTTTTTTGTAATCGTGTAATCTGGCGTCACTGGCACGCTTGCTTTTAATCCAGACCAGATATACAAATTAATAGTATATTCAGTACATATAACGCCTGTTAAAGGGCTGTTAAATGGAATACTTAGGTAATAACTAGACAATGTTTTAATCATTTTAACGCAAATTTTAGGAAGTCATCCACCTCTAGTGAGTAAGCTTCAATTATATCATTAGGTAATTTCTTAAAAGCAATATTAAACGGTCTTGTAAAGAAATTAGTTGTTGCAATACCTGTATTATATATGCTTCTTATTATTAAAAAACTAGTCGCTTTAAAACTCAAAAACTGACCGTTCTTTTTATCTCTAAATTGGAATCGTTTATGTGCAACCCATTTATTAATACCTTCTGTTAAACCTCCTTCTTTACCCGTCCCTGTTCCAAACCTAAAGGGGCTGTTAGGTGCTTTCGTATTACTCTTCTTTCCTTGTACTCCTTTATCTACAAACTTGCCATATTCAGCCATTGAGATTGAAAACTCAAAACTATTCTTATGCTCCTGTGTATCATATTTCATAGAGTTGTAAAGAACGCTCGTGTCTTTATGTTTCTTCTTCGATAGATTTTGCCTAGCCTGCTTTATCACATCCTTACCAAAATTATCTAAAACTGTTTTTACGGACATAAGCTTATACTTGTATTTGGAACTTCGACATCAAAAGATAATATTACACCATCCAGTAATTTAGACCTCTCGAAACTTCCTATCTCAAAAGTAGGGTTTTCAGACGCTGTAATGTTGTTATTTGCTAAATCAATATACATCTTTAACCATATCCTATTCAAGACAGCTATGCATGTATTATGATTATCTACTTCGTTGTCCTGATCCCAGTAGTTGTCCGTTCTCAATTCCTTATTAATATCTCTAATATCAAAGCAACCTATTTGAATATTGAAATTTATAGTAGATCCGTTCGTGAAAGACCCATTGATAATCTTAACATTTACTAAAGGATAAACTATTTCTTTATCTAAATCAATATCATCAAATGGTAATTTTCTGACTGAATTAATTAAATCGTCAGCGTCTGCCAATGATTTAACGTATGCATATAGTTGGGTCAATTGATTCATTATAATCCTATTGAGTTTGTTTTACCTGTGCTATTCATTATCGATGCTTTTAATTTTTGTTTATCTATTTTATGAGCCAGAAATAAATGTATTTCGTGAACGTCTTTTTTTAATACCTTATCTATTTTTAAAATATTCCCTTTCGCTAATTCTGTGATAGTTGCATACCACCCCCACTTTTCAAAATACTCTGATGCTTTACTTCCTTCGCTCGTTCCTCCTCTGTATATCTCTGGATAAGCGTCAATAATTCGCTCTCCAAATTCAAAAAAAAACCCAGTGCACCATTAACAACCGACAAAGGCATTCGCTTAAATGTTTCTGAATTGTCTAAATCCTTCGCATCAAAACTTTTAATATTATAATTCTTAAATACGTCTTCTGACACAACTGGTCTAAACAAAATAGACATAAGGCTGTGCATCTTTTCAACATCATTCTCATGCTTTGGCTCGTAGTCTTTTATCGCTACAAATTCCCCCCCTGTTATTTCGTCAAAGTTTGGTATAAACCCATACTCAATTCCGTCTAAAGTGAATCTATTTTGAAACTCAACCGTTAATCCTAGAGCGTTATCTATCTGATTTAGGATGTCCTTTAAATCAATATCACGCACCCCTTTTATATCTCTATATTTTAGATTTGTAAATATCTCTACCTTTCTTTTGTTAAATTGATGCTCCGATAAATCCTTTCTTTTAATCAATTCCGTGTATCTTTGAAACTGACCTAATGTGATTTCTCCAAGATGTTCCGGAAGTATTAATTTTGCCTTCATATTATTAAACTAATTTTTTTCTTTTTTGTTACTTACTATCTTATATCTATTTCAAAATTCTTTCCTAACGTTTCCATTTCGTGATAACGCCATGCGTCTATTGCGTGATTGAAATTGTCAATAGGTTTATTAATCGTTAAATTTGTAGCCTTATCTTTTAACCACGCGTATTTTCTCAACTCTGATATAAGGTTTACGCTTGAAGAGGTTACTAGATACTCATTCTCTTGCATTATCTGTATGCCATAATTAATACTATCACTTCCTTTGGTAACCCCCCTTGAATTTATACCGTGCATTTGCAATTCAGCTATGCTTTTAGGCTCTGCGCTGTCGCAATAACAGACCATATTTGTAGTTATTAGTTTTGATATCTGACTATTGCTTAATCCTTTTTGATAACAAATCTCATTTATCAATCTTTTATCGTTGTATTTATAAACTTCTACTATTGCTGTGCTGTCGTTTGTATAACCAAAATCTAAGCCATAACCAATCAATCTCGCCTCGATTGGTATTTCGTCAACTATCTTATAATTGTTGAATATAACGCCCTCTAAGTTGCCTATCTCGCCCTTTACATATACCCTGCACCAGTTTGCCCAATAATCAGACTTGATATTTTTACCCTCCCACTTTTTATTCCTATCATAAAAAGCCTTATCCATTTTAATCTCTAAATCTTCGATGGTTTCTTTAGGACAAGCTTCGTTATCTAAATAAGTTAGTAGTAAAAACTCACTATTTTTTTCTGGCAGCACTTCGGTGTGTACCCAGAACTCATTATCTGGGTTGTAATCTATAAATGTTTGTCGTGAGCGTATCATTAAAGCATCTGCAATAGCGAAAGGTATGTGGTTTGCTTCGTTTAAAAACAGCCTATCACGTTTACCAGCTGCTTTAGCCTTTCCTATTGTGTCAAAGGCTTTGAATTCTATTACCGAACCATTACCAAAAGTGTATTGCATTGGCGAACCTAACCACCTATCTTCATGCCACCTGTTCAGGTCAAGCATTACATCTTTGAATATCTTAACGCATCCACTTTTTACAGCTGGTATTGATTCAGCCACAAAGGTTGTTAAAATTCTTGGGTGTTGTATTGCGTAGTCTATCTCAACAGGTATGATGCCATAGGTCTTTCCAGCACTTGTAGAACCTTGTACCACTTTTACACGCGCCTCCATTTTTAGAAGCTTATTTATCGCAGTGGTTTCTAAGAACATTATTTTATTTTTTGATTATGAATATAGGCTGCTCTAAATTTTCTCCATTTGAAGTAATATCTGTTTTATCTCCGTATTTTTTAGGGTTAAGTTTTGATAGATACCATTTTCTTGTATCTACTTTCAATCTTCTATGCTGTATCATATCACCCGTAACAATTTCCGTTTTTCCGTCTGTAAATATTTTAACAGTTTCCCCTTCTTCTATATTATCCGAAATATTTAACATTTCCTCAAAGATAGCATCGCCTCTAAATTCAGTTGCACGCGCGTATTGTTTTGCTTTTTCTTTGTTAGCATCTAACCACTCATAAAATGTGCTGCTAGAAGGCATTTCGTTATCTTTTAAAATAGTTCTTAAAGCTTCTCCAAATTCTATACGAGAGCATACTTTATTAAATATTGAATCTATTTGTTCTTTTGAGTATGCCATATTAACTATTATTATAAACTAGATCCAATCTATCAATCATTACAATTAACGGTTTAGGATTTGCGTTTGGTTCTGGAAACCATACTTGCTTAGAGAATACTTTAGCGTATAACTCACATATGTAATTGATTTTTTCAATAGACAAAATTACCGTTCTATCTTTTATAAATTGTTTCCAATCTGTTTTTTCTTTGCTTGTTAATTTCCTTACTTTTGTTCTTAGAGGGAAAAGGTCTGTTAGTTTATTTTTCATTTTTTCTATAAGTAATAATTATTTTTAATTGATTTAGTGGCGAATTTTGATCCACACCTATAACCATTCCATACTCTTTCAGAACAGCGTCTATTTTCTTTGCACAAGCTTCCTGTTCTTTCTTTTGAGCTTTAGCTACTTCCTTTTCAATTTTAGTTTTTTTCATCTATAATTATTTGCAAGTCATTTAATTGTGATGATGGATTTACCCGTATAATCATATTGAATTTTTCTAAGACCTGAGTGATTTCGTCCCTGCATTCGGATCTTCTTTTAATAAAATCACGTCTTTGGTCTAAAATTGTTTGTTCTTCCTTTGAGATTTCTTGTTCTTTTTTCATTTTATTTTATTTTAATTTAATTTATCTTTTGCTTTTTTTATTGTCCTGTAAATAAACATATAGTTTGTATTCAATTCTTCAGCCATCTTTCTTAAACTCATGCTTTGCGACATTTCCAGATATCCTTTAGCTAACCAGTACATATCGTTTAATATTTTTTCTTCTCTATCATCCAATTCAAATTTTGTATTTTTTGAATGTAGATTATAAAATAAGTCTATATTTACTTTTTTACTTTCCTGCTTTAGGTGGTCAAGAAACAAATTTCTTATCACTACTATAACGTAAAAATCGTCAATTTGTTTCTTACAATTGCGTAATTTTAAATACATATCATGTACCAAATCGTCTGCAAGCATCTTGTTATGGCATATTTTAAAGGCGATTTCACGCCATTGCTGATCCTTTTTAGATAATTCTAAAAGCATATATATATATAATTATTTGTTTTTTTTCATGCTCTTAAATCTTTTCTACTTAATAAATAATCTACTAAATGTTTCTCTTGTTTGAATGTCATTTGATATCCTGCGAAATAAATATTAACACAATCCTCTTCGTCCTCCTCCGTAATGGTTATAAAATATCCAATTATATAATCTGGATTAATATAAAAATCGTGGAATGTTTCCTTTTCTCCGTCGTCTATATTTAGTTGTACTTTCATTATTTTGCTAAGATACAAAAAATATATTAATATAAACACAAAAAATTAATATTTATTTTACTATTAAAACCTTTCGCGGTAACTTTTAGTCCTTTTGTAGTTACTTTTATATTATAAAATGTACATTTATATCAAATAAAGTTGTATTTTTGCTGTATTATTAATCATTTAAAACTTTAAACATTATGAAAACTGCACAAAACTTTTTAGAAAACAACCAAGAACATTTAAACTCTTATTTTGCATTTTTAAACACAAGAAACTTACAACCAACAAAAGAAAATATGTTAGATTGGGTTAATTCAACTGCAAAAAAAATGAAAAAACTTTCTGAAAATAATATGTTTATGAATAAAATGTACGAAAATTATAATAAAATAAATAATAACCTTTAAAACTTCACATTATGAAAACTTCACGAACAACACAAATGAGAACAATTAATGTAAACGCTAAACGCATAACGGTAGTTCCTGCTGGAATGAGCGGTAAAAGATTAAGAAAACTTAAACAATTAAATGCTTGAATTATGAACAAAAAACAAATAGTAGCTTTAATTATTATTTTAGTAATTGGGGTTATGTTAATCAATCACGCTTTAAATCTTTAAAACTATGACACCAGAAGAAAGATCAGAATTAGCTAAAGAGTGTTTAATTTATGACGATTTAAGATTATGTTGTAAAAAGAATCAGAATTGTGATGAATGCAAATACCAAAAAGTAAAATAAAAGAACAATCATTTTAAAGCGATTTAACGCACTCAATTTTAAAAAGAGTATACTTATACCATTTTGCTATAAAAACGCATTAGAAGTTACGTAAGTATGCTTAGATTTAATATTAGACATTAAAATACAAATACAAATACAAAAAATATGGAAGGATTGATAAAAAAGTACGAAATTTTGAATAGTATGGCTAATGTTATTATAAAAAGTAATAAAGCTACGATGTTGGATAAGCAAAAAGCAAATTATGCTAAAAAGTTTTACAGTTCTTTTATTTTGGATCTAAAATCTATTTTACCATTTTACAATAAAAAACAGAAATAATGAAAAACTTTTTTTATATATTTTTTTATTTCTTTTATTTTATGTTATTTAATTATTACATTATTGTCTGTGTGCGTTTGCGTTTCGTTTGCGTTTCGTTTGCGTTTCACGAAAGCTTGTAACTAATTAAAACACAAATATTAAACCGTACCGTTTGCCGTACCGATTTCAATACAAACTCAATACACAGCTATTTTTAGGAATAGGTAAAAAAAACTAATAAAAAAACATTAAAATAAATTAGTTTATGTAAATATAAAAATGTACATTTGCTTTAAATTATAAAACTTTAAAATTATGGGAATATTTGATTTAAACTTTCCGTCTAAAAAAGACGAAGAAAAATTTGAAAAGTTAGGCGACTGGTTTGACTTTATGAACAAACAATTTGAAAAGATTGAAGAAAGTGACAGAAAATACAAAATAAACAATTTACTAATTGATAACGATATTGATTCAATAGACTAAAAACTAAACTAAAAAAAACATTATGGATCACAAAAACTTCAAACAGCTTAGACAAGAATTAGAAAATATTGAAATTGAAAAAATAGATTATTACGTGGATCAAGACAACAGAAAAGCTAAAAGTGAAAGTGATTTAGAAGAAGTATTAACGCCAAACTTTAAAATACAAGGCTCTTTTGCTTTTGATGGGGATGTTTTTTATAGCAAAGGAGAGATAGGCTTAAATGATGGCTTTGAATATAGCGGTGGCAAAATTTATATAACTGCCGATAGTTATATTGGGGGCGTTGAATTTGAAGGAGAAGAGTTAATTTTAAACGATGATCAGGAACAGATTATTTTTAATATTTTACAAAATAAATTTGTATTTTAATCATAATATAAAATATGTTTTACAAATATACTACTTTTTGTAAATTATATTTTATTTTGGTGAAAAACATTTAAAATTAGTGAAAAACATTTAAATTATGCATAATAATAAAAAAAATAAAGAAATACCAACTTTCAAGGAATGGTCAAATAAGTTTTTTATAAAAGAGGTTGAGGTGCTTTACTTCGATAAAAAACTAAAAATATGTTATTCTAAAAATAAATTAATAAAAATTTATAAACAACTAATTTTTATGAATGACCTATCAGACAAAAAAAGAAAAAAGCAATGGACTTTAAAATATTTCAAGAAAGAATTTTAGACAACACGATTTAACACACGAGGCACAACAAGGAGAACTCGATTTTATTTTTAAATCCGCTTTCGATAAATACGATATCAACGAAGCGAAAATGAAACGATATGCCGCAAGGAGAAATCGAGAAACAGAATTAGAAAAAATGATAAATATAAGTT
>JABMNH010000003.1 GCA_013205245.1 Flavobacteriales bacterium | reverse complement strand
GTATACGACCAGGATTTAACTGGCAATATGAAACATATGCTCTCAATGCTGGGGTGAGTTCTCCGGGTCAAAAAGGAAATAAAGACCTTAAACCTTCTCAAACCAAAGAAACTGAAATTGGTTTAGACGCTGCTTTTTTAAATAAATTTACCTTCCAAGCAACCTACGCTAAATCAATTACAACCAATCAATTTTTGTCGGTTCCTTTAATCCCTTTTGTGAATGATGGGTTTACTTCTCAATGGCAAAATGTAGGTACTGTTGAGGGAAATACATTAGAATTATCATTGGGTGCAAATTGGTTGAAAAAAAATGATTTCAATTGGTCAACCAATGTAGTTTTTGCTCAAAGCAAACAGAAAATAACTTATCTACCTATTGCACCCTACCAATCTGGGCCTGATGGTTTGTTTTTTATCAAAGAAGGTGAAACATACGGGGCAATTTACGGTTACACCTTTGTCAATACTTTGGCTCAAATGAGCGCACAGTTACCTGATGGTAAAACAATTAATGATTATGAAGTAAATAGCGATGGCTATGTAGTTCCTTCAGGTAGTCAGGGCTTATTAACAGAAAAAGCAATTAGATTGAAGGAAGATGGCGCAACTAGCGCAGATGCTTTTGTAAAAATTGGGGATGCCTTACCTAAATTCAACCTTGGATTATCAAATACAATCACTTATAAAGGATTGTCCTTGTATTTCTTACTTGATATAAAAAACGGTGGTGATTTGTACAACAAAAAATCACAACAGATTACACTATTTAATAGAAATGGAATTGCTGATATGTCAAATGTAGCTGAAGGCAACAAGAAAACATTTGACTATTTTCAGGCTTTTTATGATGGTAACTCTAATAATAGCTATTGGGTTGAAGATGCCTCTTTTGTTAAACTAAGAGAAGTAGCAATTGGTTATTCTATCAAGGATACGCAATTACCTACAATTTTTAAAAATACCATAAAAAGTATTACTGCAAAAATTGTGGGAAGAAATTTACTAACCTTTACTAATTATTCAGGTTATGACCCTGAAGTAGGTAGTACTAGAAACCCTTACGATGCTGCTGCTGAATATCCTAACTATAGGAATGCAGCATTCTCCCTAACTTTTGAATTTTAATTAATAAAAAAATACCATTATGAAAAATATAATTGTAAAAACTCTTTTGACAGGATTTGTTTTTCTTACTTCCTGTACCCAAGATTTCGAAGTTCTCAATGAAAATCAACCTGATTTCCTAAAAGTATATGCGACCGGAAGCGATGTAAAAAATGTGGCAGGTGGTTTATTTAGTTCTTTTTATCTTGCAAATAACTATACTACAACTTGTTTGTTCGCAGTTGCTGCAGACAATTTGTCTCTTTCTTATACCACTTTTGGCATGCGAGAAATGAGCTGGGAGCCGCGAAACTCTTGGAATAATACCACAGGATATGCATATGAATCAAGTACAAGTTATCCATTTAATCAAATGTATAAAGTTATCAATACCGCATCTCTTGTTATAAAAGCATTGGACAATGGTGTTGAAATAGGTAAAGATGGTGTTGATAATAATTTAGTAAGGGCTTTTGCACGTTTTAATATGGGGATTGCTTATGGAACGCTGGCATTAACTTTTGACAAAGCTTTTATTGTTGATGAAAAGATTACGCTTGAAAATGCCTCTGCTGCTGATGCCAAAATATATTCGGAAATCGCAGCACAAGCAATTTTATACCTTGATGAAGCTATCAGCTTGTCTGGTGGAGATTCTTTTACTATCCCTGCTGATTGGATGGGAACTGCAGGAGACTTATCTAGCAGTGCGCTAAAGCAATATGCCAATTCTTGGGCTGCTAGAATACTTTCAAACCTACCTAGAAACTCAAATGAATTAGCTGCTGTAAATTGGCAGGATGTTAAGAAATATGCAGATGCAGGAGTAACATCCGATTTTAATGTGGTACAAGATGGATTTAAAAGATTTCCACATTACGCTGGGTACTATCTTACCTCTCCAGGCTGGAGTGTTTTGGATATGTATGTTGTTAATAAGTTAGACCCAACCATGCCATCACATTGGGAGGATAATGCTAGCTTTCCTGCGCCACCTGTGTCAACAAATCCAAATGCAGATAAACGTATAGAAACAGATTTTGCATATTTACCATCTAATAATCTTCCCGCTGATCGTGGATATTATCATTGGTCTAACTACCGTTTTAAAAGAAGAGATTTCCTTTCCGTTTGGCCTCCAACTGGACCGTTACCTGAATTAATGCTTGCGGAAAATGATATGTACAAAGCAGAAGTAGCGGCCTATACAGGCGATTTATCGGGAGCAGCAGCCATAATTAATGCAGGTACACGCACCACCAGAGGTCAATTACCATCGGTGGCTGCAAATCTTGAAGATATTAAAGAAGCAATTCACCATGAGCGTATTATTGAAATGATTCTTACTGGTTCTGGTTTACAATTTTTTCAAATGAGAAAAAGAAATCTTTTACAAAAAGGAACACCGCTACATTTCCCATTACCAGCTAAAATATTAGAGACTTTTGGAGAATCACAACCCTTTTACACATTTGGCGGACCAAGCGGTCAAGATGGCATCAATGGATCAAATGGTGGCTGGAGATAACTTTACTTATTAAAACCGCAGCTTAGGGGTATTCTTCCTATGAGTTATTTTTATTGATAAATTAAGTTGTTTTCCTCTGAACGAATTATAAATTAAAATTATTATGAGAAGTTTAAAGCTTTCTTTTTTTATTATAATATTAAGTATCAATAGTCTTTTGGCACAAGACATGCTAATACCAATTAATAAAAAATTATATGATCCAACAAGCGATGCCAAAGTTGAAATTGCAAATGCAGTAAAAAAAGCAAAAAAAGAAGGCAAGCACGTGTTTTTACAAATTGGCGGAAACTGGTGTGGATGGTGCCTAGCGTTTGATAAAAAAGTAAAATCAAATGATACTTTGCGTAAAGCTCTGGAAAAGAATTTCGTTGTTTATCATGTGAATTTTAGCAAAGAAAACAAGAATTTAGATATTCTAGCTTCATTAGGTTACCCCCAGCGTTTTGGATTTCCTGTATTCGTAATTCTAGATGGTCAAGGAAACAGACTTCATACTCAAAATAGTACGAATCTTGAAATGGGAAAAGGGCATTCAACACAAAAAACATTAAATTTTTTTAATAATTGGTCACAATCGGCCATTGATCCAAAAAATAATGATAAGTGGTGAAACACTTAGCTAAAATCAAAGTAGCCTAATTTTTAATTTTAGAGATATTTTATAGACCTAAAAATAATATGGTATGTATTATTATAATTTTTTGAGTTTAGATTGAAGTAACAAATATGTAATTATCTATTTTAAATAAAACGGATCGACACATAAAATAAAAGTGTTTTCATTATTAGCTGTTTTAGTTTTAAATTGTTTAGTTAGTTTTAACTAGTAAATTTCACTTTAAAAAGTCTATCCTAGTTGAATATTTAAGAACTATTTGTTCAGGTTCCAAGACATTTAGTCTTGGAACCTTTTTTTTATAGAAAGTTTTAGATGATCCTATTAGTGGTGTTTATTTATGAATGGTTGGTGTTAAGCTTTCTACGTAATTTGCTTTTAGC
>JABMNH010000051.1 GCA_013205245.1 Flavobacteriales bacterium | reverse complement strand
AACCAGGGACACATGGATTTTCAGTCCATTGCTCTACCAACTGAGCTAAGGTACCGTTGAATTTCGGGTTGCAAATATAAATTTAAATTTAAAACAAATCAAAACTATTTAGTAAAAAATCTATTTGTATTTTTGAAGCCTCTTAAATAGGTTATGAACTTAAGCATAGACATAGGAAATTCAAAAGTTAAGATTGCTGTTTTTAAGGCAGATAAGATATGCGAAGTATCTTCTTTTGCCAATGATGAATTGCTAAGTAAATTACTAGAAGTAAAGTTTAAATATACTATAAAAGCCACCATTTTATCTACAGTAGCTGGAATTAATACTGATATTCTTAGTGAGATTAAAACTATTTTCCCTTTAATAGTATTAAACGTCAATTTAAAATTCCCTTTTCAGATAAAATACACCACAAAAGAAACTTTAGGTGTAGATAGATTGGCTTTAGTGGCAGCTGCCGTTAAAAATTATCCTAAACAAAATGTTCTTGTAATTGATGCAGGCACTTGTATTACCTACGATTTTAATACAAAAGAAGAAGTTTATTTAGGTGGCGCCATAGCGCCAGGTATTTTGATGCGCTATAAAGCTTTGCATAATCAAACAGCTAATTTGCCTTTGCTAAAACCAGAATATCCAAAAGATATTATCGGAAATTCAACTAGCGAGTCAATTCATAGCGGCATTTGTATGGGCGTTATTTACGAAATAGAGGGTGTTATAAGTCAATATAAGTCCAATTATTCAAATTTAACAGTTGTTTTAACAGGCGGAGACACAAATTTTTTGGCAGAAATGTTAAAAAGTAGCATATTTGCCAATCCTAATTTTTTACTTGAAGGATTAAATCATATTTTGAACTATAATTTGCAAGAATGACGAAACGATTACTGCCGTTAATTTTAATGCTATTGGCAATTGTAAATATTAATGCACAAAAGAGCAGCGCTTCACCCTATTCTTTTTTTGGTATTGGCGATGAAAATATTACCAAAACCGTAGAAGAGATTAGTATGGGCGAAACGGGCGTTGCCAGTTATAGCAACCACCAATTATTTATGTCTAATCCAGCTTCTTTAGCGTTTTTAAGATATACAACCTACGGTTTAGGTGTTGCAAACAGAACTATAAAAGTAACAGATGGAATTAATTCTGCACGTTCATCGGCTACAGCCTTATCATATTTAGCTTTAGCTGTGCCTATTGGCGATAATGCAGGTATTGTTTTTGGATTACAACCAAATTCAAATGTTGGCTATTCACTTTCTCAAGAATTTAAAGATGACTCTGATGTGGTTACAGAAGCCAACTTATTTTATGGGACAGGAGGTACAAATCGTGTTTTTTTGGGATATGGCAGAAAAATACATAAATTTGTTACCTTAGGTGCTGAAGGGAGTTTTATTTTTGGACGCCTCAGTAATAATATTTTAAATAGAAGAGATGATGTTCAATATGCTTCGCAAAGCGAAATCAACTCTAATGTAAGCGGATTTAAATTAAAATTAGGTATTCAATACCATGCGCCTCTTAAGAAATATAAGAATTTAGAATTAGATTTAGGTGCTACAATTGGCGTTAGTTCAAATTTAAAAAATCGTGGCAATGAGTTATTTTATTCTTTAATTAATAACCCTAATGGCGTTATTATTTCTAGAGATACAATTTTAAATCAAGGCTTTGAAGGCAAAATTAAAAACCCTTTTAAATCGACTGTAGGTATAGGAATAGGGAAAGTATATAATTGGAAAATGTCTTTAGAATATGCCTATCAAGGTGCATTTGATTTTAATGGAGGCCCTCTAGATGGTAATTCTATAGTTAATTATAAAAGCGCCAATAGAATTTCTTTAGGGGGGTATTACTTGCCAAAATATAATTCTATTACAAGTTATTGGGATAAGGTAACTTACAGAGCTGGTTTAAAATATAAACAATCTGGTTTGGTGGTTAATAATATTGATATAAACGAGTTTGGCATATCTTTTGGAGTTGGGTTACCTGTAAGCAAAGAGCTTTCTACCTTTAATTTAGGTTTTGAGATTGGTAAAAGAGGGACGGTGACAAGCGGATTGGTTAAAGAAAATTATTTCAATTTTAGAATAGGTTTAACACTAAATGATAAATGGTTTCAACAAAGAAAAATTCAATAAATAATATAATGATGAAAAATTTTACAAAAATTTTAATTGTGAGTTTTGTTTTAATTACTGGTTTACAGTCGGTTGTTGCGCAAAATAATTTAGGAGATAATCCAGAAAAATGCACAACCAATATGTCTATTTTTTACGAGTACGCCAAAGCTAATAATTATGAAGCGGCCTACGAACCTTGGATGTGGTGTATGGATAATTGCCCTAAAGGGAGTAAAAATATATATAAATACGGTTTAAAGATTGCTGAATCTCTTTACGATAAAGCCACACCTGCTGATAAAGCAAAAGCTTTTGATCTTGTTAAGCGTGTTTATGATCAGCGTATTGTACAGTATCCAGATAATTTAGGAAAAGTATATAGTGAATATTCCGATTTTATGGCTAAATCAGGCGCTTCTAAAGATGTTGTATTTAATTTATTGGATAAAGCTTATAAAAGTGATCCCGCAGGGATGGGTATAAAATCTATTTATCAATATTTTCAAGAAATCACTAATAGAAACAAAGACTCAAATGTGCAATTAATTTTTGATACTTATGATGATGTTGTTGAAACTATAGAACAAAAAATAGCGAAATATACCAAAACAAAAGAGGCTTTATATGCTATTCAATCTAGCGGAAAAGAACTTTCAGCCAAAAACAAAAGGAGTTTGCATGCAGCCGAAGTAAATTCGGGCGCACTTGAAACGGTTACAGGTGGCTTAGATAATATTTTAGGCGAAGTTGCTACATGCGATAGATTAATTCCTTTATATAAATCAAACTTTGAAGCAAATAAAACCAATGCAACATGGTTAAGACGTGCCGCTTCAAGAATGAACGCTAAAGAATGTACAGACGACCCTTTGTTTACAATTTTAGTTGAAGCTTTATATGCTGCAGAACCATCTCCAGCAGCAGCTGTATTAGCAGCCAGAGTTGCTTTTAAGAAAAAAGACGAGGCTACAGCAATGCACTTCTTTAAAGAAGCTGTAGATCAAGAAACTGATAGCTATAAAAAAGCAGGACATTTATATACCATTGCTCAAATTTTACAAAAGAAAGGAAGACAGCAAGAAGCCAGAACTTATGCTTATAAAGCTTTAAGTTTTAGACCGAATATGGGTGAAGCCTATATCTTAATTGCTACTTTATATGCCAGTAGTGCCGAAAATTGTGGTACTGATGAATTATCTAAAAGAGCCGTTTTTTTAGCTGCTATTGATAAACTTAATAAAGCAAAAGCAGTTGATCCTAGTAAGGCCAATAGGGTTAATAAATACATAAAAAGTTATGAGCCTAGTACACCTAGTGCTAAAACAGTTTTTGTTGCAAATTTACCTCTTGGTTCTCCTTTTAAAGTAAAGTGTTGGATAAACGAAACCGTTAAATTACCTACAAAATAATTGTAACTTAATGTGAACTGTTTTAAAATATATAGATTAAAAAGCATTGTCAATATTCTGTTGACAATGCTTTTTATTTCTTGTACAAATGATATTAAAGAAGTTAGAGATTTTTTAGCCGATAAAAATTTACCCATTGCCGTTGCTAAAGACATAAATCTAATTCACACCGATTCTGGAATAGTAAAGACCAAGCTTAGAGCGCCTTTACTAAACGATTATTCAAACCGGAACGACCATCCCTATCAAGAATTTCCTAAGGGATTAGAACTAACGTCTTTTCAAAAAAATGGAGACTCCATTTTAATTTCGGCAGATTATGGAAAATCTTATATTAAAACCAATATTTCTGAAATAATAGGGCATGTTGAAATTGTAAATTTTGAATCAAAAACAAGGTTAACCACAGAACAATTGTACTGGGATCAGAATCTACACTACTTTTTCACCGAAAAAAAAGTGCGTATTATAAGCGAAAAAGATACTACCTTTGGTATTGGATTTGAAGCTAATGAAGATTTATCTAAAGCTACAATTAAGAATACATCGGGCACTTTATATGTAAGCGAAAATAAATAATTATGAATACTACAAGAAAAATATTTGAAATAGCCTATCTCGTATTTAGCATCGTATTTGTTGTTGAAGCTTATCTACGTTGGCATACAGAGCCTACCAAAGCTTATTTATTTGTTGGATTTTCTGTTTTAGCATTATTTATGTTCTTCTTTAGAAGACGGTTTAGGAAAAAATCAGAATCGTATAATAAAGATTCTAAGTAATCCCCATATTTTGTGAATTTCTACGTCATTGTAATTTTACTTTCAATTGTTGCTTCGGCCTTTTTCTCAGGCATGGAAATCGCTTTTATATCATCAAACAAATTATACATTGAGTTAGAAAAAAAAGGCAATGGTTTTGTAGGTGTTTTACTAAAAGAACTTACTAAAAATCCGTCAAGTTTTATAACCACAATGTTGGTTGGTAATAATATCTCTCTGGTTGTTTTTGGATTTTATATGGGCGAATTTTTAATGCACTTTTTATCGCCATATATTGCCAGTGAGTTTTTTATGTTTTTAACGCAAACGGTTATCTCTACAATCGTTATTTTAATAACAGCAGAGTTTTTGCCAAAAGCCATATTTAGGGTTTACGCCAATGAAACACTTAAATACTTTGCCTTACCAGCTTATCTTTTTTATGTGTTGTTTTATGTAATATCTCAATTTATAATGCTTATTTCTAATTTTTTGTTGAAAGTGTTTTTTAAAACAAAATTAGACGATGTGCAATCTGTTTTTAGCAGAGTAGAATTAGGAAATTTCATCAATGAACAATTAGAATCGGTTAATGAGGCTAAAGAAATAGATTCAGAAATTCAGATATTTCAAAACGCTCTAGAATTTCAAAGTGTCAGAGCTAGAGAAGCTATGATTCCCAGGACAGAGATAGTAGCTGTTGAGGTTTCTGAGACCATAGAATATCTAAAAAATATTTTTATAAAGACAGGTCTTTCAAAAATTTTGGTTTACAAAAATAATTTAGATGAAATTATAGGCTACGTGCATTCATTTGAGCTATTTAAAAATCCAACAAAGTTGCGGAGCATATTGTTGCCAGTTGCGTTTATTCCAGAAACCATGATGATTAATGACGCCTTAAATAGCCTCATAAAAAAAAGGAAAAGTATTGCTGTGGTTTTAGACGAATACGGAGGCACATCTGGAATTATTACCGTAGAAGATATTGTTGAAGAGCTTTTTGGAGAAATTGAAGACGAACACGATTCTTATGTACTTGTAGAAAAAAAAATAAATGACAGAGAGTTTGAGTTTTCGGCTCGTTTAGAAGTAGATTATCTTAACGAAACATATAACTTACAGCTCCCAGAAGAGGAAGCTTATGAAACTTTAGGAGGACTTATTGTGTATCACACAGAGAGCATTCCACATCAAAATGAGGTGATTGAAATAGGAACTTATCAATTTACCATTTTAAAAGTTTCGCACACCAAAATAGAAAAAGTCTACCTAAAAGTGCTATTTAAAGAAAAGTAATAAAATAAGGATGTAATTTCCTTGTTTTGCGCTTTTAAAATCAAATACTAAGTTGTATTTTCGCACACTGAATTTAAACGACAAGAAAAATGGCGGTATTATCTAAAATTAGAGAAAGATCAATTTTTTTAATTATTGTTATAGCAATGGCACTCTTTGCCTTTGTTTTAGGAGATTTATTTAAATATCAAAAATCAGATAATCTGGTAGGCGAAATAGATGGAGAACCTATATCAAGAGAACAATTTTCAAAAGAAGTTGAGTTATATAAAACAAGAACCAACAACAAGAGTTCTCAAATACAGGCAGCAAAAAGTGTATGGGGTAATATTGTTAGAGAAAAAATTTATCAAAAACAATTAAGCAATGCAGGTATCGTTGTAGGAGAAGAAGATGTATGGAGTAATATAATAGAGATGCCCTATATAAAAAACAGCCCGCTTTTTAAAAATGATGCTGGTTTATTTGACGAAGAAAAATTTAAAGAATTTTTAGTTACTCTTAAAGAAAATGCCCAAACCAATCCTAATGACACCCAATGGGCAAGTTGGTTAGAAACAGAAAAGAGTATCAAACGTAATTTAGAGCAATCTATTTATACGGGATTAATTAAAAATGGCATTAACACAACCCTAAACGAAGGTAAAAATCATTATGTCGATCAAACTACAAAATCTAACATAGAGTTTGTTTATGTACCGTTTAGAGCAGCTCCCGATAGCATTTTTAAAATTACTGATAGCGAAATAATGGCTTATGTTAACGATCGTAAAAAAGACTTTCAAGTAGAAGCTTCACGCGATTTAATTTATGTAAAGTTTGATATAACGCCAACCAAAGAAGATGAAGATGCTGTTAAAACAGAAGTAGCCAGCTTGCTTAATGACAAAGAAGAATACAGTTCGGCTGCCAAATCTGCGGTTAAGATTTTAGGATTTAAAAACACCACCGACGATAAATTGTTTTTTAACGAAAACAGTTCTGATATAATTTATTCTGATGCCCTTTTAACTAAAGATAAATTACCTAATGATGTAGCAGACAATATTATTAACGCTAAAGAAGGTGATGTGGTTGGGCCTTATAAAGATAAGGACTATTATAAACTTACAAAAATAAAAGAATTTAAGACTATGCCAGATTCTGTTAAAGCAAGTCATATTTTAATATCCTTTAAAGGAGCACTGCGCTCAACAGATCAAAAAACCGAAGCCCAAGCCAAAAAAATGGTTGACAGTTTGTACAAGCTGGTTAAAAACAATAAGAAAAAATTTGCCGAAGTTGCTAAAACAATATCAGTTGATAAAGGTAGCGGCGCAAAAGGCGGCGAATTAGACTGGTTTGTTTATACCTCAATGGTTCCAGAATTTAGAGATTTTGTATTTCTAAATAAAAAAGGGGAGACAGGTATTATAAAATCTAGTTTTGGTTATCATATTGTAAGAATTGATGGCCAAAAGAATTTTAGCAAAGCTGTTAAAGCTGTCACTTTTGGAAGAAAAATAGAAGCTTCAGAAAATACAGAAAACGACGTTTTCGAAAAAGCCGAAACTTTTACATCTGATGTATCTAGCGGTAAAAATTTCAGAACACAAGCTATTGATAATAAATATGTTGTTATGCCAGCTACAGGTATAAAAGTATTAAACGAAACGCTTTCGGGTCTTAAAAATCAGCGTCAAATTATTAACTGGGCTTTTAAAAACGATACTAAAGTAAATAGTATAAAACGTTTTGATACAGACAATGGCTATGTAGTTGTTCAATTATCAAAAAGTTACGATAAAGGTTTGATGTCTGTATCACAGGCACGTAATAAAGTAAGACGTATTTTATTAGAACAAAAAAAAGCAGATTACATCAAAAAAGAAATGGGAGATATGTCTTTAGCGGATGTTGCTAAAAAATTCAAGACAACTGTAAAAAGCTCATTGGCGGTATCATTAGCCAGTCCTTTAATACCTTCTGTAGGTAGATCTTTAGGCCTTATAGGGGCTATTAATGCATCTAAAGAAGGCGATATTTTAAGAGGAGTTAAAGATAAAACAGGTGTGTTTATTGTTAAAATAACTAAAAGAGATGCAGCAACAGCGTTATCAAATTATGATGCTTTTAGAAAACAAATTTTTGCTAAATTGCAACTATCTAGTGTTAAAATGTATAACGCATTAGAAAAGGAAACAGAAATTGTAGACAATAGGGCTTTGTATTATTAATGAATATCTTAGATAAGAAAAGTAAATATGTAAAATATTTTTGTAAATGCATTATTTTGTTTAAGTTTTTTTATATTTGCATATTAGAGTAAAAAATAATTAATTCAAGAAATCATAATTTAAATTTTTAACAATGAAACATTTAAGAAAAATTTTATTAATTTTATTAGTAGTTGCTAGTTTTGGCAGTATTAATGCACAAGATGCAAACAACCCATGGGTAATAGGTTTTGGTACTAACGCTATTCACAGCCCTGACGCAAAGGCTGATGTTTTTAAAGTTAGTCAATGGAATACAGCGTCATATTTTTCTAGATTAACCGTATCTAATTATATTGATGATGGTTTTTCTTTTGAAGGTGCTTTATCTGTCAATAACATTACAAATAATAATAGTTTAAAAGTTTCTGAAGTGTCTTTTTTAGCTATTGATGGAAGTTTAAAATATGATTTAAATAGTCTTAGCTTTATTGGAGAAACAGGCATGTTTGACCCTTATGTACTTATTGGCGGTGGCTATACTTGGGTAGATCAAAAAGGGGCTGGTACTTTTAATTGGGGAACAGGAGCAAATTTTTGGTTTTCTGAAAATCTTGGTTTAAATCTTCAAGCTGTTGGCAAGCATGTATTTAATGACTTCTTTTTAGAAAATAACCACTGGCAATTTTCTGCGGGTGTTGTCTTAAAATTTGGTGGCACTGATACAGATGGTGATGGTATTTATGACAAACATGATAAATGTGTTGATGTTGCTGGTTTAAAAGAATTTAATGGTTGTCCTGATACAGATGCAGATGGTATTCAAGATTCAGAAGATTCTTGTCCAACTGTAGCTGGTCTTAAAGAACTTAATGGTTGCCCAGATGCAGATGCAGATGGTATTGCAGATAAAGACGATTCTTGTCCTAATGTTGCTGGCACAAAAGCTAATAATGGTTGCCCTGATACAGATGGTGATGGTGTTGTTGATAAAGACGATGCTTGTCCTAATGTTGCTGGTCCAGCTGCAAACAAAGGATGCCCTTGGCCAGATACTGATGCCGATGGCGTATTTGATAAAGACGATAAATGTGTTGATGTTGCAGGTCCTGCCTCAAACAATGGTTGTCCAGAAGAAGTTATTTCTGCCGCTGCTGAAAAACAATTAAACGACTTTGCTAAAACAATTAACTTTAACTCTAACAGATTTAGTTTTAAACCTCGAATTTCAGTTCAATTAGATGCCATTGTTTCTATTTTGAAAGAATTCGATCGTGCTAATTTTAGTGTAGATGGTTATACAGATAGTAGAGGAACTGATAAATACAATCAAGCTTTATCAGAAAAACGTGCCAATGCTGTTATGAAATACTTGACAGATCACGGTGTTGCTGCTGATAGATTATCTGCTAAAGGTTTTGGAGAAGCAAATTCTATAGATAGTAATAATACTGCTAAGGGACGTGCTAACAATAGACGTGTTGAAATTAAAGTTGTGAATAAAAAATAATTCACACAAAACATATTTTTTTGAAAAGCTGTGCTATTATTTAGCACAGCTTTTTTTATATTTACAATATTCTAAATTGTTTAAAGTTGAAGGATGCATTTCTATACAACATCGCAAATTACATTGTTAAAAACAAATTGTTATCTAATGATGTTAAGATTATCCTTCCAAGTAAACGCGCTGGGTTATTTTTAAAAAAAGAGCTCATCTCTTTAATAGATAACAATGCTTTCTTACCTCAATTTTTAAGCATCGAGGAGTTTATTCAACAACTTACAGATATAAATCTATTAGACAAAGTTAATTTACAATTTGAATTATATCAAGTGTATAAAGAAGTTATTGACCAAGATAAACAAGATTCTTTTGAAAAGTTCATTCAATGGGCACCACGTGTGCTGCAAGACTTTAATGATATTGATAGTTATTTAGTAGATGCCAATAAATTATTTAACAATTTAAGTGATTTAAAACGTCTTGAACAATGGGCACCAAATATTGAACCTTCAGAATTAAGTCTAAATTACCTCCATTTTTTTGAAATCCTCAATAAATTATATAAGTCATTTTATAACAGATTAATCGAAAAGAATCAAGCTTACCAAGGTCTTATAAATAGAGAAGCTGTAAAAAACGCATCTATTTATTGCAATCATCTAGAAGAGAAATTAATTTTTGCTGGATTTAACGCCTTAAACAAATCAGAAGAAATTATTATTCAAGAACTTTTAGCACATCAAAAAGCCGAAATATTTTGGGATGTAGATAAAATATTGTTAGACTCAAAACACCCATCCACTAAATTTATTGCCCATTATAAAAATACGTGGCCCTATTATCAAAACAATCCTTTTAATTGGATTACATCTTCATTTATCAAACCAAAAACGATTCATTTTATTGGTGCTGCAAAGCAAGTCGCTCAAATAAAGGCAGCAGGTCAGATTTTAGAAAATATTTCTACATCAGATGTCAATTATAGTAATACAGCCCTTGTATTGGGTCAAGAAGACGTTTTAAATGTAGCCTTAGAATCATTGCCAAAAAGCATTGATAAGGTTAATATAACAATGGGCTACGCCCTACAAAATATACCCTTAGCAGGTTTTTTTTCAGGACTTTTTAATGCCAATATTAATGCACTAAAATTCAACAAAACCTCAGAATTTTATTATAAGGATTTTGAAAACATCGTTCTACATCCATATATGGCAAAAATAATGGATGCCAGCGGTTCTTTTTATAAAGAGATTGTAGAAACAATCCATGCTAAAAATTTAAGTTTTGTCAATTTTACTTCGCTTAAAGCGGATGTAAAACAAGAACCTTCTAAAGTTGATTTTGTTTTTGAACCAACGGGGAATGACGTTCCGAAATTCTTAAAAATTTGTATAGAATTAATAAATCTTCTAAAAGATAACAACTCTTTAGCCGATTTAGAAAAGGAATACTTGTACCGATTTTACAACCTTTTTTTGGAGCTCGAGACCCTTGAAAACACCTATCATTTTATTGCCGATTTAAACACATTACACCATTTTTATTCAAGTTTATTGCGAAATGAAAAGCTGTTTTTTAAAGGTGAACCATTAAATGGATTGCAAATAATGGGGTTGTTAGAAACCCGAGCCCTAGATTTCGAAAACCTAATCGTAACATCTGTAAACGAAGGTATTTTGCCCGCAGGAAAATCATCAAGCTCATTTTTACCTTATGCTATTAAAAACACATTTGGATTGCCAACTTATCAAGATAAAGACGCCATTTTTTCGTATCATTTTTTTAGATTGATACAAAGAGCCAAAAATGTATATTTAATTTATAATACAGAAGTTGATGATTTTGGGGCATCAGAAAAGAGTCGGTTTTTAACCCAGTTAGAGTTGATGTTGCCAAATAACATTATTAAAACCACCACAACGTCAATTTTAGAATCCAAATTATTGGAACCTCTTAAAATTGAAGTTAATGTGGCCATAAAAGAACGCCTAAAAGAAATTGCAGAAAATGGCATTTCACCATCGGCAGTTGCCGTTTTTATTAAAAACCCACTTAACTTTCATTATTCTAAAATTTTAAAGATAAAAGAAGTCACAAATCTTGAAGAAACGATTGCGCAAAACACCTTTGGAAGTGTTATCCACGAAACACTTTTTCATCTATACAAACCTTTTGTTAACCAGAATTTAAGTATTGAAATCCTAGAAAGTATCTCAAAAAAAATAGGTAAGTCATTAAATTTAAATGTTGTCAAATTTTATGAAAATGGCGGTATCGAAACAGGTAAGAATAAGCTCTATTTCGAAATGGCACATAGTTATATCAAGAAACTTATTCGGCATGAATTAGACCTATTGAAGCAAGGTAAATCAATCAAACTTTTGGCTTTAGAAACACACTTAGAAACAATTATAAATGTGCCAGGGATTGATTATCCTATAAAAATAAAGGGCATTGCAGATAGAATTGATAGCGTTGACGGTAAAATAAGAATCTTAGATTATAAAACAGGCGTTGTAGATGTTGCAAAATTAAGGGTAGTTAATTTTGATACTTTTTTTAATAATGAAAACAACACTATAGCCTTACAGCTTTTTATGTATGCTTTTATGTATGCCAAATCTCACAACATTAAACAAAGCTTTGAAGCTGGGATTATTTCTTTTAAAAAATTAAACAATTATATTTTAAAAATTAATTTTAAAACAACCAATTCTCAATCAGATTTTAACATTACAGAAGAACGTTTGCATTTATTCGAGTCGGCTTTACAAGACTTGTTGAAATCTATTTTTAATGCCGATGAATTCACTGAAAAACCCAAAAAGAATGACCATTATTAAAAATTTAGCCATTTCTGGACAACACCAAAAACCCATATTAATTGATGTGTTTTACAAAGAAACCAAAGCCAAAAAACCAATTGTCATTTTTGCACATGGTTATAAAGGTTACAAAGATTGGGGCGCTTGGAACTTGGTAGCAAAAGCTTTCGCTGATAACGGTTTGGTTTTTGTAAAATTCAATTTTTCTCACAATGGAGGCACAGCAGAGCAGCCTATTGACTTTCCCGATTTAGAAGCTTTTGGCAATAACAACTTTACAAAAGAATTAGACGATTTACAATCGGTTATTGATTGGATTAAATCTGAAAAATCATTTGTTAATGAAGTTGATTTATCAAACATAACACTTATAGGTCATTCTAGAGGTGGCGGTATTGTTACAATTAAAGCTCAAGAAGAAAACTGTGTGACAAAAGTGATTACATGGGCTGGGGTCTCAGATTATGGGGGGCGTTTTCCTAAAGGAGAAGCTCTTGAAGCTTGGCGAAAAAATGGCGTGTCGTATGTCAAGAATTCTAGAACAAAACAGCAAATGCCACTGTATTTTCAGTTTTATCAAGATTTCGAAAAAAATAAAGAGCGTTTAAATATTGAAAAATCAGTTCAACATCTTAGAATACCACATCTTATAATTCATAGCGAAGCAGATACAACAGTTAATATTCAAGAAGCTCATAACTTGCATTCTTGGAATCCAAAAAGTGAATTATATACGCTTCAAAATGCCACACATACTTTTGACACTGTACATCCATGGGAAAACAATCGTTTGCCAAATGCATTGCAAGAAATTGTAGATAAGTCTATTGCTTTTATTCTAAATTAAAAAACCACTGCTTTTACAGTGGTTTTTGGTGGAGAAGATGGGAGTCGAACCCACGACCTCTTGACTGCCAGTCAAGCGCTCTAGCCAACTGAGCTACATCCCCAGATATGTCTTTCGCCATTTCCTTCCGGCGGCGGACTTTAAATATTTTTCTCTAATTCTAGCTTCAATTCTTGTTTCAAATTCTTCAACATTGATTAATGACCATTTTATAAAAGCTTTTGTCGATTTTACTCTTCCAGCATTATGTGTTTTTAGCCTTTGCCTTACATTAGCCGACAAACCTACATAAAATCTTTCAAACTTTTCGCTGTATATTATATAAACAAAATACATTTTTCTAGCGTTCTCCGCCAACTGACCTGCCCGTACCTAACGGTACGTTTGGGCGGGGCTACATCCCCATTTATTATAGATTCCCTTTTAAAACTAAAAGCGGAATCCGACTTTCAAAATCAACTTTTTTAATTCTATTGTCTTCCCAAAGACGGCTGAAAAATCCGCGTTTTCTACGGATGACGCATAACATATCTGGGTTAACTTCTTTTAAATGTTCAAGCACACCTTGAAAAACAGTTGCATTTTCTGAGTTAATAATATGTTCTGCAATAGTACTAAATTCTGAATTTAGAATAGCATCTTCTTCAGTATTATTTGGCGTGGTAACGTGTAATAGATTAACTTTTGCATTAAATATTTTTACAAAATCTTGTAAAGGAGATAAAACATTTAATCGTTTAATCATACCCGACCTTAAACCTAAAAGAATAGTATGAATAGGTTTATAAACATAGCCTTTTGGGATGATCAATATGGGTAAATCGGTGTGTTTAACCAAGCCACCTGTTATGGCTCCTAAATATACAGAAGAATCTACGCTGATATTCTTTGCAGAAGCTATGATTAAATCAACATTTAATTGTTTTGCAATGCGAGAGATACTGTCAGTAACCTGACCCTTTATGGTTTTACTAACAATCTCAATGTTTTTTACGTCAACTTTAGACAAAACAAAAGCCAAATCTTCTTTACTGTCCTTTTCTAATACAGAATCCATTTTTTTCATGGCATAAGCAGGTCCAATAGAACTATAAACTTGGATAACGTATATTTTAGCATTTGTTACAGATGCAAAATCAACAGCATATTGTAAAGTACTAATAGCTTTGTCAGAATTGCCTAAAGGGACTAAAATGGTTTTCATTTTAAATTTTTAACAAAGGTATAATTAATAGTTAAAACACGATATTTTTCTTTGCTAAAGCGAAGCAAATATAAAAAATTCAGTGAAACTTAGTTTAATAAAAAACCCTTCGTTAATAATTTAACGAAGGGTTCAAAATTATATTTCTTGATTTAATATCTGTAATATTCTGGTTTGTATGGTCCATCAACAGTAACGCCAATATAGGCAGCTTGATCTGGACGTAATTCTTCAAGTTCAACACCAATTTTTTCTAAATGTAAACGGGCTACTTTTTCATCTAAATGTTTAGGTAGCATATAAACATCATTTCCGTAATTCTCTTTATGATTCCAAAGTTCAATTTGAGCTAAAGTTTGGTTTGTAAACGAGTTACTCATTACAAAACTAGGGTGTCCAGTGGCGCATCCTAAATTTACCAAACGGCCTTCGGCTAAAACAAGAATTTCTTTATCTTCAATGTTATATTGATCTACTTGAGGTTTGATTTCTACTTTGGTATGACCATAGTTTTTGTTTAACCAAGCCATGTCAATTTCATTGTCAAAATGACCAATATTACATACAATAGCTTTGTCTTTTAAAGCTCTAAAATGTCTTTCTTGTACAATATCTTTATTTCCTGTTGTTGTAATAACGATATCCGCATTAGCGATAACAGTATCTAATTTCTTCACTTCAAAACCTTCCATAGCACCTTGAAGCGCACAAATTGGATCGATTTCTGTAACAGTAACAATAGCGCCAGTGCCTTTAAACGAAGCAGCGGTACCTTTACCCACATCGCCAAAACCGCAAACAACAATACGTTTGCCCGCAAGCATAATATCGGTTGCACGACGAATGGCATCAACAGCGCTTTCGCGACAACCATATTTATTATCGAATTTAGATTTTGTAACAGAATCGTTTACATTAATAGCAGGCATTGGCAAAGTTCCAGCTTTTACACGGTCGTATAAACGGTGAACGCCAGTGGTTGTTTCTTCAGATAATCCGTTAATACCAGCAGCTAATTCTGGGTAACGATCTAAAACCATATTGGTTAAATCGCCACCATCATCTAAAATCATATTTAGAGGTTTTTTATCGTCACCAAAAAATAAAGTTTGCTCAATACACCAATCAAATTCTTCTTCGTTCATACCTTTCCAAGCATAAACAGGGATTCCAGCGGCAGCAATAGCTGCAGCAGCTTGATCTTGTGTAGAGAAAATATTACAAGAACTCCACGTAACTTCTGCGCCTAAAGCAATAAGGGTTTCAATTAAAACAGCTGTTTGAATTGTCATGTGCAGACAACCTGCAATACGTGCACCTTTTAAAGGTTGCGCGTCTTTGTATTCTTCGCGTAAGCTCATTAAACCAGGCATTTCGGCTTCGGCTAAATGAATTTCTTTTCTGCCCCAATCTGCAAGGTTGATGTCTTTAACTTTATATTTCAAGTTTGTTGACGTTTGTGTACTCATATTATTTTATCTTTGTGTTTTGAATGCGCAAATCTACAAAATAGCTTTTACTTTTAAATGCCTTTATATAAATTAATCAAGCCGAATTCTCACACCGCTATTTATATTTGGAAAATAGAGGAATCCTTAACGGATTTGTTTAAAGATATTTATCTAAATGAGCGAAGCAAAGCCCGTGTTGCTAACATGCAATCTGAGTTGCACCAACGGGGCTTTTTGAGTGTGCGTCATTTACTAATAGAGGCAGGTTTGTCTGACGCCGATTTGTATTATAACGAATACGGAAAACCCCTTTTAAAAAGCGGCAAACATATTTCTATTTCTCATTCTTATTATTTTTCTACCATCGCTATAAGCGATGATGATATAGGTATTGATATCGAAAAGGTACGCGAAAAGATTACCTGTATTCAACACAAATTTGTCAATACCGATTTTGATTCTTTGAGCGATGAAAATTTAATAAAACAATTGACAGTAATTTGGGGTGCTAAAGAAGCGATGTATAAAATTTACCCTTATGGCGGATTAAGTTTTAGAGAAAATATAGCCATTAATCCTTTTTTATTTAAGAATAAAAGGTCGAGCGGTCGCGTTATTTTTAAAGACTGGCACAAATTTTACGACATCAATTTCCTTTTTTTAGAAGATGCCGATACTTTTGCGTGTGTTTATGCCATGCCTCAAAAAAGTTAAGCCATGTTGTTTTTAAAAAGTTTAATAGAAGCAAAAAAATCAGGACAAAAATTATTGGCCATATTATTAGATCCAGATAAAGTTGCGTTGACAGATATTTCAACTATTATTTTTAAGATTGAAACTTTAAAAGCCGATTTTATTTTTGTTGGTGGTAGTTTAGTAAAAGAGGGTGCTACAGAAAAACTTGTAAAAGCTTTGAAAAAAGTCACCAACTTAAAAGTGGTGTTATTTCCTGGCGATGCTTCTCAAATCACAAATCTAGCCGACACCTTATTATTTATGAGCCTACTCTCAGGACGAAACCCTGAATATTTAATAAATCAGCAAATTAAAGCAGTTTCTAAAACCCAAAACTCGAACTTAGAAATTATTCCCACAGCTTATCTTTTGATAGATGGCGGTAAAGTTTCGTCAGTTGAAAAAATCAGCAATACAAAACCCATTTCTCAAAATCAAGAAGAACTTATCGTAAATACGGCTTTGGCTGGTCAATTTATGGGAAATCAGTTGGTTTATTTAGAAGCAGGAAGCGGTGCAAAATATCCTGTTAAGACAGAAATTATTAGAGAGCTTACAAATCAGTTACAAATTCCTGTTATTGTTGGCGGTGGTATTCGCACCCAAAAACAGTTAGAATCTGCTTATGTTTCTGGTGCCGATTTGGTGGTTATTGGCACAGCCTTCGAAGAAAATAACCTATTTTTGAAGTCCGATAAAAAATAATGGATACACTCTTAGATTTTTTTTTAGCACCTTATAAAGAAGCTTCAATTTTAAACATTATTTTAGAATTTATTGCAGCTGTTTTTGGTGTGGTTAGCGTGTTTTATGCCAAAAAAGAAAATATTTTAGTCTATCCTACAGGTATTATTAGCACAGCCCTTTATGTGTATTTATTATCGCAATGGGCTTTGTATGGCGATTTAATCATCAATATTTACTATACTATTATGAGCCTTTACGGATGGTATATGTGGACACATATTTCTGATAAAACACACCAAGCTTTAGTTATAACACGTACCAATTTTAATGACAAGATTAAAGCCTTTGGCATCTTTGTTTTTACAGCTATTTTTGTGATTTTAGTGTATAGGTATTACGAAGTGATGCCAAATTTAAGTTTTAGTGAAAGTGTAGATTACGCCTATCAGCATTTAACTTCAGGTAGTTTAATAGAATTTAGAAAAGCAACGCCTTATTTAGATACATTTACAACAGCCGCTGCTTTTGTGGCGATGTGGTTGATGGCAAACAAAAAGATTGAAAACTGGATTTTTTGGATTTTAACAAACATAGTTTCCATACCTTTATATTTTGTAAAAGGTTACGGATTTACAGGAATTCAATACACCATATTTTTAATATTAGCATTTTTAGGTTATAAAGCATGGAAAACACACTTAAACAAGAACCTTCAGATATCATAAAAGTAGTGTTGTTTGGACCTGAGAGTACTGGAAAAACAACTTTATCAGATCAATTGGCACGACATTACAATTCGGTTTGGGTACCAGAATATGCGCGACGTTACTTACAAAATAAGTGGAATAATAAACGCAAAACATGCGAAAGTTCAGATTTAGTTCCCATTGCCAAAGGGCAGATTCGTTTAGAAAATTATCTGACAAAAAAAGTTGATAAAATATTAATTTGTGACACCGATTTGTTAGAAACCAAAGTGTATTCAGAAGAATATTATGGTGGTTTTGTAGAGCCTTTATTAGAGAAATACGCTGTAGAAAACACCTATGATTTATATTTTCTAACCTATATAGATGTGCCTTACGAACAGGACGATTTAAGAGATAGACCACAATTACGAGAAGAAATGTTTCAAGCTTTTAAAAGGACTTTAGACAAATACAAACGCCCTTATATTTTACTTAAAGGTGATAAAAAAACACGTTTAAAAACGGCCATTAAAGCCATCGATAAATTGTTGAAAAACTGAAAAGGTTAAAATATTTTGGAATCAGTAAATTCTTTACTAAACGAATTAAAATTTAAAGCTGTTAGAAGCGGTGGCGCTGGCGGGCAACACGTTAATAAAGTTTCGTCAAAAATAGAACTTACTTTTGAAATTGACACTTCTCAATTTTTATCTGAAGACCAAAAACAATTACTTATCAAAAATTTATCTTCTCGGTTAACAAAAGAAAATGTTCTTATGCTTACTTGCTCCGAAAGTAGGAGTCAGCACAAAAACAAAGAAATTGTTATAGAACGGTTTTTGCATATTATTAAAAAAGGATTAACCGTTCCAAAAAAAAGAACGCCTACAAAAGTTCGTAAGTCTGTTATCCAAAAAAGAAAAGAAAAAAAGAAAAAGCAGGCTTTTAAAAAAGCACTTCGCCAAAAACCAAAATTAGATTAATTAATAGTATCTTTGCTATCTCTAAAAGGGGTGCTATTTCGATAATTATCGGAAGGCTGAGATTACACCCATTGAACCTGAACAGGTAATGCTGTTAAGGAAATGAAAAATCCCATAAACCCTTTTTTATTTGTTTTATTAATCATTTAAGATATAAAGTCTTAATCAAAATTATCATTTCAGACAGATGAAAAAGTTATTTATTTTACTCGTTTTTTGCGGATTTAGTGTCTTTGCTCAAAAAAACGACATCAAAAAAGACACTATTAAATTAAGCGAAGTTATTGTAGAAGCGACAAGGCTTGGTAAAAATGCACCTTTTACCCAATCAAACCTAAACAAAAAAGCTTTAGGAAAACGCAATTTAGGACAAGACATCCCTGTGCTTTTAAAGTATTTACCAAACATTGTCATCACGTCAGATGCTGGCGCTGGTGTTGGTTATACAGGTATTCGTGTCCGCGGTAGCGATGCCACACGTGTTAATGTGACTATTAATGGTATTCCGTTAAACGATAGTGAATCGCAAGGTACTTTTTGGGTAGATTTACCCGATTTTGCCAGCTCTACACAAAGCATTCAGTTGCAACGTGGCGTAGGAACTTCAACAAATGGCGCTGGCGCTTTTGGGGCAAGTTTAAACCTTTTGACCGATGGTATTTCAGAAAATCCAACTGCCGAAGTGAATAATGCGGTGGGTTCTTTTAACACACACAAACACACTGTTAAATTTAGCTCTGGTTTGTTAAACAAACACTTTGAATTGGCAGGACGTATAGGCCTTATTAAATCTGATGGCTATGTAGATCGCGCTAGTTCTGATTTAAAATCGTTTTACCTTTCTGCGACTTATGTCAACGATAATACGCTGATTAAAGCCTTGGCTTTTGGCGGGCAAGAAATTACCTATCAAGCTTGGTGGGGTATTGATGAGGCCACACTAAATAACGATCGCACTTTTAATTATGCCGGTGCTATTTATGATGACGCTTGGAATGTAACGGGTTATTATAAAGACCAGGTAGATAATTACAAACAAGACCATTATCAGTTGCATATCAATCATAGTTTTAATGATAATTGGAGCGGTAACATCGCTTTTCATTATACCAAAGGAAAAGGTTATTACGAAGAGTACCAACAAGGTCAAGATGTAGCAGATTATGGCTTAGCGCCGATAAATATAAATGGAACCGCTATTTCTACAACCGATTTGGTGCGCCAAAAATGGTTGGATAACGATTTTTACGGCACTACTTTTTCTTTAAAATACAACGATTTAAATAAGGTTAAGTTTATTTTTGGAGGTGCTTGGAACAGTTATAAAGGCGATCATTTTGGGCGTATTATTTCGGGTGAATTTATTGCCAGAACCGATCTATTTAAGAACTACTATTTTAATGTGGGCGATAAAACGGATTTCAATATTTATAGCAAACTAGAATACCAACTGAATGATAATTTAAGTTTGTATGGCGATTTACAATTTCGGACTTTAAATTATAAAATTAATGGATCCGATGATACTTCTACCTTAAGCATTAAAGATAATTTGCAGTTTTTTAATCCCAAATTTGGATTGAATTTAAAATTAAATGAAGTCTCTAGCGCCTACGTTTCTTATGCTAAAGCACATAAAGAACCAAACAGGACAGATTATGTTGAAGCTTTAAATTTTCCAAAACCAGAAAGTTTAGACGATTTTGAATTGGGCTATCGTTTTGAAAAATCATCTGTTAAAGTCAATACCAATGTGTATTATATGAATTATAAAGATCAGTTGGTTTTAACTGGCGCTTTAGATAATGTCGGCAATTTTATCCGCGCTAACAGCGGAAAAAGTTACCGTGTTGGATTAGAAGCTGATGCTTTGATAAAATTGAGTAAGAAATTCAGCTGGCAACCAAATATAGCTGTGAGTCAAAATAAAAACAAAGATTTTAAAGAAGAAAACGGTGCTGTAACAACTAATTTAGGCAATACCGATATTTCATTTTCACCAAACCTTGTTTTAGGAAATGCTTTGGTTTATGAACCTTCAAAAGCATTTTCGGTTGGCGTTTTATCAAAATATGTAGGAGATCAGTTTATGGGAAATGCAGAATTGGATACTTCAGTTTTACCGCGTTATTTTACAACCGACCTAAATTTCGCAATCAGTTTATTTCCTAAAAGCACCTTTAAAGAAATTAACATTACAGGTTTAATTAACAATGTGTTTGATAAGAAATATATCTCAAACGGCTATATGTGGGGCACAACACCTTATTATTATCCACAAGCAGGCATTAACTTTTTGGTGGGGCTGAATCTTAGTTTTTAAATAAAAAAACACCTCCAATTTAAATATTTAAAAAGGAGGTGTTTTAATTACTAATAGTGGGGAATTAATTTAATAGTTCTTAATTAGAACCCGACTAATTTAAGGGAAATTAGCGACTAAACTTTAGTAAAAATGTTCATAAACACTATGGTAAAGTAAAGGTAATTAAAAAATTACTTTTTAGTGGTGCTTGTACCAACAATTGAATAAAGTGGGCAAGAACTTGTTAAAATAGTAAAGAGTAAAATGGCACCAGCAGCATATAATACATTTCCGGCCCAAGCAGGTTCAATACCGCCCATATAAGCAAAATAAACAGCTACTACAGCAATAATTAATCTTATGATTTTGTCAATACTTCCTACATTTTTTTTCATGATAATAATTTTAAGAGTTAATTATTTTATTTTTTTAGGGGTAAATTTTGAGTATTCCAACTCAAAATACCGCCATTTAAATTATAGATTTCTTTAAAACCTAGTTTTTTAAGAATATCGCTCGCGTATTTACTTCTTACACCACTTCTGCAATACACATATATGGCTTTAGACTTGTCTAACTTACCAATTTGTACACTAAAATCTTGGTCGTAATAGTTAATGTTAAGGGCTTTATCAATATGACCTGATTTAAATTCGTTGGGTGTTCTCACATCTACTAATTGTACGGTAGCATTATTCAATACTGTATTTAAAACTTCAGGCTCAATATTTTTTACTGCACTATCGCTTTGCGCGAATGAAACAGCACTCACACTTAAAAAAAACACGCTTATTATAAGTAGTTTGAAATATTTCATTTGTTTTTTCTTTGCTTAAATCAAAAATGATACCTTAAAAGTAGTAAAAATATTTCATTTATTTATTGTGCAGTGTAACACAGGCTACAAAAGTGTTGTCGGACACACGTAATTTGTTAAAACGAGGTCGGTTTCTTTTAAATCGTTAAAGCCACCTCTTATATCTGTAACATTTTTTATACCATGAGCTTGCAAAATAGAGGCTGTAATTAAAGAACGGTAACCACTAGCGCAATGTAAATGATAGTTTTTATTTGGATCTAATTTTTCAATATTTTGATGAATTGTATCTAGTGGAAAATTAGTTAAACCCTCTACGTGTTGTGATAAATACTCTGAGTCTCGTCTCACATCTATGGCATCAGGAATAGTGCCATCTTTAAACTTTTTAGCAAAGTTAGCTGCTGTTTCAGAATTGATTTTATCTACAGCAAATCCGGCTTCGCGCCAAGCGGTAAAACCGCCCGCCAAATAACCCAAGGTATTATCGTAACCCACGCGCGAAAAACGTGTCACAATTTCGTTGACACGGAGTTCATCATCGGCAATAAAAATAATTTTCTGATTGATATCTATAATTAATGTGCCAACCCATGGTGCAAAATTGCCATCTACACCAATATACCAAGCGCCCGGAATGGTGCCATCATCTGTATAAGATTGTTTGCTTCGGGTATCTATTACTAAAACATCTCCTTGTTGACTTAAAGCTTTAAAAGTATTTACATCTAAAGGGGTCGTACCTCTGTGAATAATATCATCAATTTTTGCGTTTACCGATTTATTCATCTGTACATTCTTAGGAAAGTATTGTGGTGGATGAACGAGTCCGGTAATCACTTCGTTGATAAATTCTTTTTTGGTCATATCGGCACGCAAGGCATAATTGGTTGCTTTTTGATGGCCTAAAGTGTCAAAAGTTTCTTTGCTCATATTTTTACCACAGGCAGAACCTGCCCCGTGAGCGGGATAAACGATTATATCGTCGGGCAAAGGCATGATTTTATTCCGAAGTGAATCGTACAGCAATCCTGCCAAATCATTTTCACTTAAATCTGATTTTACGGCTAAATCGGGGCGACCCACATCGCCAATAAATAAACAATCGCCTGTAAAAACATATGGTTTAGAACCATTTTTATCAATTAATAAATAAGACGATGATTCCATTGTATGCCCTGGAGTATGTAATAATTTTAAAGATACATCTCCAATTTTAAAGAGCTCACCATCTTGACCTTTATGAAAATCAAAATCGGTTTCGGCGTTTGGCCCATACACAATATTAGCGCCAGTTTTGTTAGCTAAATCAACATGACCCGACACAAAATCGGCATGAAAATGTGTTAAAAAAACATATTTTATTTTAACGCCATCGGCTTCAGCCAATCTAATATAAGGCTCTGTTTCGCGTAAAGGATCAATAATAGCGGCTTCGCCATTACTGCAAATGTAATAAGCCATTTCTGATAAACAGCTGGTATATAATTGTTCAACTTTCATAGTGTCAATTTTATTTTATGGGGCAAAATTACTAAACCTGCGTTTTATTAATGTAATATTTATAACACAGTTATTGGTTTGTTTGTGTGGTATAAACTTTGCTTTGAGGGTTTATTTTTTGTGATTTAAAATAATCTACAGCTTCTTGAATATCCATAAAACAGTGATTGTCACCCAGACTATTTATTAAACCAGATTTGTGTATGCTATCTCTTATAGGACCTTTTAATCCCGAGAAATAAAATTCAATATTTTTTTTATGATATTGTGTTATCAAATCTTCTATGGCATAAATGCCATCGCTATCAATATTGTTTAAACTTTCACCATCTATAATAATGAGTTTTAAATAAGGCTCTTTTTTAAGCGCTTGGCTATTAATCATGTCTTTAAAAAAAGCCACATTTGCAAAATATAATTGGGCATCAAAACGGATAATTAAAATCTCTTTTTTAATTTCTAAATCATTAAAGCGTTTGATATTTCTATAAAAATTACTGTTAGACACTTTACCCAAAATGGCCACATGAGGCTTGGTTGTTCTGTATATTAGCATCACTAACGAAAGCAATACACCCACAATAATACCCTCTTTAATGCCAACAAATAAGGTTGCTAAAAAAGTAATATTTAAAATGATAAAATCGCGTTTAGCAAATTTAAATAAGTGCGCTGGTGTTTTAAATTCTATAAGACCTATGACAGCCACAATAATAATTGAAGCCAGAATAGCTTTGGGTAAATAATAAAAATACGATGTTAAAAACAACAGCGTGAATCCAACAATTAATGCCGCAATTATTGATGACATGGGGGTTTTTGCTCCAGAATCATTATTCACGGCAGATCGCCCAAAACCCGCTGTAGATGGGTAACTTTTAAATAAAGATCCCACTATATTTGCCATACCTAAAGCGATGAGTTCTTTGTTGGGTTTAACCGTGTATTGGTTGTGTTTGAGTTCGAAGGATTTGGCTATAGACACGGCCACCATAAAAGCCACAAAAGATAAGGTTAAAGCTACGGGAGCTAATTGTTTAACCGAAGTCATGTCAAATGTAGGGAATCCAAATTGAGGCAATCCTTTAGGGATGTCGCCAACAACTTCAATACCCAAGGCATCTAAGTTGAATATTTTTACAATTAAAATTCCAAAAACTAAAACAATAAGTGCGGCAGGGAGCTTTTTAAAAAAACGTTTTAAAACAATTAAAAATAAGATGCCACCCAGTCCTGTAAAAGTGGTTGCCCAATTAATTGTAGCTAAGTTTTGATAGGCGTCAATCAAAATGTGTTGGATCACATTACTACGATTGATATTGACACCAAATAGTGTTTTAAACTGATTTAAAGCTATAATCAGAGCAGCGGCATTTGTAAATCCTACAATAACAGGCTTTGAAATAAAGTTGACTAAAAAGCCTAATTTAAAAATACCAAAAGACAGCTGCATAATACCTACCATAAGGGCTAACAAAATAGATAAAGCAATATAATTTTCTGTGCCAGCCATCGCAATAGTGCTAATGCCGATAGCAACAAGCAACGAATCAACCGCAGATGGCCCAATTGAAATCTGTCTTGAAGTACCAAAAAAAGCGTAAACAACTTGAGGTACTAAAGCCGTATATAAACCATAAATAGGGGGCAATCCTGCAATTAAGGCATAAGCAATACCTTGCGGAATTAAAAAAACGCCCACTGTTAAGCCTGCAAACAAATCGCTTTTAAACCATTGTTTATTGTAGTTTGGGAGCCATTCTAGAATGGGTAAAATTTGTTTGGCTTTTATCAAGATATTAGTTTGTTGTAGATAGATTTCAAATATATACAGTTGCTTGCGAAAAATCAAAGATATCAATTTTTAAATGGATTTAATGTTATCTAATTAGCAAAGCCAACTTTTAAATCTTAAATGTTTAGGCTTAATTATGTAATTTTGACAATCTAAAAATAAGTCATGAAAATTAAAATTTTGGTTTTCGGTATCTTGACAGATATTTTTAAAGGGCATCAATTAGTCATGAGTCTCCCAGAAAATATCAGTGTTAAAGTACTTAAAGAACAGATTTATAAAGATTATCCGCAAACGGCGAGTTTAAATTTTGCTGTGGCTGTTGATGAAGCTTACGCCGATGATGATATAATAATAAATAAAAATCAAACAATCGCTTTGATACCGCCCGTTAGTGGCGGATAAATTGTAATGATGGAAAATAAGATATCAGTTAAGGTCACCTCCGATAAATTAAACATGCAAACTTGTTATGACTTTGTGCAAGATGCTTCTTGTGGTGGTATCTCCTTATTTGTGGGTACAGTTCGTAATAATTCGTTTGATAAAGAAGTGACACAACTCAATTTTTCTACTTACAAGGAGATGGCGGTTAAAGAAATAACCAAAATTGCACAGCAAGCTTTGGCCGGTTTTGACATTTTTAAAATTGCCATTCACCATGCCGAGGGCGATTTAAAAATAGGCGCTATTCCTGTCATTATTGCGGTTTCTTCACCACACCGTGATGCCGCTTTTAAAGCCTGTCAGTTTGCTATTGACACTTTAAAAGAAACCGTACCCATCTGGAAAAAAGAGCATTTTATTGATGGTGACGTTTGGGTAAATATGCACCCTTAGTTAATATTTTTCAATCCCATCTTGTAAACTTAAAACCTTTAAATCCGGAAATTCCTTTTTAAGAGTTTTTGTAGCAGTATAGCTTGTAATACCTATTTGACAAACCATCACATATGTTTTTGACTGGTCAATTTTTAAGTTTTTAGGGTTGAATTTTGACAAAGGTATTTTTGCATCAACTTCAAAAGGGAGTAGCGTATTTTGGTTTTCAATTACTGAAATAAGACACAGGTTTTCCCTCGACTTTAAAAGCTGTTCTTTTAAGTCTGTTGCCGATATTAAAAGATTCTCGTCTTGTAAATCGCAAGGGGTATCGGTATAAGTTTCTGTTTTAAATATGTTTGAGATTCTTCGCTTACGCTCAGAATGATAAAAATCAAGCGACTTGAGTTTCATTTTAAACTGCGTATTCTCTAGGCTGTTGTAAATAAGCAATTGATTAATTAAAGGCTTGCCCGTTTGTGTGATTAATTTTAAAACCTCATTGGCTTGCATTAATCCGATAAGGCCAACAATACTATTTAAAGTACCAGCTTCGGCACAATTTGGGATATACTCTTTTGGCATTTCGGGAAAAGCATCACGTAAGTTGCAACTGTGTTCTCCGTTTGTATCTGACACATTAAAACTGGCTACATAACCATCAAACTTGTAAAGTGATCCGTAAACCAAAATTTTATCAGTCAAAACACAGGCGTCATTGATAAGGTATTTTATTGGCAGACTATCGGTACAATCTAAAATAATATCAAAATCAGCGAAAGCTTCCAAAGTATTTAACTTGCTCAAAGCAGTGGTGCTATGTGTTATTTTTACAAAAGGAGCAACAGATTTAATGTGTTTAGAGAGCACTTCAACTTTGGGTTTGCCTATGCTCTTTGTGGTATAAAAAACCTGCCGGTGTAAGTTAGAAACGGACACCACATCAAAATCTATAAGATGAATGTTGCCAACACCACTTGCCGCCAAATAAACCGCTGCTACAGATCCTAAACCACCACAACCTACAATAACAATTTTTGCTTCTCGTAATTTTTGTTGCCCCAATTCGCCAATTTCTGGCAAAATGGTTTGACGTTGGTAGAGGTTTTTAGGTGTGATTTTCATTTATTTCCCAATTTCTTTTTTAACGGCTTCAAACTCATCTGGGGTGTTGATATTTTGAATAAAAGCGTCGTCAATTTCTACGATTTCAACATCCGAATTTATTAAAACTTTACGTGGACAAGAATAACCTTGCGCTAAATAACTGAGTAAAACAGGATAGGCTTTGGGTTCCCAAATAGTGATAAGTGGTTCCATAAACGGTTTGTCTTTGCCTTTTATGGCAGTGGCTATTTTTTTTGGATTGCGTTTGCTTATTAACAGTTCTAAAACTTCTTGATTTACAAAAGGCAAGTCTGTAGCCACTACCAAATACGCCTTGTTTGGATTGTGCATAAAAGCAGAACAAATTGCACCAAAAGGGCCTAGCCCGATAAATTTATCGGTAATAACAGGCACAGTATCTATGTTTTGTTCGGCTCTAACCGATAAAAATATTTCAGTATTTCCGCCTAAAACTCCCTTCATCTGTTTTAAAAGATAATCGCGTTGGGCTTCACCGTGATAGGCTAATAAACCTTTGTCTTTACCCATGCGCAAACTTTTTCCGCCTGCTAAAACCAATCCGTTAAGAGCAGGGATGTTAGCATTTGTCAAAGCTTCAATATGATTTGCAATATTTTCGGTATCTGTAATATTGTATATAGGAAGGCTATTTATTTCTGAAAATTTATCTTTTAAACAATCAAATATTTTAGAATTGTCTTGAAGTTTGATTAGGAATTTAATATCGGTAATTTGGTCGATACGTTTTAAAATAGAGGCTTCTTTATCATTATCTAAAATAATAATTTGTTGATTGCCTTGATAATGATTGCCATTAATTAGTAGCAAATCATAAGCCGAAAATTGAATGCGAGCATTGAATTTATTTAAAGTAGTTGCGGCACTAAGATTTAAAATACCATTATCGCTAAAAGTAAAAGTATCTAAAAAAGGGGGCATATCATCAAAATTATGTGAAGCGTCTAAATAGCCAATTTTTGTCATTTTTTGTAACATTTTGGCAATATTTGAAGAAAAATCAGCAATAATTGAACATTTTACACCTAAAATGGCAATTTCATAAAAAGCGTAATTTTGCATTTCTCTTAAATTTAGCTTGGTATGTTTTCTGTGTTTTGCCATTATTTTAGTGTGTCAGGGTTGTCTAATTCATTAATCTAATTTTCTCCAGACTTCTCGATATAATTTTTCTTCTAAAAATTACTCGAAGGGACGGCATATTATGACGTCAGTGGGTTTAAATTATTAATATCCGATTTCCCACCCGTTTTTTCTATTAGCATAACCGATTTAATAATCATTTTTTGCGATAAAGCTTTGCACATATCATACACCGTTAATGCGGTAATACTTGCGCCAGTAAGCGCTTCCATTTCTACACCAGTTTTGCCTTCAATATTTACAGTACATAAAATGCGAATATTCCCCTCATCAATCACATCTACTTTGATGTCAATACCATCAATCATAAGTGGGTGGCACATGGGTATTAAATCAGAGGTTCGTTTTACAGCTTGAATGCCTGCAATGATAGCAGTCTGAAAAACAGGTCCTTTTTTAGTGGTAAGTTCATCACCTTTAAAATGCGCCATAATTGTTGCACCCAAAAACATATCGGCTTGAGCCGTAGCACTTCGTTTGGTTATTTCTTTGGCGCCAACATCAACCATTTTGGGTTGGTTGTCTTTGTTAATATGTGAGAATTGTTTTGTCATATTTATAAGATTGCTTCATTGCATTCGCAATGACGAATGATTATCTATAAGTTAAAATAGGAAATACGTCTCCTTTTGCAAAATTACTTCTAACCGCTGGTAATTCCAAAAAAGCATCGGCTAAAGCCAAATTCGCCAAATCGCCAGACCCATTTCCCGTTACCGGATGTGCATACAGACAGCCGTTTTTATTTTCTAGTTTTACTTGTAAAAAATAAGTTAAAGGCGCTTTAAATTCGAAATCACTTGCCAAAATGGCCGTCGGTTTATTTTCAAAAGGCAATCCAACTGATTTCTGATACCAAGGCTCGAAATATTTTACACAACTCACAAAAGTAGAAACCGGATTCCCAGGAAAAGCAAAGATGGTTTTTGTGTCTTTTTTGCCAAACCAAAAAGGTTTCCCGGGTTTTTGTTTTACACGATGAAATAATTTTTCTACGCCCAATGCGTCTAGAACTTCGGGTATAAAATCGAATTTTCCTTTGCTTACGGCACCGCTAAATAACAGCACATCATAATCGTTTAAAGCAGTTTTTATTTTAGCTTTTAAAAGTTCTTTGTCATCTGTAATATGTAAAGTATCAGATTTTATATGTAACCGCTCTAAAAGACTTACCAAAGTATGCACATTGCTGCGTCGTATTTGGTATGTTTTGGGCATTTCATTTACTTCAACCAATTCGTCACCTGTTGAAATAATCACAATCTTAGGTTGTTTTGCAACCGATACAAAGCTTTTGCCTACGGTTGCAAAAACACCAATTTCGGCAGCACTTATTAAGGTGTTTTTAGAAATTAGTTCTGAACCCTTTTTACAATCTAAACCTTGTTTGTGGATGTTTTTATAAAATTGGACATCATCGGTATTTATGGTAACAGTGTTATTTTTAGTTTCGGTGAGTTCATATTGAATAACGGCATTTGTGTTTTTTGGCAAAACAGCACCAGTCATTGTTTCAATGCAATTAGCAGGATTTTTAAGTGTTAATTGCGCACTTCCTGCAGCTTGAATATTCTCAATTATAAAGTCGCGCTGCCCCTTATTAAAGCTATCAACATTTATGGCCACGCCATCCATGCTCGCACGGTCAAAAGGCGGGAAATCACGATCGGCATAAATGTCTTCTTTTAAAACACGCCCTAAACTTTCAATAAAAGGCACAGATTCACAACCAAAATCTTCGGTTTGGTTTAAGATTATTTCTGTTGCTTTTTGTACAGGTATTAACATAATTGTAAAGATTATCCGCCAATAGTTGACATACTTTCAGAAACATTATTTTCTCGAGCTGCCTCTGCAACAAACCCGTTTTTTAGTTTTTGCCCAACAGTTTTAACAAACATATTTTTTAAATCGTCATCGCTGGCACCGCCGCGGATAAAATCGCGCACGTTAAAAATGCCACCATCAAACAAACAGTTTTTAAATAATCCGGTTGCTGTGATGCGTATCCGATTGCAATCGTGACAAATGGTTCTGGTAAATGCAGGAATAATGCCAAATGATCCTTTATAGCCATTAACCTTATAATTATTTGATGTTGACGATTTTTTATGAGGCAGGGTTTCTATGTCTTTAAAATGTGATTGAACGTGATTTAAAATGGTGTTTTTATCCCAAACTTTATTGGTTGTACGAAGTCCTTTTCCGTTAAAAGGCATTTCTTCTATAAAGCGAACGGCTAAATTGTCAGTTTTTGTGAGCTCAATAAAATCGATAATTTCATCCGTATTAACGCCAGAAATAACCACAACATTTAGCTTTAAATTGATCTTGCTATTTTGTAGATTTTGAAGTGTTTTGTAAACGGTGTCAAATGAATCGCGACGTGTGATTTTATTAAATTTATCTTTGTTTAAACTGTCAATACTCAGATTGATATTTGTAATACCAAGAGATTCCAGTTTGCTTATATGTTGACCAATTAAAACGCCATTAGAAGTCAAATTAATACTTTTTAACTTATCGTTAAAAGCTAAAGATTCTAAAAAATTCATAAAATCGCGACGCACAAATGGTTCGCCTCCAGTGAGCCGTACTTTATCAACGCCCAATTCGCTTAAAACCCTCACAATACGGTACATTTCTTTAAAAGAAAGCAAGTCTTTGCGATCTACAATATCTATGCCATGAGCAGGCATACAATATTGACATCTGAAGTTGCAACGATCGGTTACAGCAAGCCGTAAATAGGTAATTTGTCGGCCGAATTTGTCAGTCAATTTTTGCATTGGCAGGTATTTAATCAGTCTTTTTATTAATTATCTTGAAAGCTTGTCATAATTCAAATGTACTATTTTAGTAGCTAATGTGGTAATTTATGTTTGATACCGTGATATGCAAACGCCCCCAATACCGCACCAAAAAGGACAACAACAATTGGGATAATACCTTTGCCAATTAAGGCAAACATAGGGCCGGGGCAAGCGCCTCCTAAAGCCCATCCCAAACCGAAAATAATACCGCCCAAAAGATTTTTTGACAGCCCTTTTTCTCTTAGTTCGATTTTAACGGCAACACCTTGATTGGTTTTTATTTTTTGTTTGTTAAAGAGATACATGAGCGGAATACCAAGTATCACGGCAGATCCGATGATGCCATACATGTGAAAAGATTGAAATTTAAACATTTCGTAAATTCGAAACCAACTTATCACTTCAGATTTGGTTAAAACAATTCCGAAAAAGATGCCTATCAATAAAAATTTAAAGTTTTTCATAGCCATCATTTAAAAGAGATAAGGGAAAATAAACCAAGTCATAATGAGACCACCTATAAAAAATCCGGCAACAGCAATGAACGAAGGTATTTCAAGATTACTCAAACCCACAATGCCATGCCCAGAAGTACATCCGCCAGCGTAGCGTGAGCCAAAACCTACTAAAAACCCAGCCCCAATTAAGATTAAAAATCCTTTTAAAGATAGCATTGCATCTAGGCTATAAATTTCTGAAGGCAGAAAATAAGCGCCCGCATTTTTGAAGCCTAATGCGTCTAAATCGATTATCGTTTTTGGATTAAGAATCACGGCATCAGAAGATGTAAGCCAATGGCTGGCAATAAATCCACCTATGGCAATACCTAAAACTACCATCAAATTCCATGACTTAGAACGCCAATCGAATTTAAAAAAATCGACCAATTTTCCAGCACCACCAATAGCGCACAAATTTTCTAAATTTGAAGAAATGCCAAGACGTTTGCCAAAATAAAAGAGTAAAAACATGGTCAACGTGATAAGTGGACCAGCCACATACCAAGGCCATGGGGCCAAAATAATATCCATTTTTTTAGTTTGTTAGAGGGTAAAGATATTTATAATTTTTAAAGAGTTTAACAATATTGAGCCTTTAAAAATCTAATACATCAATCTGATTGCGATGGAGTTTTATTTTGCCGCGTTTTTCGAGTTGTTTTAAGAGTCTTGATATAACAACTCTTGAGGTGTTTAGTTCTTGTGAAATTTCTAAATGTGTTGTATTTAAAGTTGTGTCTCTCATAATTTGCACCTTATCTTTAAGGTATTTATACAAGCGCTCATCCATGTTCATAAAGGCAAGTGTATCAATAGCTTCAATCATTTCGTTGAGCCTAATATTATAGCTATCTATCACAAATTCGCGCCATGTTTTATATTTAGACAACCATTCGTCTAACTTAGAAATGGGTAAGAAAATAACTTCGCAATCTTTTTCTACAACACCTCTTACAAGACTTTTTTTACGGCGAATACAGTTGTTAAAAGAAATGGCACAAGTATCGCCACGTTCAAGAAAATAAAGCAATAATTCTTCGCCTTGCGCATTTTCTCTCACAATTTTTATAGCGCCATTCAAAAGAAGCGGTATGTCTGTTATCTCTTGATTTATATCAATAAGTAATTCCCCTTTTTTTAAAGCTTTAAAAGTTCCGAACTTAATAATTTCTTCAATGAGTTCTTTTTCGAAAATAACATTGTAATAATCGTATAATTTTTCTCTCATTTTTTCTAGGATAATAGTTTGCGTACAAAATTATGAATAATATCAGTAGCACCAATGTTATCTATAATATAGTCTTTGGTTATCTGGCCTTTTTGTTTTCTTAGTTCTAAATCGGTAGTTAGAGAAGTAAAAATAGCATTAAATGATTTGTTGTTTTTAATACTTACACAGCCTTTTAAATTGACCAATGCTACAGCCTCATTAAATTTCTCGTAATTTGGGCCAATAATTATTGGCAAACCATAAGTAGCAGGTTCTAAAATATTATGAATACCACTTTTATTAAATCCGCCTCCCACATAAGCCATGCTTGCATACCCATAAATGGCCGTTAACAAACCAATAGAATCTATAATTAAAACTTGGGCAGTGTTATTTTTTTTAGGGTCAGAATAGCGGCAAATCTGTTTATTACAAGATTGTATTAATTGTTGAATTTCACTTTCGTGGATGTTATGGGGTGCAATAATAAATTTCTCATTATCTGATGAAGAATTGTTGATGTAATTCAATAAAATAGCTTCATCATCAGGCCAAGTGCTTCCTGCCACTAAAGTGATTTTATCTTTGGTAAAAGCATCAATAAAATCAAGCTTTTTAGGTTGCTTTGTGATGCTGTAAACACGGTCGAATCTGCTGTCGCCGCTAAGGCTCACATTTTGAAATCCGATGCTGTTTAGTAATTCTTTTGACACCTTATTTTGAACAAAAAAGTGATCAAATGTTTTTAGTGCTTTTCTGTAAAAACCACCGTATCCTTTAAAAAACAATTGATCTTTCCTGAAAATTCCCGAAACCAAAAGTGTTGGAATTTGGTGTTGTTTTAAAAGCTTTAAAAAGTTTGGCCAAAATTCATATTTAATAAAAATGGCCAATTTCGGATTTACCGAATCAATAAATTTTCGCGCATTTCTTTTGGTATCAAAAGGTAAATAGGTCACACAATCTGCAAGCGGATAATTTTTGCGCACTTCATATCCAGAAGGCGAAAAAAAAGTTACTAAAATTTTATATGTTGGATAATCGGATTTTAACTTTTCGATAATAGGAATACCTTGCTCAAATTCACCTAACGAAGCACTGTGAAACCAAATGACATTGTCTTTGTCAGATAGATTAGATTTTAAATCTTCAAAAATATGTTTCCTGCCTTTTACAAAGACATCTAGCTTTTTATCAAATAAAGCTAATAATTTAATTCCCAAAAAAGAGATATAAATTAATATGTTATAAAGTAGGCTCATATACGTTTGCTAAAATACGGATTTAACGCTGTTAGACACAAATATTTATTAAATTTGTGGCATCTTATAAATCAGTTTATGAAAAAATTACAAATGGTTGACTTACAGAGTCAATACCAAAAAATAAAGCCAGAAATAGATGTGGCCATACAAGAAGTGCTAGAATCTTCGGCTTATATAAACGGCCCTAGCGTTAAAGCATTTCAAACCAATTTAGAAAAGTATTTAGGCGTAAAACACGTCATTCCGTGTGCCAACGGCACCGATGCGCTTCAAATTGCGATGATGGGTTTGGGTTTAGAGCAAGGCGATGAGGTTATTACTGCCGATTTTACTTTCGCAGCTACTGTAGAAGTTATTGCACTTTTAAAACTCACACCTGTTTTGGTTGATGTAGAAGCCGCTACTTTTAATATGGATATCGATGCACTTAAAAAAGCCATTACACCAAAAACTAAGGCTATTGTGCCCGTTCATTTATTTGGGCAATGTGCTAATATGGATGCCGTTTTAGAAGTTGCCAAGGCGCATAATTTATATGTTATTGAAGATACAGCCCAAGCTATTGGTGCCGATTATACCTTTGCAGATGGCACTGTTAAAAAAGCAGGAACTATGGGCGATGTTGGCACAACATCATTTTTTCCTTCTAAAAATTTAGGTTGCTATGGCGATGGCGGTGCTATTTTTACCAATGATGATGCTTTGGCTCACAAATTAGTTGGCATTGTAAATCACGGGATGTACACCAGGTATTATCATGATGAAGTTGGTGTAAATTCGCGTTTAGACAGTATTCAAGCAGCTATTTTGAATGTTAAGTTACCAAATTTAGATGCTTATTGTGATGCCAGATATAAAGCGGCCATGTATTATAATGAAGCTTTTAAAGACTATAAAAATATTGAGACACCTGTAATAAGCGATTTTTCAACACATGTTTTTCACCAATACACTTTAAAAATTCACAATGTAGATCGCAATGCACTGCATCAGTATTTATTAGATCAAGGCATTCCGTGTGCTATTTATTATCCAGTGCCTTTGCATTTGCAAAAAGCTTACGCTGATGAACGTTATAGCGAAGCCGATTTTAAAGTGACCAACCAATTGATAAATCAGGTTTTGTCTTTGCCGATGCACACCGAATTTGACGAAGAACAATTAGCGTTTATCACCAATAAAATAATTGAATTTGTCACAAAAAAATAAATTTTAATGCATACTATTTTAGTAACAGGAGGTTTAGGGTTTATAGGTTCACATACCGTTGTAGCTTTACAAGAACAAGGTTATGAAGTGGTTATAATTGACAATTTGTCAAATACCCGATTGTCTGTTTTAGACGGCATAACCGCTATTACTGGTAAAAAACCAATCTATTATAATATAGATTTAAAAGAAAAAGTAGCCATTACTCCTGTTTTTAAGAATCATCAAATTGCTGGTGTCATTCATTTTGCTGCCTCAAAAGCGGTGGGTGAGAGCGTTGAAAAACCGTTGTTATATTACCAAAATAATTTAACGAGCTTGGTAAATTTGTTACAAGTGATGTTAGAAAATAATTGTTCAAATATCATTTTTAGTTCTTCTTGTACGGTTTACGGTCAAGCCGATGCATTGCCAATTACCGAAACTGCACCAATAAAACCAGCCGAGTCGCCTTATGGCAACACCAAACAAATTGGCGAAGAAATTTTATTCGACACTACAAAAGTAACAGCTTTAAAAGCTATTGCTTTGCGGTATTTTAATCCGATTGGTGCTCATAAGAGTGTGCTCATAGGCGAATTGCCTTTAGGTGTACCTCAGAATTTAATTCCGTTTGTTACTCAAACTGCCGCAGGTATTCGTGCAGAATTAAGTGTTTTTGGCGATGATTATCCAACTATAGACGGCACCGCTGTAAGAGATTATATTCATGTGGTAGATTTAGCCAAAGCGCACGTAAAAGCTGTTGAGCGATTGATAACAAAAAAACAAAACGATGCTTTTGAAGTCTTTAATGTAGGGACAGGCAAAGGCAGTTCGGTTTTAGAAGTGATAAAAGCTTTTGAAAAAGCCAGTAATACCAAGTTGAATTATAAAATTGTGGGAAGACGAGCAGGTGATATCACATCAGCTTATGCCGATACTACCAAAGCAAATAAAGTGTTGGGTTGGAAAGCTCATTTAAGTTTAGAAGAAGCGCTGGCATCTGCATGGGAATGGCAATTAAAACAGGAATAAATAAAATAGAATAAAGAGAAATAAAAAAGACAGTTCGAAGACTAAATGTCATGTTTAGCGGAGTCGAAACATCAATTAATAAAGCTCCTTCTCCCGAAATTTCGGGACGCTCAGGGTGACATCAAAAACATGGTTGTCAGGTCGAGCGCAGTCGAGACCTAAAAATAAAAAAATGAAAAAAAACATCTTAATTACCGGCGGTGCTGGATTCATCGGCTCACATGTAGTCCGTTTATTTGTAAATAAATATCCCGACTATCACATTTATAATTTAGATAGTTTAACCTACGCTGGGAATCTTGAAAATATAAAAGATATTGAAAAGGCACCCAATTACACATTTTTAAAAGCGGATATCAAAGATATTAATCAAATGAACACCCTTTTTAAAACCCATCAATTTGATGCTGTTATTCATTTGGCTGCCGAAAGTCACGTAGATAGGTCTATAAAAGACCCTAATGCTTTTATAGAAACCAATGTTTTGGGCACGGCCAATTTATTAAATGCTTTTCGCAATACATGGCAAGATAATTATACCGATAAATTGTTTTATCACGTTTCCACTGATGAGGTTTATGGATCGTTGGGTAAAACTGGTTTGTTTGAAGAAACAACTTCATACGATCCGCAATCGCCTTATGCGGCTTCAAAAGCATCGTCAGATCATATGGTAAGATCGTTTGGAAACACCTACGGATTGCCTTTTGTAATAAGCAACTGTTCAAATAATTATGGCGCCAATCAGTTTCCAGAAAAATTGATTCCGTTGTTTATAAATAACATCCAAAACGGCAAAGCTTTGCCCGTTTATGGCGATGGTCAATACACCCGCGATTGGCTTTTTGTAGATGATCACGCTAAAGCGATAGATACTATTTTTCACCAATCAGAATTAGGAGAAACCTACAATATTGGTGGATTTAACGAATGGACGAATCTAGATTTAATCAAGATTCTGTGCGAATTGATGGATGAGAAATTGCAAAAACCCAAAGGAGATTCTGCAAAATTGATTACCTATGTAAAAGACCGCGCTGGTCACGACCGCCGTTATGCCATTGATGCGACTAAACTCAATAAAGATTTGGGCTGGTATCCATCAGTAACTTTTGAAGAAGGCTTGTCTAAAACCATCGATTGGTATTTAGAGAATACTAAGTGGTTAGATAATGTGACTTCTGGTTCTTACCAAGATTATTATAAAAAGATGTATAGCTGATAGTGCGAGTATCTTTTGCTTGTGGCTGTATTAGTTTAAGTTTCTAAGAGCTCCGCTTAAATCAGTAATAAGTTTGTCAGGTTGAGCGAAGTCGAAACCTATAAATGGAATTCAAATATATTTCGACTGCGCTCAATATGACATTTTAGAGTTTAATCTTTTTCTAACACATTATCCTTTTGATTCACATCTGCCATTAATTTAGATGGGTCTATTTCAACTTTCTTAACAGCTTTATCCACTTTAAAAGTATAGGTAGGATATGCCCAAGCCCAGTCATCTAATACTTTTGCGCTTGTTGGTTTGTTGCCATATTGCATCCGTAAAGGGATGTTAAAATCGGCTGTACTGCCATCCACGAAAGTGACACGCACATCTACAGGTATTGGCATTTGCCCAATACGCTCTAAAGTAATGCTGTTATTTTCAACCGATTTAATACCGTAATCTATGGTGTGTGTTGTATTTACCCACTCGTTTAAATACCAACCCAATTGCAATCCCGAAGTTTTTTCGGCTTCGCGGATAATACTGTTTGGTGTGGGATGTTTCATTTTCCAATTGGCATAATAATTTTTAAGAGTTAGCATTAAATTATCCCAACCAATAACATAGCCCAATTGCGATAAAAATATTTGACCATTAACATAACTGGCAATGCTGTAAGCCATATTGGTATTGTAACGATCGCCATGTGTACTTAAAGGTTCTTGTTTTCCAGATTTCACCAAATAATAATAACCACCATAAGTTCTAGCAAACGGATTTTCGGTGGGTTTGTCGCTCATGGCATTCCCTGCCATAGCCGATATAAATGAGGTAAACCCTTCATCCATCCAAGGATGCTCACTTTCGTTTGTTGCCAAGGCAAATTGAAACCAAGAGTGTGCCATTTCGTGACGCATGGTACCCACTAAACCATTTAATTTTTCGCCACCTGTAATTAATGTGCTCATGGCATATTCCATACCGCCATCGCCACCTTGAATAATTGAATATTGTTTGTACGGGTAAGCGCCTACAGTGCTGTTATAGTATTGCATTGTTTTAACAGCATCATCTTGCATGGTTTTCCAATTGGTTACAACTTTTGGGTCGTTTTTATATAAAAAATGTAAGGTGGCGCCGTTTGGCACTTGTTTGGTGTCGTGAATATAATTGGGATCTGCAGCCCAAGTAAAATCGTGAACATTAGGTGCTATAAAATGCCAAGCCAGTTTTTTACCTTTTTGTTTTTTTACCTTTTCGGATGGATTTTCGTAGCCATGACCCACTTCTTGCGGATTTTGTAAATAACCAGTACCACCAACAGTATAGCTTTTATCGATGTGAAGTGTTACGTCAAAATCGCCCCAAACGCCGTGAAATTCACGTGCGATATAAGGATCTGCATGCCAACCTTCAAAATCGTATTCGGCCAATTTAGGATACCATTGTGTCATAGATAGCGCCACACCATCGGCATTATTTCTTCCTGTTCGGCGAATTTGAACAGGTAACTGTCCCTTGAAAGTCATTTTTAAAGTTGTTTGCGCACCAGATGCAATAGCTGTATTAAGCATCACTTTAAGTATTGTGCCAGTTACTTTAAAATTAACAGGTTTGCCATCTTGAGTCAAACTTAAAACTTTTATAAATCCAATTTCATCGGGTTTGAGATTGGCAATGCGGCTTTCGTAAATGGGTTTTTCTTTTGTACCTAAATTATTTACCATTCTGTTGTCGGGGTCTTCTACATTTTGAAGTCTGATATCCATTTCTGAACCCGGCTGAAAAGCATTTAGAAAAAGGTGATAAAATACTTTATCTAATTTATCTGGAGAATTGTTGGTGTAGACTAAAGTTTGCGTACCATCATATTGATACGTATCAACATTCATATCAATATCCATAGTGTAATTAACATGTTGTTGCCAGTACGAATTATTTTGCGCTTGGGTAAGCGAAGCTAAACATAAGGTAAAAATGAGGGTAAAGATGTTTTTCATGATAGGATTATTTTTTGGATTAAATAAAGAAAGGGTAAATATAAAATATTTACCCTTTAATAAAATGTTAAAAAACAGAATATTATTTACCGTTTACCATTTGGTCTGCCATACGTACAGCATTATATGCATTTACAATACGACCAGTAACAGATAAATCTGCAAAAGGAACTTTAGCGCCTTTACCACCAGGTAATAAAACGTCTTTTTCAATTTTAAGGCCAGAGTTCATCAAGATATGTTTTACTTGGCTAGCGCTTAATTTTGGATAATATGAACGAATTATAGCAGCGATACCTGCCACTTCTGGAGAAGCCATAGAAGTACCGTTAAAATATTCATATTTGTTATTTGGAATGGTAGAATAAATTTTAACACCTGGTGCAAAAATATCTACATTTAATTTTCCGTAGTTAGAAAAACTAGCAGGCAATTTTTCGTCATAGTTTGAGCTCATAGCACCAATAGTTATGAGGTTGTCAGAAATTTCAGTTTTCCAATCTGGTGCATCATTAGGAAAGTTTCCAACTTTATCATTATCGGCAGCATCATTACCTGCTGCATGAACTAATAACACATCTTTACTTGCAGCATATTTTATAGCATCATATACCCATTGGCTTTGTGGTGAATAACCTTTACCGAAACTCATATTGATAACTTTGGCGCCATTGTCAACTGCGTAACGAATGCCATTAGCGACATCTTTATCATATTCATCGCCTTCAGGAACTGTTCTAACGGCCATTATTTTAACATTGGTAGCTACGCCATTCATGCCTTTTCCGTTATTTCTTACGGCAGCAATAATACCAGAAACGTGGGTAGAATGTTGTTCAATACTTTTATCGCCAATAACATGGGCATCACCATAAATTTTAGGAATATTAATTTCGTAATTATCACCTTGCTTGCGACCATTAAAGTCTAAGTTATAGTAATAATTTAACTGGCCATCTAAATAATCTTTATAACCGATAAGTCCTTTAATATCTGCACCTCTTTTAAATACGTTATTAATAATTAAATTTTTAACTGATATTAAATCAGCATCTTCAGTTTTAAATGCCTCCAAATCGGCTTGGTTTAAGTCTTCTTTATTAAGGGCTTTTTTAAGACTATTATAACCATCTACCATCATATCAATATATTTTTTTTGAGGGGTTAAGCCTTTTTGCTTGGCCTCAAAAACTTTATTCATTTCTTGGTATTGCGCAAAATCTTTTTTGTGAGCTTCGGCGATATCAGCTTCTGCTTTACCATCAAAACGAGGTTTTAATTTTTTAAGCAAACGGGTTAATTCTATATTTTCATGAAGTGTTTTTCCTAAAAAATTCCATCCATGGATGTCATCAATAAAACCATTTTTATCATCATCAATGCCATTTCCAGCAATTTCTTTTGGATTGGTCCAAACGTTTCCTTGTAAATCTTCGTGCTCAATATCGGCACCAGAATCTACCACACCAACAATAACGGTTGTGCTTTTTTTGCCTTCTAAAAACTTATAGGCTTTGTCTAAACTCATCCCAGGAATGGTGTCTGTTACTAAATCGGCATGTGCCCAATTTTTCTTTTGATCTTCGGTTAAAGGTGCTTTTTTAGCCGATAGCGTTACGGTATTATTTAATGGTTGTGGCACAGGTATTTTAGAAACCGAGCTACAACTGGTCAATGCAATGGCAATTGACAGAACAAAAATTGATTTAAAAAATTTCATAAAATTAGATTAATTAAAAAGTTCATTGAATGTGAAAGTGTCTTTTAATCTGACACCTTTTTCTGTATGTTGAACCGTGCATAATTGGTTTATGGCATCGTGTTCAAAGAAAATATAATAGTTTTCGTCGGCAGCTTTGTTTAAAAACACGGCTTTTTCGTCCATAGTTATTAGTGGGCGCGTGTCGTACCCCATAACATAGGGCAGTGGAATATGCCCAACGGTTGGTAATAAATCAGCCACATAAACGATGGTTTTATCTTGGTATTTAATGTGTGGAATCATTTGTTTATCTGTATGTCCATCTGCAAATAAAACATCAAAACCCAAAGGCGTGTTTTTTGAAAAATGGCCATGTGTAGGAATATCTAAAAAATTTAATTGCCCACTCGATTGCATTGGATGGATGTTTTCTTTTAAAAAGGATGCTTTTTCGCGCACATTGGGTTCGACAGCCCATTTCCAGTGATCTGCATTACTCCAAAATTTGGCGTTTTTAAAAGCGGGCTCATAATCTGTATGGTTTTTATTCCATTGAATACTGCCACCACAATGGTCAAAATGTAAATGTGTTAAAAACACATCGGTAATGTCATCTCTGTGAAAGCCATATTTTGCTAATGAGCTATCTAAAGAAAAATTTCCAAAAGCATAATAGAAACCAAAAAATTTATCAGATTGTTTGCTACCTGTGCCTGTATCAATTAAAATAAGACGGTCGCCATCTTCAATTAGCATACAGCGTAAAGCCATATCAATAAGGTTATTATTGTCGGCAGGGTTGGTTTTTTGCCATAAACTTTTTGGCACTACACCGAACATGGCACCGCCATCAAGTTTGAAGTTGCCGGTTTCTATTGGGTAAATTTTCATAAAAAAAAGATAAGTGACACAAAGATACCTTTTTTAGGGTGTTTGTGAAAAACAAAAAACACTATTTGCATTTATTTAACAAATAGTGTTTTTTATGAAGAGGCGACGAGCGGATTCGAACCGCTGTAGGAGCTTTTGCAGAGCCCAGCCTAGCCACTCGGCCACGACGCCTTATTTTAGAAGTGCAAATTTAAGTAATTTTTTTTGCTAAGCAATTAATAGGCGATACTATCTTGCTTTTTTTCTAAAAGATAAAATTGCGTGATGAGTCGGTTATTGCCTTTGCCAGTTTGGGTAACGATATAATTGATGTCAATGCGTTGTTTTAAATTGATATTAAAGTTTTTTAAAATATCATATGACAGGCTATCTTGGGTAATGACACCAAATTTATTTAAGCCCGTTATTTCGTTAAAATCTTTAAATGTGTCAATAGGTTCGCCAAATTCCCACAACAATTCTGGCGCGATATAACCTTTTACAAAAAGAGGTACATCTTTGGTTTGACTATCAATTTTTAAATGGCTTAAATTATTGAATTGTGCATTGTTGTAGAAGCCTTTTAAAAGTGGCAAGCTAAATAACATCAAACTGCACATCATAGTTATAGAAAGGTAAAAACTTTTTTTAAAATTTGATTGCCATAAACTTCTGATAAAAAATAAGCCAATACTAAATAATGCTATAGTTGTCAACCAAAAATAAAGGGGATGAGACTCTAAAAGATTAGGCAATTTTACAAACACAAAAACCGGAATTATAAAACAAAGAAATGCGAATAATCCAAATCCAAAAATGGCTAAAATCTTATCAAGTTTTGGTAAATCCTTTGCCTTTGTAATAATATAATGCACATAAAAACTGGTGTTAAATGCTAGTGGAATTAAAACTGGTAATAAATACCGTGATTTTTTTTCGGGAATTAACGATAATAACACCACAGTACTCAAAGTCCAAATCAGCGTAAATTGATAAGCTTTTAAATTGGCTACGCGCTTTTACATAAATGGATACAGCAATCCGATAAGGGCAAAAACCGACCACATGCCAGATTGTATAAAGAAGTTCCAGTAATAATACCAAGACCGCACATTGCGGTTAGACCAAGCCAAGGTTTCTTTGGCAGCAATGGTTCTTACCGAATGGGCATCTGTAATATAAATATAAATAGCCCAACAACTGCCTATTGTTAAGGCTAAAATTAATGCCAGAATAGTAGGTTTTAGTTGTTTATAAAAACCTTTAAAACGATAAATATAGGCGTAAGAAAAAATAAAAGGCAAGAATAACGCATATAAAGAAACGGGTCCTTTGCTCAAAATAGACAATCCCATAAAAAATCCAGCCAACAGTGCATTTTGATATTGCGGCAAATCATTTTTTAGCGTTTTATAAATAAGTAAAATAGAAATCATCATAAAACTGTGCGCAAAAATATCCCATTGGGCATTGCGACCAGAAAATACAATGTAAAATGATGTTGCCAATACCAAACTGCTCACAAAAGCGTGATAATTATTTTTGACGATTAAAGTCATCAGTTTAAAACTGGCAAAAACCAAAACAATAACTGAAATAACGGCAGGCAAACGCAATCCGTAAAGGTTATTTTTACCAAAAACCCACATCGCCATAGCGGTAAGCCAAGTTGGTAAAGGTGGTTTTTCGTAACGTGGTTCAAGGTTTAAAGTGGTGTGGATCCAGTTGCTGTGTGTCAACATTTCGCGAGCTGTAATAAAATTGCGCGCTTCCATTATGTTGACATAAAGCACATCGAGGTTTGACACAAATAGTATTAAGCAAACCAATAATAACCACAAAAGGTGTTTTCTAGACATCTAAAAAATCTTTTCTCGATTTTTTTAAAATCACACTTACCAAAGCCACATTGCCCCCAATAGGTGGGTTAATTTTAGACACACTTACTTTGGCTTTATCAGCCAATTTTATTTCTTTAAAAATACGCTGGATAATTCTTTTCGCCACATGTTCTAATAGCTTGGCGCGGATGGCCATTTCTTCTTTTACAATCTTGTTGAGATACACATAATCTACTGTATCAAGCAAATCGTCTGAGGTTGCCGATTGGCTTAAATCGGCTTTTACAGAAACATCAACACGGTATTCTGAGCCAATTTTCCCTTCTTCTACCAAACAACCGTGGTAGGCATAAACGCGAATATTACTAACTTTTACAATACCCAAAATAAAAATGATAAGATTTTAATGAGTTTTCCTAAGTTTACTTAAAACGTTTTAGGCACTTCTTTATAAAAAGCATCTTCGGGATATTTTGCCATAAAATGCTCTGCATCTTCAACCATTTTGGCGCTGCCGCAGAAAAATGGCACACGTTGGTGTAAATGTGTGGGTTTTATTTCTAAAATACGGTTATAACCATCTGTTGCTTTTCCGCCCGCTTGTTCGGCAATATAAGCCATCGGATTACATTCATATAACAAACGCAATTTACCTTCGGGCGCTTTAGAACTTGTTGGATAAATGTAAATGCCCCCTTTTATCATATTGCGATGAAAATCGGATACCAAAGAGCCGATATAACGTCCTTTGTACGGACGGTCTTCTGTTTCTTCTTGACAGAATTTTAAATAATCTTTAACGCCTTGTGGAAAGTGAGAATAATAACCTTCATTTATAGAATAAATGCCGCCGTTATTTGGGTATTTCATATAAGGATGTGATAAATAAAACACACCTATGGCAGGATTTAAAGTAAATCCGTTAACACCATTCCCAGTCGAATACACCAACATGGTAGATGTGCCATATATAACATATCCAGCAGCAACTTGTTGCGTACCTGGTTGTAAAAAATCTTCTTTTTCTACGGGAGTACCAATAGGTGTAACACGTCTGTAAATCGAAAAAATAGTACCTACAGAAACATTTACATCAATATTTGAAGAGCCGTCAAGCGGATCCATTAGTAAGATATATTTATTATCGTGAGATTTATTGCGGCCTTCAATTTTAACAAACTCATCTTCTTCTTCACTGGCTATACCACAAACAATTTCACGATTGATAAGTGTTTGCATAAAGACTTCGTTGGCGTAAACATCTAATTTTTGCTGATCTTCACCTTGTATATTCGTATCGCCAATAGAACCTAAAATATCTACCAATCCGGCTTTATTAACTTCGTGATTTACAACTTTTGCAGCTAAACTTATTGAATTTATTAATCTTGATAATTCGCCCGAAGAATATTTAAAATCATTTTGATTCCCTATGATAAATTCTCCTAATGTATTCGGTTTACGTGTCATAATAGCAAATAAATTAGTTTAGATTGCAAATATCGTTAAATTTGCCAAATTATAATTTTAAAAATGAGTTTTATAGTAAGAAAGGGGAAAATTCCTGATATGCCCCAAGTGTTAAATTTGATAAAAGAATTGGCCGCTTTTGAAAAAGAGCCCGATGCTGTTATTGTGACCGAAAAAGATTTGTTGAGAGATGGTTTTAAAAAGAATCCACTCTTTAAAACTTATGTGGCAGAACAAGATGGCGAAATTGTTGGTATGGCATTAATTTACCCTAGATATTCAACATGGAAAGGCATGACAATACATTTAGAAGATTTAATTGTTAAAAAAGATAAGCGTGGCTTAGGTATTGGCAAAGCTTTGTATTCTAGAGTTATGCAATACGCTTATAAGAAAAAAGTTAAACGTGTAGAATGGGTGGTATTAGATTGGAATATAACAGCAGTCGATTTTTACAAAAGTACAGGAGCTACAATTTTAACAGATTGGCACTTGGCTCAAATGGATGAAAAAGCTTTACAGGCATATATAAATAAATAAAACAAAGAAATGCATATTTTTAAATTTGGAGGCGCATCGGTTAAAGATGCAGAGGGTGTTAAAAACGTCGTAAATGTTTTACAACACAAAGGTTACACAAACACATTGGTTGTTGTTTCTGCTATGGGGAAAATGACAAATGCTTTTGAGAAAGTTATTAAGGCTTATATTGAAAAAGATACAGAATTAGACACTTATATTGCCGAAATAAAGACCTATCATACCCAAATTATAGGCGATTTATTTGCCGATAAAAACCACGCTATTTTGTTTGAAATAGAACATATTTTTGGGTTGTTAAAAGGCTTTATGTTAGCCAATAGATCTACAAATTACAATTTTATTTATGATCAATTGGTAGGCTTTGGCGAGTTATTATCTACCAAAATATTAAGTAATTATTTAAACGAAATAGGTATTGCAAATCAATGGTTAGACGTGCGTCAAGTTATTGTAACTTCTGATGATTATAGGGATGCCAAAGTAGATTGGGAGGAAACAAAACACCGCATTTCAAATGCTATTGTTAAAGATCAATTGTATATTACACAAGGTTTTTTAGGCGCAACCAAAGATAATTTTACAACAACTTTGGGTAGAGAAGGGTCAGATTATACAGCGGCTATTTTTGCTTATTGTCTAAATGCTAAAGATGTGACTATTTGGAAAGATGTGCCAGGTGTTTTGAATGCCGATCCTAGAGCGTTTTCAGACACCAGATTGCTCACGCAAATATCTTATAAAGAAGCCATAGAAATGGCTTTTTATGGCGCTTCGGTAATCCATCCCAAAACATTAAAACCCCTTGAAAATCTTTCTATTCCTCTATATGTTAAATCTTTTATAGATTTAGATGCAGAAGGTACACAAGTTAAAAAAGGGGCAGATGTTGTACCATTAACGCCTTGCTTTGTTGTGAAAAATGAACAAATATATCTTCAAATTTCCGCTTTAGATTTCTCGTTTATGGTAGAACACAATATTAGCAACTTATTTCAGTTATTAGATAAGTATAAATTAAAAGTAAATTTGATACAAAATTCGGCATTGAGCTTTAGGGTTTGTCTAGAAGATAAATACACTAATTTTGAGTCGTTTTTAGAAGAAATTAAAGAAAAATATTGTGTAGAATATTTTAAAAATGTGACATTGTTTACGATACGTCATTTTACAAATGAAGCTTTAAATTCTATTGAGAAAGACAAAGAAATAGTGCTAAAACAAATCAGTGAAAACACCATTCAACTTATTGTAAAATAGAATTTATATATTTGATTTTTCATACCCCCTAATCTATGAGTTTAGTATCTGCTAAAGAAATTGCTAAGGTTTTAAATATTAATAAGTTTGGCTTTTTTGGCAATGCTGTTGGTTGGGTACTCCTTAAAGTATTAGGCATTTCAAAACTCAATAAGGTTTACGATAAAACAAAGCATTTAGATAAACTCGATTTTTTAGACGCTATGGTTAAAGAGTTTCAAATTGATTTTGAAATTCCAGAAGAAGACCTAAAACGCATTCCTAAAACAGGTGCTTTTATTACAGTTTCTAACCATCCGCTTGGCGGTATTGATGGTATTTTATTACTAAAATTATTAGCCAGTAGCCGTCCCGATTTTAAAATTTTAGCCAATTTTATTTTACTTAAAATTGAACCGATTAAAGATTTTGTATTGCCTGTTAATCCGTTTGATAATAAAAAAGATGAAGGCAAATCAAGTTATACTGGTATAAAACAAGCTTTAGAACATGTTAATAACGGCAACCCCTTAGGTCTTTTCCCTGCTGGTGAAGTTTCTACTTACAGTGACGGAATGCTCATTCAAGATAAACCATGGGAAGAAGCTGCTGTAAAATTTATTAAAAAAGCCAGGGTGCCAGTTGTACCTATTTGTTTTCACGCCAAAAACAGCACGCTTTTTTATATTTTGGCAAAATTGAGCGATACTTTAAGAACGGCAAAATTACCTTCTGAATTGCTAACACAAAAAAGAAGGACAATAAAAGTGAGAATAGGAAATCAAATTCCTGTTAAAGACCAAGATGAATACGAAGATTTATCTAAGTTTTCAGATTTTATAAGAATGAAAACTTATATGTTGGCAAATCCTTATAAAAAGGGACTTCTTAAAATAATTACACCAACATTAATATTTCCATCTCAACCAAAAACAATTGTCACAGCAAGACCTACAGAACATTTAATTGAAGAAGTTGAACAACTAAAAGTTTCTGATGCCACATTATTAACAAGTAAAAACTATTCGGTTTTTTTAGCAGATAGCCAACAGATTCCTAATATTTTACACGAAATTGGCAGGTTGAGAGAAATTACTTTTAGAACCATTGGCGAAGGCACAAATAAAGCCATAGATATTGATGTTTACGATGCGTATTACAAGCATATGTTTTTGTGGGATAACGATGCGCAACGTGTTGTGGGTGCTTATAGAATGGGTTTGGGAGATGAGATTTATAAAGCCAAAGGCATAGAAGGGTTTTATGTAAATGAGTTGTTTAAATTTGAACCAGAACTTTATTCAATGTTGAGCAAAACCATCGAAATGGGGCGCGCTTTTATAATTAACGAATACCAACAAAGACCCATGCCTTTGTTTTTACTCTGGAAAGGCATTGTACATGTAACTTTAAGATATCCCAATTTAAAATACTTGTTAGGCGGTGTAAGTATAAGTAATAAATTCTCTAACTTTTCAAAATCTCTTATGATTGGTTTTATGAAATCTAATTATTACGATCCTTATGTAGCGCAATATGTGCATCCTAAAAAAGATTATAAAGTGAGGTTAAAAGACGAACACAAAGATTATATTTTTGATGCCAGTAAAGTGGATATGAATAAATTCGATAAGCTCATTGACGAAATTGAACCAGGCAGTTTAAGATTGCCAGTTTTACTTAAAAAATACGTTAAACAAAATGCACGATTGGTTGCTTTTAATGTCGATCCAAAATTCAATAATGCCATAGATGGTCTTATGTATATAAGAATATCAGATTTGCCAGAAAGTACCGTAAAGCCTGTAATGGAAGAGTTTCAAGCAGCTTTAGAAAAAAAACTTAGCGACGAATCTTAAAACCAACCACGTTTGTTAACTTGATAGGTCTGATAAAACTCTTCATCGGTTTTTATGAGGTAGATAATACCTTCAATAAGGGGAATTATACTGGCAAAACCAAACGTAAATATGGTCAAAAATATTTGGATAATCCCTTGTTTGGTATAACCCAACATAAATTTATGAACGCCCAAACTGCCTGTAGGTATTATAATGGCTAAAATACCTGCCACTAGCTTTTTGTTTTCTGGTTTTGAAATGCGTGTTCCGTTTTCGTCTACAACTTCCATAGCTTAAAAAGATTTAATTTTTAATAGGATAAATATATTAAAAAAATATTTACCATTTATGTATTACAATCTAAAGTAAAGAGTCCTCAAAATTGCTTAATTTTACGACTCTTAATTTTTGATTTTTATGGATAAAAAACCTAAAATTGCTGTTTTTGGTGGTGGAAGTTGGGCAACGGCCATTGTAAAAATGTTGTGCGAAAATAATGACAAAGTAGGCTGGTATATGCGTAATAAAGAAACCTTAACACATATTAGAAAACCCGTTGTGCATTATAATTT
>JABMNH010000050.1 GCA_013205245.1 Flavobacteriales bacterium | reverse complement strand
TCAGCCCCCACGGTACAGCTATAATTCTTGTCTTTTGACCCGTTTTCCAAGGGGAAAACAGTGAACAGCCGCCAGATATTACTGCCGTGAGCATGAGCAATATAATAAGAAAGGAAAATCTTGAAACCACAAAAGAGGAAATCCAAAATATGGCAGAGCGTTCTGCCCAAAATAAGGCCGCCGGAAATACACAGCGTCAGGAAGTTACCGAGACTATTGTGCGCGAGCGACCAAAAATTGGACGTAATGATCGGGTTACTATTAAACATGTGATGAGTGGCGAGAACAGAACTCTTAAATACAAACAGGCCGAACCGTTGATCGTAAAAGGTGATTGGGTTTTGGTTGATGACTAATTATTTGATATCCTTGAGAATTGCAGGATTTGTCATATTTAATCGAAAAGAATTCCTCGAGGCTCTACCTCGAGGTTTCCGTTGAAATTGTCATTCCCGTGAAAACGGGAATCTAAATAACAGAATTTCGATTTTTAACCTTTGGTCAAAATGAAACCAGCGAAATACCTCTATGGCTCTGCCTCGAGGATAGTTGGTTTAAGAAATTCTTTTATTACCTCGACCCTTGGGTCGATTCCAATTAAAGGGTTCAGGGCTTGCCCTGAGGTTTAATACCTTTTTCTTTTTGGAGAGGCAAAAAGGAAAAGAGAAAAAACAAAAAAGTCATGTTGGCAAAATATAATCTAAACTATAGTGTAATCAATCAAAAGATCCTGAGATGCGTTAAAGAGGGCATATAATAAAACCGTCATAAAGTGGTGATTTAGATTAAAATAGGCTAAGGCAAGCGCAGCATGACCTAATTCAAGATGACGTTTTGTTAGGGTCGTTTTACCTTAAAAAAGTTGGGTTTGAAAATTATTTTTTAAAATTAAAATGATAGGTCAGTTTAAAATCGATATGCAAATTATTGACATCTCTACCAGGGTGGTAATAAGGGGTGGCAAAATCATCTAATTCCCATTGGTAATTTAGACTTCTTGAATAAACAACGTTTAGACTTCCCCAATAATTTTTGATACTTTTTTGAAAGCTGAAATGCAGATTAAAATCCTTCCAATAGCGTCTAAAGTCTTTGGCTTCTTGAAAAGCCGAAACAAAAAAGTCATTATCCTGATCTACAATTTCAAACGCAAGGCCATATCGGTTTAGTTTATCGAGTAAGGCGATTTCAAAGAAATGCGAATTACTACCAGGGCCTATGCCTGCGCCTAACACTTCACCGTTATTGGTGTAACCATGTCTCACATTGCCGTGCTGATACCAATATCCAGCATCACGTAACAATCTGGATGACGTTTGTTCCAAACGCGTCCATTCCCATAAAAATTCGTAGGTTTTATTGTTTGATTTTGAATTGAAAAGTTTATGAATTCCAATAGTTGAAGCCATTGAATGATTGGGGTCTAATATAAGATCACGGAAATTTTGTTTGGCATCATTATAGTCAATTTCACCATAAATTTCTGCTTGAGCATCAGGCCACATCCACCTAAAAAATAAGCCTGCCGCCTGATCTCTATTTATTTCTAAATCCCCTTCTAATGTTGAATAATCTAATTTTTTTCTAAAAATACTATTAAATATCGGAAAATAATCGTGATTTTTAAAGGCCAGTTCATGATATTCTTGCACCCAGCGTATCATACCTAGAGATAAGCCTTTAATCCATTTTGGGGAATAGGTAAAAGTAAAGCCTTGGTAATAGCGCCAATCATCACTTTTAGGAACGTATAATTTTGTGCCGCCATAGAGGCGATCTGGTTCAGGGGGCGTAAAACCAGAACCCTCCAAGCGCCCAGTTACCAACTGCCATTCAAAAGTGCCAATACGGGTTTTTAATGGACGTGTACTATTAAACGTAATATGTTTAAAGCCTTGGGCTTGGTTGCTCATCATAATGCTGTTCCGCATCCCGGGGCCCCACCAAATATTTTCTGTGGATACACCCAACGACAATCCTTTGTAATTCAATCGAATACTAGATTGGCCTAAAAGTGTTTTTTTATAAGCCTGGTCTCCAAAACGTTCCGGCAGGTCAATATGGTTCCAAAGATTGTATCTCCGCGCCCAAATGACATCATAATGGCTGTCTGGAAAACCTTCAAAAGCGCGATTTTCGGCATAAACAGCTTCTGGTTTAAACTGAATAGAAAGCGGCCCTATTTCGGCATAAAACCCAAAACTAACCAATTGTTGGTAGCCCCTATTGGGAATCATGCTGCCATTATTGCGATTATAAGGGTGGTGGCTGCTATAGGCCATTAAAAAATCGACAGGCAACACCTTTAATGTGCCGTATTTACCCCAAAAGGTTTTTAGGGTTGCCCCATATGCCATGCCACCAAGGAATTCAGAATCTATTTTAATACCATTCTTACCTGTATGAATAGGCAATGAAGTAAAAGAAAAGGAGGGATCAAATTCTCCTAAGAGTTGTGCTGTTCTAAGATGTTGTTGTATAAATTGTTCATTAAGATTGATTGTTTGTGCTTGTAAATCAACTTGAAAACTTAAGCATAAAACGAGGAGAATGGCGTAAAAGTGTTTTTTCATTCGAATGTGATTACACGTATTTTTAAATTACCCATAGACCAACTTTCATCACATTTTTCGTCAACGGCGTTGGGTTGATAAAGTTTATCATAGAATCGGATAAGTAAAGCGTTACCACTATGCTCAAACCCTTTTTCTATTTTATACATAGATGTCCCATCATTATTATTGGCTAAACTACAAAGACCTGGTAATTGTGTTGCCGAGCCTAATCTAGGCTTGTTTTCTGAAGGAAAAATATCGGGATAAGATTGTCTTAAACAATAAATCTCATTACAAACACTGTTAGAAAATGTCGATTCCCAAATATTAAACGGTATGGTAGGATAAGACTCAATATCAGGTCGTAATTCAATAAACCAGCTATCTGGTTGATCTGGCTCTATATTGTTAAAATTTCCATCCCAAGAATCATGGAGATATAAATCAAAGGAAATATAAATGTAGTCATGAGACCCAATGTTATTTAAATGAACGGTAAAACCATCGTTGTTGTAATTCCCCAACACCTTTTGATTGTTAAATGTCATAATGGCGCCACCATCAATTTCCGTTAAATCACCGGTAGCAAAATTATTATTGTAAATAAGCTCATCGCGTCTAAGTTCAGCTGAGCTATTACAAGAGAACAGACTTATAAAACAGAAAGCGCCCAATACAATTGTTGTGATTTTTTTAATAATACAGTTTAAATTCATAACCGAACTTTTTAAGATGGACAAATTTAGATAAAAAAATACAAACATTTTATTGTTAAAGTATTTTAAATGGTTAATTTAGCCATCAAAATAAAATCTGTTTTAAAATGATTTTTTATCTCAAAAAGAAATTCAATAAATTTTTCCCTTTGCTTTTTATTTTTGGAGAACTGATCACCCTCTCTTTGGTTTACTTTGCAGCCGCATTTATTGTAAGTGATTACAATGCGTTAAACCAACAAAATTTATATGATTTTATGACAAGCATTGTTATATGGTCTATTTTTTCGTATTTAAATAAAAATTACGACATAGGGCGGGCAACCAAATATGTGGATACTTTAAGAAAAGCAGCCAACACCTTGGTACGTTTCTTATTTATTCTTTTTATTATCATGCTTTTTATGAGGAGAAATGACATAAAAAGAGAATTTCTAATTTTTTGGGTGGCGCTATTTTTTGTCGCCCTTCCTTTTTATAACCTCACAGTTCATATCATATTAAAAAAATACAGAGCTTTTGGTGGAAATGTTCTCAATGTGGCCATTATAGGGTATGATAGTTATGGATTTGAACTGTATGATTTGTTTTTAAAAAACCCACAGTATGGGTACCGATGTTCACATATATTTTCAATTAAAAGTACTCCAAAAGTTTTAAAAAAATACCCTTTATCAGGAACGATTGATGACTTTTTTAAAGCAGATAAAGCAGGATATGATGCCATTTATGTGAATGGCGAAATAGATAAAGCCCAATTGAATTCAATTATTGCTTTTTCGGATACCGAACATAAAAAAGTTAAAATATTACCACAATTTCAAACCCATTGGCTAAAATCCTATTTTATTACAAGCTATGATAATGTTGCCATAGTTGATGTCAATAATATTCCACTTGACAACATCCTAAATAGGAGTTTAAAAAGAGTTTTTGATATTGTTTTTTCAAGCTTTGTGATTGTGTTTTTTTTGTCTTGGATGTATCCCTTATTTGCGCTTATGATTAAATTACAGAGCCGTGGGCCAGTTATCTACAAACAATCAAGAGAAGGTAAAAAGGGGATTCATTTTATGTGTTACAAATTTAGGTCGATGCGGTTAAATGACGAAGCAGATTACTCTTGGGCGAAGCTCAATGACCCAAGACTTACAAAATTTGGTGTTTTTCTTAGAAAAACATCGCTTGATGAGTTCCCCCAATTTTTTAATGTCTTTTTAGGTGATATGTCAATAGTTGGTCCGCGTCCTCATCCTATTAAACTGAATGATACTTATCGTAGTCGTGTCGAGAAGTTTGCTTTGAGACATCAAACCAAACCAGGCGTAACGGGTTTATCTCAAATAAAAGGATTTAGAGGCGGTATTACCTTGTATCATCAAATAAATGCAAGGGTGCGATTAGATCGTTTTTATATACAAAATTGGTCTTTTTTACTTGATCTTAGAATTATTTTATTGACAATTACGGCACTCCTACAAGGTCAAGATGAAGCTTATTGATATTATATTGAAACGATTAAAGCCCATTTTTATATTGTAATTGCGCCTCTAAAACAGTCTTAAAATAATTAAAAGTAATTTTAAGGCCATCTTTTCTTGATGTTTTTGGTTGCCATCCTAATAGTTTTTTAGCCAAATCAATGTCCGGTCTTCTTTGCAAAGGATCGTTTTCAGGCAGTGGCATATACACAATTTTAGAAATACTACCAGAAAGTGTAATAATTTCTTTAGCGAAATTTTTTATGGTGATTTCTTCTGGATTGCCAATATTTACAGGATTGGGATAGTTTGCTAAGAGTAATCTATAAATGCCATCTACTTGATCATCAACATAGCAAAAAGAGCGTGTTTGACTGCCATCACCAAAAACAGTTAAATCTTCACCCCTTAAGGCTTGCCCAATAAAAGCTGGTATGGCACGGCCATCATTTAAGCGCATACGTTTGCCGTAAGTATTAAATATACGCACAATAGCAATATCCAAACCATAATGTGTGTGGTAGGCCATAGTCATGGCTTCTTGAAAACGTTTGGCTTCATCATAAACACCCCTAGGGCCTATAGGGTTTACATTGCCAAAATAAGCTTCGGTTTGTGGGTTTATTAAGGGATCGCCATAAACCTCAGAAGTGGAAGCAATGAGTATTTTTGCGCCTTTTTTACGGGCAAGCCCTAATAAATTATGGGTGCCTAAGGAACCTACTTTAAGGGTTTCTATAGGAATTTTTAAATAATCAATGGGACTTGCCGGCGAAGCAAAATGTAAAATATAATCAAGAGGGCCATCAAATGCAATATATTCGGTGACATCATGTTCGCGAAACTCAAATTGATCTGAATTGCTTAGGTGTTCAATATTTTTAAAGGTACCCGTAATAAAATTATCCATCCCAACAACATTGAACCCTTCTTTGATGAATTTATCACATAAATGCGATCCTAAAAAACCAGCGGCTCCGGTGATTAATATCTTCTTTGGCATATTTTTAAATAAAAAAGTTGCACAAATATAAAAAAATTAGACACCTTTTATTGAATTATATTTATAGTGTTTGTAATTGCCAAAGCGTTATTTACTTTGATTGTTTGAATAGAGTCTTTTAAATGACTAATAAATTTTTATCTCAGATATTAAAAAATTCTTATCTTTATCTTTTTAATTAGGGGCATGATAAAAAGAATACTCAAATTTTTAATCAAAAATAACACACCACGCTGGATGGTGTTATTAATTGACATCTACCTTGTTATAAACACCTTTGTTTTTGCTTATCTTATTCGGTTTAATTTCAAACTAGATTTTGAGAAGCCGCAACTTATTTTTCAAGGACCCCTTGTAGTTACTGTGGCTTTAATCAGTTTTTTAACAGTGGGGTCGTATAAAGGCATTATCAGGCGCACGGGTAGCCGCGATGCTTTTAATGTGCTTATGGCCAATTTGTTGCTGATGATTTTGTTGATAGGTGTCGTTACGTGTAACCATTATTTTAATATAAATGCAGGTTTAAATATTCCATTATCCATTATTGTAATTCATTTTTTATTGAATGTGGTGCTGCTTATTGCGAGTCGGAATTTATTTAAATTGGCGTACGAATTTTTAATCACCGATTATAAATTTAGTGAACGTGTGATGATTTATGGAGCCGGTCAAGCCGGAATGATAACCTACACCATTTTAAAAGAAGATAAAAAAAACAAGATACAGATTTATGGTTTTATAGATGACAACAAACGCCTCATCGGCAAGAAAATAAACGGGTTGTGTGTGTCTGACGCAAAGGATATCACACCAGATTTTATTGCAGACAAGCAGATTGATACCATTATTATATCCATTCAACACATCAAATCCTCACGTCTTATTGAAATAGTAGATAAATTATCGCTGTTGCCTATTAAAATCAAAATTGTACCCCCCGTTAAAGATTGGATTAATAATAGTTTAAACGCCCATCAGATAAAACCGATTAAAATAGAAGATTTATTAGGCCGCGAAAAAATTAATTTAAACAATCCAATTTTAAAAAAGGAATTCAACAATAAAACCATACTTATTACTGGCGCAGCGGGTTCTATAGGAAGCGAAATTACGCGTCAAATAGTTAATTTAAAATGTAAAAAAGTCATACTGATAGATCAAGCAGAATCTGAACTCTATAACCTACAACAATATTTAGAGCAAAAAAATATTGAAAACAGTATGGCTATAGTGACTGATGTAAGAAATAAGGCCCGTGTAAGAGAGGTGTTTAAGACCTACCAACCCGATATAGTATTTCACGCTGCCGCTTATAAACATGTGCCCCTTATGGAAGTAAATCCTTATGAGGCTGTACATGCCAATATTCTAGGCACAAAAATAGTATCCGATATGGCTTTAGAATACGGCGTAGAGAAATTTGTAATGATATCGACTGATAAGGCTGTAAATCCTACCAATGTGATGGGCGCTACCAAGCGCGTGGCCGAAATGTATATGAATTGCTTAAATACCGAAGGCAAAACAAAATTTATCACCACACGTTTTGGGAATGTTTTGGGCTCAAATGGGTCGGTTATTCCGTTGTTTAAAAATCAAATTGAAAATGGCGGTCCCTTAACGGTAACGCATAAAGACATCACACGTTATTTTATGACAATTCCAGAAGCTTGTCAATTGGTTCTTGAGGCTGGTACCATGGGAAATGTTGGCGAATTGTTTGTTTTTGATATGGGCGCATCGATGAAAATTTACGATTTAGCCAAAAATATGATTCACCTGTCGGGATTAAAATTCCCAGAAGATATCGCTATAAAAATAACAGGTTTGCGGCCTGGTGAAAAACTCTACGAAGAATTATTGACAGATTCAGAAAAAAACGGATCTACTTATAACGATAAAATTAAAATTGCCAAACAATCGCCCATAGATTGTGATATGTTAAGAAGAGGTATTAGCGATTTAGCAGCTTTAAAAAACAATGATGATACGGCATTGGTAATGTTGCTTAAACAAATCGTTCCCGAATATATTTCTAACAATTCTGTATTTGAATCGCTTGATAAAAAACAGTGTTCAGTCCCGATAGCTATCGGGAGCAGTATTCAGTGAGCAGTGTTTTATAAGGTTCTCACGTCTTACTTTTTTACATCTCACCCTTCACCCTATTGTCAAGCTGAGCGCCCTGCCTGCCGGTAGGCAGGAAGTCGAAGCTCACATTCTTTGATGATTAAACAATAGCCCTCAACTTTCATAAAAAAATACCGCCGATAGGTGTTTATGACATTTATAAATGCTTTAATTTTAAATAATTTTACCTCATAGTCTTCTAAATTTGAGCTGTTTGACATATTTTTCTCCATATTTACAGCACGCTCAATTTTGTAAAAAGGCAACCATAGCTCGCTGTCGCATTCGATTCAGAAGATAATAGGCTGAGTTCTATTTAGAATGATTCTAAATATTGCTCTTTTTCAGTACTTTATATAAAAGTTTAAAAATTTATATGTACTTTAGTCCCTTACGCTTAGATAGATATGTTTTTAAGCGCCATCTATCCCCTCATTTTATAAATAAACCACCGTGTTTATGTCAGTTTCTATTGATGTAAATACCGTAACAAACTTTATATTATGAAACAAAAATCTTTTTTTGTAATTGTTATCGCTGTTTTTTTAAGCGGTTATTTTAATGCTTGGGCGCAAATAACAGCGGCTGGCGATATTGCTTTTACAGCATTTAATAGTGATGGTCAAAAGGATTTTTCCATTGTTGCGCTGGTTGATATTTCGTCTAATACCATCGTTTATTTTTCAGATAATAATTGGGACGGCGCCTCTGCTTTTGTAAACACAGAAGGTGCTTTAAGATGGGATTCAGGAGCCACAATTATTAAAGCGGGTACAATTATAATTTTTACAGATGTTAAAACCGATGCCAATCCTTATTATGGTTCATCAATTGGAACTTTAACCACTCCTAACGCTGGATTTAATCCTGTTGAAGGGGGTGATACTGTATTGGCTTTTTTAGGAACAGATGATTTATCACCAACTACTTTTTTGGCCGGATATAGAAATAAAACCCTTGTTTCAGGTGAATTAACCGGCACAGGGCTAACTGCAGGAACAAATTTTCTAGAAATAAATCAGACAGCGAGTCCAAATGGTGGTTATTACAGTGGCTCTAGATCAAACCAAACTTTATTTTCAAGCTATTTAGCCTTAATATATGACAAATTAAATTGGACCAGAAATACTAGTGATGGCGAAGCAACGCTCCCCATTTCTACAACAGGTTTTACAATTTCTACAACTACATGGACAGGTACATCTGATACAGATTGGGCGACGGCAGCTAACTGGAGTAATGGTGTGCCCGATAATAGTTTTGCCGTAACCATACCTGCTGTTACAAAGAAACCCATAATAAGTACGGGAACAACTTATACAATAGGTAATCTAACCATAGCTGCGAGCAGCACTTTAGATATAAATGCCGGCAAAGGTTTAACCATCAGCGGTAATTTATCAAACAGTGGCACAATGACCATAGCTTCAAACGCTTCAACAAGCGGATCTTTAATTGTCACAGGAGCATCTACAGGTAATATTACTTACAACCGTTATATGACAGGTGTTAACAAATGGCATTTAATTGCGGCACCAGTTGGTGCACAAGACATCCAGGGCTTTGTAGAAGCAGGCGCCAACAATGTAGCTACAAGTAGTAATAATTATTCTGTAACACCTTATGATAATAATGGCACAGCATGGGGCACACATTGGACAACCGTTGTTTCTGGCAAAGCAAATAGTGTGTCAGGTGCAGGTAATTTTTTAGCAGCTAAGGGTTATGAAATATTAACCACAACAGATGGTACTGTAGTCTTTACCGGCACAGTACCCGTAGCAGCAGTTCCTATAGCTATTACCCAAGGCACTGCCAATAGTTGGAACGTCGTAGGGAATCCTTTTCCATCTTCTATGCCTGCCAACGCTGCTGCCGATGCTACCAATAATTTTATAACAATAAATGCAGCGGCATTACACACTTCTTATCAAGCACTTTACTTTTGGAATCCCGTAACACCTGGTTACGATATAATCAATCAGTCTACTGTTGCTGCGACATATATCGCGCCTGGACAAGCCTTTTTCGTGAATTCAATAGATGGTGGCAGTACAGTAAACTTCACCGCAGCCATGCGTTCTCATCAATCAGCTGTCGCTTTTCAAAAAGCAGCTACAACCGCCACACCAAGCATTGTGCTTATCGCGGATAATAACGCTGGAAAAATAAGCACAACGGCTATAAAATATATCAGTGGGAAAAGTTTAGGTCTCGACCCAGGTTATGATGCGGGTCGTTTTGATGGTACAGCCAGTAATTTTGGCATCTATTCTAAATTGGTAACAGACAATGGCGTTGATTTTGCACTTCAAGTAGTGCCGGATAACGCTTATGACACGACTATTATTCCTATTGGGTTGGATGCTGATGCAGGAACACAAATCACTTTTAAAGCTGACTACACTAATTTACCTGTAGGCAAGAAGGTGTTTTTAGAAGACCATTTGTTAGGTAGTTTTACCGAGATAAATAATTCTGATAAAACGTATACCCTTACTTTATCCTCAGCAAGTAGCGGTATAGGGCGGTTCTTTTTGCACACACAAGATAATGCTTCAACTTTAGGTATTGATGATGTTGTAAAATCAAAATTCACTTTAGTGGCCTCACCAAATACCAATAGTATCAAAGTATTTGGATTAATAGAACAATCAGCATCGCTAGATATTTACGATAGTTTAGGACGCAAGATTTACACCTCTAAATTACAAGGCGGAACTACCAATAACATTCAAGTACCATCAATGGCAACGGGTGTCTATTTTGTAAAAATTAAATCGGCTTCAAGCAACTTTAATCAAAAAATATTTTGGTATTAATGTTATAATTATGAAAAAATCTGAAAAACAAAGCGCCAATAAAAAGATAAATAAAGACAATTTAATCACCCGTAAAGAAGCTATTTTAAAAACAGGAAAATATGTGGCGCTAACCGCTATGGCGACGTTTATAATTCTGAATCCCAAAAAAGCACAAGCACAGTCAACGCCCGAGAATCCGGGGTGGTAATATAACCATAGCCTGTCACATTGAGCCTGTCTGTATTCTATGATTAAAACAAGTAGTTATTTGTCACATTTGAAACGCCATATTTAAAACCATGCCTTTTACAGCCAATGACATTATAATAAAACTACTAACGCATCAAAATATTGTGTGGTTTAAAGCGTCAAATACTTATGTCATTGTTGAAAAACCGGTAAGTGCACTTTTACTGCAAATCAATCAAAATAAATCAGCAAATGAATTATTAAATTGGTGTCAACAAACACTAAAAATAAATAAAGACCAATGTAGCATGCTGATTGGTAAAACAACCGCACTCTACACGCAGCAAACAACCCTAAAGGCCACCAAACCCATTGTCAATATTCAAAAGGCTTTAAAGCAGTTTCAGGTTATTTATTATTATAAAATAGCCCGTGTTATTTTTAAAGTCAGTTTTGAAAATGAAGCCTTAGCTTTTTTAATCCACCCAAAATTCGCACATTTATGTGTCGCTGAGGCGGATTTTGATTTTGACTTTAAGGTATATTTCAATAATCAAGACATTGTTTTAGAAGTTGATAAATTAGTAATCGGCACTTGGCAAAAGTCCGAAATCGAATATTTTCAAGGCAAATTCTCGATGTGTTTAATCGAGAAATTATATGGAAAACCAGAATCGGAATGGCTGGGTGTTTTTCATGCATCCGCTTTAAGCGATGGTAAAAACAGCATCTTATTTACAGGTGATTCCGGTAACGGCAAAAGCACTTTAGCCGCTTTATTAATGGCTAAAGGATGGGATTTATTGGCGGATGATTTTGCGCCTATGGCCTCAAAAAACAAGCAATTATATTATTTTCCGGCAGCCATTTCAATTAAAGAAAGTGCCGTATCGGCTTTATCAGAATATTTTCCACAACTCAAAAACACGACACAACATCATTTTAAAAATCAGAATAAGAAAGTCCGTTATTTAGCACCGACGCCAACTCATAAAAATCAAGTTGAACGCCAACCTTGTAAGGCCTTGGTTTTTGTAAAATACGACAAAAAAATTGATTTAAAGTGTGAAAAAATAACGCAAGAAATGGCTTTTCAACAGTTGATTCCCGACGCTTGGCTATCACCTGAAACCAATAATGCTAAGCAGTTTTTAGATTGGTTTACAACGATGCCTTGTTACCAATTAAGCTATTCTGACAATGCGTTGATGTGCCAAACCGTTGACAAACTTTTTAACGATGACCTATAAAGAAGGCCTCTATTTTATTGGTGCCATTTTATCATTGAGCCAACATCCCGAAAGGAAAGAAAGCCTCAAAGAGCAACTGGCATCTGGCGCATTAAATTGGGATAAACTCGTGCAAATAAGCAGCGGTCATATGGTGTTTCAGGCATTGTATCTCAATTTACAACGCGCTGATTTACTGGAATATTTACCGAAAGCGTTGGTAAATTATGCAGCCGCATTGACGCAGTTAAACCGCAATCGCAATAACGCCATTATCAAACAAGCCAAATCGCTTCAAGATTTGCTAAGCAAACACGGCATTACACCTATTTTTTTAAAAGGGACGGCACATTTGTTAGAAAATTTGTATCAAGATATTGGCGAACGTTTGGTGGGTGATATTGATTTTTTGGTTGATCCTGAGCAAATCGTCCAAACGGCAGAAATTTTAAGGACCAATGGGTATGAGCCAAAAGGGGTTTTTATACCAAACGAGCAGCAGCATTCAAAACATTATCCGCGCTTGGTTCATCCCGATAAAATAGCAGCTTTAGAAATTCATTGGGCAGTCATTGCCAACCCTTATCAAGACACCTTAACCTATCAAGATATTTATAAAGATAAATTACTGGTAAACGGATTTTTTGTGCCGAGTTATCCGCATCAGGCCATTCATAACATGATGAATACACAAATTAATGACAGCGGATTTTTAAAAGGTAAAATCATGATGCGCCAATTTTACGACGGATTTGTATTGTCGTTTAAGCCTGAAGTTTTGCTAGCCTTATCAAATTTTAAACCAGTTTATTATCGCAAAAACGGGTATTTAAAATTGATACAAATGATTTTTAAAGCGGGACATATTTCTGTACCAGAGACGAAAAGCTTGACGTTTTTGATGTTTCGATATGTTATGAGTATTGATTTTCCTAAAAGCAATCGGTTTATAAATGAGCTTATCTATTTTTCGATGCGGTTTATTCATTATCCAAAAACAATTATTCAAGCTTGCTATAAAAAGGAAGTCCGCTTATATATTTTCAGACGTATTAGTAATCCCGCTTGGTACGGACAGCATTTAAGATCTTATAAGAATAGAACATAAAAATGCCTAATAAAAGGCTCAAGGTTTGTCAATATTTTAGCTTTTAAAGTTTCTGAAAGCCTATAATTTTTTTTGTCATTCCGAACGAAGAATGAGGAGGAATCTCATCTTATATAGATTTTCTGCCCGAGGCAGACGGGCGTGTCGCTCATATTTCTCCCGAAGTGTCGGGACTGTAGAAATAACAAGCCCTTAAAAATAAATGACATCATCAAAAATGGCATTAAAGTTTATATCGAGCTCAGGTTACAAGGTCAAAAAAAGACCTTGCAGGAAATACCAGTCCACTTAAAAATGTTTTTTAAGTAAATAAAAGCGCATAGCATTTTTAGTATTGCTATTTTCGTAGTATAAACCGATTTGTAAAAAATGAAACGCCTTTTTGATATCATATGCTCCTTTTTTGGCTTAATTCTTTTAAGTCCAGTTTTAATATTGATAGCGATATTAATAAAAGCAACATCAAAAGGTTCAGTTATTTTTAAACAGGTAAGGGTTAGTCAATTCAACACCGATTTTCACATCTATAAATTTAAAACGATGCACGAAGCATCAGAAAAGTTGGGTTTATTGACGATAGGAAATCACGACCCACGCATTACAAAATGGGGTTTTTATCTGCGAAAATATAAATTAGACGAATTGCCACAACTTTTTAATGTATTGCTGGGCAATATGAGTTTTGTGGGACCGCGACCAGAGTTGAGACACTATGTTAATTTTTATAATGCCAAACAATTACAAGTACTCAATTATAAACCGGGTATTACCAGTTTGGCTTCTTTAGAATTTATAAACGAATGTGAATTACTTGCCCAACACAAAGACCCAGAGGCCTATTTTATAAATGAAATCATCCAAAAAAAAACAACTCAATTTAGAGTATCACAGACAAAGAAGCTTTTTAAAAGACTTGAAAATTATCTTTAAGACCTTGTTTAAAATTTAAGGATAAACTTCTTTAATTAATCTAAATAAACACACCAAATTCTAGATACCTGACACCATTCTTAAATAAAATCTTCTTCCATAAACCTCGGATTCGGATAAACATAAAACCCTTCACCTGTCTTTCTGCCCAATTTCCCTTGATCGATATAGGTTTTTAAAAGGGCTGCAAAACGTTTGCTTTTTTCGTCTTTATTTGGACTTGTGACATGCCAAGCGGTATCTAAACCAATTTCGTCAATAATGCCAAATGGCCCACGTGACATTTTAAAGTTGCCCATCCATGAACGGTCCACATCTTCAATACTGCCAATATCAAATGTTACCAAAGCGCCAGCTGCACCAATTAAAGCAATCAGCATGGCATTAAAAATATAAGCAGGTGATTCCTTTTTAACGATGACGGGTGTTTGTTGAATGCTTTTCCCAAAATCTTGAAGCAGTGGCATCATCCAACTTTCAGTTTTAGGATTCGGCATAATATCCACCACATTGGCATAAAAAACATCGTGGAAATGGAAGGCACAAAAATGCTCAGGCCTGCCTGTTTCTGCTGCGTAAAGCGATGGTAATAACGACGAAGTATTGGTGGTGAAAATAGTTTTTTTAGGACACAAAGCGCCAAATTGCTGCCACACTTTTTTCTTGATGTCTAGATTCTCTGTCACCGATTCGCTTAATAAATCGGCATTTTTAGCAGCTGCTTTGGCGTTGGTTGTAAAACGGATATTTTGGATGGCTAAATCGGCTTGCTCTAAAGTATATGTACCAGCTTTGGTTAGTATTTTGAGCAATTGCTGGTGTATTTTTTTAGCCGATGCGAATGCTTTTTCATCAATATCGTAAATCACAACTTTATAACCATTTAGCGCACTTGCCAAACCTACGCGTAGACCTAAAGTACCACTTCCTAGAATAAGTATATTATTTATGTCTTTTAATTTTTTCATTTTATTTTTTTTAAATTTTGGGTTAAAGGATAAAGTTAAATTATCTTTATTTAGCTATTATTTTATGAGTTAACTAAAAAACAAGTCTTAATTCTTAAAGCGTAGCGATCTTAATTCTTTATTTTAGTAATTATGGTTTTAAAATGACTTTGCCGATGTTTTCACCGTTTTCAAGAATGGCATGCGCTTTGGCCACATCGGCAAGTGGAATTCTGGCATGAATAACAGGTTTTATTTGACCTTTAAGCAAATATCCGATAAGGGTTTGAAAAGAAGACATCATCAAAGCAGGATCATTCAAAATACCATACAAATGGAACATGGAAACCGAATGGCATTTGTGCGGCTTGCTTCCTAAAGCTTGTCTAAAATCTACAGTGGGTTGCCCAGCCACAATGCCATACCAAATAACATGTCCCAGTGTGGCAAGCATTTTAAAATTATCGTCAAAACGCGGGCCACCAATACAATCTATAATGAGATCGACACCTTTATCATTTGTGATTTCGTTCACACGTGCCACCACATTTTCGGTTTTGTAATTTATCACATGGTCATAGCCCATCTCTTTAATAACAGCCGCTTTATCGTCTTTACTTGTCAATCCGATCAAGTGAATACCCCCCAATTTTGCGAGTTGAATCAACGCAGTGCCTACACCACCTGCTGCAGCATGAACCAAAACTGTTTCACCTGCTTTAATGCGACGCACCGTATGCAACATATGATACGCGGTTAAGTAGATAATAGTCAGGGCTGCCGCATCGTCAAAATCGACAGCATCGGGAATGGGGATTACACTATTTGCTTTTACAGCCACTTGTGTGGCATAACTTTCTTTGCCAAAAACAATCACCCGTTGCCCAACTTTTAAATGTTTAATGCCCGAACCTACTTCGGCAATTTCTCCAGCAGCTTCATTTCCTAAAATGGCGGGGAATTGCGGCATATAAGGATAATCGCCTTTGCGGATGAGCACATCGGAGTAATTAACCGAAGCGCTTTTAATGTTGACCAAAACCTCATCGGGTTGGCACATGAGGTCTGGTAAAGTTTCAAATGTCAAGACCTCTTGCCCGCCGGTTTCGTGTATTCTAATTGCTTTCATTTTTTTTAGTTTGATTCAAATGTAGGAAAAAGGAGTGAGATTGTTTTTAAAGTTTTGGCTAAAGCCCTTTTTTTTATATTTCTATTGGATGGGCTGAAGCCCATCCCTATTTAATGATTTAATTTTTTTTGGATAAATATTAGGGTATTTTATATCATTTAAAGATAGAAGAGAATATCAATAGCCTCCTTTTTATTATTTAAGAGAAAGAGATAAGAAGAGACATCAATAGCCTCCTGTTTTATTATTTAAGAGAAATAGATAAGAAGAGATATCAATTGCCTCCTGTTTTAGCATTTAAGAGAAAGGGATAGGGAAAGAGACATCAATTGCCTCCTGCTTCAGCAGGAGGATCATTAATTATTCAATTAGTTAAATAATCAATTTGGCTTTAGCCAAAATCTTTATGTTTTTTAAATGGATATTTGCTTATAAATGCATCATATTCTTCTTGAAAGGATTTTTTATAATGATGTGTTTCCTGATTTTTAATATAATTCCTAACCTTATCTATCATAGACTCAGAAACAGAAACCGCAAAATAGTCATCTTGCCATTCAAATTTTTTAGAAGTGAGCTTTTGTTTATTAATCCAAAAAGAAGATTCTCCTTTTATTAATTGCATCACTTTTTGAATGGTTTGATTCACGCCTAGTGAAATTAAGCAATGACAATGATCTGAATAACCATTAATAAAATCAATAAAAATGCCTTTTTCTTTGGCATTTTCTCTGATATGTTGCCACACTTTTCGCCTTATTTCTTTCGAAGAAAGAAATGCTTCTCTGTTTTTAGTGCTCCAAACAAAATGTATATAGACTTTAATAAAAGGCATTTAATATTGCTTTACATTGGCTAAAGCCAACTTAATGACACATTTTTAAAATCAATGATTTAAAAACCATTTCAACAAATTTAATATTTTATTGCTAATAATTTGGTGTTGAATTAGATTCAAAATTTTAGTTTTGGCTGAAGCCCATTTCGATGCAACCAATTGATACCATCAAAAAGCCAAAAGCCAATAGCTAAAGGCTAATATCTTAGTTAGTTGTTAGTTCGTTGTTTTGTTATTTAAAATTATGAATGCGCTTAAAGCGGATGGCATTTTTGGCATTATCGGCGCAAGCATTTACCACATAAATCAATCCTGAAAAACGCGGGTCTTTGGTAAAACCTTTTTTATAGCGCGCATAAATTTGTTGGGCGATAACGCCTAATTTAAAACAGCCAAAAACATAGTAAAATAAAATAGCGTCAATTTTTATGTGGCGCAATTCTGCATAGGTTTCTAAAAGCTGTTTGCGGGTTAAATTTCCTTCTGGCCATGTGAGGTTAAAAGCGCGAAGCGCTTTGTTATCATTGGCTTCTACCCAATAAGCTAAAGTGGTTCCTAAATCCATTAAAGGGTCGCCAATGGTGGCCATTTCCCAATCTAAAACGGCTTTTATGTCGAGTGAATTTTCATCTAAAACCAAATTATCGTATTTATAATCGTTGTGAATAAAGGCTGTGGCCGATGTTTTTGGCTGATGTGCTTGCAACCATTCGGCTGCAGCATTCATTCCGGTGATGGTGTCTGTTTCGGCTTTAAAATAACGTTCCGTCCATCCTGACACTTGACGGCCGACATAACCTTCGGGATTTCCCAAAGTGATTAATTCAGATTTCTCTAACTCTAAATTATGCAGATCAACCAAATTTAATAAACAATTTGTAGAGAGTTTTTTAAAAGCTTCTTTGTTTAAGGCCAAACCTTTGGGTACGGCGTTTCTTAAAATAACACCTTTAACACGTTCCATCATAAAAAAGGGTGCGCCAACAATGTTTTCATCTTTGCAATAAATATAAGGCGTTGGCATTTTTTTATAAACGGGTTGCAATAACGACAAGACGTTAAACTCCCGTTTCATATCGTGCGCCGATTTTATTTTAGCACCTTTGGGTGGCTTGCGCAAAACGAATTCTTGATGCGGTGTTTTTATTAAATAAGTGAGATTTGAATAGCCTCCAGGGAATTGCTTAATCTCGCTAATACCCTCAAAATTTGGCATGGAAACTGCTAAATAATCCGACAAGGTTTTTAAATCTAAAGCCTCTTCGGGACGCACATCACGTGCTTTGTCTATGGATGATTCGCTCATACCACTTTGGTATTTAAACCATATCCTTTCAGAATTTGACGTGCCAAAGCCGCTTTGTGCACTTCGTCTGGGCCATCATAAATACGCGCGGCGCGCTCATGACGGTACCAAAAAGAAAGCACGGTATAATCGGTTAAACCAAGCGCTCCATGGGTTTGTACGGCACGGTCTAAAACACGTTGCAACACATTAGCTACATAAAACTTAATGGTAGATATTTCTATGCGGGCAGCTTTAGCACCTTCGTTATCAATTTTTAAAGCGGTATGTAAAACCATAAAACGGGCGGCATTTATTTCTGCACGCGATTCTGCTATAAAATTCTGAATGCTTTGTTTTTGACCTAATTTCACGCCGTTTCCTAAATCGCGGCTGGCAGCATGTTTGCACATCAAATCGAAGGCACGTTCGCAAATGCCAATCCAACGCATACAATGGTGGATGCGCCCTGGCCCAAGTCTTTGTTGCGCCAAGCTAAATCCAGCGCCTTCTATCCCGATAAGATTTTTTAGGGGCACTTTACAATTGGTATAACGCACTTCGCCATGGCTAAAATAATCGTCATTGGCTTCGCCCATTACTGGGATGTTGCACACCAATTCAAAACCTTTGGTATCTGTTGGTACCACAATCATACTGGCACGTTGGTATTTATTTTCGGCATCGGGGTTTGTGTTTGCCATAACCACGGCAAAACTTGCGCCATCGGCCGATGAGGTAAACCATTTATGCCCATTAATAATGTAATTATCGCCATCTTTAACAGCTGATGTATCCATTTCGGTGGGATTTGAGCCAGCAAATTCTGGTTCGGTCATCGAAAAACAACTGCGAATGTTGCCTTTTAATAAAGGGGCTAAAAAAGTGTCTTTTATATGTTCTGAGGCATTTCCTAAAATCAATTCTTGGTTGCCAATATCGGGTGCATTGCAATTAAAACAATAATGACCATATGGGGTGTGACCCAAAACCTCGCTTATTTGTCCGAATTCTACCAAGCTTAAACCTAATCCGCCATGAGCGCTACTTAAATGCGGATTCCACAAACCTTCTTGTTTTACCAATTGGCGAATAGCCTCTAATTTTGGTTTAACTTTACTAAAATTGTGTTGTAAAAAATCGGCTTCAAGTGGTATGATTTGATCTTGAACAATGGCTTTAATTTTTGGGAGTACAGTTTCAAGTTTTGGCGTTAAAAAAATAGTCATGAATTGTGAATTAAGATGATGAGATATACTTACAAATATAGAAAAATTGACAGGTATTTTCACTAAAATTTACCGTTCACATATAAATTCGTGTCGTTCACCCTAAATTTTGTTGCTTTTACTGATAAAGTGATACATTTGTTTTTTTAAGAAATGATACCATTGAAAAGAAGATTTTTAATACTGTTAATTATTTTATTGAGCGCTACTTTAACAGCACAAGATTTGTCTTTTTTTAAAGATGCGACACAGCTAGAATTGAAGCAAAAACCTTTTTTGAGACCCCCTCAAAAAACGCATCCCAAAATCACAGTAAAAAAAACAATAATTACGCTACTTGATTATATTGACAAATAACCTCAGCCAATTTTTATTGATATAAAACCCGAAATTGTTGCGGTCTCATTGGTTGAAAAATCAAAAAGCGAATCTTTTGAATTTGTTGGAAAAAAATTAGCTTTTTCGGAGGTGCTTAAAGCGCCAGAATTATTATTTAGAGATAATTCTAAATACAACATCAGGTATTTAGATAAAGAGCATGGTTCTTTTTCTAATATGATTAAAGGTTTTGAACAAGATAAAAAAGGCAATATTTGGATTGCTACAGAAGATGCTGGGGTGGCACTTTACAACGGTTATTTATCCAAACCCAGTTGTTGATGAAGTAACAGTAAGTCTAGATGAAGATGGTGAAGACACGATAGAGATTTACAATGACAATGGTCAAAGAATCTACAAGAAAAAGGTTAAAAACCTTAAGAAAGGACTTAAATATAACATGAGAGGCAAAAAGACAGGCACTTATTTTGCAAAAATTAATTGCAAAGGCAAAGTTTACACAGCCATTATACTTAAGAAGAAATAATAGCCTGGGGGTTATTCATTGAAAGAGACAGGTTAAAGTTTAATTACTTTAACCTATTTTTTTTAACACTAATTTTAGTTTAAAACACTTAAATTTACCTCACAAAACATCAATTATTAATGCAGCATATTCCTTTAAATAGCGTTTTAAAAAGACTACCAAATCATTTACAGCCTTTTGTAATTCCACAACCTTATAATACTTACACGGCAAAAGACCAAGCGGTTTGGCGTTATGTGATGCGTAAAAGCGTGGCCTATTTGGGTAAAAAAGCCCATCATTCTTACCTTGACGGATTAAAAAAAACAGGCGTTTCCTCCGAAGAAATTCCACATATGCAAGGCATGAATCGTATTTTAAAAGAGATTGGCTGGGCGGCTGTTTCTGTTGATGGCTTTATTCCACCAAGTGCATTTATGGAATTCCAAGCCTATAATGTTTTGGTTATTGCAGCTGATATTCGCACAGCTGAACATATCGCATATACACCTGCGCCAGATATTATTCACGAAGCGGCAGGTCATGCACCTATTATTGCCAATCCAGAGTATGCCGAATACCTCAGACGTTTTGGCGAGATTGGCAGTAAAGCCATATCATCAGCCAAAGATTACGCATTGTACGAAGCTATTAGACATTTGTCTATCATAAAAGAAGATCCCAATACATCTGATAAGGCTGTAGCCGATGCTGAATATCGTGTTGCAGAAATCTCTAAAAATATGGGAGAACCTAGCGAAATGGCACAACTGCGAAATCTCCATTGGTGGACTGTTGAATACGGGTTGATAGGCACACTTGATAATCCTAAAATATATGGCGCTGGGTTGTTATCATCCATCGGCGAAAGCGAATGGTGTATGAGTGAACAAGTAGCGAAATTACCTTATACTATTACGGCAGCACAAACCGCATTTGATATTACCAAACCACAACCACAATTATTTGTGACGCCAGATTTTGCACATTTGAGTGTTATTTTAGAAGAATTTGCCAATACAATGGCACTTAGAAAAGGCGGGTTAAGTGGTTTGCAAAAAGCGATAAATTCTCAAAATTTAAGCACGGTTGTGTTGCGTACAGGGATTCAAATTTCGGGACTATTTACCAATGTTATTTCGCATGAAGGACTGCCTATATATTTTCAGACCACTGGGCCAACAGCTTTGGCTTATCAAAATAAAGAATTGATAGGTCATGGTAAAACATACCACGCAGATGGTTTTGGATCGCCAGTAGGGAAACTCAAAGGGCGCAATTTAGCCATAGAAGACATGTCGCCTAAAGACTTAGAAACCTATGGTCTTTACGAAGGCAAGACCACTACTTTAGAATTTGAAAGGGGCATTAAGGTGATGGGCGAAATCATCACAGGACGTCGGAATTTACAAGGAAAAATCATCTTAATTTCTTTTAAAAATTGCACAGTTACTTATAATGATGACTTCTTGTTTAAACCAGAATGGGGTGTTTACGATATGGCAGTTGGGGCAAGTGTTACGTCTGTTTACGCTGGTGTAGCCGATCCAGAAAGTTACGACTTGCATTTTGATCCGCCTAGCGAAAAAACACATAAAATAAGTTACAGCACATCTGATATAAACCTTCATAAATTGTATCAGACAATAAGGAATTTTAGGACATCAAGCGCCAATAATTTTGATATCTTGGAAGCTGTTTTTAAAGAGATAAATTCTGAATATAAATCGGAATGGTTGCTAAGTTTAGAGTTGTATGAGCTTTTAGCCAACACACAATTGCCACTTAAAAAAAGGGTTTCTGAACATTTAGAATTACTAAAAGTCCAAAAACCTTTTAAAAAATTAATTACAGAAGGATTGGCCGTTTTGAGCTAATCTATTTCTGTTAGTCTTAAAGTATTTACCATACCTTTAGATTGTATAGGCATAGAAGTTAAAGAGATGGTATAATCGCCAGAAGCGATATAACCTTTTTCTTTAGCTATGTTATTGATGTCTATAATTGTAGCGTCTGTACTTGTCATTTTTTCATAATAAAAAGCTTTTACACCCCACAATAAATTAAGCATTGCCATAATGCGGCGGTTTGAAGAAAAAACTAAGATATGCGCATGAGGCCTTCTGGCAGAAATATGAAAAGCTGTATAGCCACTATTTGTCAACGTATTTATGGCAGCAATATCTATATTATCTGACATTATACTTGCTTGGTGACAAATGGTTTTAGTGATAAAACGATCGTTTATAGTTGTAAAAGCATCGGTGTCCATTTTTATTAAAGCAGAATTTTCTACTTTCACAATGATATCGCGCATTTTTTTTATGACTTCTAGAGGATATTTTCCTACAGAGGTCTCTCCAGAAAGCATCACGGCATCGGCACCATCCATAATTGAGTTGGCAACATCGTTAACTTCGGCACGTGTAGGCACTTGGTTTTCGATCATTGTTTCCATCATCTGTGTGGCAATAATTACAGGGATTCTTGCTTTTTTTGCTTTGGCAACGAGCATTTTCTGAATGAGAGGTACTTCTTCCATAGGAATTTCTACACCTAAATCGCCACGAGCCACCATCAATGCATCACAATGACTTGTTATTTTATTAATATTTAAAATAGCTTCTGGTTTTTCTATTTTAGCGATAACCGGAATTTTATAATCAGAATTATCAGCGATAAGCTTATTGAGTAAATCTAAATCTTCGGGTGTTCTAACAAACGATAAAGCAATCCAATCAACTTCAAGACTTATGGCAAAAAGGGCATCTTTAATATCCTTTTCGGTTAAAGCGGGTTGAGAGATGTTTGTATTGGGTAAATTCACACCTTTTTTAGAATTTAAAGGGCCGCCACGTAACACTTTGGTTACAACTTCGTCACCTCCATTTGTGCTCACAACTTCAAAGAGTAATTTACCATCATCAACTAAAATATGTTCTCCAGGTTTGACATCTTGAGGAAAATGCTGATATGTCATAAAGGCTTTTTCTTGTGTACCTTCACACGGGTTTGTTGTGAATGTAAAGGCGTCATCTGCGTTAAGTATAACATCCGATTTCATGACACCTACGCGCAGTTTAGGACCTTGTAAATCGGCTAAAACAGCCACGTTATAATTGAGTTCTTTATTGAGTTCTCTTATTATATTAACATTGTTTTTAACAACATCATAATCGGCATGAGAAAAATTAATTCTAAAGACATTAACGCCAGCCTTTATCATTTTTTTTATTATTTTTTTATTGTTGCAAGCTGGCCCAAGAGTTGCTACAATTTTTGTTTTCTTTCCTTTGTGAGTCATATTTAAAAAATTAAATGTGTGTTTTGTTTTAATAGTTTCGGGTTTGTTGTATAAACCGTTATAACTTGTTGAATGCTATTTATACATTCTGTAATATTGTTTATTTGCGTCAAAGATAGGTCTCCTGTAATTTTTAAAAAGAAATCTACCTTTTTTTTATCACTAATAAGGTAAGAAATTTTCGTTTCGCTTAGTAATATATTGTAAAACAATGCGTTGTTGTTTGATGTTTTATATTCTACTAAGGTGTATTTGTTAGCAAGGAGGTTATATGTTAAAAAAAGCGAAGGATCATTATATTCATATAAAGAAAAATGCTCTTTATTATTATTAAAATCTAAATCTAAATCTTCATCTCTACGTGAAAGTTTAAGGTCTAGGGCTTGATTTATAAAGTAAGCCAATCTATAATCTTCTAATATTGTATGAATACAAATGAGATTATAGTCGTGTTCTGGCTCAAAACTTAGCGTATGTAATTTAAGCATGGCTTAATTTATTTTATCTTGTAAAGCGTAGTAAGCTCTTTGCGCTGTTTTTTCTTCAGCCTTTTTTTTTGATGTATCTCGTCCTTTAGCAATTTGTTTCCCTTCAATAAATAATTTGACACTGTAATGTCTTATATCATCATTGCCAGAATCTTCGTAGATATCAAATTTAAAGTCTTTTTTTTCTTTTTGGCACCATTCAATCAGCAAACTTTTATAACTGGTAATTTGTTGTTCTAGCTCATTTAAATCGATAAAAGGACTTATTAATTTACGATGTAAAAAATCACTACAAACTTTAAAGCCTTTGTCAATATAAATAGCCCCTGTTAAAGCTTCGAATACATTGCCATGGATGTTTTCGCCAAAGCGACTTTCTTTAACGGTGCTTTTTACAAATCGTATAAGATTTAAATCTTTCCCGATGTTGTTTAAATGTTTCCGACTCACAATTTTTGACCGCATTTGTGTCAAATAACCCTCATCGCCTAAAGGTGCTTTAAGAAAAAGATATTCTGCAATGACAGTTCCTATAACGGCATCTCCTAAAAACTCAAGACGTTCGTAATTTAACGGTTTGCCGTCTGTATTTACTTCTTTAACAGAGCTGTGTGTGAATGCTTTTTTGTAAAGCGATAAAGACTTGGGTTTAAATCCTAAAATTTCCGTTAATTCATTATAAAACCGGCTGTCTTCGTTAGAGTTTGGTCTTAATTTTTTACGAAAAAAATTCATTAACAGGAAATACTATGACTCAAATTTCTTAAACAGCAGACACGCATTATGACCTCCAAAGCCAAATGTGTTACTTAAGGCAACTTTAACATCGCGTTTTTGAGCTTTGTTAAAAGTAAAGTTTAATTTATTATCAATATGGTCATCATCGGTAAAATGATTGATGGTAGGAGGCACAATGCCATTTTTAATGGCAAGTATTGAAGCAATAGCTTCAACAGCACCAGCAGCTCCTAATAAGTGACCTGTCATTGATTTTGTTGAGTTGATGTTGATGTTGTAAGCGTGGTCGCCAAATACAGCTTTAATAGCTTTAGATTCGGCAATATCACCAAGAGGTGTAGAGGTACCGTGCATATTTATAGCATCTACATCTTCTGGTTTTAAACCAGCATTCTCCAGACAATTTTTCATCACATTTATAGCGCCTAAACCTTCTGGATGTGGTGCTGTAATATGATGGGCATCGGCAGATAAACCACCGCCAACAAGTTCGGCATAAATGGTAGCGCCACGATTAATGGCGTGTTCGTATTCTTCTAATATAATACAGCCAGCACCTTCGCCAAGAACAAAACCATCACGGTCTTGATCAAAAGGTCTTGAAGCTGTTTTAGGGTCATCATTTCTTGTAGATAAGGCAAACATGGCATTAAAACCACCAACACCCGCTATGGTTACAGCGGCTTCTGAGCCTCCCGAAACAATAACATTGGCATAACCTAAACGAATATAGTTTAGTGCGTCAATCATGGCATTTGCAGAAGAAGCACATGCAGCAACTGTGGTAAAGTTTGGTCCTCTTAAACCATATTTAATAGAGATATAGCCAGGGGCAATATCAGCTATCATTTTTGGAATAAAAAAGGGGTTAAATCTCGGAGAGCCATCGCCAGCAGCAAAATTTAAAACTTCTTCTTGAAAAGTTTCTAAACCGCCAATACCAGCACCCCAAATAACACCAATTTTATCTTTGTCTTCTTTGTCTAAATCTAACCCAGAATCTAAAATGGCTTCGTCTGCAGCCACCATAGCATATTGGGTAAATTTGTCCATTTTACGCGCGTCTTTACGGTTGATAAAATCTGTTACCTCAAAGTTTTTAAGTTCACAGGCAAACTGTGTCTTAAACTTTGAAGCATCAAAATGAGTTATAGGTCCGGCTCCGCTAACACCGTTAACTAAGCCGTTCCAATACTCTTGTAGATTATTACCAATTGGTGTCAAAGCACCAAGTCCAGTTACAACTACGCGTTTTAATTTCATGTAGTTTGTTTATTTAGCTGCTTCGATATATGAAATAGCTTGACCAACAGTACTAATGTTTTCTGCTTGATCATCTGGGATTTGAATGTCAAATTCTTTTTCAAATTCCATTATTAATTCTACGGTGTCAAGTGAATCTGCTCCTAAGTCGTTAGTAAAGCTAGCTTCAATAGTTACTTCATTTTCGTCAACACCTAGTTTGTCAACGATTATTGCTTTTACTCTTGATGCAATGTCAGACATAATTTTTGTTTTTTAATTAAATTTAGACTGCAAAAATAAAAAACTTTAATTTAATACAACTGATTTATTTTAAATATAGCAAATTTTACTGTCATAAAGTTTCTAGAATCAGTGATTATGTTAATTATAATCCTTTTTTTTGTAGGGAATTTAAACCAAAGAATAATTGAAACATCTTGTTATTTTTGCTTCGGGATCTGGGTCTAATGCCGAAAATATTGCCAATTATTTTGAGGCTAACAACAATGTGAAAATCGATTTAATTGCTACGAATAAGGCTGACGCTGGCGTTATAGAACGTGCCAAACGTTTGAATACACCTTTTACAATTTTTAATAAAACCGAATTGATGGCTGGCGATTTGTTAAAGATTGAAGCTGTTAAAAAAGCAGATTTGATAATCTTAGCCGGATTTTTATTAAAAATCCCATCACATTTAATTGCCGCTTTCCCGCAAAAAATAATCAATATCCACCCTGCTTTGTTGCCAAAATACGGTGGAAAAGGGATGTTTGGAGACTTTGTACACCAGTCGGTTATAGAAAATAACGAAAAAGAGTCGGGTATTACGATTCATTATGTAAATGAAAATTACGACGAAGGCACAACTATTTTTCAGAAATCATTTCCGCTTGACGCGGATGAGACGGCTGAGAGTTTGGCTCAAAAAATTCATAAATTAGAATACCAATATTTCCCTAAAGTAATCGACCAACTATTATTTGATGACGCAAAATAAAGTACATATATATACAGATGGTGCTTGTAGTGGCAATCCCGGAAACGGTGGTTATGGCATTGTGATGGAATGGGTGGATAAACCTTACAAAAAAGAATTCTCTGCAGGTTACAGGTTAACAACCAATAATAGGATGGAACTTTTGGCTGTTATTGTGGCTATAGAAATGTTAAAAACAGACAATGTTGATGTAACTGTCTATTCCGATTCTAAATATGTGGTAGATTCTGTTGAAAAAAAATGGGTTTTTGGCTGGCAGAAAAAAGGATTTAAAGACAAAAAAAATGTCGATTTATGGAAACGTTTTTTAAAGATTTTCCCCAAACACAACATTAAATTTATTTGGATAAAAGGACATAACGATCATCCACAAAATGAGCGTTGCGACCGTTTGGCAGTGGCTGCTTCTCAGCAAGAAAAATTATTGATTGATAAAGGTTTTGAACAAAAACCCAAAGAGTTGTTCTAAGACAATATCATTATTTTTGTCATTGCGAGAAGTGAAACGACGTGGCAATCTCTTTACTGATATATAGACTGCCACACCCTGATAATAATCAGGTCTCGCAGTGACGTCATTAAAATTATATTAATTTAAGACAACATCATTTTAGCTTTTTTAACAGCTTCAACAAACACATCAATTTCTGCTTTGGTATTGTAAAAAGAAAACGAAGCGCGTACGGTACCCGGAATTTTGTAAAAATCCATTATGGGTTGTGTGCAATGATGACCCGTTCTTACGGCAACGCCTAATTTATCTACAATACTGCCAATGTCAAAAGGATGAATTCCTTCAATATTAAACGAAATAACACTGGTTTTTTTAGCGGCTGTGCCATAAATTTTTAAACCGTCTATTTCTAGAAGTTTTTCTGTTCCGTAAGCTAACAATTCCTTTTCTTGTTGTGCCATATTTTCGACACCAATACTATTTATATAATCGATGCAAGTGCCAAAAGCAATACCACCGGCAATATTAGGTGTGCCGGCTTCAAATTTATGAGGCAAGTCGGCATAAGTGGTTTTTTCGAACGTCACGGTTTTAATCATTTCGCCACCACCGTGATAGGGTGGTAATTTGTTAAGCCACACTTCTTTTCCGTAAAGGAATCCAATACCAGTTGGGCCGTACATTTTATGAGCCGATACACAGTAAAAATCGCAATCTAAAGCTTGAACATCTACCTTTAAATGCGGTGCCGCTTGGGCGCCATCTATCAAAACAGCCGCACCAACTTTATGAGCTTTATCAATAATTTCTTTAACAGGATTAATGGTTCCTAAAGTATTAGAAATATGATTTACAGCCACTACTTTGGTTTTATCAGATAAAAAAGCGTCAAAAGCGGCCATTTGCAGTGCGCCTTTGTCATTCATCGGAATAACTTTTAAAGTCGCGCCACTTTTTTCGCAAGCCAATTGCCAAGGCACAATATTAGAATGGTGTTCTAAATGCGATATGATAACTTCATCACCTTTATTAAGTAATTGCGAAAATCCATTGGCGACCAAATTAATACTTTCGGTTGTGCCACGGGTAAAAATAATTTCGTGTGTGTGTTGGGCGTTAAAATGTGTCTGAATTTTTTGTCGGGAAACTTCGTAAGCATCGGTTGCTAGCTGACTTAATGTATGAACACCACGGTGAATATTTGAATTTATGGTTTTATAATAGTTTGCAACAGCATCAATAACCACCTGTGGTTTTTGACTGGTAGCGGCATTGTCAAAATACACCAAAGCTTTGCCGTTTACGGTTTGTTTTAAAATGGGAAAATCGGCCCTTATTTTATTAATATCTAACATGATTGTTCTTTAGAATGAATCTAAATACAAAATTACATAATAGATACTATTTTAAAGGGTGTAAAATTTAAAATCTTAATGTAAATTTTAGAATAAGGCTGATTTAATAGGTGGTTAAACGGTTTTTGCAAAAAATAACTTCGTTTAAAAGAAATGCTAAAGCTCTTTTTAAGGATGCGACAGGCTACATAACTTATGCACTTCGGCTAATACCAAAGCTTTTTGCTTCTCTGAAAAACTGAGGTGATTAAGTGACTCAGGCATTTTGGAAAGCTCTTTTACCAAAATAATATCATTTTCAATGAGTTTAATTTTTTCCTTTTTTGTTAAAGTGGTTAGGGTAGTTATGGGATATAAGCCATATTTATCAATATTATATTTTATTCCGTTATTTTTAGGGTAATCCCAGCTTAACAAAGTCAAGTCAACACACTTTGCATAATCTATGGCATCTTTTGTAAAACGGGTATTGGTAACCAGCCAACCTTGTTTTAAATAGGTGGTTTTACCTGAATTGTTCCATGCTTTTTGAACATCAATAAATCTGGAGTTAATGTATAATGGAATTTTCACATTATTTATATTGGTCGGATTTTGATGAAATTTACATTCTATGGTATAAGTATTTCCATCTTTTTCAGCCAGAACATCTATCTCATGAGTAATACATTCGCCATTTAATATTTCTCCAATCTTGGTTTTATATCCTTTTTGTTTTAAAAGCGCACTAATCAATCTTTCAAAAGGAAAACCAGTAGGACCTAAGTCGAAAATTGCTCTTTTTAAACTGTATTTTGAAGCAGAGGCCTGATTGTGTTTTTTCAATATGCGAAAGGCATTTCTATAAATTAAGTTTGTAGAAATTCCGTCATATAGCTCAGGTTGTATGACCTCAACTAATTTTTCAATTTCTTCGTTTGAAGCGCCACTATTTTTTAGGGACTCTTTAAGTTTTTGTATTTCGAATGGCTCTAATTCTCCCGAATTTTTTTTAACAATTACTATTTTATCGTTCATACATTTCTTAATTACCAAATCAAATTTATATTCGCTTTTTTAAGTTGATTCTATTTAAAATCTCAATATTTCGGTCATTAATCCAAAACGAATGGTATCAACATGATGATTAAAATAAATATTGTAATAATCCATTCCGTGATATAATTGAACAAAAAGGCCAATATCTTCTAAAAATTTTGGATGGTAGTAAAATGTTAGACTAGCATTTAATCGATTTAAATCAAAAGTTTTCAAGTTATTTATATTGTCTAACATTATGGTGGACTCTGCTTTTAAAGAAAAATTAGCTTTTCTACTTTTATTAAAATTATCAGACATTGGAAGTTTATAGGCCATAAAAGTGTTGTGCCAGCGCAATCCGCTGTATATGCCTTGCATCTCTTCCATCATCCAACTTTTTGGATGGATTTCAACTGAGCTTTTGAAAAATTTGAAAGCGCTTAAATGTTTGCTGTACGATGATTTAATGTAGCCTATTTCAATAAAATTAGTCGCAAAATTTCCAGAGGTTAAATTAATACTTCCATTTTCTTTATAGAAATTTCCGTCTTGGCCATTTGAATGATGTGCAAGACGACCGAACAAAGTCAGTTTCTTTGAGGCTCGTTTGTTTCCTGTTAAAAAATAAAATGTAATTTGAGGGATGTAGCTAGGTGTTCTTATAGGATAGGACGGTTCATTGTACATCCTGATAATAATTTGGCCAGTAAGTACAGCCATTAATCTTGAATCCTTACGTTCTCGAATTTTAAAACTGGGACTTACATTCGCCTCAAACATGAGTGGTTCTATATTTCCAATATCAATAGGAAACGTAACATAGCTGTCATTTTGATTAATTTGCGCCATTTTATCCAGATTGAGAATCGAGGTGCTATCTACACTGGTTTGCGCTAGCGCAAGGTTCGAAATGAAACCAAGAATAAACAATAGGAAATAATTTATTTTCATTACATGTAAATAACTGTTATAACTTTTTCCATATTAGAATTTACCTCAAAACTTGCTTTAGAAAATTTAGGGCGATTTGATAGACCTATGGATTCATAATTTGAAAATCCAACGCCTTCTTTTGGTATTGGCAAAAGGAATTTCTTGTCTATTTTTCCATTTTTATTTTCATCATGCAAAACATTTACAGCATAGTTACCTTTAGGTAAATTTGTAAAGGTAAAATAGGCAGAACTATCTTCGCTAATTTGTGAAATTCCCTTTTTAAAATATTTTTCGTATTTTTCATCAGGTATGGAACCGTCTTTGTTATATAAAGCAAATAGCGCTTCTCCTTTTGAATTTCGAAACCCTGCCGCTTTTACAGTTAATGTATAAGTTTCTTCAGCAGTATATTTATTAAAAGAAAATGTCACAAATACCGCCAATAGTATTACGATTTTTATTTTTTTCATTAACTAGTTTTTTTATAACTCCAAACAGCCAAACCATTCATAATAATTGCATAACCAAGGGTTTTTAAAAGCTGTGGTAAAATATCAGTAAAATCGGCCCCTTTTAGCATGACCATTCGCATCACTTCAACAAAATATTTTATGGGATTAAATTCTGTTAAATATTGCGCCCACATTGGCATACTTTCAATAGGTGTAAAAAGACCACTCATTAAAATAAATATCACCACAAAAAACCAAGCAATAAACATGGCTTGTTGTTGTGTATCTGTAAAATTAGAGATGAATAATCCCATACCTAAAATAACCAAAAGATAAAAGGCTGTATAAAAATAAATTAAACCCAGACTTCCAACTATGGGTGTATCAAAAATAACTTTTGAAATGATGAGCCCTATGGTTAGTAAGCCAAATCCGATAATCCAAAAAGGGAATAGTTTACCAATGATGAACTGGTGTTTTTTAATAGGGGTGACATTGATTTGCTCAAGCGTGCCAATTTCTTTTTCGCGCACAATGTTCATTCCAGCTAAGAATAACGTTATCATTGTTACTAATAAAACCAAGATGCCAGGAACCATAAAGGTTTTATAATTCAAAGTTTCATTATACCAAAAAGAAGTAATACTTGAAATGCTTTTAGGCTTGTTTGTAATCCCGATAGCTATCGGGACAGAAGGTTGCATTAATTCTACTAGAGCATTCTTATTAAAACCTTGTACAATCTGATTTATATATACATTTTCAACGCCTGCAGTAGCACCATCAATAGCATTAATAATAACTGATAAGTTTGTTTTTTTATCTTTTACAAGGTCACGTTCAAAGTTGTTAGGGATCTCTAAAATAACATCAACATCTCCTTTTAACATGGCAGAACTTGCTATTTTTTCTGAAGGAAAATTAGAAACAACATTGAAATATGTTGATGCTTCAAATTTATCTATTAAAGCTCTTGAAAAAGAAGTATTGTCATTATCAATATAGGAGAATTTTATGTTTTTTATTTCAAATGTTGCGGCATTAGATAAAATAACCAATTGTAATAGCGGTAGTACAAAAATAATAGGAAGCATTCCTTTATTTCTAAAAATTTGTTTAAACTCTTTTTGAATGATGTATCTTATGGTTTTCATTATTCTAAACGAATTTTATATTTTTTAATACTCAACCCTATAAAAAACAGCGTCATTCCAATTAAAATTAAGGTTTCCTTCCAAATAAATAACAGTCCAACACCTTTTAGCATAATTCCTTTTAAAATAATGATAAACCATCTTGCTGGAATAATATTACTAATTATTTGTAAAGGCAAAGGCATACTAGCAATTGGAAAAATGAATCCAGATAATAAAATGGTTGGCAACATCAATCCCATCAAAGAAATCATCATGGCTGTTTGTTGGGTTGCAGATATTGTCGAAATTAAGATTCCTAAGGATAATGATGTAATTATAAATAAAACACTTTCAATTCCCAATAAAAATAAACTGCCTTGAACGGGCATTTTAAAGATAAAAATACTAAGCAAAACAATAACAATGGCGTTAATTACAGACAAGAAAATATAGGGAACAACTTTACCAATAATAACTTGTATGGGTTTTAATGGCGAAACCAAAAGTATTTCCATAGTGCCCAATTCCTTTTCGCGTGTTATTGATATTGAGGTCATCATAGCTGATACCAGCATCAAAATAATGGTCATTACACCCGGAACAAACATAAACACACTTTTGAGCTCAGGATTGTAATTCATATGTGTTTGTGTGATGATTTGGTAAGGTGTTTCAACGTTTTTATTCAGTTCTTTCTGATAGTTTTGCAAGATGGCATTGGTGTAATTACTGATGGTTTGCGCTGTATTTGGGTCGGTGGCATCGGTAATAATTTGCACTTTAGCCAGATTTTCTTTGATGAGTTTTTTGCTAAAATCATTTTCAAAAACCAAAACAGCTTTCACTTTCCCTTTTTTAAATACCGATTCAATTGAAGACTCATTAGCAATATATTGCTGAACACTAAAATATTTTGAAGCCGAAATTTTATTGATAATTTCTTGTGTGTAGGTGTCTTTTGAATGGTCTAAAATGGCAATATCAACATTGTTAATTTCGTTGGTAATGGCAAATCCAAAGAGCATAATTTGCGCAACAGGCATCCCAAAGAGGATAAACAAGGAACGTTTATCTCTAAAGATGTGGTAAAATTCTTTTTTTATAAATCCTATAAAACGTTTCATATTTTCTTGTTGTCATTACGAGGCGTCCCGATAATTATTGGGATGACGTGGAGATCTCATTTTTAAGTTTGAGATTGCCACACTTCACTTCGTTACGTTCGCAATGACATTTAATTATTCATTTTTAATTATCTATTATCCTCTAGCCAATTTTAAAAACACATCATTCATAGTCTTTGCTTTAAATTGTTCTTTCAATTTTTTTGGTGTGTCTAAAGCTTCAATTTTACCGTCAACCATAATCGATACGCGATCGCAATACTCGGCTTCATCCATATAATGTGTGGTGACAAAAATAGTGGTGCCGTTGTGAGCTGTTTTGTAAATCATTTCCCAAAATTGACGTCTTGTTATGGGGTCAACGCCACCAGTTGGTTCGTCTAAAAACACAATCTTAGGTTCGTGTAATAAAGCGACCGAAAAAGACAGTTTCTGTTTCCAACCCAAAGGCAATGAACCAACCAATTCGCCAACTATTTTTTGCAATCCTAATTCTTCGAGAAGCTGATTTGTTTTTTCTTTGATTTGCTTTCGAGATAAACCATAAATGCCGCCATAAAAAGTGATGTTTTCTTTGACGGTTAAATCGTCGTATAAGGCAAATTTCTGACTCATATAACCGATGTTTTTTTTAATGGCATCTGGATTTTTATACACATCAAACCCAGCAACAGTAGCCTTGCCAGAAGTGGGTCTAGAAATGCCAATCAGCATTTTCATAGCGGTTGTTTTACCAGCGCCATTGGCGCCCAAAAAACCAAAAATCTCTCCTTTTTTAACCTCAAAAGATATGGCATTAACAGCGGTAAAATCACCAAAGGCTTTGGTGAGATTTTCTACTTGTATGATGTTGTTACTTACCATGTTTATTTTGTCAGTTCGAGCGCAGTCGAGAACTACCTATTTATAATTAAAAACCTCTCGACTGCGCTCGAGAAAACATGTTATTTGTATTCATTATTTTGCTAATTCCATAAAGGTGTCTTCAATGGTGGCTTTTGTAGTTTCAATCGCAATATCTTTTAGTCCTTTTTCGGTTAAATAACTTTGTAAATCGGCGGTATTAAAATCGGCTCTTTTATCGCTGTAATGCACAAATTCCCCGAAAGGGTAAACACTATATTGATGCGCGTAATCTTTTAAAAGATTGATGAGTTCGTACATATTATCGGCTTGCACATTAAATATTTTTTTGGGATAATGTTTTACAATCCCCTGTGGTGTATCAATTTGTAAGATTTTACCATCCTGAATCAAGGCAATGCGATCGCATAAAGCGGCCTCATCCATATAAGGCGTAGAGACCAAAATAGTAATGCCCGTTTGCTGTAAACGCTTGAGCATATCCCAAAATTCTTTACGAGAAACGGGGTCAACACCAGTTGTGGGCTCATCTAAAAACAACACTTTTGGTTTGTGAATTAAGGCACAACTTAAGGCTAGTTTTTGCTTCATGCCACCCGATAATTTTCCTGCTCTGCGATTTTTAAAAGGCTCAATCTGAATGTAAATATCTTTTATTAAATCGTAATTCTCTTTGACAGTTGTGCCAAATATGGTGGCAAAAAATTCTAGGTTTTCGGCAACGGTTAAATCTTGATATAATGAGAAACGCCCGGGCATATAACCCACACTATTTCTAATGGATTTATAATCTTTAACAACATCATAACCACTCACACTTGCCGTGCCTTGATCAGCAAAAAGGAGTGTGGTTAAAATTCTAAAAAGCGTTGTTTTACCAGCGCCATCTGGGCCGATAAGCCCAAATAATTCTCCTGGTTTTACCTCAAAAGATATGCCTTTTAAGGCATTTACTTTTTTATAAGATTTGCTGATATGTTTTACCGAAATACCCATTTAATGACTGCTATTTTATTTAAAATATGCTGAATATTCTGATAAATGTTTTGTCAATTTTTCTAAACCAGATTTGCGTCTGGCTATGTCTGTAGCTTCTAAATCCTTAAATAAAGACTTCATCGGCAAAAGATAATTGTGCAATTGGTTGTGAGGTTCACCAGTCATGGTACATTTTGCTATGATGCTACCGAATTCTCCTTCCAATTTTACTTTAAGGTCAAGATAAGCTTGCGTATTTTCGGTATCAGCGAAATTTGTAATTAATTGTATCATTTGCTGAACTCCTTCTGAAGTTTCAGTATTCGCCATCCACAAATCCCCATTATTTAATTTTAATAAGGTTTCACTTACGTGAGTTTCTTCTTCAGTTTGAGTAGGTTTAGCGGTTTCTTGTTTTTTGTTTTTGTCATTTTTACATGACATAACTAAAACGGTTGCCAAGATTAATATGATTACTTTTTTCATTTTGTTTAATTTTTAGCGTTAGATGTTTTTTTATAAATCAAAAAATAGATTACAACCCAAATACTTATTCTAAACCCCATAGCTTTTATACTTTCTAAAGCGACAGTTTCACTAAAAAAGGACAAGTATAGCGCAATAAAAGTATGTGATGCAAGTATAAAAAGAACTGCTTTTTTAATAAAGAAGTTGTTTCTCCAAATTAGGTAAGCTACTACAATTGAAATAAATCCGAATAAAACATTGTATGTTACTAGCCAATTGAGAACTGTATAATTCTTTGTGTCGAACCCCAATAAGACTCTTGAGCCTGCAAAAATAGACATGAATCCTATTAGACCAGAAAGTATTATGGAGATTTTGTAAGATATTGTCATAACTATTTGTTTTGCGAAATCCACATTTCAGCCGGCATGCCAATTTTTAGACTGCCATCATTATTCACATTTAATTTTACTGCATAAACCAAGTTGACGCGCTCTTCTTTGGTTTGAATAATTTTAGGGGTAAACTCAGCTTCAGAAGCAATCCAACTAATTGTGCCTTTGTATGTTTTCATCTCTTTTTGGCTGTCTACTTTTACGCTGACTTCTTGGCCGATTTTTAGCGATGTTAATTGGCTTTCACCGATGTAAACACGCAATTCTAATCGGCTTAAATCGGCTAATTTGTAAAGGGGTTTGCCAAATGTAACCACCTCGCTTTGCTCAGCATAAGTTGTTAAAACTGTTCCGTCAAGCGGATTGATGATAAAGCTTTTCGCAATTTGATCTTTAACTTGGTTCAACTGAGCGCTAATGCTTTTAGCTTCGTTTACAACAGCAACATTTTGAGTCTCGATGCTTTTAATTTGTTGATTTAAAACCGACACCTGTCCCGATACATCATCTAATTGTTTTGGTGTGGCCGATTTGGATTCGACTAATTTTTTGGTGCGATCTAAATTAGCCATGGCTGTTTTTAATTGTGCTTTTAGCACATCAATTTGCGATAAAACGCCTTTAGATTTGGCAAAAACAATCTGTTTTTGAGCTAGCAATTGTTGCTTTTTAAGAAAAAGCGGAATGGTGTCAATGTATCCAATAACTTGTTGTGCTTTTAATACCACACCTTCGTCAATATTAAATTGTAATAGTTGCCCGTTGGCTTGTGCCGAAATGGTTGTTTCGGTCGCCTCAAAATTACCATAAGCATCGGCTTTAGCGTCTTTATTACAAGACCATAAAGCAGTTAACAAAATGAAGAGAGAGGTTATTTTATTGCTTGTTTTCATAATTTCCAGTAGTTGTTAAATAATTTATTTTAGCCCATTCTAATTTTATTTGATGGGTTTTTAGATTTGTTTTTGCTTCGTATAAACGGGTGAGTTCTGTAATATAATCAGAAGGCGTAATTACCCCATTTTTTAATTGCGCTTCGGCTGTTTTTAAAACTTGTTCGCGAAGTGGAATGATTTTCAAGTCGGTTTTAATAAGCGCTTTTAAGGTGTTAATTTCAGCCATTTGATTAATGGTTTTTAAATTGGTATTCAATTTAAAAATTTCTTTTCGGGTGTCGATTAACTGCTGATTTACAGCTAGTGACTGACGCTCTTTTTTATTTTTTTGCCAATCAAAAACGCGCCAATTCAATTGCAAGCCAACCATATAATATCCTGCAAAATTAGAGTCAAATACATTTAATCCTGGATTGCCATAACCGCCTTGTGCAAATGCCGAAATTTTTGGTGCTATAGATTTGCTAAGTAAATTGCTTTTTTGGGTTATTTCTTGTTTTTGTAAGTCAAAATAACTGAGCTCTGGTCGGTTTAATGTGTTGACTTCATCAACCAAAACTTGCGGTTGTTTTAATTGGATTGATTCTAAAAGTGGTCTCCCTATCAGTTGCGAAAGGCCATTTATCAAAGCCTTTTTTGTAGATTTAATTTCGAAAAGTTGCTGTGTTATATTTAAAAGCTCTGCTTCTAATAAAGCACTAGACGAACCAAGTGCCACACCATTTTTTACAGCAGAATTGATTTCGCGAAAGCGCGATTCTAATAGGGTTTGTTTATCTAAAATGAGTATTTGCTTTTCATCCTGTAAAAGAATTGAAAAATAAAATTGATTGACTTGCTGTTTGAGATTGTAAAGCGAGACTTTCACGGCGCTTTTTTTTACTTCGGCAGCCAAGATTTTTGCTTTGCTTTGCGCATCTATTAATCCGCTTTGATAAATAAGTTGATTGGCGGTTAAAGTGGCGCGGTATTGATCTTTATTTGGTGATGTAATGGTAGCGCCCGGAATTGTAACAGGCACCGAAGTTACATCAGACTGATAAGTGGTTTTAACCGATAAATCGAACTGTGGTAAACGCAATTTATTGATGGCGTCAATATCAAAATCCTTTTGCTGATTAAGTAAGGATTGTTGTGCTGCCAGCGGATAATTTTTATTGAGTAAGGCATAACAATCATCTAAACTTAAAGTCTCTTGAGCGAAAGCATTTAACGCTAAAAAGAAGATTAATAGGGTGCTTATTTTTTTCATTTCTCTTGTTTTATGGCATTAATAATGAAGTCTGAAACTTCAGTTTTTCGACTGCTTAACAGGTCGTTATATGCGGCATCATTTAAATTGGTCATGCCTTTTAATAATGGTGCACCTACAAATGGAAACACGGTTAGCGAAATAATATTCACAAAAAGTTGGTTTGGTGAAATGGGTTTAATTTCACCCATTTTTACAGCTTGTTCTATTTGTTTTTGAAATTTTTGGATGTTTGGAAAATGTTTCTTTTTTGTTAATTGTTGCGCAAATTCTGGGTTTTGATTGAGCTCATGAATAATAAAACCGGGCAAATATGGATGCTCTATAACAAAGCTGATATAACCTTGGGTAAACTGTTTAATTTTATCAAAAAGAGGGAGGTCACTATTTAATACAGCGCCTAATTTTGGCGCGATAATTTTAAAAGCTTGATTAAACACAGCCTCAAATAATAGTTGTTTACTGCGGTAGTAGTAATGCAAAAGGGCTTTATTAATACCGGCTTTATCAGCTATTTCTTGCATCCGCGCGCCAGTCATCCCTTTTTGTTGGAAGATATTTTTGGCGGCATTTAAAATTTTAGCTTCGTTATTTTCTGTTTTATTTTCCATATTTAACCAAATAGTTTAACCAAATGGTTAGCAAAAGTAAAACCTTTTTTTAAATTGACAAAACTATTGCTACATTTGTTAATCTTAAAACTTTATATAATGAAAAAAATCTTAAAAAAACTTGCCGTTGTTGTTGTTATAGCTTTGGCTTATGTGGTGTATTCGTATTATCCTAAATTAGATATTATTACAGGCTATTCATCAAAAAGTGTGGCATCTGGTATGTTTTTAGCACATCGCACACAGGCGTCTATAGAGCAAGGCGACAATGATATTCCGTCTATTGAGATGGCAAAAAACACTGTAAATAAAGAAGAGAAATCGGTTATTTCTAAAGTGTTTGGATTAAAAAAACGCACAGCCGTTTTTAGAGAAGGCTTGGGTGCTGTTTTAATGATTGATGGTGTAGAAGACGATTTAAAATATGAGATTCCGAAACGTGATTTCACTAAAATAAATTTGCCTTACCCTTACGGGGATTTGGCTCAAAAAGACACGGTTTTTGCAGAGCTTGATTATGCTAAAATCAGTCAGGCCGTAACAGATGCGTTTGATAAACCAGGCGAAAATATTAAGAAAACCCGAACGGTTTTAGTTTTGTATAAAGATCAAATCATCGCAGAAAAGTATGCCGATGGTTTTGATGTTAATACCCCAATGCTAGGTTGGTCTATGACCAAAAGTATTACGGCTACCATGTTTGGCATCCTGCAAAAGGATGGTAAATTGAATGTGAATCAGTCACATTTATTCAAAGAATGGGAAAACGACGCACGTGCCAATATCACGCTAAGTGACTTGTTGCATATGAATAGTGGTTTAGAGTGGGACGAAAATTATAACGAATTATCTGGCGTCACACGGATGTTGTTTTTAGATAAAGATATGAGTATGTCGCAACGTCAAATGCCCGCCAAATTTAAACCCGATACCCATTGGAATTATTCATCGGGAACCACCAATTTACTCTCTGGTTATTTGCGTACAAAATTTGAAACACATCAAGAATATTTAGATTTTTGGTACGGTGCATTGTTAGATAAGATAGGGATGCATTCTGCTTTAATTGAAACCGATTTGGCAGGTAATTATGTAGGCTCATCTTACGGTTGGGCTAACACACGCGATTGGGCAAAATTTGGCACTTTAAATTTACATCAAGGCAATTGGAACGGCGAGCAAATTTTAGACAGCACTTGGGTAGATTATATTAAAATACCAACCAACACGTCTAACGGCCGCTATGGCGCGCAATTTTGGTTAAATGCTGGCGGTATTTACCCCGATGTTCCCAAAGATTTATTTAGCTGTAATGGCTACCAAGGGCAGATGGTATTTATGATTCCATCTAAAAACTTGGTAGTGGTAAGAACCGGTTTAACCGAAGATCCAGAATTTGATTTTAACGCCTTTTTAAAAGAGATTTTGGCGGGGATAAAAGAATAATTTTGAAGGATAAAAGGAGTTATGTGCCAAATAAAACGAACGCAATGAAATTATAAAAGTGAAAAGCAAACGAACTATCCACTCAGGTCTTATTATCTTTTTGATAGTATTGACATCTTGTAATAAAAAAGAGACAGCCTTAGAATTATTACAAAAGACAATTAATACAATAGACACAATTGAGACTATTTATTATAAACAAGATATGGCGAGAACAAACCCTCGAAATATTAATGATACAATTTTACGATATCGAGAGATGTATTTTAAAAGACTTATTACTGATTCCATAGTCGGTGTTAAAGGACATTGGTATATGTATATAAATGATAGGGAAAACGTGATTTACGAAGATATTTACGATGGAGACAGGTTGGTTAGAAAGAACAATCGTGATAGCGTTGCTAGAATTTATGATTTAGTTAAATATCCTGATTTTAAGAAGAAACATTTTTGGAGCCATAATACACTTTATGGAATGCAGTATGAATTTAAATATATTTTAGACAATACTGACTCATACTCAATTGAGAGATTAAATGACATAGTTATTGAAAACAAGGATTGTTATCAAATTAAAGTACAATTAGAGAATAAGATGACAATGCCTGGATTTGCAATAGAACTTGAAAAAAATATAGGTAGCATTTCGAAAACCTTATATTTTATTGACAAAGAGACAAACTACCCAATAAGTTTGAAAAGTGAATTCTACTCTGCTGAAAATCCAAATCAAAAGACATTTATTGACCAAAGATATTATGATATTAAATTCAATTTTACAATCAATGAGCATTTTCAGTTTAACACATCGGATAAATCAATAACAGGATTTGAAAAGAAAGAAATGAAAATAGAATAAATTCGGCACATAACAAAGGCTCATATGCAATAGCGGGTGCAGTCGGGAGCTTGGGCTTCTCGACGATACCTTATCGGTCTTGCCGACCGAAAAAGAATTACCTTCGATGCCGCACAAATCTTATAAAACCCCGTTAAATTTAATTCTCAAAACACCATAAATTCCAAATAAACAGACACACTCGCTATTTTTTTTGATTGAAGAAAGCCAAAACGTTTGCGGCTAAAATCTAATCCGAGAAGGACAGAATTTTTGTAGTCTTCATCAAAAAACTGAAAGCCAAATCCCACTTTATAAAAAGTACCTCTTTGAAAAGCTTTACCAAGGTCAACCAATCGGCCATAGCCAACTCTTAAAAATAGGTTGTTTTCGTATTCAAAAACATTATAGCGATAACTAAAATAAACGGGTAAAAAATTGAGCCCTTGTCTAGAATGCCAATCGTATTCAACATTAAAACCCACACTCGATTTATGGTCAAATTGAATACCTACGGTATTGTTTAAAAAAAAAGCACTTGGATTAATTAAAGTTTGGTCAGTTCCAAATTCAAAATCTTCGTTTAGGGTTAAGGTTGTGGCCAATGAGAATTTATAAAACAGGCCTTTTGTTTTTTCGTCTTGCGAAAAGCTTTGAAAAGAAATAAATAAAAATAGGAGTAGAGTTGCTGTATATTTCATCACGTTTTAAATTAGAAAACATGATGATTACAATAATTATTCCAAAAGAAAGGTATTACAAATCAAATCCCAAATTAACACCTAGTTTTAGTGCAATCAGTTTGGTGATACGGTTTTTTAAAGCTGGAATTTTTATATGATTCAACACATCATTACTAAAAGCATACAACAATAAAGCCGTGGCTTCTTGTTTTGGGATGCCGCGTGAGCGTAAATAAAACAGCGCCTCTTCGTCTAGCTGACCAATTGTGCAACCATGTGAACATTTTACATCGTCGGCATAAATTTTAAGTTGAGGCTTGGCATTTATAGTGGCACCATCGTGTAACAAAATATTGTTGTTTTGCTGAAAAGCATTTGTTTTTTGAGCTTCTTTATGCACCATCACTTTTCCGTTAAAAACACCAGTCGATTTTTCGGCATAAATACCTTTATAATTCTGATGACTTTCGCAATCGGGTGTTTTATGATCTACTAAAGTGTTATGGTCAACATGTTGTTTGTCGCCAATAATGGTGATGCCATTTAAATTTGAGGTAATGTGCGTGCCGTTATGATAGAATTTTAAATTGTTGCGTGTCAACTTTCCGCCAAAGGCATAGGTATTTATTGAGACAATGCTATTTTGTTTTTGAGAGACATAGGTGCTGTCAATTAGCGATGCCGTTTGTAAGTCGTTCTGAATTTTATAATAATCGACTATGGCACGTTTTGCGGCAAAAATTTCGGTAACCACATTGGTAAGCGTCGCATTTTCTGATAAACTTTGGTGACGTTCTATAATTTGAACATGTGAATTTTCGCCAACCACAATGAGATTACGAGGTTGTAAAAGCACGTCATTATTGTTACCTGTACTAAAATGTAAAACCTGTATGGGTTTAGGCACAATAGTGTTTTTAGGAATATTTATGTAAACACCTTCTTTGGTAAATGCCGTATTTAAGGCGGTTAGATTTTCGTCTTTTTCTGCAATAGTATTAAAATAATGGTCTATTACCATTTTGTATTTAGGCTTTTTTATAGCCGAAGAAAACAAACAAATATCACAACCTTCATGAGTGGTTTCCGATAAAAAAGAGCTGTAAACACCATCAACAAACACCACTTTATAACTGTCTATTTCGTGAATAAAATAGCGTTTTACATCTTTAAGTTCAATGTCGTTTTCGGCATCTGGAAATAGATTATAATCTTTATTTAGGATGGGTTTTAGTGAGGTATATTTCCAATCTTCTTCCTTTTTTGTAGGAAAACCTAATTTTTCGAATTGCAAAAAAGCCAGATTTCTTTCAGCGTGAACTTTTGAATCGGTATCTATAAAACCGCTATTTTCAAATGCCAAATAAGAGCTGATTAATTTATCTTTTAATTCCATAGAGTTCTGCGTTTCGTGTTTTGCGTTTCGGGTTCTGAATTTATTTATATTTAGAACCTTTAAATTCACTATTTTTTAAATATTTAATAAAAGCACCAATTTTATTCCCGAGTAGTAATGTTTTGTCTTTTAAATCAGTAAATGTATCTTCATCAATATATTTTCTATCACTAATTCGGTATAATTGTGAACGTGTTTCGCCACAAGATGCTTTTGCAATTGATAAAAATTGGGTAAATTCTTTATTTCCATCACGTTCAAATCCCTCAGCAATATTATCCATTATCGAACCTGAAGCCCCATTGATTTGTTCTTTGAGTTTGTAGTCGTTTTTTAAATCAGTGTTTGCAATTATTTTAAAAATGTCATCACATACAACTCTGGCTAATTGCCAAATCTCTAAATCTTCAAATTTTTGTATTGTTGACATGTTTTAATTATTTAACTCGAAACCCAAAACTCGGAGTACGGAACAAATAATTTGCAAAGCAAATTATTTTAGCCAATCATATCCTTTTTCTTCCAATTCGTAAGCCAATTCTTTGGTGCCAGATTTCACTATTTTACCATTGTACAAAACATGAACAAAATCTGGAACGATATAATCTAGCAAACGCTGGTAATGCGTAATTACAAGAATAGCATTGTCTTTACCTCTTAATTTATTAACGCCGTTTGCTACAATTTTAAGGGCGTCAATATCTAAACCAGAATCGGTTTCATCTAAAATCGCCAATTTTGGTTCAAGCATGGCCATCTGAAAAATTTCGTTTCGTTTTTTCTCGCCACCCGAAAATCCTTCATTTAAAGAACGTGATAAAAACTTGCGGTCAATGTCTAAAAGTTCTGCCGTTTCACGAATTTTTTTAAGCATTTCGTTGGCGGGCAAATCTTCTAAACCTTTGGCTTTACGCGATGCGTTTATAGCTGTTTTAATAAAATTTGTAGTCGTAACACCGGGTATTTCAACAGGATATTGAAAAGACATAAAAACACCCTTATGAGCACGTTCTTCTGGTTTAAATTCCAACAGACTTTCGCCGTTTAAAACCACATCACCTTGCGTAACTTCATAGGTTTCGTTACCGGCAATAACCGAAGATAAAGTGCTTTTTCCAGAACCATTTGGCCCCATAATGGCGTGAACTTCACCTGGTTTAATATCTAAATTAATGCCTTTTAAAATTTCTTTATCGTTGACACTTGCGTGTAAATCTATTATTTTCAACATTTTATTCTCTTTATACTTTTAACTTATAACTTTTCCCCCTTCGGGGGTTAGGGGGCTTTATCCAACAGATCCTTCAAGGCTTATTTCTAACAATTTTTGCGCTTCAACCGCAAATTCCATTGGTAATTTATTCAACACGTCTTTGCTAAATCCGTTAACAATTAAGGCAATGGCTTTTTCTGTATCAATACCACGTTGGTTGCAATAAAACAATTGGTCTTCTCCAATCTTACTGGTGGTTGCTTCGTGTTCTATTTGCGCCGATTTATTTTTTACTTCAATATACGGAAACGTATGTGCGCCACATTCATTTCCCATTAAAAGCGAATCACATTGCGAAAAGTTTCTGGCATTTTCGGCACGCGCATTAATTTGAACCAAACCACGGTAGGAATTTTGTGATTTTCCGGCCGAAATACCTTTCGATATAATGGTGCTTTTTGTGTTTTTACCGATGTGAATCATTTTTGTTCCGGTATCGGCTTGTTGGTAATTGTTGGTCACGGCAATTGAGTAAAACTCGCCAACCGAATTATCGCCTTTTAAAATACAACTCGGATATTTCCAAGTAATAGCAGAACCTGTTTCAACTTGCGTCCACGATACTTTGGCATTGGTTTCACAAAGTGCGCGTTTAGTCACAAAGTTATAAACACCACCTTTACCATCTTTGCCTCCTGGATACCAGTTTTGTACAGTAGAATATTTTATTTCGGCATCTTTTAAAACAATCAACTCAACCACAGCGGCGTGCAACTGATTTTCATCGCGTTGCGGTGCGGTACATCCTTCAAGATAACTAACGAAACTGCCTTCGTCGGCAATTAAAAGTGTGCGTTCAAACTGACCTGTCCCACTCTCGTTGATTCTAAAATACGTCGACAATTCCATCGGACATTTCACCCCTTTTGGGATGTAACAAAATGAGCCATCAGAAAAAACAGCAGAGTTTAAAGCCGCATAAAAATTATCGGTTGTTGGCACAATACTGCCAATATATTTTTTAACAAGTTCTGGATGTTCTTTGATAGCCTCAGAAATCGGACAAAAAATAATGCCGCGTTCGTTTAAAGTCTTTTTAAAAGTTGTGGCTACCGAAACAGAATCTACAACGATATCCATAGCCACGTTTGAAAGACGTTTTTGTTCGCCAATAGAAATGCCGAGTTTTTCGAAAGTTTTAAGCAATTCGGGATCTACCTCATCCAAACTATCGAGTTTTGGTTTCTTTTTTGGCGCCGAAAAATAACTGATATCTTGAAATTTCGGTTTGGTATATTTAACATTTGCCCAATTGGGTTCTTCCATTTTTTGCCAAGCTCTAAAAGCTTTTAAACGCCATTCGGTCATCCATTCTGGTTCTTCTTTCTTTTTAGAAATGGCGCGAACAACATCTTCGTTCAAGCCGACTGCAAATTTCTCAGATTCAATATCAGTATAAAAACCATACTCATATTCTTGCGTTTCGAGTTCTTTTTTTAGATGTTCTTCGGTATATTTTGTTTTAGTTGACATTTTTTGATTTTAAAAAATAAGAAATATTACAGTGAAAAACTTTCACCACAACCACAAGTACGGTTGGCATTTGGATTGTTAAATACAAAGCCTTTCCCGTTAAGACCTCCAGAATACTCTAAGATGGTGCCTACCAAATACAAAAAACTTTTTTTATCAACTGCAATTTTAACACCGTTAGATTCGAAGACTTTGTCATTTTCATGTTGTTCTTTATCGAACTTTAATTCGTAAGACAAGCCAGAGCAGCCACCACTTTTTACGCCTACGCGGACAAAATCTGAAGAGGTATCAAAACCGCTTTCTTGCATCATTTCAATCACTTTCTGTTTTGCTTTTTCGCTTACTTCTATCATCGTTATATAGATTGATTCTAAATAAGTGCAAATATAGAAACAATTTTTTAGAATTCTATTGTTTTATAGCGTTAAGATTAATGATTTAAAGATAGGCTTTATATCAATTTTTAAAGCAATATAAAGGCTATTTTTTGTTAGTCAAAAGGGATAGTATCAAGAAAATATGTAATTTCGCAAATCATAAAATATTACGCATAAAATGAGTCGAAATTTTAAGGAATATGGCGGGTTAGATTTAACTAAAGTAGCTGATGAAACTTTGGTTTATTGGGAGGTGCATGATATATTTAAAAAAAGTATAAGCAGCCGCGATACTAACAAACCTTTTGTGTTTTACGAAGGGCCACCTTCTGCAAATGGACTTCCGGGAATTCATCATGTGATGGGGCGTGCTATTAAAGATATTTTTTGCCGATACAAAACTTTACAAGGTTATCAAGTAAAGCGTAAAGCAGGTTGGGATACACATGGTTTGCCGATTGAATTAGGTGTTGAAAAAGAGTTGGGCATAACCAAAGAAGATATTGGCACAAAAATAAGTGTTGCCGAATATAATGATGCTTGTAAAAAAGCGGTGATGCGTTACACCGATATTTGGGAAGAATTGACTCGAAAAATGGGTCATTGGGTAGATATGGATGATCCATATATTACTTATAAACCCAAATACATGGAAACGGTTTGGTGGCTTTTATCCCAACTTTATAAAAAAGATTTGATTTATAAAGGTTATACCATTCAACCTTATTCGCCAAAAGCCGGAACGGGATTAAGTTCGCACGAAATAAATCAGCCTGGTTGTTATCAAGATGTTACCGACACCACGGTTGTGGCACAGTTTAAAGTCCTATCCCCAGCCCTTTCCGTTGATAGTAAAGTCCTTCCCTTTGGGAATGATATGGGCTGGGATAATATTTATTTTATTGCTTGGACAACCACCCCTTGGACGCTGCCATCAAACACCGCTTTAGCAGTAGGTAAAAAGATAGATTATGTTTTGGTTGAAACTTTTAATCAATACACATTTGAGCCAATAAAAGTTATTCTAGCAAAAGCTTTGGTTGGTGCACAATTCGGAAAAAATGCTTTTGAAGTTGCAGAAGAAAAGGGACTTGAAGTTTATAAGCCTAATGATAAAAAAATACCGTTTTATATTGCAGGTACTTGTAAAGGAGCCGATTTAATTGGTATAAAATACGAACAACTATTACCATTTACCTTACCATATCAAGATGCTGATAAAGCTTTTAGAGTGATTTCGGGCGATTTTGTTACCACTGAAGACGGAACAGGAATTGTACACATTGCCCCAACTTTTGGTCAAGATGATGCACAAGTTGCCAAAGAGGTTGGTGTGCCACCGATGTTGGTTTTAGACGATAATGGAAATCCTGTGCCACTTGTAGATTTGCAAGGCCGTTTTACAAAACACATGGGTATTTATGCTGGTAAATATGTTAAAAACGCATATTATAATGACGATGAAATTCCGGAGCGTTCGTTAGATGTCGAAATTGCCATCCAACTTAAAGAAGAAAATAAAGCTTTTAATGTAGAAAAGCACAAACACAGTTATCCACATTGTTGGCGTACAGACAAACCTGTTTTATATTATCCACTCGATTCTTGGTTTATAAAAGTGACCGAGAAACGCGATAGGATGTTTGAATTAAACGAAACCATTAAATGGAAACCAAAATCGACTGGCGAAGGCCGTTTTGGCAATTGGCTTAAAAATGCCAACGATTGGAATTTATCACGTTCGCGTTATTGGGGTATTCCGTTGCCAATTTGGCGTACAGAAGAAGGAGATGAAACCAAGATGATTGGCTCTGTGGCCGAGCTTAAAGCTGAAATGAAAAAGGCGGTTGATGCGGGTGTTTTAGATGCCGATATTTTTCCTGAATTCGAAGTTGGGAATATGAGCGATGAAAATTATGATCACATTGATTTACATAAAAATATAGTTGATAAAATTGTGTTGGTTGCCGATTCTGGCAAGCCCATGCATCGTGAAGCCGATTTGATTGATGTGTGGTTCGATTCGGGTTCTATGCCTTATTCGCAATGGCATTATCCGTTTGAAAATAAAGAATTAATCGATGAAAATAAATTTTTCCCCGCCGATTTTATCGCTGAGGGTGTAGACCAAACCCGTGGATGGTTTTACACTTTACACGCCATTGGATCGATGGTTTTTGATTCGGTAGCCTATAAAAATGTGGTATCAAATGGGCTTGTTTTAGACAAAGAAGGTAAGAAAATGTCTAAACGTTTAGGCAATGCTGTCGATCCGTTTGAGACCATGAAAAAATATGGTGCAGACGCTGTGCGTTGGTATATGATTGCGAATGCCAATCCGTGGGACAATTTAAAATTTGATGCATCAGGTATTGACGAGGTGCGCCGCAAGTTTTTTGGCACCTTATATAACACCTATTCATTCTTTACCTTATATGCCAATCTTGATGAATTTAGTTACGCTGAAGCGGAAGTCGCCTTGTCAGACAGATCAGAAATTGACCGCTGGGTTTTATCTGAATTACATACTTTGATAAAAAATGTTGCTTCTTTTTATGATGATTACGAACCGACAAAAGTGGCCAGAGCCATCCAATATTTTGTCAATGAAAATCTGAGTAATTGGTATGTTAGATTAAGCCGACGTAGGTTTTGGAAGGGCGATTATGAACAAGATAAAATTTCGGCCTACCAAACTTTACATACCTGTTTACTAACTGTTGCAAAATTAGCATCGCCCATAGCGCCATTTTTCTCAGACCAATTATATAGAGATTTAATGGCACCGTTATCTACTGATGCATCAGAATCTGTCCATTTATCCGATTTCCCAATTTATAACCCCGAAATGGTAGATGAAGATTTGGAACGAAAAATGCAAAAAGCACAAACAATTTCGTCTATGGTTTTATCGTTAAGAAAGAAAGAAATGATAAAAGTAAGACAACCTTTACAGCGCATTATGATTCCGGTTTTGGACAATCAAGACAGACAGGATATTAAAGCCGTTGCCGATTTAATTTTATCTGAAGTAAATGTCAAAGAAATAGAACTTTTAGATGATGCTTCGGGTATTTTGGTTAAGAAAATTAAGCCTAATTTCAAGCTTTTAGGCCCTAAATTTGGTGGCAATATGCGGCATGTAGCTGCTGAAATTCAAAAGTTTACGCAAGAAGACATCACAAGGCTTGAAAAGGAAGGTGAAATAAAGCTTACTATTGATGATAATTTAGTAATTTTAACTGCTGATGAGGTTGAAATTTCATCGCAAGATATAGAAGGTTGGCTGGTTGCCAATCAAAATAATTTAACAGTTGCGCTTGATGTTAAAATAACAGAGGAGCTAAAAAATGAAGGCGTTGCAAGAGAATTGGTAAACCGTATTCAGAATCTTAGAAAAGAATCTGGCTTTGATGTAACCGATAAAATTGATATTTATTTTCAAAAAGATGGCCTTATAGAATTGGCATTAATAAATAATGAAACGTATATTAAAACAGAAACTTTGGCTAACAATTTATTTTGTTTAGACGCTGTAAATGAAGGTTTAGATATAGTATTCGATAATATAAACACAAAATTAGTAATACAAAAAGCTTAAAATTATGGAAGCAAATACAGTAAGATTTTCAGATAAAGATTTGGCAGAATTCAAACAAATTATATTAGATAAATTGGCATCAGCAAAAGGTGATTTAGCATTGTTAAAAAGCGCCTATATGAATAATAGCAATAATGGTACTGACGATACATCGCCTACTTTTAAAGCTTTTGAAGAAGGTTCTGAAACCATGTCGAAAGAAGCGAATGTGCAGTTAGCCATCCGTCAAGAAAAATTTATCCGCGATTTAACTAACGCTTTACACCGCATAGAAAATAAAACCTATGGTGTATGTCGCGTTACCGGAAAACTTATTAATAAAGAGCGTTTGAAATTGGTGCCACATGCTACGCTGAGTATGGAAGCTAAAAACAGACAACCTTAAAACAAAAAAAAGCTTTCTATTTAGAAAGCTTTTTTTTAATTAGACTTACCGTCTTTTTATTGCTAAGACAAATTTAATATTCTTATAATTGAAAAATATTGGCTATATATTTATTTGTGTTTGTTTTATACAGCAAGCTGTTGGGCAACATTATATAGAAAAATCGGTAGAAACATCATCAAAGAATATTGAAATTTATCTTAATGATATTGATAATTTATTATTAGAGAGTACTCCTGATAATATTGTTAGTGTGAAATTAAAAGAGGCACAAGAAGAACAATTAAGTTCTATTAATTTTAGTCACGAAAAAAATGGTTTTGTGATAAGAGCTCTAGAAAAGTTTACTTCACAAGATCAATTTAATAAGTTTTGTGTTGAACAACCAGCACTTCTTTTATACGTTATTACAGTACCTAACCATAGCAATGTTAGTCTTAAAATAGGAAAAGGAAATTTATTCATAAACAATTTTGAAGGTAATTTAAATGCCGAAGTAGATACAGGAGAAGTGTTGTTAAATAACATTATAGGTGACGTTTCTTTATTTATAATTGACGGTGTTGTGAGGTCTAAAATTCAAAAAGCAGCATTAAATATTAAAACTAATTTGGGTGAAGTAATAAGTACCTTGCCTTTAAAAACCAAACTACAGAATCCTAAAATGATAAGAGGTGTTTATAAAAGCAAGTCGCAAATGCTTACCATAAAAGCCATAAAGGCAAATATTTATTTAGATGCCGTAAAAGACTAATAATATTTATATTTTTGCGAAACAAATAAAAAAATGAAAAGAGCCGTACTAATTATCAGCATTGTATTATTGATAGATCAAATCAGTAAAATATATATTAAAACCCATTTTTTTCTAGGTCAAGAAGTTGTTGTTTTCGATTGGTTTAGAATCCATTTTTTAGAAAATAATGGCATGGCTTGGGGTGCCGAATTTGGAGGTAAAACCGGCAAATTATTTTTAACAATTTTTAGATTAATTGCCATTTGCGGTATTGGTTATTGGCTGTTTACAGTTATTAGAGACAAAGCTTCCTGGAAACTAGTCACCGCTATTTCTTTAATTTTTGCTGGCGCTTTAGGCAATATTATCGATTCTGTTTTTTATGGCGCTTTTTTTGGGAATAGTTATCATGGTGTGGCTCAGTTTATGCCAGAAGAAGGGTACAGTTCTTTCTTTCACGGGAAGGTGGTTGATATGTTGTATTTCCCGTTAATAAATACCGATTTACCTAGTTGGATTCCTTATTTTGGTGGACAACATTTTACCTTTTTCGATCCTGTTTTTAATGTTGCAGATTCTTCAATTACCATAGGCGTTACCATACTTATTTTTTTTGGTAAAAAGGCCTTCGCTAAAGCGGATGAAGAAGTTTTAGAAGCCTAGCATTAATTTTTAAAATCTTCCAATTCTTTAACAAAAGGCTCTAGATCGTCTATTTCTACGTGATCCATCACTACTATTTTTTGCCATTGGTTGGTCTCGTCATGCGTGGCAGAAACAAGACCGTATTTATGAGCGATATCATCAGGGACATATGCCGATTTTATCGTTACAATATTCATAAAAGGATCTCTAAAATATTGAATGCCTTTGGTATCTAATTGCTTACACAGCCAATTTGTGCGCAATAATAAAGTATTTATTTTTTCAAACCAACCATTGGGACCATACTTAAATAAAATCAACCAAACAGCAATAGCATTGGCGCCAGAACGACTCCCAACCAAAGTCAAATCTAGTCCTTCAACATATTTAGCTTCTTTGGTTAAGGTGTGTTTTATTAAACCTTTTCGACATAAAAACACGCCCGTTCCGTAAGGTGCTTGTAACATTTTATGGGCATCAATAGTGATAGAACTTACATTTGGGTTTGCAAAACTAACGGTTGATTCTGCATTGCTAAATGGATAAATAAATCCGCCAAAAGCGCCATCAATATGGATTTTAAAAGGACATTTATGTTTGTTAAGTAAATTGGCATAAACATCTGGGTCATCAACTGACCCAAACATAGTAGTTGCCATATTAGAAACCACAATAAAATACTTTTTCCCTTGACTTTTTTGTTGGATGATAATGTTTTCTAATTCGGATGAAATAATGATCCTGTTATCAAAATCAACTGGAATTTTAACGGCATCAATTTGTAATAAATTTGATCCTTTTGGGATGGAATAATGCGTGTCTTCTGAAGAAAGTATGACAATTTCATCGGCTTTAGCCTGATATTCGGTCATAAATAAATTCCTATAAATCCATAACGCTTGAATATTAGCTTCGGTACCACCAGTGGCAATATAACCATCAAAAGTGTTGGGTTCCGCTTTAAAAATATCGGCGGCAAGCACATTAATAACCTCTTTTTCTAAATCTTGAGCACCTTTAAAAGCCGCTTCTGATGTGCCATAAGTGTGACATCCAATATTGTTAGGATTGGCAATATACGAGCGCAACAAAGGCGCATCGCCCAAAAAGGCAATATTGTTAAAAAACACATTGGGATCTAGTTTTGAGACAGGAAAACCAAGCCACTTATTATTTTCGAAATCAATAACATGTTTAAGGGCGTTGTCAATTTTTTTATTGATGGTTTCTGTGCTGTATTTTTTCCAATACTTCATGGGCTGTAATTTTTGCAAAAGTACAATTCTGTTTTGGTATAATTTATGTCAAGTTAAAAAGAAACTTCAAAACTATATTTAGGGCATAAACACTAATTAAGTATCTTTGTTTTGTGTCTGATACTCCCTTAAAATTACAGCTTAAAGTTTTACCTACCTCGCCAGGTATTTATCAATATTTTGATGCAGCCGACAAACTTTTATATATAGGCAAAGCTAAAAATTTACAGAAACGGGTATTGTCTTATTTTACTAAAACGCACGACAATGCCAAAACACGCATTTTAGTTAAAAAGATTGCCAGCATTAAACACATTGTTGTAGAAACCGAAACGGATGCTTTAATTTTAGAAAATAATCTGATAAAAAAGTACCAACCCAAGTATAACATCATGCTTAAGGATGACAAAACCTATCCGTGGTTGTGTCTAAAAAAAGAACCTTTTCCGCGTGTGTTTTTAACCAGACGTGTTATTAAAGATGGCTCAGAATATTTTGGCCCTTACACATCGGTTAAAACAGTTAAAGTTTTACTGGATTTAATTAACGAGCTGTTTATGTTGCGTACCTGCAATTTCGATTTGAATCCAACAAATATTGCCAACAAAAAATACAGCCTGTGTTTAGATTATCATATAGGCAATTGTAAAGGGCCATGCGAAGGATTGCAGTCTGAAGCTGATTATAACAATGATATCAACGCCATAAGAAACATTGTAAAAGGCCATTTTAAAGATTCTCTAAAGAATTTTGAAGTGCTGATGCACCAATTCGCTGCCGATTTACAATTTGAAGAAGCCCAAAAAATAAAAGAAAAAATAGATTTGCTGGCCAATTATCAGGTTAAATCTACGGTTGTAAATCCGTCAATAAATAATGTTGATGTTTTTTCTATCCTGTCGGATGATGAATTTGCTTATGTCAACTTTTTTAAAATCAGCAATGGCGCCATTATCCAATCGCATACAACCGAAATTAAAAAGAAATTAAACGAAACTGATAAAGAAATACTTACATTAAGTATTGTTGAGATTAGGCAACGTTTTGAGAGCCAATCAACCGAAATTTACAGCTCAATAAAAGTAAATGTGGGCGAGAATATTAAAGTAACCATACCGCTTCAAGGCGATAAAAAACGCATTGTAGATTTATCTATGCGCAATGCCAGATATTATAGACAAGAGCGTTTTAAGCAAATAAAAATTGTTGACCCAGAACGACATGTAAAACGCATTTTGGGGCAGATGAAAAAAGATTTACGACTAACGGTAGAGCCCGTACATATTGAGTGTTTTGACAATTCGAACATTCAAGGTACAAACCCTGTGGCAGCTTGTGTGGTTTTTAAAAATGCCAAACCGAGTAAAAAAGAGTACCGTCATTTTAACATTAAAACGGTTGAAGGTCCAGATGATTATGCCTCAATGGAAGAAGTGGTTTTTAGACGTTATAAACGGATGCTTGCAGAAGATGAGCCGCTTCCACAACTCATTATTATTGATGGTGGTAAAGGTCAATTATCATCGGCTGTAAAAAGTTTAGACCTTTTAGGATTAAGAGGTAAAATAGCCATTATTGGCATCGCAAAACGCTTAGAAGAATTGTATTATCCAGAAGATAGCGTGCCATTGTATTTAGATAAAAGGTCTGAAACCTTGAAGATTATTCAGCAATTGAGAGACGAAGCACATCGGTTTGGCATAACGCACCATCGCAATAAGCGAAGCAAACAAGCATTAAGTGGCGGCTTAACTCAAATACCTGGCGTTGGCAGCAAAACTTCAGACGTGTTGTTAAAACATTTTAAATCGGTTAAACGCATTAGAGAGGCTGATTTAGATAAGCTTATTTCTGTTATTGGAAAAGTTTTAGGGCGTAAAGTGTATGATTTTTATAAAAAAAACAACTAACTTTAGCATTGACATTGTTAGCCTTATGAAAAAACTTTTAGTCTTATTATTTATCAGCACATTTTTTACCGGATTTGCTCAAAAGACACTTCCTAAAACCGATTTAAAAGTCGGATTGGTTTTAAGTGGTGGTGGCGCAAAGGGTTTTGCCCATATTGGCGTAATAAAAATTTTAGAAGAAGCAGGTGTGCGAATAGATTATGTAGGAGGCACAAGTATGGGTGCAATAATTGGCGCATTGTATGCTTCGGGTTATAATGCACATCAGCTAGATTCTATTATAAGAAATACAGACTTCACCACTATTTTACAAGATAAATTACCCCGCGCATCAAAATCGTTTTATCAAAAGGAAATTGATGAAAAGTATGTCATAACACTTCCCATTAAGAATAAAAGTATAGGACTGCCTAACGCTATATCTAAGGGCCAAAATGTGTTTAATTTATTTTCGCGTTTAACAGAGCACGTTCACGATATTCAAGATTTCAATAATTTACCCATTCCGTTTTTGTGTATTGCTACCGATTTAGAAACGGGCAAACCAGTCATTTTAGACCATGGCTATTTGCCAGAAGCTATTAGGGCAAGTGGCTCACTACCCACACTTTTAGAACCTGTTGTAATTGATGGTAAATATTTATCGGATGGAGGTATCGCCAATAATTTTCCTGTTCAAGAAGTTATCAATATGGGTGCCGATGTTATTATTGGCGTAGATGTACAAGATAAACTAAAGACAAGAGATCAGTTAAATTCTGCCACAACAATAATAATGCAAATCGTTAATTTTAATTTGTATTCAGAAAATGCTGCGAAGAATAAACTGGCTGATATTTACATTCATCCAAAAATAAAAGGCTTTAGTGTGGTTTCTTTTGATAAGGCGGCAGAAATTATTCAGTCTGGCGAAGATGAAGCGCGAAAAGAAATGCCCTATTTAAAATCAATAGCCAAACAACAATCGGATAAATTAAGGTTGATTAAGGGGGTTACTATTTATCCTAAAAACCGAAAAACAAGAATAAAAGCAATCGAAATAAACGGACTTAAAGAATACAGTAAAAAGTATTTAACCCGAAAATTAGATATTCAAGTTGGCGACTCTTTAACCTTTAACAGTTTTAAGAAAGGTGTAGAAAGACTCTCAGCTACCGATAATTTTAAAACAATAAATTATAAATTCTTACCAGAAGAAGATGGGAATAAAATAGTTATTGATATTGAAGAAAATGCTATAAATTCTACTTTTTCTATCGGAGGACATTACGATAACTTGTACAAAACAGGTGTCATACTTAATTACAAAACAAAAGGCATATTTTTAAAAAATGATGTTTTTTCTTCGGATTTGGTATTGGGAGATAATGTGAGATACTTAGTAAATTATTATGTTGATAATGGATTCCATTGGAATTTTGGTTTTAGAACACGTTACGTAAATATTCAAGACGACATAACTGTTTTGGGAGGCTCTTTTCAAGATGATAATATTGTGACAAATTCAGAAAAAATACCCTTAGATTATAATGATTTCACAACGCAATTTTATGCACAAACCACATTTAAACAAAAATTTGTAACGGGTCTAGGATTAGAACATAAGTATATAAAGGCTTTTAATAAACCTACTATAGATGGTGTGACGACAAAGGTTTTTTATGAAAATGAAAGTTATTATAATGCCTACTTTTATTTAAAACTAGATACTTATGATGCCAAATATTACCCTAAAAAAGGGGTTGGTTTTTCGGCAACTTATCGGGCTTATTTGGCATCTTCTGCAAATCCGTTTTCTACTTTTACACAATTAGATGGTTCTTTAAGTTTTGCTAAAACTTTTTATAAAAAATATACTTTTCAATTCATAACCGAAGCAGGAGCAACCATAGGGAATAATCAAGATTTTGTTTTAGATTTTCACTTAGGTGGCGAAGCTCAAAATCTCATCAATACTTTTAGACCTTTTTATGGTTATGATGTAGCCGATCTAAACGAAAATAGCTTCTTAAAATCTACTTTTATTATTAGAAAAGAGTTTTTTAAAGAAAATTACTTGTCGTTTATAGCAAATTACGCACGTGTAGATGATGATCTTTTTAATAACCTAGATTTATTTAAGGATACGAAATCTGGCTATGCCGTAAGTTATGGTGTCAATTCTTTTTTAGGACCTATAGAATTTGTTTATGCTTGGTCTCCAGACACAAAAAATAATTATTGGTATTTAAACTTTGGTTTTTGGTTTTAATTACCATTCAATAATAGATCTAGAAATACTTGTAAAATAGATTCCCGATGTTGATTTTTAAATCAGCATCGGGAATCAGCGTTAACATAATCAATGTTTTTTATAAGACTAATTCTTTTTAAGTTCTTCTTTGACGGGCATAAATTTTTACAGAGTTTAAAATATAGTACATTGTTGGCACCACAAACAATGTTAAAAAAGTAGCGAAGGTTAGACCAAATATAATTGTCCAAGACATTGGCCCCCAAAAGGCAACATTTTCGCCACCAATATAAAATTGTGGATCAAATTCTGTAAACATCGTTTTAAAATTTACGTTTATCCCAATGGCTAATGGCAACAAGCCTAAAACAGTTGTTATAGCTGTTAACAATACGGGTCTTAAACGCGTTTTACCACCTTCAACAATACTTTCAAAGAGCAATTCTTTGGTTAATACTTTATTTCCTATACCTAGTTCATTACGCTTACGTTCAATTATTAAATTGGTGTAATCAATAAGAACAATGGCGTTATTTACTACAATTCCGGCTAACGAAATAATACCAATCATAGTCATAATGATGACAAATTCCATTCTAAAAATAATTAAACCTAGCAACACGCCAATTAAACTTAGCAAAACAGAAAGCGATATTATTATAGGTGTTGATGTTGAATTAAATTGCCCTACAAGAATTAAGAAGATTAAAAAGACAGCTATTAATAAAGCTTTACTTAAGAAAGCCATCTCTTCCGCTTGTTTCTCTTGTTCTCCTGTAAATGAAATAGATACATTGTTTGGTAATTTATAATCATTTAATGCTGTTCTAATTTTAGCATTAACATCGTTGGCATTATAATTTTCAAGAACATTAGAAAATAATGTAATCACGCGGTTTAAATCTTTCCGTTTAACGGCACTAAATGTGGATGATTTCTCGGCATGCGCAACAGATGAAATAGGTACCTGTATAATTTTGCCACTACTTTGATTTCTAAAAGTCACTTTTTGATTAATTAAAAGTTCTTTGTTGTACCGATATTTATCCATTAAACGGATGTTTATAGGATAATCGTCTTCACCATCTTTAAATGTAGAAACTTCTTTACCAAATAGGGATGTTCGTAAAGCATCGGCTATTTGACCAGTAGAAATATTTAAGCGTCTTGCTTTTTGGCGGTCTATTATTATTGGCAACTCTGGTTTGCCTTGTTCTACATCTAATTTTAGGTCTTCAATTCCTAAAATATTTGATTTATTAATAAATTGCTTGATATCTTCTGCAGTAGTTAATAATTGGTTGTAATCATCGCCAGTTACTTCTATATTTATAGGTGCGCCAACAGGAGGACCATCTTGGGGTCTATCAACAGTAATATTTACACCCGGAAAATCTTTAACCAACTCTCTAATTTCAATTAGAACATCATTTGTATTAACCCCATTACGTTCAATAAATTTAACAAAATCAACAGTTATTCGCGATTTGTTTGGTGTTGGACCACCTTGTTGCCCACGATTTGGGTCGCTTGTACCTTCGCCAACTTGTCCGATAATGGAAGTTATTAGAAAGTTTTTACCGTTTACTTCGTATTTTTTTAAATGATTTTGAATTTTTTCTTCAATCTTTAGAGACAATTCATTAGTAACACTTATATCTGTTCCAATAGGGTATTCAACATAAACATACACTTGTTTTGGAGGCGTTTCTGGGAAGAAAAGTACTTTAGGTGGGAAAATAGTAAATAGAATAATGGAGAAAATCAATAACAAAAAAGTGCCTGCAAAAAACAATAGAGATCTTTTGCCTTTTAATGAAAAACGTAATAATTTTTCATAAAACACCTCTTGTCTTGGCAAATATTTATTTTGAAACCAATCTGTAGCAGGTGCAAGTATTTTAGTGTTTATAACCCTAAGCAATCCAACTAAAACGAGTAATAAACCTAACGTGTTTAAACCTTTCATGTCTAAAGTAAGACCTGTTATTATTAATACAACACCTAAAGCAAAAGAAATAGTGCTAAATAATAAGAGTCTTTTAAAATTAACTTCGTCTTCTTTTATTTTCATATAAACCGATGTTAACATTGGGTTTATTACCAAAGCAACAAATAAAGAGGAACTCAAAACAATAATTAACGTAATGGGTAGATAGCGCATAAATTCACCCATAATTCCTGGCCAAAAAGCCAAAGGTAAAAAGGCTGCTAATGTGGTTGCTGTAGAGGCAATAATTGGCATGGCAACTTCGCCAACGCCAAATTTTGCTGCGTCTATTTTTGAATAGCCTTCGTCTAATAAACGATAAACGTTTTCAACTACTACAATACCGTTATCTACAAGCATCCCTAAAGCAATTACTAAAGAGAATAAGACCATCATGTTTAAAGTAACACCGAACGAACTTAGTATTATAAACGACATAAACATGGATAGTGGAATGGCGATGCCTACAAAAAGGGCATTTCTAATGCCAAGGAAAAAAAGGAGTACTAAAACCACCAGAATTATTCCTAAAATAATGCTATTTTCTAAATCGGCCACCATGGTTTTGGTGTCGTTAGTCATATCATTTGTTTTAGAAATGTATAAATTTGATGGGAAATAATCCGCTTTTGCTTTGGCAAGAATAACGTCAATTTGTGTAGAGGCATTAATTAAATTTTCGCCACCGCGCTTGGTAACATCAAGCATAACAACAGGTTGTAAAAATTCTCTGGCATAGCTTTCTTTTTCTTGTTCTTTAAAACTAACTTTTGCAATATCACGCAAATACACAATATTACCTTTTTCTCTTTTTACAATAATATCTGCAATTTCGTCGGCAGATTTAAATTCGCCTATAACACGTACATTTCTACGCAAACCTTTTTCTAATAAATCGCCACTAGAAACAGTCATGTTTTCGTTCTGAATAGCCATTGCAATATCGTCAAAGTTGATTTTAGAAACTTCCATTTTGTATAAATCAACGCTAATTTCTATTTCTTTATCTTGAATACCGCGGATATCTACTTTAGAAATTTCTGGCACTTTTTCAATTTCATCTTCTAAATATTCGCCATATTCTTTAAGTTGATCCATAGAGAAATCGCCCGATAAATTGATGTTCATAATTGGCATCAGTTCGGCAAAATTCATCTCCTGAACCGTAGGGTCTGCAGGTAAATCTTTAGGAAAATCTTTATCAGACATGGCAGCATCTACCTTGTCTTTAACTTTCCGTAAAGCTTCGGTAGGCGTAATGCTAAAATCGAATTTTACTTGTATAGAAGAAAAGCCTTCAATAGAAGTAGATATAATTTCATCGACGCCAGAAATGCCATTAATTTCTTTTTCTAAAGGACGTGTAATGAGTTTTTCTATATCAATTGCCGAGTTACCAGGGTAAGGTGTTGAAACAAATATTTGAGGCACAACTATTTCTGGAAAAGCTTCTCTTGGCATGCTTTGGTAAGAAAAAATACCGGCCAAGAAAATCATCACAATAAGCACAAGCACGGTCATTTTATTGTTAATAGACCAAGTAGATAGTTTAAACTCTTTTAAAACTTTATTCATTTTAGTGATATTCTAAATTAGTGTGCAGATTTAATTTGCACTTATTTTAACAATGTCTCCAGCTTTTACAAGTCGGGCTCCTAAGTTTACCAGCGTATCATTTTCGGTTAAACCGATGGATACATAAACTTCATGATTGTATTCTTTAGCTACGGTAATTACTTTTTTAACAATCATATTTTCGTTGTTCTCTTTTTTGATCATAAAAACATAATCATTTCCATTTTGATCTTGTCTCACTAAATTTGATGGGATAATTATGCCTAATGCTTTAAAATCTAGAATTTTTAAATCGGCTAATAAGTTAGGTTTAATACTTAGATCTTTATTTACGATGTTGATTCTAGCTTTGAAACTTCGGTTGTTAGGATTAATATAATTTCCTGTTTGCGCAATGGTAGCGTTAATTTTTTTATTTACCGAAGAGATATTTATAAGGACTTCTGTACCTAATTTTATAACAGGTAAGTAGGTTTCGGTTACGTCTGCTTCTATATAAACATTCTCTAAATTGATTAAACGCAAAACAGCAATTTGCGGATTTGTAAGTTCGCCATTTTTAGGAAAAACCTCATCAACAACACCACTAAATGGCGCTATAATTTTCATTTTTAACGCTTGTGTTTTTAAGGTGGCCAAACTGTTTTCTAAACCTTCTTTTTGAGTTTTAGCTTGTAGGTATTGAATTTCTGAGCCTATTTTTTGTTTCCATAAGCGCTCTTGTCTGTCAAAAGTAGTTTTGGCTAAACTTAATTGTGTGTTTAGTTCGGTAATATTGTTTTTTAAAGTAGCGTCATCTAATTGAATGAGCGTCTGCCCAGCAGTAACACTTTGGCCTTCTTTTATATAAATGGCCTTTACTGTACCGCCCAATTCTGGCCGGATCTCTATATTTTTATCGGCCTTTACCACACCTTGTATGGCAACATAATGTTTGAAAACACCTTTTTTAGCGGGTAAGGTGGTAACTATTTGAATATTTTTTATAGTGTCTTGTTTGGCTATTTCTTTTTCAACTTTATTTAGTTCTTTATGTAAGCTATCAATCTCGCTTATTAAAGTAGATTTTTGCTTATTCAACTCTTTTAACGAAGTGTTGGTTGTGTCTTCTCCACAAGAGGCTATTAGTATGGCAACAACAAAAAGTAAGGTTAATTTTTTCATTTCTATTTTATATTTAGAGCGTTTTCTAATTTAATTTTTGCATTTATTATGGCAAGTATAGATTGTAAGTATTCTTGCTGTTTTTGATATAATTGATTTTGAGCTGTGGTTAATTGAAAACTAGAACCCACACCTTCAAAAAATTTAATATTTTCTTTATGTTCTATACTTTCTGATAATCGTAAATTCTCTTTTGATGTAACATATTGATCCAGTGAAAACTGATAATCGCTTTTAGCACTTGCTACTTGTAGTTTTAATTTTTGAGAAGTTTGTTGTAAATCAATTTCAGATTGTTCTAAAGCTATTCGGGCTTGTTGTGTTTTTGAATTGCGTTTAAAACTACTAAATACAGGCACGTTTAAGCTTATGCCAAATAAAGAAGAATCAAACCATTTTTGGTCTTTATTAAAAAATGTAAAGTCGTCGGCGTTGGCAAATTTAGAGTAGTTTACAAAAGCACTTAAACTAGGTAAAGCCTGACTCATTTCGTATTTCATTAAAAGTTCGTTAGACTTTTTTGTGTTATCTGCAATTTTAAAGTCGATATGACTTTTAAGATTTAAATTTTGATTTATCAATTTAAGATCGGTGCTTTTTATGGCTAAATTTTCTAAGCTATTTGTTAGTGTTATTTTGGTGTCTAGTTCAATTCCCAAAGTAATGTTTAACATTTTATATGAAATATCTCTAAGACGTTTGGTTTTGTTAAGCTGATTTTTAATTGTAGATAATGTTATTTGTAATTGTTCTGCATCTTGCTCTTCTGCAAGTCCATTTTTAACAATAGCTTGGGTTTCTTTTAAGTTTTTAGCAAGAAGTATTTTATTATTTTCAAGTATTTTAACACTTTCATCTGCTAAAAGCACATTGCCATAAGCATTAATAACAGCTTCTTTTATGGCGAGTTCTGTTTTTTCTTTAGCGAGTTTCGATATTTGTAAATAGGTTTTTGCCGACTGTAAACCAATTAAATAAGAGCCGTCAAACAACAATTGTTTCATTGTTACTGTAGCGTTTAAATTTTGCTTGGTACCAAAAGTGATTTCGGTAAATTCACCAGGCGTGCCACCAATAATTTCGGCAGGTAAAAGTGTCACTACTTGTTTTAAAAAATTTTGATAATCAACTTTTGCATCTACCTGAGGCAATCCAATGGTTGTTGTTTCCCATTTTTTCTTTTTAGCTGCATCTATATCAAGTTTGGCATTTCTTATTGCATAGCTATGTTTTAAGGCGTAGTTAATAGCTTCGTCAAGACTGAATTGCAAGGTCTTTTCTTGAGAAAATCCTTGTAAAATAAAAGTGAATGAGAATATTACGAGTAATATTTTTTTCATTTTGATAGTATTTTGTTAAGTGTTTGTAATCCTTGTCCTGTTGCGATAGCTCTTATATGATACTCTAAATATTCCTCCATCACATTATTTATATCTTCGCTAACAAATAACTCGTTGTTTTTTATCCCAGTAATGCACAAATAGTAAAATTTAGAAACCATATCAATATTAATATCTTTTCTAAAGCAACCTTCAATAACACCGCGCTCTAAACTGTCTTTAAAGCAAGTGTTGATGATCTCTCTTTTTTTAAGATCAAGCATTGCATAAATTTTAGGATAGTATTTTTTTAATTGAAACTCTGGCGATGTTTTTTCCCCTTTTAAAAAATGTGAGACAACTTCTTTAATTTTAAAAGTCTCTTCAATTGGATTGAGCTTTTTCTCTTCAATTTTTGTGATACTTTTATTTATCTGTTCAAAAATAAAAAAAGATGAAGCTTCTATTAAATCCTCTTTGTTAGAGAAATGCGTGTAAATAGTTTTTTTTGAGATGCCCATTTTTTCAGCAATATCATCCATTGTGACGCTTTTAAACCCTAAGGTTAAAAACATTGATGTCGATTTTTCTATAATTTTTGTTCTCATAATGGGTGCAAAGATATATAAAAGGAAACTTTAAAAACCAAAAAAGTTTCCTAAGTTTACATAAATTTAACATTTGAAGATGGAAGAGCCAATATTAGTAGCTTTAAGTTTTGGAATGTTACAGATATTGATATCTTAAATTTTAAGTAAGTTTTAAAAAATACAATACTTTTACATAAAAATATATTACTGTGACTTTAGATCATTATAAGCAACTGTTTTTGCAACATTTATCGCAAAAGACAGAAAAGAAACAGCCAAATAATTTATACGATCCTATAGATTATATTTTAAATTTAGGCGGAAAACGGTTAAGACCCATACTTGTCTTAATGAGTTGCGATTTGTTTGGCGGTAAATCTACCCAAGCTCTAGATGCTGCCTTAGCTATAGAAATGTTTCACAACTTTACCTTAATTCACGATGATATTATGGACAGCGCCCCTTTACGAAGAGGCGAAAAAACCGTTCATAAAAAATGGAATGAAAACACAGCTATTTTATCTGGCGATGCCCTTATGATTCTTGCTTATAAAATGTTTGATAGCTATAATGCGGATACCTATAAACCGCTTTTACAGTTGTTCAATCAAACAGCTTTAGAAGTTTGCGAAGGACAACAATACGATATGGATTTTGAGACACAAAATGAGGTTTCTTTAAATCAATATCTTAAAATGATAAGCTACAAAACATCGGTTTTAATTGCAGCAGCTATAAAAATGGGGGCAATTATCGCTAAAGCGGATGAAAGTGATGCCGATAACATTTACAATTTTGGTCTTAATTTAGGCGTTGCTTTTCAGCTTCAAGACGATTATTTAGATGTTTTTGCTGACGCTGATTTTGGCAAACAAAAAGCAGGGGATATCATCAAAAATAAAAAAACATTTTTATTTATTAAATGTCTTGAATTGGCAAATGATGAAGATAAAAAAAGGCTGTTAAATCTGTATGGTAAAAATCAAAATTCAGACACAAAAATAGATGAGGTAACGGCACTTTTTAATAAATACGAGATCCCTAAAGTGCTACAAAACGATATTGAAAGATATACGCACGAAGCTTTAAAATATGTTCAAAATCTTTTTGTATCAGATAATAAAAAAGAAATTTTAAAGAAATTTTCTGAAGATTTAATGAGCAGAACCATTTAATGAAGTGATACATCCAAAAATTGAAATAGCGAACAAAAGCCTGACGCCAAAACTTTATCAAGATTTAATTGTGCAATTAAATAAAGATTTTTTGCTCTCGGGAATTGATAAAAAAATTGATTTCGAATGCAGGCCAGAAAATTTTTTTAAACAACTTTTTGATGTCATAGATAATTTGGTAAAAAACAACTATCAAACCTTTAATCAATTTATGTATACGCTAGATGTGTCAGAAAATAAGGTTGCTAATATTGATGAAACAGACTTCGCTAAATTGGTTAATAAATTAACACTTTTAGTTCTAGAGCGACTGGTGCAAAAAGTGTATTTAAAAGATCAATACTAAGTTCAATTAATAAGTGCAACAGTTAACAAATATCGGAAAGTTAACTTTCCGATATTTGAAAAAAAACTGATTGCCGATGAATTATCAACAATTAATCGACTCTCAAAGAT
>JABMNH010000049.1 GCA_013205245.1 Flavobacteriales bacterium | reverse complement strand
CGAAGCTTCGGGAGTACTGCCGTCTTGGTGGAAGCGCCCGCCAGTACCGAAAAAGAGCGTTCGGGCAGGTATAGTCAACGCACTTCTTTTGATAATCCTCACATTGTATAACGTGAGGATTATTTTTGTCTTTTTTTTAATAGGCGTAGTATAATATTTATTTTATAAAACGTTTTTATTATAGATTTTTCAGCGTATTTTGCAGTCACATTATGAAATGTAATAGCTTTATAATTTTTCTTTTGTTTACAATTGCTTCAATGGCTCAAGTTGGCGGAGAACAGGTGTTTAATTTTTTATCTGTGCCAACATCTGCACGCCAATCCGCGCTAGGCGGAAAAACATTGGTTTTAGAAGATGTTAATCAGGCTTTATGGAATCCGGCAATGATTGGTAAAAAAATGGACAATCAGTTTGCTGTTAATTACAAGCGTTTTTTAGCCGATATAAATTATGGTTCCCTTTCGTATGCGCAATTTGTAAGCAGACGTTTTGGTGTTATTCAAGGTGGCATCACCTATGTGGATTACGGAAAACTTATCGCTGCAGATGAACAAGGAAACGAAACTGGTACTTTTAAAGCGAGAGATATTGCTGTGTCTGTTGGGTATGCTTATAATATTCCAAGAACTTATCTTTATTTTGGGGCTAATTTTAAATTGATAAGCTCTGTGATTGATAATTTCACTTCTAATGGACTCGCTTTCGATTTTGGTTTAAGTTATTTGGATGATGATAAACCTTATAAAGCAACTATTGTCCTGCGGAATATAGGTTATCAAGTAAATACTTTTAACAGCACCCGAGAGCCTTTACCATTTGAAGTTTTATTAGGCGGTAGTTATCAAGTGGCACAAGTGCCCTTACGTTGGTATTTTACTTTAGATAATTTACAAAAATGGCAAGTTTCTGCTGAAAACCCTTCAGACACACAGGTAAGTTTTGATGGAGGTATTTCTAATAATTCTATAAAAGGTTTAAGTAACGCTTTTAGACATTTAATTATAGGTGCCGAATTTTTTCCAGAGACAGATTTTAATATCCGTTTAGGATATAATGTTAGGCGTGCCCGCGAATTGCGTTTAACTTCATCAAGAACATTTAGTGGTTTAACAGCTGGATTTGGCATTAAAATGCGCTGGTTAAAGTTTAATTATGCTTTTTCTAAATTTCATCCAGCAACCAATGCCAATACTTTTAGTTTGATTTTTGATCTTAGTAGATCTGGGTTTTAATATATAAAAATGAAGAAAATAAATATAGCTATTGATGGCTATTCATCTACGGGTAAAAGCACAATAGCCAAGAAGTTGGCAGCTAAATTAGGTTATATTTATGTAGATACTGGCGCCATGTATCGGGCAGTTGCGCTTTACGCGATGCAAAATAAACTTATAAAAGCATCATATTTTAATAAAGAATTACTTATTGGTAGTTTAGATAAAATCAGTCTTAATTTTAAATTCAATCCCGATTTAGGTTATGCCGAAATGTATCTGAATAATATAAATGTTGAAGCAGAAATACGCTCAATTAAAGTTTCTAGTTTTGTAAGTACGATTGCAGAAGTGTCTGAAGTACGTGAGAAATTAGTTGAGCAACAACAAGAAATGGGTAAAAATAAAGGCATTGTTATGGATGGTCGCGATATTGGAACAGTCGTTTTTCCTAAGGCAGAACTTAAAATATTTATGACAGCTTCTAGCGAAATTCGTACACAAAGACGTTTTGATGAACTAAGTGCCAAAGGCGATAATGTGACTTTTAAAGAAGTTAAAGAAAATATTGAGCATCGTGATAAAGTAGATACTACAAGAGCCGATTCGCCACTTGTACAGGCCAAAGACGCTTTACTGTTTGATAATAGTTTTTTATCTAGACAAGCGCAATTTGAAAAGCTACTAAAGTTGGTAAACGAAATACAAAATAGCTTATAAGACCCGTTGTGCATTATAATTTAACAAAAAAAGTTGTTCAATTGTCTAAAAAAGACGTATATTTATTTGAATATCAAACATATAAATATAATGAACAACTTTCAAGCATATTACAATAAAATTTTAGAAGTGT
>JABMNH010000048.1 GCA_013205245.1 Flavobacteriales bacterium | reverse complement strand
GCTAAAAGGGACGCACTAGCATTTAGTGTTAGCGCTATCAATAATGCTCTTACACTTTTGAGATACAAGCTTCGGCTCTTTCGAAGTTTCGCTTTACACTTTAAAATATTAAATGAAAGTGATAATATATTATTTCTTGTTTTGGAATAATCTATAAAAATTGTGCATACTAAATACATGTGGTAAACTAAGACATGAGAGAATGATAAAGAATATCCCAATGTAATTTCCTGCCGCAAACCACAAGAAATAGAAAATAATAAAAGCGCCTCCCAAGGTAAAAGGAAGTGAGTTTACCCACATGGTAGATGATCCTTTTTTTAGTCCTACCGAAAGGTGTTTCCAGCCGCTTATGCTATGCTGTCCTACGAAGTAAATTCCAAATGCCATTAATAATGGTAACATGCTTGCCAATAAGAGATAAATTAACGTAAGTAAAATGTATTTTGATTTATAAATCATAGCTAAAAAAAGACCACCAGAAATAGTCACTATTTGTAACCATAAAAATAGCGTATCGGGCATTTTATTTAGGTCTAAATACGATAGATTTGGAATTTGCTGAAGAATAGAGATGAACTCATCTCTATGAAAAAATAGTATCATCATCAACACTACTCCGCCCCAAAAGAAAGAAGGCCAACCCTCTTTAAAATTCCACTCTTTAAAATCTGCTTGTCCGAAGTGCCATGCAGAAAAGAGAATAAAAATAAATAAACCTGTATCTGAAGATGACCACCACACTAAAGCAAAAAGTGCCGCTTTGGATAAGTAACCAATAACAAAATAGAACAGTTGTTTGCTGTTAAGTATTTTCTGTGATGTAAGATGGTCCAGAGCTCCATGGGCTAATCCAATGGTTAAAAATCCTAATGCTAAAACAACCCAAGAAATGAATTCTATGTTATACCAAGATAATAAGATTGTGATAAGTGTAAAAGCAATAGGTAGCGTTATAATAGGTAAACGAAGGGTTTCCTGTAAGATATCCTTAACGGCTGCTTCGATAAAAATTCTCTTGGGTAACTTTGAAAAAATTAAAAGCTCTTCTGAGAAATTTGTCTTTTCTCTCATAAACTTCAAAACATTAACCATTGGAACATTCTTAAAAAGGGTTTCAAAAATATTTTTTCCTTGTTCCGATGTTTTGCTCAATAACTTCAAAAGCAATCTATCGTAAAACAAAAATCTGCCCTTCCTTGATACCCTTACTGATATTCGATTGGCTTTTATCGCTTCCGTTTGCACTATAGCATCTTCAGCCATCGCATGGAATGCATAACCAGTAGAACACTTTAACAAGTTTGCACGTGTTCCCATATTGATCCAATCAAGTCCTAAATCCGGGACTTCTATTTTACCCGAAGACATGGGAATAATCCCAACTTCATGTTCAATAATATCAAAATCGCTCCCAAGTTGCTCTACGTAATCTGACAGAATGGTTAGTGATTCTTCCTTGGATAACTTATTCTCACCAAATCTAGTGAGCTCTACCAGTGCCCTATCTTCTTCAAATGGCAGAATATAAATAAATTGGGTAGATTCACTTTGAGGAATTTTAAAATCCATCATGACCATAGAAGTGGTATCAAAAATATTTCTAGTAGTTTTAATTTTCCAACCAAAAAATGACTGGTAAATATGACTTTGATTTTTTTGTAATTTAACGTAGGAAGGCGGTCTACTATCATAAACTTTAGCGCAGTGTATTAAGGAATCTCCGACTGAAATATTAAAATATTCCGGTTTTGTCTTTTCAATAATACCTATAGAATAAGGATAATAAATAACCTCATTAAGGCTTAACACTTCTTTGGTTTTGTTGGATAGATCTACACCTTTAATGTGATAATATTTTAAAGGTTGTATATTTTGTTTGGTGATGCCCGCTATTTCAATGTTATCCCAACAAGCGCTGACCAACTCTTCAAGATTTAAGGCAACGAGTTCTTCGCGTGTAGACCAAAAACAGAAGGTTCGGTCATCCGTAAATTTAGAGCTTGGGTCTATAACCGCTATAGTTTTACCGTCAAGTAATCCATTTTTATAAAGATTTAAAATCAACAAACTATTGGCTGCACCAAGTCCTATAAATAGGTAATTATATACAGAATTAGAATTCGCGTTAGCAGGCTGTTTCACTTATCTTTTAATAAATTTGATACAAAAAAAAGGATGATAATCGCTAAACTATCATCCTTTTTCGGAATTATTTTTTTGTTAATTAAGCAGCTGACTTATCTGATCTGCTGAGTGCATAAATCACTAAACCGAAACCGATTTTGTTAATCGCATCTGCAACGTTGTAAACGATGTCCATTGCATTATGCGCTGCAGCTGTGTCTTGCACTAGCTGAATACCAAATAGTCCACCTGGAGTACCAAGTATGTATCCTAATGGATAAATAGCCCATCCTACAAGAACAAACCAACCAAGCACTTTTGTAGCTTTGGCAACTTGTGCACCTGCTGTTTGAGCCAGTTTTGATACTTCTCCAAACCAAACTAGGTAAACAATGTAGAAATAACCGATACCAGAGATAACACCCCAAAGTACACTTCCGTCTCTGTCCAAAACTTCACCTACATAACCTGCTACTAGCATCACTAATGATGCGAAGATCAATTTCCAAAGCAACGCTATTTTAGCACCTGCTTTTTTGGTGATTAAATAAAATTCTACACACATCAATGGAACGGTTAAGATCCAATCGACATAGCGGAAGAATGTTGGAGATTCTCCAGTCTCAAGATTGTAACTTCTCATGTAGTAGTAATGTACTGCTGCAATAAAAGTAATCAACCCAGATACTAACACAGATGTTCTCCATTGCTTAGAGGTGTTGTTTAACTCTAAGAAGAAAAATACTGATGCGGCCATCATAGCCATAGTTCCGATAAAGAACGTAAATGCGACGTAATTGTCGCTTGCAATTTTTAAATGTTCCATTGTTTAATTTGTTGATTTAGTTGGATAATTTTTTATAGTTGTGTCTTCAAATAAACAATATATTTTTTGGAATGTTTATCGATTAATTGTAAATATTTGACAAAAAATAGGAAATTGAATTTATTTTTTATTGCAAGACCTTAGTAATTAACTTATTACACATTAATTTTTTTTGTAAAAAAAATTTAAACATGGACAATTTTTTATGAAAAATATTTTCTGAGCAGCTTATTTAAATATTTTGAGATCGAAAATCGGATCCAAAACGTCACTTTAATGCGCACTATAATCACTCATACTCTCAGCTGCTTTAACACGACTCAAAGAATGTAGTCCCTAAAACTGTTTTTGCGAAATAACGAATATTGTAGAATTCGCGATTAAGACGGTACGGTTACGTTTCAGTAGAAGTTAAAATACAAACTGAACAACTCAGCTAAATCCTGTTAAATCAATCTAGTTACAGTACTTTGTGATGTACTCAAAACCTATTTCTTGTGACTTCTGCCAGTAAACGCAAGCGTCGTCTTT
>JABMNH010000047.1 GCA_013205245.1 Flavobacteriales bacterium | reverse complement strand
GATTTAAAACAAGAATACTATCCAAATTAACTTCGTTAACGGTTATTCAATACATCAATAAGTTTATCTTTGATAGAAATATAAATAATTTAAAAATTAGCATTATTTAAATGCACAACGGGTTAAGTTCTATAAGATTCCATTTCTAAAATCATTTCTAAATAAATGCATAAATTTTATACGGGGTTAGCCCCATTTTTTCTTTTTTCGCCCATCATACTTGTTGTTTAACTGCTCTTGTCGCTATAAATGACGGAAAAAAATCATTCATTTTATTTTCTACGTCCCAAATATCTTCGAACATTGCTGTTATTGTAAAACCAACGTTTAGCTGTCCTCCAATTTGATCTGTCAAACTATGTCCAAATACCAATGGTTCATTTTCCTTTTTCAGTTCTTCTAATTTTTCTATCGGCAATGAATGTAGATCTGAAAACGGTTGCTTATAAATTAATTCTAAACTTTCTTGATCCAATTGAAATGAAATAGGATTGATTAAGCCTGTCATTAAAATTCCGCCTGGTTTTAGAACTCGATAACATTCTTTCCAAACGGATAAAACATTATCAACAAAGACTATTGAACAAGGGTTAAATATTAAATCAAATGAATTGTCCTCAAACACAGAAAGATCTTTCATATCTCCTTGAACTATTTTTATGTTAAGGTGAAATTTATCACTTAAAATTTTGTCTTGTTGTAACTGTTTTTCAGAATTGTCAAAAATGGTAACGTCTGCTCCCAAAGCTGCAAGGATTGGACCTTGTTGTCCACCACCAGATGCAAGTCCTAATATTTTCAAACCTCTTAAAGTTGGAAACCAGCTTTGAGGCACAAATTTTTTAGGCGTCAAAACTATACCCCAATTTCCGTTTCTAACGTTTTCCAATTCCTCTTCTGTAACTGGAATTGTCCAACGATCTTTTTTGTCAACGTAATTGTCCCATGCTGATTTATTATGTTTTACTATGTCCATTTATGATTTAGGTTGTTTGTCAGCTTCCTATAAATTCAAATTTAAGCATAAATTTTATACGTCTTAAGTTTACAATCTCTAAATTTAGAGAAATAATCAGAAAGAACAAAAGAGAGAATTAAGGTTAATTTATACGGTGAAGCTTTAGACTTCGACAACATTGATAATCCTATAACAATCGACAAGGATATTATTCCGATTAAAAAAGTAAAAGTTCCGATTAATTTGGGGAAAGTCAGATCACTGTCTACAATTTTAGTCGGATGACCTTCAGTCGTCATCATCAATATTTTTGTCATTGCAAACACTGAAACAAGAAAACATCCAGAAGCAATTGTCGTCATTTTTAAAATACTATTTGTTATTTTAGTATTAGATTCATTAACCAATAAATTTGCTATTACAGCTATAGAAAATCCACTCAATAATGAACTAATCGTTATAAGTTGACTTGCGAGTTTATTCCAATATTCTAAAGGTATTTCAGTCATAGTAATTTTATTCAGTTATAAGTCAATTTTCTGCTTACTTACAACATCTTTTAAACAGAAATAAGTTATTTTATTCCGTATTTATCAAACAAATACAACATAGACGCCATGGTTGCTGCACCCAATTCTAACTCTCTTTTACTAACAGCTTCTAAATTATCTATAGCTGTATGATGGTAATCGAAATAACGTTGCGAATCTGGTTGTAAACCAAAAAGAACATTGTTGTCATTTTTTAGTGGACCAATATCTGCACCACCACCGCCTCTGGCGAACACATGAATTAAATAAGGTTCGAATAAAGGTTTCCATGTTAGAATTTGCGCATAATTGGCATCGTTACTTGTAAATCCAAAACCGCGCGGTGTAAATCCGCCTGCATCAGATTCTAAAGCCACAATATGATTCTCTTTTCTTTCTAAAGCTACTTTGGCATATTCTTTTCCGCCCATTGAGCCATTTTCTTCATTCATAAACAAAACCACTCTAATGCTGCGTTTTGGTCTGTAACCCTCTGTTTTAAATAATCGTAAAACCTCCATAGATTGTACAATACCGGCACCATCATCTTGAGCGCCTTCGGCTAAATCCCAAGAATCTAAATGACCACCTACCACAATATACTCATCTGGGAAAGTGCTTCCTGTCAATTCGCCAATCACATTAAAAGATGGGGCATCGGGTAAAGTTTCGCAATGCTGTTTAAAATAAAAACGTGTATCGGGATTTAATTTTAATTGCTCACTTAATTTATTAGCAGCCAAAGTGCTTATAGCCGCTGTAGGTATTTTTTGTGCATCGGGCGTATCGCCATAACTCATCACACCTGTGTGTGGATAATCGTCTAAACGCAAATTCATTGAACGCACAATAGCACCAACAGCGCCATATTTTCCAGCTACGCGCGCCCCATTATAACGTTGTCCAACAGCGCCTCCATAAGCATGACCTGTTTTTATTAAATCGGCTTGCATGGGACGGTTATAAAAAACTATTTTTCCACGGACTTTCTCACCTAAAGCCTCCACTTCTTTTACGCTTTGCACTTCAATAACTTGCGCTGTTACACCGCCTTTTTTAGTGGCTACAGATCCGCCTAAAGCGCAAATAGCCACACTTATTCTGCCTTTCTTGGCAATAATAAAAGCTTCTTCTTTTTCGCCACGTTCCCAATGTGGTACCATAACAGGTTGCAACCAAACTTTGTTTAAGCCTAACTTTTCGAGTTCTTTTTGACCCCATTCTACAGCTTTTTGTGCATTTGCAGAACCAGACAAACGGCCACCAATATTTTTAGTTAAATGCGTCAACCATTCGTAACTTTTCCCATTGAGCAATGACGTGTTATAAAAATGCTTTATTTGAGTGGAATCTTGTTTGTAGTCTTGAGAAAATCCGACAGAAGTCATTAAGAAAATAAGGATGTAGATTAAGTTTTTCATGGTCTATTTTTATTGTTTAAATTTATTTACTGGCATACATTTTAACATCATTTTCAGAAATTTCTGAACCACCCAAAATAATCAGCCTTTCTACAACATTCCGTAATTCTCTTACATTGCCGGTCCAATCATAGGCTTTTAACAAATTAATGGCGGCAGTTGAAAACATTTTTTGTGCAATGCCTTGTTCTGATGTTATGCTTTTTGAAAAATGTGCAATCAACAAAGGAATATCATCTCGACGCTCATTCAACGAAGGCACATGAATTAATATAACGCCAATTCTGTGGTATAAATCTTCTCTGAATTTACCGTTTTCTATTTCGGTTTTTAAATCTTTATTGGTGGCAGCAACCAAGCGTACATTTACTTTTATATCTTTATCGCTCCCTACCCTGCTGATTTTATTTTCTTGTAAAGCCCGTAAAACTTTGGCTTGCGCCGATAAGCTCATATCGCCTATTTCGTCAAGAAAAATAGTGCCACCATTTGCCGATTCAAACTTACCAGCACGGTCAACATTTGCGCCTGTAAACGATCCTTTAACATGACCAAACAATTCGCTTTCTATCAATTCTGAAGGGATAGCTGCGCAATTGACTTCTATTAATGGCGCTTTATAACGATGACTTTTTTCGTGTAACCAATGTGCCACCAATTCTTTACCAGTTCCATTTGCTCCTGTAATAAGTACCCTAGCATCGGTTGGTGCTACTTTATCTATAATGGTTTTTATAGTGGCAATAGCGTCACTTTCGCCAATCATTTCATAAGCTTTGCTGACCTTTTTCTTTAATATTTTATTTTCTATTACCAATACTTTTTTCTCTAAAGCATTTTTTATAGCTGTTAACAAACGGTTTAAATCTGGTGGTTTTGAAATGTAATCGAAAGCGCCCAATTTCATTGTGGCTACAGCTTGGTCTAAATCGCCGTGACCAGAAATCATAATAAAAGGGATTTCAGGTTTTATTTTTTGCGCTTTTTCTAAAACCTCAACACCATCCATTTTTGGCATTTTAATATCGCAAAGCACCAAATCGTAATCATTGTCTTTAAT
>JABMNH010000046.1 GCA_013205245.1 Flavobacteriales bacterium | reverse complement strand
TTATTGTAATTTGCTTGAAAGTTGTTCATTATATTTATATGTTTGATATTCAAATAAATATACGTCTTTTTTAGACAATTGAACAACTTTTTTTGTTAAATTATAATGCACAACGGGTGGATATATATTATTTTTTAATTTCTCCTGGATGATATTGCGATTCTTTATGTTTTAAAATAGCGTCTTTATAAAAGTAAACATCTTTAAATTGCCCTTTTGAATAAGGCAAAGCTTGATCTCCAAAATGAAGTGATTTTGAATTGCCACTATTTCCTCCAGCTAGCAAACTCTTAGCCTTTACTTTGTCGCCAAATTCTACCACAGCCACAAAACTATTGCCACGCGTACCATAAATGTGTTTGGTGTTATTGTTATAATTGGCTCCAAAAGCCGCTAATGCACCCCATCGACCAGAGGCTTGTCCTACAGGAATACTTGGCAAAGTATCATTAAAAGCTTGGCGGAGATCACCGTTTAAACGTTGGTAACGGTTAATCTCACCCCATGGCATTTTCCAAGTGCCAAAATCGGCAGTTAATTTATTTACAGATTTTGTAAAAATTTCTAAACGCTCTTTTTCTGGCGATTTACTTCCAAAATATTGCAGCATTTTCATATAAGATAGATCTCTTGGTTTGTATCCAAATCTTGCATAAGTCATTCCGTAATAATGTGCTAATGACATGGCAATAGAAATTTCTGATGTTTTATAATCCCATTTCCGCAAAACATTAATAGCTTCTTTTATATTGTTATTTCCTTTTGGATGATTATCGTAAGCTTTGATTAAACCCGGAATTAAATCTTCAAAAGCCGGTAAATAGGGATCGTAAGCTAGTGTGATCATTTTATCTATGGTCATGTCTTTGGCATTTTTAAGCAAATCCATGGCATGAATAGCACGATGATTCTGCACATTAACCGACATATATTTTGGGTAATCTGATTGTTTTGGACTGAATTCTCCAGCTGCTGTAAAAGGTGTTGAGTTACAATTCTGAATCCACCCATTTTCTGGATTTAGCAAATTAATAGTTTCATCAACATTGTGCAGTCCGTGCCAATCCGTTTCAGGATTACTGCCATCTAAGGGTTTTGCAAAATCATATTTTACATTTCTTTTAGGAATGAAATTGCCATGAAAATAGGCAATATTGCCTTCGGCATCAGCATAAACCGTGTTATTTGAAGAATTGGTACGCATATCCATCATTTTTCTAAAAGATTCATAACCATCTTTTTTTGATCTCACAAAAGATTGTTCAAGTGCTTTAACAGGACGCCACATCATAGATGTTGCCGTCCATTTATTGTCAATAATTTCGGTAATTGGGCCATGGTGTGTGCGGTACATAGTAAAAATTCTTTCTTTTAAACCGCCTCCGGCTGTATATTTTAAAGTGACATTCTCACTCATAACAGGTTTCCATTCATCTCCATATTTGTACATTTTTTTTCCATCCACTTCTTTTATGGTTTCCATATATTCATCAATAACATCTGTATATGTTGACGTGTGCATCCAGCCTGTTTTCTCATTAAATCCTTGATAAACAAAAAACTGCCCCCAAGTAACAGCGCCATAAGCATTTAATCCTTCTTCGCTTATTACATGTACTTCGGGTCTAAAATAAAATGAGGTATGCGGATTAATTAATAATAGTGCCTTACCAGATTTTGTCAACTTACCCGAAAGCGCAATGCCATTTGAACCTTTTGGCTCTTCAAAACGATTTTCATTTACAAGTCCGTTGCCATCGGTATTTAAAGCCAATTGTCTTTTATCTTCGTAAAAAGCTTTTATTCTTTTAGTTGAAACACGTTCAATATCACCACCAATAGAACCTTCGCTAAAATACATCGGCATCCATGGCTCAAAATGAGTTAGCAATTTTGGTTTCACTTCGGGATGTGTGTATATATAATAATTAATGCCATCCGCAAAAGCATCACACAATTTCTTAAGCCATTCTGGGCTCTGATTGTAATTTTCTATGGCTTGCTCTTTTGTCATAAACAAACGGGCGCGTAAATCGCTATAAATAGCTTGCTCACCCTCTACCTCGGCTAAACGACCAATGGCCCATATGTAATTGTGCTCAACGCGGTTAAAATCATCTTCACATTGCGCATATAACATACCAAAAACAGCATCGGCATCTGTTTTGCCATAGATATGAGGGACACCATAAGTATCGCGAATTATTTCTACATTTTTGGCTTGCGATTTCCAAGACTGTATTTCTTTTTCTTGAGGTGATTGACAAGATTGTGCTACAATTAACAAATAGATAATTGTAAAAAACTGAAAAGACTTTTTCACTTTTAGTGGATTTGTGGTTTGTTCTACAAATTTAAAAATTAATACGACAGTTTTTGGGTTTTAACAAACTAGTGTGTCTTTGCAAAGGCTGGCTGTGGTAATCTTCAGATTGAAACTCTCAAGTTAGAGATAACCACGTTGTCCAGATAACATCTGGACGCCTCGTTATGACGTCATTGCGAACGTAGTGAAGCAATCTCTTAATTGTAATAATAAGCTTGTTGCTTTGTGTTTTATTTAGACAGTTAGTTAATAATCAAGCAATTCTTGTAAAGCCACTTTAAAACGTTCTTTTGGTAAAAACTGATTCTCGAGTGCTTTGACAAAAGGCACAGGTGTATCAATGCTTGCAACACGTTTTATAGGCGCATCTAAATACTCAAAACAATTTTCGGTTATTAAAGCAGAGATATCTGAAGCAATACCGCCAAAAAGGGTGTCTTCTTGTAAAATAATGACTTTTCCTGTTTTCTTAACGGATGCAAATATAGCTTCTGTGTCAAGTGGTTGTAAGCTTCTTAAATCTATCAAATCACCATCTATAGAAGTCTCTTTTAAAACTTCTAAAGCCCAATGAACACCAGCGCCGTAGGTTATAATACTCACCGATTTTCCTTTATTTAAAAGGGCAGCCTTGCCAAGAGGAATGGTATAATAATCGTCTGGTACATCTTGATAAAGAGAACGGTATAAAGCTTTGTGCTCAAAAAATAACACCGGATTTTCATCGGCTATAGCCGAAGCTAAAAGTCCTTTAGCATCATACGGAAATGCTGGATAAACAACTTTTAAACCAGGGGTTTTGGTAAACCAAGCTTCGTTGGTCTGACTGTGAAAAGGGCCAGCGCCAACACCAGCACCACAGGGCATACGCAAAACAACATCGGCAGGTTGTTGCCAACGGTAAAACGATTTTGCTAATAAATTTATAACGGGATTGAATCCGCTTGTGATAAAATCTGAAAACTGCAATTCGACAACGCTTTTGTAGCCATTAATAGAAAGTCCGTAAGCAGCCTCTATTATAGACGATTCGCAAATAGGCGTATTTCGCACACGTTCTGCGCCAAAAGTCTCTAAAAAGCCTTCTGTCACTTTAAAAACACCTCCATAATCGGCAATATCTTGTCCCATTATGATGAGATCATCGTATTTCTGCATTGATTGAAACAACCCTTTAGAAATGGCATCTACAAAACGTATGTTAGACGTTTTTCCAGAAACTGCAATTTCTTTAAATCTTTGCGGATTGTAAACATCTTGCAATTCATTTTCTAACGAAGCTATAATAGGCTCTTCTGCAAAAGCTATAGCCAAATTGTCATTGATTTCTTTATTTATTTCTGCTCTAAAATTAATGTCTTCCTCTATAGTAATTAACTTATTATTAAGCAAATAATTGTAGTAATTCTGAACAGGATCTTTTTGAGCCCAAGATTTAAGAAGCTCTTTGGGAACGTATTTAGTGCCACTCGCTTCTTCGTGACCACGCATTCTAAAAGTCAAAAATTCAACTAAAACAGGCCGTGGATTTTCTCTAACACTTTTATCAAGTTCGGATATTTTGGTATAAACCTCAACGATATTATTACCATCAATTTGCAAACTTTCCATTCCATAACCCTTGGCTTTATCAATCATAAAATCGCAAGCAAATTGTTGATTGCTTGGCGTTGATAACCCATAGCCGTTATTTTCAATACAAAACAACACTGGAAGTTTCCATACCGATGCCACGTTTAAAGCTTCGTGAAAATCGCCTTCGCTTGTACCGCCATCTCCAGTAAAAACTGCTGTAAGTTTGTTGTTTTTCTTTAATAAATTGGCTAAAGCGATACCATTGGCAACACCTAATTGTGGTCCCAAATGCGAAATCATGCCAATGATGTTATACTCTTGTGTGCCAAAATGAAAAGAACGATCACGTCCTTTGGTAAAACCATTCATCTTTCCTTGCCACTGAGAAAACAGTCTGTATAATGGTATATTTCGTGATGTAAAAACACCCAAATTACGATGCATGGGCAAAATGTATTCATCGTTTTGCAAAGCCAGTGTAACGCCTACAGAAATGGCTTCTTGACCAATACCAGAAAACCATTTAGAGATTTTGCCTTGCCGCAATAAAAGCAACATTTTTTCTTCAATAAGACGTGGTTTTAAAAGACTTATATAAAGTGATATAAGCGTCTCTTTTGTTATTCCTTTGGTTGTAAATTGCATACTTAAATCAAAAAAATTAAGTATCAAATGTAACTATTTTTGTTGATAGGATATTAAAATAATCATAATATAATCACTGTGTAATATCAAAAAATAGTATCGTAGTATTTAACAAAAAACACCTCAAAACAATTAAGTAAGAGGTGTTTTAGAAATATTATAAAATATATTGAATATTATGGCGTCTACAGACCTTCGAATATTGAGTGCATCAGACGGTTTTTATCATTTATACTCTCTTCGAGTGAAATAGAAGTCTCTGTACGTTGTACATCTGGAATATTATCTATTTTAAAAATAATATCCTTAGCGTGTTTGGTGCTTTTAGCGCGGACTTTACAAAAAACGCCAAATTTACCAGTAATTAAATGTGCTACAGTTATTTCGGGTATTTTTTTAAGTTCAGTTATTACAAAATCGGTCCGAGAACTTTTTATTAAATGCAACCCAACATAAGCTATAAAAGAATACCCTAATTTATCGTAGTCTAATTTTAAGGTAGCTCCTTTTATGATGCCTTCTTCAAGCATTTTGTTTACACGAATATGTATTGTACCTGCAGAAACATTGTGCTTTTTCGCAATATCTGTAAAGGGTGTTCGGGCATTTTCAATAAGAATATCAATAATTTGATGGTCTAATTCGTCAATATGATACTTTTTCATTTTATCTAAATATTAATAATTTGCGAAATTCGGAATATTTATAGCTTATTCCTAATTAAAATTAATTTATTTTAAGTATTTGATAAAAAAACTAATCTAACATTAATAAAAGTTCATTTATAGAAGAAATCTGAAGGCCTTTTAGGTCTTTAATCGTATTAGCGCCGTAGTTGGCAAAATTACCTATTTTTTCTATAGTAGGAACTCGGGTATGCTTATTATTTTTGATTTCTTCAAGAAAGAGTATGCCAACAGACACATTACTAAATTGTCCATTTTGAAGTAAATTAACATTGGTAAAAACACAATCTAAATAGAGCGTGTCATTTTCTGGAATTTTATGATACGCATCTAAACTATCTATCTGATTTTGAGACGCTATTGTCAATAGCCCAGTTAACAGTGCTTTAAAATAGAAATAGCGCACCTCTTCCCTATTATAATCATTTGCGTAATGTCCTGCTTCAATTAAAATGGTGCAATAACCTTCTTTTTGAAAATTATCGCCTGTAGCATTTGGATAAAATTCGTCGTTATAACGTGATAAATTTTTGGGAATATCAGCGCAAAGCGATTTATACATTTCTACAATAACCGCCATAGCTTGTAAACGCTCGGGTGTTATTTTACGTGTCACCTCTGTAGAAGGCGATAAAAATGAAATACTTGCAGGCTCTTTGGTTTTGCCCACACTATAAATATTACGCTGATCGTGAAGATTAAAACAAAAATCTGGTTTGAAACTTTCTAAAGTTTGTCTAAGCAATTTACTTTCTACAGCATCTTGAGAAACTGCATCTCTGTTTAAATCAATTTGTTGCGCATTTACACGCGTATATGCTTTGGCACCATCGGGGTTAAGCATGGGGATGATTTTAAGCGTACAGGCATTTAAAACATGTTTGAATTCTTTTGATGTTTCTTCTGAATTAAATAGATTGAGTAAATCGAAAATTACTTTTGTAGCCGTGGCTTCATTGCCGTGCATTTGCGACCACATTAATATTTTAATGGGGCCAGAACCTAAAGTTATGGTATTAATTTGTTTTTTAAAAAAAGATACGCCAATCTGTTCAATTTTAAAAACAGATTTATATTTTGTTAACAGCGGTAGAATGGTTGCATAATGAATCCATTTTCCGCTTAAACTTTTCTCTTTAATTGATGTATATAAACTCTTCATAATTTTAAGTTTACAAATGTAATTAAAGAATAGTTTACAATTGTGATTATATAATTCAACAAACAGTTAACACTTGTGATCATAATTCATTCATATTAGGGGCTTATTAGGGGTTTTTGTAAACATTTTTAAATCGCACGTTTAAATAGTAGCAACTATCTTTATATCAGACTATATACAGTCTTTATATAAAGTATAATATTAAGTAAATTAATTACTATTTTTAAATATTTTAGCTTTGTGTTTCTAAAAACATTACATTTGTAACACAAAATAAAGTTACAATGGTAAACAATGAAGAATTTGCAAATCGCATCAAAAAGCTACTCTCATTTTACGCCATATCGGCTGCACAGCTGGCAGATAAAATTGGTGTACAACGCTCAAGTATCTCTCACCTCCTTTCGGGAAGAAACAAACCTAGTTTAGATTTTGTCGTAAAAATTATTCAAGCTTATGACGAAGTTGATCTTTATTGGTTGCTTAACGGGAAAGGAAATTTTCCTAAAATTGGTGGTGACTCTAATAAATCTGATATTAGCCCTATATCTTCTATAGAAAAAGACGCACAAGTGGATTTGCCTCTTAAGGCATCTTTTGTAAAAGCGACCTCAGATAACGCATCAGATTCCAAAAAAATAGAGCACATCATTATATTTTATAAGGATGGCTCTTTTAAAAAATACGAAGCGGTGTAATTTAGTTATATAAACCACACCGCTTCTCTACTATTTTATTTGAGTATTTTCTATTGCTTCAAATCACTTATTCCTTTGTTTACAATATCTAAGAGTTCTTTTTCATTAGACAATTTGGCTTTCTTTTTTAAATCTATTATCTGTGTCATCATTTGCAACATCATTTTATCTGCACCATATTGTTTATACTGTTTGCCAGTTTTAACAAAACTATCAATTAAAACTTGAGTAGCTTCTTTGTTTGATGAACTGGCAATCCATTTAAAAGCTTCACCATACTCTTTTTGAACATCTTTATCTTGTGTCATAAACATACCAGCAACCAAATTTTTGGCTATAAAAGACATTTCACTTTCGTCCTTTTCTTTAATAAACATGCTTACCAAGCTGCCTGCCATAAACTTTTTAGATGCGGCTGGTAAAGCTTTAGAGGCTTTAAGAGCTTCGATATTGTCTATTTGGTAAAGTGCGCTAATAGCATTGCCCTGAACAGAAAATGATGGGCTCTGAGTGGCTTGCACAAATAGATTTTTATATTTCTTATTTTTCAATGTTCCTAAAGCTTTGATAGCACTTGCTTGAACCAATGTCTTAGGATCGTTTTTAACCAATTTTTCTACAATTTTGATTGCCTTTTTAGCCTTAGGTTTTGTTAAATCGATACTTTTAATGGCCAAAATTCTCAATCCGAAATACGGATCGTTTAGAGCGCTTGTTAATGTGGCGTTGGCTTCTATGTCATTTTGTTGTTTTGACAAGGCTTCTATTGCCGTGCGTCTGGCTTCATACGATTTCACATTTTTATACTGATAGCTATAATTAGCAGTTGTTTTTGTAGAATCTGTGATTTGAGCTAATAAATCTTTTTCTGGATCAACATCGATAAGCAATGGCGCTACATCAGCTGAAAAGCTTAAATCTTGAGAGTCTTTATCGACAAATAAATCATAATGCTGCACACCTTGTGGTGAATAAACATCAACCTTTAAAGGGAAATTAAAGGTTTTCTCTCCCTGTTTTAAATGTAATGTTACCTTTTTTGATTCTGAATTATATTTGTATGACACATCTAATTTTATATGCCCATTACCGAAATACCATTGATCAAAAAACCAATTCAAATCTTTACCGCTTACAGATTCTAGTGCTAAACGGAATTGTTGTACTTCGCCTGTGCCAAATTTATTATCTTCTAAATATTTTTTTAATCCTGCAAAAAAGGCATCATCTCCTAAAAAATTTCGAAGCATATGTAAAATATAACCGCCTTTATTGTAGCTTACAGCATCGAACATATCTTCTTTATCACCATAATGGAAGCGTACCAATTTTTTATCGAAGCTATTGCTGTTATAATAACCTTCTAAATCATTATGACGTAAGTCGTCGGCATGATCTTTACCATATTTGTAATCGCGCCATAAATATTCGCTATAATTAGCAAATGACTCATTTACAGTTAAGTTAGACCAGCTTTCGGCGGTTACTAAATCGCCGAACCAATGGTGGAATAATTCATGAGAAATAACATCTTCCCAAGAGTTCATGTCGATTAACTGACCTGGCACTTGATAGGCAGATTCTTGATGTAATACTGCAGTTGTATTTTCCATTGCGCCGCTCACATAATCTGTACCTACAATCTGATTGTATTTAGACCATTGGTATGCGACACCCAAACGGTCTGAAAAAAACTGAATCATTTCTGGGGTTAATCCAAAAATTTGTTTGGCATAAGGCGCATATTCTTTTGAAACATAATAATTGACATCTCTTCCTTTCCAAGAGTCTTTAATTATTTCATACTCGCCTATACCCATAAAGAAAAGATAAGGGGCATGGGGTAAATCCATTTTCCAATAATCTGTGCGTGTGCCATCTGTATTATCAGTTTGACTGGTCAATAAACCATTTGAGAGTGTTACAAATTTGTTAGGAACTGTGATATAAATCTCTTCTGTAGATTTCTGATTTGGCGTATCTAAAGTTGGAAACCAAACGCTGTTGGCTTCTGTCTCACCTTGTGTCCAGATTTGGGTTGGCTTGTCTGGATCTGTTTCTGTAGGGTCAATAAAATAAAGTCCTTTAGCATCAGTGATGGCAGCACTACCCTTTTGTTTGACTTCTTCTGGTCGTGCAATATATTTGATATAAATTGTGAAATTTTCGTTTCTACTATAAATATTTCCTAAATCTACTTTTAGCTTATTGTCTTTGTATGTGTAATTTAAAGCAGTATTATTAGCATCTGAAACCTTTTCTATAAGCATCGCTTTAGCGTCAAGTGTCACAGAATTTGTTGGATAAAAATGCGGTTTTAAAGTCAGCCAAGCTTCGCCATTCATCTGACTTTTAGCAAAATTAAAATCGACTTTTAATTTGGTGTGAACGAGGTCATTTACCTTGGTTCTCTCAGCTCTGTAAGGGCTTTCTTTAACATCTTGTGCGTTTACTAAAATGCTTGCACTTAGCATTACTAAAAGAATAAATAGTTTTTTAATCATGGTTTTGAATATTAGTTTTTAAAAATCAAATATAATTTTAATAATCGATAGAATTTTTAAATATTTGTTAAAAAAAACCACGCCTTAGGCGTGGTTTTTTATTTTGATGTCACTAATTTTAGAACATATCTCCCAAACCTTTAAGTTTTGAAGTGTCTATTTTACCAGATCTGGCTAACATTGCAAGTTTAGCTACTTTTTTAGCGTCCATTTTATCACCCAAAATTCTTACTAAAGCTAATCCCTTGTCGCTGGCATAGCCAAAAACAATCAGTTGATTTATACTTTTCTCGTCTCCTAGGTATTTAATAGTAACCATTGTGTTGCCATCTTTAAAGCGCATTAATTCTTTATATTGCTTTTTAGCTAATATCTTTTTAATTGCTTTTTTCTCTTTTTCGTAATCGGCTGTATTATTATCATTCTTTTTAAGAGCTAAAACATTAACTTTTTTGAAAGAGTTTACAGCGTCTTTCACTTCGTCAGAGACATCTTTAGTGTCAATCCCTAAAAGACTTGCTGGCAAATCTATAGCTAAAAAATTAGTATCATCTTGATGCTTTACAAAGTAGTTTTGCATTTCACTGTCATTTGTACAAGATATTGCCAAAATGAGTGTGATTATTAACAAGGCAATGTAATTTATAAATTTTATCATTATTACTGTTTTTTGGTTTTAATATCTTTAAAGTGTTCGCCTCCAGGAATATTCATTTTGGCGGTTAATTTTGATACTTGCTTAAGATCTATTTTTCCCGTTAAGGAAACAATAACACCTTGTTTTCTGCCATTTTCTGTACCATTAACATACATCAATAACTCATTCACAAAGTTTGGATCGCCACTTTGATCTACATACATTTTAACAATATCAGTGCCATCTTTTACGCGCATCAATTCTGTTAATTTATGCTTCTTTAAATAAGTAGTAAATGTCACTTCCATTTGCTTTGCTATATCTTGATTTTCTGTAGCAAAAACTTTCAATTCAGATAATCCTTTAATTAAATTCATATAGTCATCATCAGATTCTTGACCAATAGAACTCATTAAGCTAAAGAGCGATTTATTTACAACCACCACTTTTACGCCATCCATATCTTCGAATTTATCAAAGGCAGATTGGGCAAAACTTGATATTGGTAAAATGGCTAACATAAAGCCAACTAACAGTGTTTTAAGTGTTTTATTTTTCATTATTTCTAGGGTTTTAATTATTATTATTAAATTTATTTATTATCATTTTTAAATACAATGTCTTTTGTTCTGTCAAATTCTTGCAATTGCGCCATGGCAAAAGTCCCTTTGTTTAAGCTCTTTGATATTAAATCTAAAGCTTGTTGCGCTGTTTGGTAGTTCTGCACCAACTCTTCTTGAGATGGTTCCTTATCAAAAGGTTTTAAAACAAATACACTTATTAATAAAGCTACAGAGGCAGCGATTGACAACCATCTAAAAGTAGATGTGCTTTTTTTAATTGGCAGAACTTTCTTTTCAAAAGTTTCTGACCTCTTAATCTCAAAATAGCCAAACAAATCTTGGTATTCTTGCAAGTGTACTGGCACTTGTTGTGTTGTGAAGAATTTTCTTAATGTTACTTCTTCTTCTCGGCTTGTCTCGCCTTCAAAATACTTTTCTATTAATATTTCAATACTAGCTAATTCCATATTGATGTTTTTTTATAAGTTGTTCTCTAACTGTTTTTCTTGCTCTTGATAAAGCTACCCTTATGGCTGTTGGTTTTATGCCAACAATTTCTGCAATTTCATCAAAATCATAATCTTCTATATCTCTTAATTGAATGATTAATTTTTGTTGTTCTGTCAATCCTTCAATTATTTGGTGAACATAATCTACACTATCACTTAGTTCTACCATTCTTTCTAACGATATGTCATTACTTGTATAATTACTGTGAACCAAGGTTAAATTATTGGCTCTTTTTGATTTTAACTGATCAAAACAGTAATTCTTTGTCATTGTCATCGCAAATGCTTCAACATTTTTATACTCACTTAATTTATCTTTATTCTTCCACAACTTTAAAATCAATTCTTGCGTGGCGTCCTCTGCTTCATCAGTCGAAACAAGCAATCTTTTTGCTAATCGGAATACCTTATCTTTAAAAGGCATTACTAAATTTAAGAAAGCAGATTCCTGCATTTATAATTTGATTTAAGTTGGTTTTCTCTATTACGACGAACAAGTTATGATTTTGTAACATTATATTTCATCTTCCACTCATTTTTTTTAAATTGCAAACATTATATAGCTAACAGAAAATTTAAATAATGAAAAAGGTTGCATATTATATTCTTGCTTTTATAGTCATATCTAGCTTTACGCGATGTGCCGATAATTCTGAGAAAATTTCGCAAAATATAGAAGTCCAAAATTTTGTTTGGAAAGGTTTGAATGCTGTCTATTTTTGGAAAGACCAAATACCAAACCTCGATGAGTTTAAATATAAAAATCAAAGCGAATTAAATAGCTTTTTAGAAAATGCTGGCTCACCAGAAACGCTTTTCGAAAGTCTGATATTTGACCGCCATAACACAGATAAATGGAGTGTCCTTTTTGATGATTACATCACTCTTGAAAATATCCTGCATGGTATTTCGCTCAGCAATGGTATGGAATTCGGGTTGGTACATGAGTCAAATAACAACACAGATATTTTTGGTTATGTGCGTTATGTGTTTCCAAATTCTGATGCCGATTTAAAAGGCATAACACGCGGCATGATATTTAATTCGGTTAACGAAACAGCCTTAACAGTTAACAATTACAGAAGTCTTTTATTTTCTAGCGACACATCTTATAGTATTGAATTAGCAACTTATAATACAGATGGCACTGTAACTTCTTTAATCGATCCACTCACACTTTTACCCGATTCTTTCACCCTTTTAAAAACTGAGATTCAAGAAAACCCGGTTCATCTAACAAAAGTTATCACTAGCGGCGCTCATAAAATCGGTTACCTTATGTATAATGGGTTTTACAGCAGTTTTGATGGTCAATTAAACGATGCCATCGGTCAATTAAAAAACGAAGGCATTACAGAATTGGTGCTCGATTTGCGTTATAACGGAGGCGGTTCTGTGCGTACAGCTACATATTTGGCAAGTATGATTACTGGCCAATTTACCAATGAGTTATTTACAAAAGAGCATTGGAATGATAATTTGCAAAAACAGTTTGAAGATAATAATCCCGAATTATTAGTCAATAATTTTTATGATGCTTTAGCGGATGAGACACCTATCAATCATTTAAAATTAGATAAATTATATGTTATTACAACTGGCAGCACAGCTTCTGCTAGCGAATTAATTATAAACGGATTAAATCCTTATATAACCGTTAAAACAATCGGCACAAAAACAGTGGGAAAATATGTGGCTTCAATTACAGTTTATGATTCTGATGATTTAGGCCGTCAAGGTGCAAATCCCAATCATACCTATGCCATGCAACCCATCGTTTTAGAAGAGCTCAACAAATTAGGCGAAAACGATAAAGATGGTTTTGATCCAAATATTGCACTACCAGAAGCTTATGGAAATTTAGGAATACTAGGTGATGTAAATGAGCCTCTTTTTAAAGCAACAATCGATTTAATAACAACTGGCGGAAAGTTTAATTCATTGCCAACTTTTAATATCGGAAAACCAATAACAGGTTCAAAAGAAATGCTGCTTAAAAATACAATGACCGTTGATAAAAAACTAATGCTGATTCCTAAATTTTAGTAGCAATTACCTTTGAGCTCATTTGAGATATTTTCATTTTGAGATGCGGCATATTTAAAACCTTTTTTCCACCATTTTTCCATTTTTCCCTTTTCAAAAACCAAAGAATTTGTGGTTAATATGGTAGGTGTATAATATAAATGCAAACAGGCGTTGTTATTTTTCGCTTCCAATTTACCTATAATAATATCCTGCAAGCCACCTTGCTCAAGCATAAATCCAAATAAACTCGTCAACATTTCAAACGGATTTCTTGAAGACATCCTGTTAAACTGAGGCATTTCTGTTTCTAAAATTATGACATCAATTTCTGTAGCACCCAATTCAATGGCTTTTTTTATAGGAACCAAAGTACCAAAACCACCATCGGCATATTCAAAATTATCTTTTTCTAAAACACTCATAAAAGGGGCGTAATTGCTCGAAGCCCAAATCCAATCACAATAATCGTCATAGCTACAATCCTTTAATCGTTTGTACTCAACTTGATTTAGGGTAATATTAGAAACCGTTACCACCACTTCTTTATGTGAATCTTTAAGCGCATAAAACATCTCTAAAGTGACATTTTTTCTAATAAGCTTTCTTAAATTTTCACTTTTCCCAAAAGTTTTGGCCCCTTTTAAAAAACTTAAAATTAAATTAAAATGATTAATACTTACACTACTGTAGCCCTTGTATTTTTTAAATTTAAACGGATTCAAATTAAAAATATCGTGTGCAGATATATTGGTATAAAGCTCTTTAAGTTCTTGAACTTTATTTAATGCCAAATGGCTTATCATTAAACTTCCGGTAGATGTGCCTACTAAAATATCATAATCTTTATGTGCTTCTTCAATTAAGTATTGGGCAATGCCACCACCAAAAGCCCCTTTACTCCCACCACCTGATATTACTAATGCTTTCATATGATTATTTGTATATATAGTCTATTTTTTAAAAAACACTTACATTTGATAAAATTAGTAAATCTATGACTCTTAAAAGTTTTTTAATTGTGTTTTTTGGATGTTTTTTAACACTACACGCCCAAGAGAAAAAAACACTTTCAATGACTACAATACTTAGCTCTAAAAATAATTATAGGGCCATCGAAGTTTTAAACGATTCAACGTTGTGGTTTGCCAACAGTGGCGGGCAAGTTGGCAATGTTACTCTGAGCGGAAAAGTAAATTATTACACAATAAAAGACAGTTTAAATAACCATTTTCGCGCTATAAGCAGTAGCTCTAAACACTTGTATGCACTCACTATTGCAAGCCCAACAAGATTATATCAATTTAAAAAATACAATTACAGTAATCCTGCTGCGATAGTTTATACAGAAAATCATCCCAAATCTTTTTACGATGCCATGGTGTTTTTTGACGACAAAAATGGCATCGCTATGGGCGATCCAACAGATGCTTGCTTGTCAATTATAAAAACAAACGATTCTGGCAATACTTGGACAAAAATTCCCTGTGCTGATGTGCCTTTAAGTGCCGATGGCGAAGCTGCTTTTGCAGCCAGCAACACCAATATTGCACATCATGGTAACAAAGCATGGATTGCCACAGGCGGCTTAAAATCGCGCATATTTTACTCCGCAAACAAAGGCAAATCGTGGCAAGTATTCAACACGTCATTTATTCAGGGTAAGGCAACAACGGGTATTTATTCAGTCGATTTTTACGATGCTAAAAATGGTGTTATATGCGGTGGCGATTATACAGATAAATCTGCCAATCAAAATAACAAAGCCATTACCAAAAACGGTGGCAAAACGTGGACTATTGTAGCCAATGGCAAATTACCAGGCTATATAAGTTGTGTGCAATATGTGCCTCAAACGAAAGGAAAGGAAATTGTTGCTGTTTCTACCGAAGGTATTTACATCTCTAAAGATGGTGGTTTGAAATGGAAACAGATAAGTAAACAAGGTTTTTTTACGATCAGATTCGCAAATAAACACCGTGCTTTTTTGGGAGGTCAAGGTAAAATAGCTGTTTTAAATTTATAGCTAAAATGAAGAATAGTATCTATATCTTAATGTTTTTAATCATTAGTTTTAGTCTTACTAATTGTTCAAAACCCACCACTATTTTTAAGGGGTTTGACTGTCAATCTACAGTAAATATCAAAGATTTAGAAACTGTTTTAGACGCTAATAATAACTTTAGTTTAGATATTCCAAAATATTGGAAAACAGAATTGTATTTTGATAACTCATCCTCTATATTTACCACTGCCGATACCACAAAACAACTCACAAAAACATACCTCATTAAAGCTTCTTTAATTTCAGGAAAACTAGATTTAAATAAAGAAACTATTCAAAAAATTAAGGAAAGTATAGAAGCGTCAAATAGTGAGAGTATCCTGTCTGTTAAAGATGGCCTTTTTGATAACAAACAAGCGTTGCTCATCCAAAGTAAAAGCAATAAAGAGACATATAAAAAATCTGTTCTTCACTTATATATGCCCATTTCTTTTAAACACTATTTTGAGATAGAAATCCATTGTTATGGCACAGAAAAAGTTGAAGAAAGGTTTTGTGAAGCAATAGACCACATTAATTCATTAAAAATAACCGAATTGTAACGTATACATTGTACAGTTTGTGAGGTTTCACTAATTTTGGCAGAAATTTTACAAAAACCATGCAAAAGCTCATAGACAGATTTGTATCGTACATTACTATAGATACCCAATCGGATCCCAATAACCCCGAATTTCCAAGCACTCAAAAGCAATGGGATTTGGCCAAGGTTCTAGAAAAGGAGCTCAATGAAATTGGACTGTCTGATGTTTCTTTAGATGAGAATTGCTATTTAATGGCAACGCTTCCTTCAAATGTGGCGCACAAAGTGCCAACAATTGGTTTTATAGCACATATAGACACAAGCCCCGATTTTACAGGTATCAATGTCAATCCACAAATTCATAAAAATTATGATGGCAAAGCCATCATCCTTAATAAAGAGGAAAATATTGTGCTTTCTCCAGAAGATTTTGACGATTTGTTACAATATAAAGGTCAAACCCTTATTACGACTGATGGCACAACCCTGCTTGGCGCTGATGACAAAGCAGGTATTGCCGAAATTGTAACGGCAATGGAATATTTAATCAATCATCCTGAAATAAAACACGGCACCATTAAAATTTGTTTTCCTCCAGATGAAGAAGTTGGTAAGGGCGCTCATAAATTCAACGTTAAAGCTTTTGCAGCCGACTGGGCTTACACAATAGACGGCAGTGAAATAGGTGAATTAGAATACGAAAACTTTAACGCTGCTGGCGCTTTGGTTGAGATAAAAGGAAAAATTGTACATCCTGGTTATGCCAAAGGAAAAATGATAAATTCTATAAGCATTGCTTCTCAGTTTATAGCAATGCTCCCTGCTGACGAAGTACCAGAAAGAACAGAAGGTTACGAAGGTTTTTATCATCTTACTAATATGTCTGGCAAAGTAGATTCAACTACTTTAGGCTATATCATTAGAGATCACGACAGAGCTAAATTCGAAGCACGTAAAGTTTATTTTCAAGAGACTGTAAATCAGTTAAACAAAGATTTAGGTAAAGATTTGGTAAAAGTGACCATTAAAGACCAATATTACAACATGCGCGAAAAGGTTGAACCTGTAATGCATATTGTTGATATTGCCGAAGAAGCCATGATAAAAGCAAATATAAAACCAAATATTAAAGCCATACGCGGTGGTACAGATGGTTCTCAATTATCTTATATGGGCTTGCCTTGTCCCAATATTTTTGCCGGTGGTCATAATTTTCACGGACGTTATGAATATGTGCCTGTAGAATCTATGCAAAAAGCAACCGAAGTCATTATTAATATAGCGCAGATTACTGCCCAAAAATTCGAATAAAACTCAAAATGGATACTAAAATTTTAAACAGTTTAGCAAATAAATACGGCACACCTCTTTATGTGTATGATGCCGACAAAATTTCATCTCAGTACAACAGAATTACTTCAGCCTTTAAGTCGGTTAAGAGTGTTAAAATAAATTATGCTGTAAAGGCATTGTCAAACATTTCTGTTTTAAAACTGTTCAAATCGTTTAATTCGGGTTTAGATACAGTATCTATCCAAGAAGTTCAATTGGGTTTAAAAGCTGGGTTTTTACCAAAAGACATCATTTTCACACCCAATGGTGTATCTCTTAAAGAGATAGAAGATGTCGCTAAATTAGGCGTTCAAATAAATATAGACAACTTATCTATTTTAGAGCAGTTTGGTCATCATTATCCAAATATTCCCGTCTGTGTGCGGATAAATCCGCATGTTATGGCAGGTGGTAATCGGAAGATTTCTGTTGGGCATATCGATTCTAAATTTGGCATTTCTATTCATCAAGTTCCTCATATATTGCGTATTGCAGAAAATACTAAAATGACCCTTAACGGTGTTCATATGCACACAGGATCTGATATTTTAGATATCGACACTTTTATAATTGCTACAGATATTTTATTTGATGTAGCAAAAGGATTCAAAGATCTTGAATTTATTGATTTAGGTAGCGGATTTAAAGTACCTTATAAAGACGGCGATATTTCTACAAATATTGAAGAATTAGGCGAAAAATTGAGTGTCCGTTTTAACGAATTTTGCAAAGATTATGGTAGAAATATCAGTTTGATGTTTGAGCCTGGTAAATTTTTAGTGAGCGAATCTGGTAGTTTTTTAGCCAAAGTAAATGTTATAAAACAAACAACTTCTAATGTTTTTGCAGGGGTTGATAGTGGGTTTAATCATTTAATAAGACCTATGTTTTACGATTCTTACCATCATATTACAAATATTTCTAATCCTAAAGGTCGCGAACGTTATTACACAGTTGTAGGTTATATTTGCGAAACAGACACTTTTGGCGCTAACCGTCGCATTAATGAAATTAATGAAGGAGATGTTCTATGTTTTAACAATGCGGGGGCATATTGTTTTTCTATGGCGTCGAATTATAATTCGCGTTACAGACCAGCAGAAGTGCTTTATTATAAAGGTAAAGATTATTTGGTAAGAGAACGTGAAACCTTTGACGATATCATCAAAAATCAAATAGAAATAGAACTGTAATCAGTTTAGTGTTTTATCGCAATAATTGTCGAAATAAGCATAATGATACCAGTAAAAACGTTTAAATAAATAACCAATTTTCGGAATTTAAAAGCGTTTATACGCGATGCTATTTTCACGCCCCAACCCGATCCTAAAAATAGTAAAGGCAATGCAAAGGCAGAATATTTAATTGTTTCTAAACTTAGCAAACCTTTATAATAAAAAGCTATGGTGCTAAACAGACTAGACACAACCATAAACCAAATAAATATACTTCTAAAAAGTTCTTTACTATAACCTTTTCTGTCTAAGGCGATAACCAATGGCGGTCCACCAATAGAAATACTGCTTGTCAACAAACCACTTATAAAACCAGCAAACACAATGGGTTTTGTAAGATTCTTTTTGGCTAATTTAACGCCAGACAACATTTTTAATGAGAATATGATGACTAAAAAGCTTATCACCAATTTTAAAATATTGGCATCAATATAAGTCAAAACATAAATCCCAAAAGGAATACCTAACAACGATGCAATCATCATTGGGATGATATAATAGGCACGGACTTTTTCTTTAAGTTTGATTAAAACCATAACACTCGTTACCAAATTAAAGATAACCAAAGCAGGTACTAAAACATTCATAGGGAAAATAAAAGACAGCACAGGAATGGCCAATAAAGAAAAACCAAATCCGGTTATTCCTTTAATTACCGAAGACGTGAGAATTACCAAACCCGTAATTACCAAAAGGTAAAATTGTATGTGCATAATGTTTTATAAACGTTCAAATTTAGTTAATTAGACTTATATCCTGCTTTTTATTTTTAGTTAATATTTTATTAATTTTCTTACAAAATAACAATAGATTTTTCTCACTGAATTAGTGAATTCTTAAATATCACACTTAAAAATTAGTAATAATTTAGTAACTATTAAATTCCAATAAAAAATTATTTAAAATATTGCAAATCACTCTTTATATGTCAATTATTTAATTATTTTTGCTGCATGAAATTATTTTATAAACAAATAACTAATACTCATTCAAACGCTATTCCTTATATGCGTTTCACTACTACTTCTACAGGTACTACCCTTTGGGGTTAATGTACTATTATATCATCCACAAGACTCTTTTTTTACAACTAATAAACATAAAGATTACCCTATTAATCTTATAAAAATATCATGAAAATATTAAAATTTGGTGGCACTTCTGTAGCAAATGCCAAAGTTATAAAGAATACATTATCAATCATCAACAATAAAGCAAGAGAAGAAACAATTGCCGTTGTTGTCTCTGCATTTAGCGGTGTTACAAATACTATTTTAGAGATTGCCGATCTCGCTTCACAATCTGATAGCAATTACAAATCAAAACTCAAAGAACTTGAGCAACTGCATGTTGATGTGTCAACTGAATTAATTGCAACATCCGCTCAAAGCGACGTTTTAAATAAAGTTAATGCCCTATTTACTACACTAAGTAATTTAATTGAAGGCGTTTATCTAATTAAAGAATTGTCTGACAGCTCTAAAGATAAAATTGTAAGCTTTGGCGAATTATTATCTTCTTATATAATTACCGAAGCTTTAAAGGCTGAAAATGCCGATGCCATACGTTGCAATTCGCAGGATATTATTGTTACTGATAACAATTTTGTAAATGCCAATGTCCATTTTAAAGCAACCAATGAAAACATCAAAAAATATTTTGACGAAAACACCCATCAAATAGTAATACTTCCGGGTTTTGTCTCAAAATCAAAACAAGGGAATTATACCACTTTAGGCCGTGGTGGCTCCGATTTTACAGCAGCCATTCTTGCCGCGGCTTTAGATGCCGATGTTCTTGAAATCTGGACAGATGTCAGTGGTATGTTTACTGCCAATCCTAAATTGGTTAAACAAGCCAAACCCATTGCGCAAATATCCTATCAAGAAGCCATGGAATTGTCTCATTTTGGTGCCAAGGTTATTTATCCGCCTACCATCCATCCTGTTTTACTGAAAAATATCCCAATTTTAGTCAAAAATACTTTTGCGCCAGACGATGCAGGTACACTTATTACGAATACGAGTTCAGATAGCAACCATTTAATAAAAGGCATCACACATATAGAAAATATTGCTTTGCTAACCTTAGAAGGTAGTGGTATGATTGGTGTTCCGAGCATTGCCAAACGTTTGTTCGAAGCCCTTTCAAACGAAAGTATCAATGTTATTTTAATTACCCAGGCTTCATCCGAATATTCTATTTGTATCGCCATGCAAGAACAAGATGCCAATTTAGCCAAAGAAGCGATAGAAGATATCTTTGATTTTGAAATTGAAAGACACCGTATTAATCCTATTGTCGTAGAAGTTAATTTAGCAATTGTAGCCGTTATTGGTGATAACATGAAAAGCCATCAAGGTATTAGTGGCAAAATGTTCCGTACTTTAGGACAGAATAATGTGAATATTCGCGCCATTGCGCAAGGGGCTTCAGAAAAAAACATTTCGGCGGTCATCTCTAAAAACGATGTCAAAAAAGCGTTGAACACTTTGCATGACGCCTTTTTTGAAGGCCATATAAAACAGCTTAACCTATTTATAACTGGTGTTGGTAATGTTGGACAGAACTTAATAGAGCAACTCATACAGCAAACAGATCATCTTAATAAAAATTTATTCCTGAATATCAGAATAATCGGATTGTCGAATTCTAGAACCATGTATTTTGACGAAGAAGGTGTCGATTTAAAAAACTGGAAAGAGCTATTGGCCAATGGTCAAAAAGCGGGCTTAGAGGACTTTTACAAATCGGTTAAACAACTGAATTACAGAAACAGTATTTTTGTAGATAACACAGCTTCAGAAATTGTAACAGACATGTATGCGGCTTATCTTAAAAGCAACATAGCCGTTGTAACTTGCAATAAAATTGCCTGTGCAAGTTCTTCAGAGAACTACAATTTACTCAAGCGTTTATCTAGAGAATACAATGCCCCATTTTTATACGAAACCAATGTTGGCGCAGGATTACCTGTCATCAATACCTTAAATAATTTAATTGATTCTGGCGATAGTGTCCGTAAAATTCAAGCTGTTCTATCAGGAAGTTTAAACTTTATTTTTAATACGTTTAACGCTTCAAACACTTTTGTGGCTGTTGTAAAACAGGCTGGCGCCGAAGGCTATACAGAACCCGATCCAAGAATCGATTTAAGTGGTGTTGATGTGATGCGAAAAATATTGATTTTAGCACGAGAAAGCGGCTTCAATATGGAGTTAGAAGACATTGAAAATAAAGCGTTTTTACCAGAAGCCTGTTTAAAAACCGATACTGTTGCAGATTTTTATGACAGCCTAGAAAATGAAAACGACCATTTTAAACAATTAAGTGCTAGCGCTATTGCTAATGATTGTCAATTAAAATATGTAGCCGAATTTAACAACGGAAAGGCAAATGTGTCTTTGCAAGAAATAAGTTCAGATCACCCATTTTATAATTTAGAAGGCAAAGATAACTGTGTGTTGTTTTTTACAGAACGCTATCCAGAGCAACCCTTAATTATAAAAGGTGCTGGTGCAGGTGCTGGTGTTACAGCATCGGGTATTTTTGCAGATATCATCAGAATTGGTCGTAAATAATTTAAATTAGCCCCATGGATCAAATCAAAATATTTGCGCCCGCTACCGTAGCCAATGTCTCTTGTGGCTTTGATGTTTTAGGTTTTGCCTTAGACACCATTGGCGATGAGATGCATATCCGTAAATCGGATAAAAAAGGCATTACAATCACCAAAATTGTTGGCGAAGATTTACCCTATGATGCTAAAAAAAATGTGGTTGGTGCCGCAGGTTATGCCTTGCTTGACGCCTTAAATTCTGATGCTGGTTTCGAAATTGACATCTATAAAAAAATAAAACCAGGCAGTGGTATTGGCAGCAGTGCTGCGAGTGCCGCAGGAACTGTTTTTGCCATTAATAAATTATTGGGTAATCCTTTTAATAATACCGAATTAGTCCGATTTGCAATGGAAGGCGAACGTTTGGCTTGTGGCTCGGCTATAGCCGATAATGTGTCGGCTGCTTTGTTTGGCGGTTTTACTTTAGTCCGCAGTTATGCGCCTTTAGATATTATAAAAATAAACACCCCAAATCAGTTATACGCCACGGTTATTCATCCACAAATAGAAATTAAAACAGCCGATGCCAGACGTGTTTTAAAAGACACTGTGCCTTTAAAAGATGCCATAAAACAATGGGGCAATGTGGGCGGATTAATAAGTGGTTTATATACCGAAGACTACGGGCTCATAAGCCGCTCTTTACACGATTATGTTGCAGAGCCTTTTCGTTCTGTTTTAATTCCTGGTTTCGATTTGGTCAAACAAAAATCTATTGAAGCAGGGGCGCTAGGTTGTGGTATTTCGGGTTCTGGCCCTTCAATATTTGCATTGAGCAAAGGTTTAGAAAATGCCCAAAAAGTAGCCGATGCCATGAAAGAAGTCTATAAAAATATTGGCATCGATTTTTATGTTTATGTTTCAAAAATAAACACCGAGGGTGTTAAAATTATTTCCTAACAAAAATTAAAATGCAGTATAAAAGTTTAAACGGAAAAGCCAAAGAAGTCAATTTTGAAGATGCCGCTATAAAAGGTATTGCCGAAGATAAAGGGCTTTATTTTCCTAAAAATATAACCCCACTACCCGCTTCTTTTTTTGAAAATATAAATGAGTTCTCAAATAATGAAATTGCCTTTAAACTGATTAAACAATTTGTAGGCGATAGCATCCCAAAAGACATCCTCAAAACAATTATTGAAGGCACTTTATCCTTCGATTTTCCATTAGTTTCCATAGAACCAAATATTTATGCTTTAGAATTGTACCACGGCCCTACAATGGCTTTTAAAGATGTGGGTGCGCGTTTTATGGCAAGGTGTTTTTCTTATTTCAATAAGAATAATCCCAACGAAGTGACTGTTTTAGTGGCCACTTCTGGCGATACTGGTGGCGCTGTAGCCAACGGATTTTTAGGTGTTAAAGGCGTAAATGTTATTATTTTATATCCCAAAGGAAAAGTGAGCGACATTCAAGAAAAGCAACTCACAACCTTGGGGCAGAACATCACTGCATTTGAGGTGAACGGCACTTTTGACGATTGTCAAGCCATGGTAAAAGAAGCTTTTTTAGATACCGATATCACTTCAAAAAAACAATTGACATCGGCAAATTCTATAAATATTGCCCGTTGGTTGCCACAAATGTTTTATTTTGTTTTTGCTTACAAACAACTCAAAGACAAAGAAAAACCCCTTGTTTTTGCTGTCCCTAGTGGTAATTTCGGCAATATTTGTGCAGGTATGATGGCTCAAAAATTGGGTTTACCTGTTAAAATGTTTATCGCTGCCACAAACATAAATGCTGTTGTGCCCAACTATTTAGAAACGGGTATTTACGCGCCAAAACCCTCTACACAAACCATTGCCAACGCCATGGATGTTGGCGATCCGAGTAATTTTATACGCATCCAACATTTGTTTGACGACGATTTAGAGCGCTTAAAAGAAATGTTGTATTCAGAATCTTTTACGGATGATGAGACACGTGCCGCCCTAAAACTATTAAAAGAAAAATTTGACTATTTAGCAGATCCGCATGGTGCTATTGGGTATCTCGGACTCAAATCTTATTTAAAAACAGATACAAACTGCCAAGGTGTTTTTTTAGAAACCGCCCATCCTGTCAAGTTTTTAGATGTTGTTGAGCCTGTTATAAAAGAAAAAATTGAAATTCCAGAACAAATTAAAGACGTGCTTACAAAAGAGAAATGCGCCAAAGAGATTAGTAGCTACGCCGAATTAAAAGCGTATTTATTGCAATAATGCTGTAAGTTTACGTTTCTCCTACGTCTAAAAAAAATCATTTAACCAATTCAAAAATCATGAAAAAATTATTTTTTTTAGCAATTGCTGCTTCATTAAGCCTTACCGCCTGTAAAAACGAAACGAAATCAGTCTCAAAGACAGAACCTGCAGTAGCTATTGTTGACAATACAAAACTCGGAATCGATATTAATAGCAATCCACAAGGATTGGCTGTTGGAAGTCAAGCGCCAGATCTTACTTTTACCTTGGCTGATGGCACTTCAGAAACATTGGCCAATCTTTATAAAGACCAACCAATTGTTGTCTTTTTTTATAGAGGTTATTGGTGTCCTGTGTGTAACAAACACTTATCCGCTTTAGCGAAACAAGCCGAAACCATTGAAGTCAAAGGTGTGAAACTTGTAGCCATTACGCCAGAAACATACGAAAATGTAGAGAAAACCAAAAAACAAACCGGCGCTCATTTTACCATAATTTCTGACACAAATAATGCTGCGTTAAAAGCTTTTGGTGTAGATTTTAAGGTCACTGATAAATACCAAAAAATGATTCAAGACCATTTAAATGCTTCTATAAAAGAAACCAATGGCGCTACAGATGCCGTTTTACCAGTTCCGGCGACATATATTATAGATACAACAGGAGAAATTGTGTACCGCCAGTTTAATCCAGATTATAAAGACCGTGCCAGTGTTGACGATATTTTAGCGCATTTACCCAAATAACATTTATAGATTGCCTCTTTTAAAAGTCTGCTATAATTTAATTGTAGCTGACTTTTTTTATGCCCTTTAATTAATAATTCTCTTTTAAAAATGTACTTTTGTGACAGCTTTTAAAAAGAAAAATTTGTTATGAAAAATATAGCTTTATCACAAACACACGAAGCGCTTGGCGCTAAAATAGTACCCTTTGCCGGCTACAATATGCCTGTGCAATACGCAGGTGTAAATGCCGAACATCTTACTGTAAGACAAGGTGTTGGTGTGTTTGACGTATCACATATGGGTGAGTTTTTTCTTAAAGGAGAAAACGCTTTAGCGCTCATCCAAAAAGTAACAAGTAATGATGCTTCAAAATTGGTAGATGGCAAAGTTCAGTACACTTGTCTGCCAAATTATGATGGTGGTATTGTAGATGATTTATTGGTTTATAAAATTGCCGACAACAACTACATGTTGGTGGTAAATGCTTCGAATATAGAAAAGGATTGGGATTGGATTTCTAAGCACAATGATCTTAAAGTAGAGATGACAAATGCTTCAGACAAACTATCGCTTTTAGCTGTTCAAGGACCAAAAGCCACACAGGCTTTACAATCTTTAACGGATGTTAATTTGTCTGAAATGGGTTATTATACTTTTAAAACAGACACCTTTGCCGGCATAAAAGATGTTATTATTTCGGCTACGGGCTATACTGGCAGTGGCGGATTTGAAATCTATTTTAAAAACGAAGATGCCCAAGAAATTTGGGAAGCTATTTTTAAAGCTGGTGCCGATTTTGACATCAAACCTATAGGTTTGGCAGCTAGAGACACCTTGCGTTTAGAAATGGGCTTTTGCTTGTATGGCAATGATATAAACGACACCACCTCGCCTATTGAAGCAGGTTTGGGATGGATTACCAAATTCACCAAAGACTTTATAAATGCCGAAGCCTTAAAAGCACAAAAAGATAATGGTGTTTCTAAAAAACTGATAGCCTTTTCTATGATAGACCGTGGCATTCCGCGTCACGATTACGCCATTGTTGATGCCGATGGTAACAACATTGGTGTGGTTACTTCTGGCACCATGAGCCCTTCTTTAAAACTAGGTATTGGCATGGGTTATGTTTCTGCCAACTATGCCAAAATGGGCTCAGAAATTTATATAGCCGTTCGGAATAAAAATCTCAAAGCCCAAGTGGTAAAGTTGCCTTTTTATAAAGGATAAATAATAATTCTTTTCCCCGCTAGCGCGAGCGTCACGTGCGTGCAGATAAAGCTTTAAAATATTTTAGAGATTGAAAGAAATTAGTTTTATTAGTACGAGCAAGATGCGCGCACCAGCTTGTGAACATCGTTGCGTGTGTATAAAATCACGTTTAAAAAAATTCAGGATGACGGCCTTTAACATCTTTATAAAAATCATAAAAATATTTAAAATCGGCCTCCTTATCATCGGTGGTATAATAGGGTTCTGAGAATTTTACATTTTTATGCTCAAAATCTAAAGCAATCATCACAATCGGAACTTTTGCCCCTTTGGCAATATAATAGAAACCCGTTTTCCATTTACCCGTTTTTTTACGTGTGCCCTCAGGGCTCATCGCCAAAACAAATTTTTCATTTTGATTAAAAATAGCGATGATTTGATCTACAAAATTATTGTTTTTGCTGCGGTCAACCGGATAACCACCCAACCATCTGAAAATAAATCCGAAAGGGGACTTAAACAAACTGTCTTTTCCCATATAATTTGTTGGAATGCCTAAAGTGTATTTTACTAAAATTCCGAGTGGAAAGTCATAAGTACTTGTATGAGGCGCCGCAATCATTATATATTTTTTTAAATGCTTTGGATAGGTATTTGTAAAAGACCAACCAAGAATTCTTTTATAAAAAAACATTAAGATTATTTTCATCAAATTATTTTATTAATTGGTTTTTTTTAAGGTCATCAAATTTAAAAATATTAATTTTATAAACTAATTTATTAATGATGGATATTACTTTTGGCATTGTAGGCGGCATAATCTTTTTGATTCTCGGTTATTTTATTGGTTTATTTAAGGCAAAATCGGCTGCGGCAAAAGAAAATGCAATGTTGAGCTCTGTAAACGAGATGCTCTTGGCAGATAAGACCAAAGCAGTTCAACAGATTGAAACACAAACAACAGATTTCAACAACCTCCAAATAGCCCTTGCTAAAAAGGAAAGTGAACTTTCAAACATCCAAGAAAAATTAGACACACAAAAAGAAGATTTAAGCAATCTTCAAGAGAAATTCACCAAAGACTTCCAGTTACTTGCCAATAAAATATTAGAAGAAAAATCGAGCAAGTTTACCGAGACAAATAAGGAAAATATGCAGCAGATTTTAAATCCGCTTCAAGAAAAAATTCTAAGTTTTGAGAAAAAAGTGGATGACACTCAAAAGGAAAGTATTGGTATGCACGCTTCGCTTAAGGAACAATTATCAAACCTTAAGGATTTAAACGTACAAATGAGTAAGGAAGCACTTAACTTGACAAGAGCTTTAAAAGGAGATAGTAAAACACAAGGAAACTGGGGCGAATTAGTATTAGAACGTGTTTTAGAAAAATCTGGTTTAGAAAAAGACAGAGAATATTTTGTGCAGCAAAGTTTTACAAATGACGAAGGAAAAAGAATACTTCCTGATGTTGTGATTCATTTACCAGATGCTAAAAAAATGGTGATTGATTCAAAAGTATCATTAACTGCATACGAGCAATACGTTAATACTGATGATGATATTGATAAGTCTCAATTTATAAAAGAACATGTAAATTCATTAAAACGTCATATCGAACAATTAAGTGAAAAGAAATATGAAGATATTTATAAAATTGAATCTCCAGATTTTGTCTTGTTATTTATTCCAATTGAACCTGCTTTTGCCGTTGCACTAAATGCAGACAATCAGCTTTACAACAAAGCTTTCGAAAAGAATATTGTAATTGTAACACCCACAACCCTTTTAGCAACACTGCGCACCATTGATTCTATGTGGAACAATGAAAAACAACAACGTAACGCTATTGAAATTGCTTTACAAGCAGGAAGGTTATATGATCAATTTGTAAATTTAACCGATGATTTAATTAAAGTTGGAAATCAACTAAAAACAGTACAAGGGTCTTATGATGTGTCTATGAAAAAGTTAACAGGCAGCGGAAATTTAATTAAAAAAGTAGAAAGCATAAAAAAATTAGGCGCAAAAGGCACCAAAAATTTTAATGATAAATTATTAGAAAGAGCTGAAGAAAATGAAGATGATTAACAATAATTTGAATAGAAAAAGCTATTAAACTCAATTTGTCACATTGAGCGCAGTCGAAATGTATTTTTAAAAAAATTCTCTGCTCCGCTTGAAATAACAAGCGCCTCTGTCATTCTGAACCTGCCGATCTCAGTAGGCGCAGTGAAAAATCTTTAGTTATATTATTTGAGATTCCTCGTCGCTCATTCTTCTCCCGAAGTATCGGGACTGTCGGAATGACAAACACCACTGTCATTCTGAATCTTTTGACTGTCGCTCAAGACAGGCTAAAGTGAAGAATCTCTTTATATTTGAGATTCCTACCTTCTGCAGGTGGGCTCGTCGTCCCTCACAATGCGAGACTCTGTCGGAATGACAAACACCACCTGTCGCTAATAAAAAACACCTACAATTTTTGAGAAAACTTGTAGGTGTTTAAATGTTCGACAAATAAATTAAATGTGTTTGTTATCTCTACGAAACAAATAGTGGTTTATCTTTCATCATGGCCACAACATCTTTACCAACTTCATCAAGTAAAGCTGTATCAGTATAATTTGTAATTACGCGGTCAATTAAATCAACTATGGTTTGCATATCAGCTTCTTTTAAACCTCTGGTAGTAACAGCAGCAGAACCAATTCTGATACCCGATGTTATAAAAGGCGATTTGTCATCAAAAGGAACCATGTTTTTATTTACAGTTATATGCGCAGCAACCAAAGCATTTTCGGCTTCTTTTCCGGTGATGTTTTTATTGCGTAAATCGATTAACATCATGTGATTATCGGTGCCACCTGATATAATATTATAATCTTTTGCAACCAAGGCTTTTGCCAAAGCAGCAGCATTCTTTTTAACTTGTATTTGATAATTTAAAAATTCATCTGATAAAGCTTCTCTAAAGGCAACCGCTTTTGCAGCGATAACATGTTCTAGTGGTCCGCCTTGCATGCCAGGAAAAACAGCCGAGTTTAATAAAGCCGACATCATTTTGAGTTTGCCATTTTTTAAAGTTTCACCAAATGGATTCTCAAAATCTTCGCCCATCAAAATAAGACCACCACGTGGTCCACGCAAAGTTTTATGAGTTGTTGTGGTAACAACATGGCAGTGCGGCACAGGATCGTTTAAAATACCTTTGGCTATTAAACCAGCGGGATGCGAAATGTCTGCTACCAAAAGGGCATCTACACTATCGGCTATATCTCTAAATTTTTCGAAATCTATATCTCTAGAATAAGCAGAAGCCCCTGCAATGATTACCTGAGGTTTTTCTTTTTGAGCAATCTCTGCAATTTTATCATAATTTAAAACACCTGTTTCTTTGTCGACGCCGTAAAAAGACGTTTTATATAATTTTCCCGAAAAATTTACAGGAGAACCATGTGTTAAATGACCTCCATGAGAAAGGTCAAAACCCAATATTTTATCGCCTGGTTTTAATAAAGCTTGATAAACGGCAGCATTGGCTTGAGAACCAGAATGTGGCTGAACATTAACATAGGCAGCGCCAAAAAGTTCTTTTGCACGATCAATAGCCAATTGTTCTACTTTATCTACCACCTCGCAACCACCATAATAACGCTTGCTAGGATAGCCTTCGGCATATTTATTTGTAAGCACAGAACCCATGGCTTTTAAAACTTGGTCACTCACATAATTTTCAGATGCAATAAGTTCTAAACCTTTTGTTTGTCTTTGGGTTTCTTCTTGTATTAAATCAAATATCTCTTGATCTTTATCCATGGCAATTGCAGATTTTTAAAGTTGTGTTAAATCGTTGCCAAAAGTAACAAATTCATTTTGCATATAATAAGAAACTTATATATTTGAATCAAAATAATTATTACATTGCCATCTCTAAAGGAGGCTCATAAATCAAAAAAATTAACAATTATGCTTATTACCGCAAATGACCCAAAAAGAAAATCGTGGTTAAATGTCGATGCTGATTCCGATTTCCCCATTCAAAACATTCCTTTTGGTGTTTTCTTAACCAAAGACAATGTAATAACTATAGGCACACGTATTGGCGACTACACTATTGATTTAGGTGCTTTACATCAATTAGGTTATTTTAAAGGTATTGACCTTACTGATGATGTGTTTTTACAAGACAGATTAAACGATTTTATTGCGCATGGTAAAGGTATTTGGCGACTCGTAAGAAATAGAATTGCCGATTTATTTGATGCTGAAAACACCAAACTTCAGAACAAGAAAAAAGATAGAAATAAAATTATTTTCGATGTTGCCGATATCGAAATGCATTTGCCCGTAAATGTGGGCGATTATACCGATTTTTATTCAAGTAAAGAACACGCTACAAATGTGGGAACGATGTTCCGCGACCCAAATAATGCTTTATTGCCAAACTGGTTGCATATTCCCGTGGGATACCATGGCAGGAGTTCATCAATTGTGCCTACTGGCAAAGCTATTCACAGACCTTATGGACAATCTAAACCCGCTGGCGCTGATAATCCTGTTTACGGCCCATCAAAATTGGTAGATTTTGAATTGGAAATGGCTTTTATTACATCTGATGTTAATAAATTAGGCGAACGCATTGATATTAAAGAAGCCGAAGATTATATTTTTGGATTGGTATTGTTTAACGATTGGAGCGCTAGAGATATCCAAGCATGGGAATATGTACCACTCGGGCCTTTTTTAGGAAAAAGTTTTGGTTCCACTATTTCGCCGTGGATTGTAACGCTAGATGCGCTAGAACCATTTAGAACAGAAAGTCCTAAGCAAGACCCAAAACCTTTTGAGTACCTACAACAAACAGGAAAAATGAGTTTTGATATTCATTTAGATGCCTTTATAAAACCAGAAAATGGTGATGAAAATTTAGTAACCCATTCCAATTTTAAATATATGTATTGGACAATGGCGCAGCAATTAACACATCACACCAGTAATGGCTGTAATGTAAGAACTGGCGACATGATGGGTTCTGGAACTATTTCGGGTCCTACCCCAGATAGTTATGGTTCTATGCTAGAATTGTCATGGCGTGGTACAAAACCACTCAAACTCAGTGATGGTACAGAACGCAAATTCATTAATGATAATGATACCGTCATTTTACGCGGTTATTGTAAAAATGACAAGGTAAAAATTGGCTTTGGTGATTGTGCAGGTAAACTTTTACCAGCATTATAAACAAACATTAAATTTCAATTCTCAACAAGCCATTGTGAGAGTCGTGTGCTGCTACTTTTCCATTCTTTAAAAGGATAAGCTGTGGCGATTGGTGTGTTATTTCAAAAGTACTGGCCAAAGCATTAGATATATTTCTGTGTTGCAATAAATCAAGATAATAAAATGAAGCACCATCTGTATTGGCGGTCTGTTTTTCAAATTGTTTAATAACCATTCTGCTGATACCACATCTGGTACTGTGTTTAAAAATAGCAACAGGATTGTTATTTGATTCTTCTATTAGCTCTGCTATTTGATTTTCATTTTCTAGAGCTTTCCACGGAAAATTAGGTTTGTCAGATTTTGGGTTATTCTCAGATTTAAAAAGCGATTTTATAAAACTCATTTGTTATTTTTAAGTGATGCAAAGATATTATAATCTTATAAATACCGTCATTTTGACTTAAAGTTATTAAAAAATAAGTCAATTTGGCTGACATTCAGCCTATAAAAATATTGGTCTCTCTTTTGATAACCAACTAACAAAACAAGTATTATGAACTTTAACAATTTTACAATTAAGTCACAAGAAGCCATGCAACGCGCTCAGCAAATTGCCCAAGGCTTAAATCAACAACAGATAGAAAATGCCCATATTTTACAGGGTATTATTGAAGTTGATGAAAATGTAATTCCATTTATATTAAATAAATTAGGCGTTAATAGCAGCATATTTAAAGAAACGCTCAATAGAATTTTAGAGGGCTTTCCTAAAGTTTCTGGTGCCGAATTGATGCTTTCTAGAACAACAAACGAAACGCTTTTAAACGCCAGCACTATCGCAAAAAAGATGAAGGATGAGTATGTGGCTATAGAACACTTACTTCTCGCTATCATAAAATCGAAAGGAGATGCTGCACAGCTTTTAAAAGACAATGGTATTAATGAAAACGATTTAAAGAAAGCCATATCAGCATTACGCCAAGGCAGCAAAGTAGATTCACAAACCGCCGAAGAGACGTATAATGCCTTAAACAAATATGCTAAAAATTTAAATCAGCTTGCCAGCGATGGCAAATTAGATCCTGTTATTGGTCGCGATGAAGAAATTAGACGGATTCTTCAAATTTTATCAAGACGTACAAAAAACAATCCGATTCTAGTTGGCGAACCAGGCACTGGTAAAACAGCTATTGCCGAAGGCTTGGCACACCGTATTGTAAAAGGCGATGTGCCCGAAAATTTACAAGATAAAATAGTCTATTCTTTAGATATGGGTGCCTTAATTGCGGGTGCCAAATACAAAGGCGAATTCGAGGAACGCTTAAAATCGGTCGTTAAAGAAGTGATTGGCGCCGAAGGACAAATAGTCCTGTTTATTGACGAAATCCATACCTTGGTTGGTGCTGGTGGTGGCGAAGGTGCTATGGATGCTGCTAATATTCTAAAACCAGCTTTGGCAAGAGGCGAATTACGTGCTATTGGGGCAACTACCTTAAACGAATATCAAAAATATTTTGAAAAGGATAAAGCTTTAGAACGTCGTTTCCAAAAAGTGATGGTCGACGAACCCGATACCGAAAGTGCCATTTCAATTTTAAGAGGTATTAAAGAAAAATACGAAACACATCATAAAGTTCAGATAAAAGATGAGGCTATTATTGCCGCCGTCAATTTATCACAACGTTATATTACCGATAGGTTTTTACCAGATAAAGCCATAGATTTAATGGATGAAGCTGCCGCTAAATTACGGATGGAAATAAATTCTAAGCCAGAAGAATTAGATGTGCTCGATCGTAAAATAATGCAATTAGAAATTGAAATAGAGGCTATTAAGCGTGAAAACGATACTAAAAAAGTAGCGCTTTTAAAAAAAGAATTAGCCAATATTAAAGAAGATCGCGATAGTATTTATGCCAAATGGAAAAGCGAAAAAGATGTTGTCGATCAGATTCAGTTAGCCAAGCAAAATATTGAGAGCTTTAAATTAGAAGCCGAACGTGCAGAACGCGAAGGTAATTATGGCTTGGTTGCAGAAATCCGTTATGGAAAAATTGAAAAAGAAACCAAAGCGCTTGAAGCTTTACAAAAAACTTTGGCCGAAAATCAGGATACTGCTTTAATAAAAGAGGTGGTAACGAGCGAAGATATTGCCGAAGTTGTGGCCAAATGGACTGGTATACCGGTTCAGAAAATGTTACAAAGTGATCAGGAAAAATTATTACATCTTGAAGACGAATTGCACAAACGCGTTGTAGGACAAGAAGAAGCTATTGAGGCTGTAGCCGATGCTGTTAGACGCTCTAGAGCTGGTTTACAAGACGAAAAAAAACCTATTGGCACCTTCTTGTTTTTAGGTACAACAGGCGTTGGTAAAACAGAATTAGCAAAAGCATTGGCAGAATATCTTTTTGATGATGAGAGTGCTATGACAAGAATTGATATGAGCGAATATCAAGAACGTCATGCTGTAAGCCGTTTGGTTGGCGCGCCTCCAGGATACGTAGGTTATGATGAAGGCGGACAATTAACTGAAGCTGTAAGGCGTAAGCCCTACTCTGTTATCTTACTTGACGAAATTGAAAAAGCCCACCCCGATACTTTTAATATTTTATTGCAAGTTTTAGATGAAGGTCGGTTAACCGATAATAAAGGGCGTATTGCCGATTTTAAAAATACAATTATCATTATGACCTCTAATATGGGTTCAGATATCATTCAAGAAAAGTTTGAAAATCTTGACATGGCTAATCGTGATTATGTTACCGAAATGGCCAAAATTGAAGTTATGGGCGTTTTAAAACAAAACATTAGACCAGAATTTTTGAATAGAATTGACGAGATAATTATGTTTACACCTCTAAATATAAGTGAGGTAACAAAAATTGTAAAAATTCAGTTAAACGGTCTTACAAAAATGTTGGCAACTAAAAACATCAATTTTTCTGCTACAGAAGAAGCCATTACAGATTTGGCAAACAAAGGCTTTGACCCTCAATTTGGCGCAAGACCCATAAAAAGGCTTATCCAAAAAGAGGTGTTAAATACATTATCTAAAGACCTTTTAAGCGGTAAGATAACATCTGAAAGCAACATTTTATTAGATGCTTTTGACGGTAAATTTGTCTTTAGAAATAAGTAATTATGAGTAATTTATAAACTTTAAATTCAATTCACAATAATTAATCCCGCTTTTGGCGGGATTTTTTTTATAAATTTACCTAAAATGCAAAATCATGAAACGTCTTTCTTTATTTATGCTGCTTATTGGGTTAAATTTCCCAGCTTTTTCACAAGACAGCACAGCTGTAACCACTACCTATTTTTTAATCCGTCATGCCGAAAAAGACCGCAGTAATCCTGAAAATAAAAATCCGCATTTAAACGATATAGGTTTTAAACGCGCCTTAAAATGGTCTCAGGTTTTTAAAGATGTGAAATTAGATGCTGTTTATACAACAAATTATAACCGCACCATAGAAACAGCTAATCCTACGGCTGCAAGTCATCATTTAAAAGTAAGTAAATACCATCCTGTAAATATTGACTATAAGGATTTTATATTTAAAACTAAAGGAAAAACTGTTCTCATTGTTGGTCATAGCAATACCATTCCTAATTTTGTAAATGCTTTAATTGGCACAGAAAAATACAATCAAATTGCCGATACCAATAACGCAAATCTTTATATTGTGACCCTTATTGGGGGAGAAATTTCAGACATCCAATTGTATATAAAATAGAAAAGGGCTGTTTAAAAAACAGCCCTTTTCTATTAAAGTTTGTTGTTATTAGAAACGCATACCGAATCCAAATCCTAAAATTAGCGGATTAATATCAACTTTTGCGTCAACTGTAGCACCTAAAGCAGTAGTTGCATTTACTGTTGCAGTCGTTTTTAAAAACACCTTTTTAACATCAAAATTCAAGAACCATTTATCGTTTAAATCATAATCAAATCCTGTTTGTAAGGCTAATCCAAAACTATTGGTATATCCAACATTATCGGCTACAAGCCCTGAATTGGCATTATAAAAAATTGTGTAATTAAAACCTGCTCCTAAATAAGGTTCAAATTTTTCCATAGACGTTACATGATATTGCAAGGTTAAAGTTGGAGGTAACAACCACACATCACCTAAAGCAATATCTCCTGCTGCTGTACCAATTGCTTTAACATCATGATTTGTTGTGCCTAAAATTAATTCTGCAGCCCAATTTTTGTTAAAATAATAAGTAAAATCTAGTTCGGGTACAATTGTATTAGAAATGTTAACATCTCCTCCAATGACATCAATAGTAGCACTTTCGGCTGGTTGTACAGATATAACTCTAAAACGTGCTTTCCATTTTGTGTCTTGTGCAGACACAGTACTTGTTGTAAGTATTAGTAAACCTAATACGGTAAAGATAATTTTTTTCATAGTCGATTTTTAAATGATTAATTAATCCCAAAATAAAGATTAATCCATCTTTTAATAAATGATATTTATCATATATTAAAATTTATTTAAAAATCAAGTATATCAATATCTAAGGCTGTATTTTGAAGAAATAATTTAGCGCTATTAATGAGTGGCGAAAGCTCGACATCATTTTCTACAAACGGTGTAGTTTCTCTATACAATTTTAAAAAATTTTCTAAAAAAGGAGATGTCTTTTTATCTCTAAAATATAAAGCTTGTGAAGCATTAAGAAGTTCAATCGCTAAAATAGTATCTAAATTTTCTACAACTTTAAAAGCTTTTGTGGCGCCATTAGCACCCATACTTACATGATCTTCTTGCCCATTTGAAGACACAATAGAATCTATGCTAGAAGGCGTTGCCAGTTGTTTATTCTGACTCACAATACTGGCTGCGGTATATTGCGGAATCATAAATCCGGAATTTAATCCTGAATTTTTGACTAAAAAATCGGGTAAACCGCGTTGCCCAGAAATAAGCTGAAAAGTGCGTCTTTCTGAGATACTTCCCAACTCTGCCATGGCAATACTTAAAAAATCTAAAGCCAAAGCCAAAGGTTGTCCGTGAAAATTTCCGCCAGAAATAATTTCATCGGCTTCAACAAAAATATTTGGATTATCGGTTACGCTGTTAATTTCGGTTAAAATCGTTTTAGCAGTATAAGCCAATGCGTCTTTACTGGCCCCATGAACTTGTGGCATACATCTAAAAGAATAAGGATCTTGTACATGATCTTTAGCTTGCCCAGTCAACTCACTTCCGTCAAGGAAATCTAAAATACGTTCGGCTGTTTTCAACTGTCCGTTATGCGGACGAATGAGATGAATTAAAGGATTAAAAGGTGATTTTAAGCCATCATAAGCTTCAAGAGATAATGTGCCTATTAAATCGGCAAAGTAAGATAATCGGGTTGCTTTTATGACCAAATTTAAACCATAAGCACTCATAAACTGCGTACCATTAAGTAAAGCCAAACCTTCTTTTGCTTGCAATGTTATGGGTTCCCAATTAAACTGTTTTAAAATTTCTTCTCCTGTGTATTCTTTATTATTGAAAACAACTTTTCCTTTACCTAAAAGTGGCAAAGCCAAATGCGCCAATGGAGCTAAATCGCCCGACGCACCTAAAGAACCTTGTGTATAAATAACCGGAAGGATATCATTATTATAAAAATCTACCAAACGTTCTACTGTTTGCAATTGAGCTCCTGAATATCCATAGCTAAGAGATTGTATCTTTAAAAACAGCATCAATTTTACAATTTCTTGAGGGACTTTATCACCTGTACCACAAGCGTGACTGAGCACTAAGTTTTCTTGTAATTGCGATAGATTGTCATCAGAAATTTTGACATTACAAAGTGACCCAAAGCCTGTATTTATACCATATATAGGCGATTTACTTTGTTTTAATTTATCATCTAAATAGGTTCTACACCGCGAAATATTCGTTTTAACTTCTTTAGATAATTCAATTTTTTTTTGCTCTTGGATTATCGCAATAATAGTTTTAAAATCTAAATATTTGGTTTGTATTTGATGCATCATCTCAGTATATTTTTGGGTATGTAAAATTGACTATAAAACACATGATATCCAAATAAATTACTACTTTTGAGTAAACAAAAAACCATCTAAATTCTCATGAAAAAACTAATACTTTTAGGTTTGATTTTAAGTATTCTAGCTTGTCAACCAACAAAACCCATTGATTATTCTATCTTAACTGGAACAATTGAAAACAATACTGCTAAAACAATTACAATCAGTAGTCCCGATTATAAATATTCTAAGACTGTTGATATATCTGAAACTGGCTTTTTTAGCGATACTATTAAAAGTAATACGCCTAGTTTTTACATATTTACTTATGCTACTAATCGTATTAATATTTATTTAGAACCAGCTTTTAATTTAAATCTAAACTTTAAAGCCTCCGAACCTATAAAATCTTTAAGTTTTACAGGTGCTGGTGCTTCAGAAAACACATATCTCTTAGATAAAAAAAATCTAATCACATTATTAAAAAAGTATAATGATTACAAATATACAGGCTCTTTAACTGAAGAAGATTTTTTACAGAAAATGGATTCTGTTAAACAATCCAAGTTTGCGCTACTGAATAAGGCAACAGATTTAAGTACAAATTTTAAATCGATTGAAATAAAAGATATTGATTACAGTTGGGCCAATCGATTAAATGATTTTCAAAGTGAAAAACGTTATATTTCAAAAGATAAAACATTTAAAGTGTCTGATAATTATTACAATTATAAAAAAGATCTTTTAAAAGAGAATGCTTCATTAAATAGTGCGTCATCATACATTTCTTTTTATGCTAACTATACTTCAAACTTAACATCAGATGCCTATAAAAAAGATAGTTTGATAGATTACTCTTTAACCAATTTATACTTTATTGCTGATAGCATCAAAAACCAAGATTTAAAAAATACACTCTTGTATAGAGATGCGCAATATGCTATTACTTACGCAGACGATTTTGAAACGTATTATCAGGCCTATAGTAAAGCATCTACTAATAGTGATAATAACCTTAAAATTGATGTAGTATATACTGCCTTAAAAAAAGTAAGTAAAGGTCAAACCTCGCCTTTATTTGTAGATTACGAAAATTATAAAGGAGGCACAACCTCTTTAGCAGACTTAAAAGGCAAGTTTGTTTATATTGATGTTTGGGCAACTTGGTGTGGCCCTTGTAAAATAGAAATTCCTTTCTTGAAAAAAATTGAAAAAGAATATCATGCAAAAAACATTGCTTTTGTAAGTGTTTCTGTTGATACTGATAAAGCTCATGACACTTGGAAAAAAATGATTAAAGAAGAAAAATTAGGTGGCATCCAGTTATTTTCTGATAAAAATTGGAATTCCAAATTTGTGACAGATTACATGATTAAAGGCATACCTCGTTTTATTTTAATTGATCCAGATGGAAATATTGTTAGCTCAAATGCGCCTAGACCATCTAGCCCCGATTTAAAAAAGCTTTTATCCGAATATAATTTATAAAAAAATCTGAAAGTAATGTAATTACTGCCGACATACTAAATACGTTATAAATAAAGTTGTTTTTAACAAACTTTAAACAAATAGCACATTTTTAATTTTCTATATTTGCAAAAAATTAATTCGAAAAAATGAAAAAAATAATTTATTTAGTAGCTGTTTTAGGCTTTGTAGCTTGTCAAAAACCAACCACCCACGATTATGTTTCCTTATCTGGTAAAATCAGCAATCTAAAGGTTGACACCATTTCCATTTATGGCAACAACCGTTTTCATAAAAAAATAGCCGTTAATAAAGATGGTAGTTTTAAAGACACCCTTACTATTACAGATGGTTATTTTGCTATTACATATGGCAAAGCACAAGCCTATTTAACATTAAAAAAGGGTTATGAATTAAATATTACTGCCGATGCAAATGATTTTGAAAAAAGTATTGCCTTTACCGGCGATGGCGCTAATACTGATAATTATTTAGCAAACAAAATACGCACACAAAAAGAATTTGGCCTTGACAACTTAGAAGCTTTCTTTTTACTAGAAAAAGGAGATTTTGATACTAAAGTTTCTAAAGTAGATGATTTTAATAAACAATTATTAGAAAAAACCAAAGATTTAGACACAGCTTTTGTTTCAAGCGAAAAATTAGCCAACGAGAGAATGGTCACCTTTTTAAATTCTAATTATACAGCACAACATTTAAAACTAACCAAATTTGCCATAGGCAAACCCTCTCCTAGTTTTAATTTAGAAAACTATAAAGGAGGAAAAACGTCATTAAATAGTCTCAAAGGAAAATATGTTTATATAGATGTTTGGGCAACATGGTGTGCTCCTTGCCGCCAACAAATACCTGCTCTTAAAAAGGTAGAAGAGACTTATAAAGGTAAAAAAATTGCGTTTGTTAGTCTTTCTATAGATAAAAAAGTAGATAAAGCCAAATGGCGTAAAATGATTAAAAATGATAAGTTAGGCGGCATACAGTTACTTGCCGAAAACGATTGGAATTCCAAATTCGTAAAAGATTATCAAATATCTGGTATTCCACGTTTTATACTAATAGATCCGCAAGGAAATATTGTAGATGCAGATGCCCCAAGACCTACGGATCCACGCTTGATAGCTTTGTTTGATTCTTTAAAAATCTAATTTTTTAAATTATAAAACAGCAAGCGTTCGTTATGTATTAACGAGCGCTTTTTTTGTGGCCAAAATTAGATAATTTGTAAAGCTATAAAGGCTTTTGGTAAGTAGTTTATAATATCTGAAGCTACAAAACTTTCTAAGGTTAAATCTTCTTCTACAGCAATATCTGCAGTACTTCCGTGTAAATAAACACCCATAATAGCTGCTTGTAAAGCTGTGTAATTTTGTGCTAATAATCCGGTTATGATACCTGTTAAAACATCACCACTTCCTCCTGTTGCCAAAGCAGGATTTCCTGTTGAATTAAAATAGCACTCATCATTTCTTACTATCATGGTAAATGCCCCTTTTACAACGACTATCAGTTTATGTTTTTTACTGAATTCTTTAACTTTTTCAAGCTTTTCATAATCGTTTTGCCACGAGCCAATCAAACGCTCTAATTCTTTTGGATGTGGTGTTAAAATGGTGTTTTTTGGTAAATTATCTAAAACCTTTTTATTTAGGGCCAAACAGTTTAATGCATCGGCATCTAAAACGAGTTTTGTTTTAGTCTTTGTTACAAAATCACAAAAAGCTTCTTGTGTTTCGTTTTTCAAGCCCATACCCATTCCTATACCAATGGCATTGGATTTCACATCATTTTTATAACTAGAAATTGTATTTTCTCCCGACGTAATTGTCATGGCTTCTGGCACACTTGTCTGTAAAATAATATAGCCACATTTGGGTATCAATGTCGTTACCAAACCACTTCCTATAACATTTGCCGCTTTCGCCGATAAAACCATTGCACCCATTTTTCCGTAACTACCCCCAATTAAAAGCGCATGACCATAAGTCCCTTTATGAGAAAATGTGCTGCGTTCTTTATAAAAATCTAGGATATCTTGTTGTAAAGTCAGGTTATAAGCGCTTGGTAAAGTGTTGATAAAATCCTGATTTAACCCTATAGATAGTACTTCCCATGTTTTTGTGTAATTCTGATTATCAGGTAACAAAAAAGCTATTTTTGGATTCTGAAAAGTTAAGGTGTGATGGGCCTTTACTACGGCCTGATTTTCTTCTATAGGTGTATCGGCGTAAAACCCAGAAGGAAAATCAATGGCTAAAATATAAGCTTTAGAATTATTTATATGCTGAATAACGCGCTTTGCTATGCCCTCTGGAGGTCTTTTTAAACCCAAACCAAAAATGGCATCAATAACAAAACTATCTTGAGAAATATGAGGTAAGTCGTCTAAGTCGTTTAAAAAAACAGGCCTACATTTAAGCAGCTTTAAACGTTCTAAATTTTCTAGGAAATCTGGTGTTCGCTTTTTACTAAAATTAACAATAAATGTGCTGACTTTATAGCCTTGAGATAGCAAATATCGGGCGATTACCAGACCATCTCCCCCATTATTGCCTACGCCACAAAAAATATTAAAAATGGTGTTTCTTTCTGGAATTATTGATTCTATAATCCAATCGAAACACAACTTACCAACACGCTCCATTAACTCTAACGAATTAATATTATCGCTTTCTAATGTGGCTTGGTCTGCTTTATATATTTGAGAGGAATCTAATAATTTCATCACACAAAGTATATAACCAAAAAAAAATGTTTTACTCTTTATAAACGCCCATAGCATTGTATTTGGCCATGCGTTGCGTTACCATATCTTGAGCTGACAAACCTTTTAATTCTTCGTAAGCCTTTACAATGGTATCTTCAACTACTTGATAGGCGCCATTTCTATTGCTATGCGCACCACCAAATGGTTCTTGAACAATACCATCAATCAGTTTTTGTTTTTTCATATCTTGAGCTGTCAGTTTTAGAGATGCTGCAGCTTCTTCTTTGTGCTCCCAAGAACGCCATAAAATTGACGAACAAGATTCTGGAGAAATAACACTGTACCATGTGTTTTCAAGCATATATACACGATCTCCTACACCAATACCCAAAGCACCACCTGATGCGCCTTCGCCTATAATAATTGTAATGATGGGTGTTTTTAAACGGGTCATCTCAAAAATATTTCTAGCAATAGCTTCACCTTGTCCGCGCTCTTCGGCTTCTAAACCAGGATAGGCACCTGGTGTGTCTATAAGAGTTACAACAGGAATGTTGAATTTTTCTGCCATTTTCATCAAGCGCAAAGCTTTACGATAACCCTCTGGGTTAGACATCCCGAAATTGCGATATTGTCGTGTTTTTGTATTGTAGCCTTTTTGTTGTCCGATAAACATATAAGATTGATCGCCGATTTTACCCAGACCACCAATCATGGCTTTATCATCTTTTACATTTCTATCGCCATGTAATTCAAAATAAGTATCGCCACAAATGGCATTTATATAATCTAAAGTATAAGGTCTTGAAGGGTGTCTAGACAATTGTACACGCTGCCAAGCACTTAAATTTTTATATATATCTTTTTTTGTTTTTTCTAACTTTTTTTCAATGCTTTTGCATGTTTTAGAAACATCAACTTCGCTTTCTTCACCTATAATAATACACTTGTCTAATTGGTCTTCAAGTTCTTTTATAGGTAGTTCAAAATCTAAATACTCCATAGTTAGGGTTAGTGGTTAGTAGTACAAATATATAAACATTTATAAATGTACTAACGCTTTTTGCTTAGTAATATTTTAGGATATAATTTGAGAGTGGCGTTTAACAATATGCTTACTATTATTAGGGCTGCTCCTAAGTAAAATTTTGGTTGCATTATTTCGCTATCGCCCAAAATAAAAACTGCCAATAAAATACCATAGACAGGTTCTAAATTAATGGTTAACATCATGGTAAACGGACTCATTTTGCGTAATAAATTTGTTGAAGCAACCATGGTATAGGCTGTGCAAACAGAAGCAAAATAAAGATATAACCAAAATCTGAAAATGACAATCTAAAAAAACTAGGGCTTACAAAATCACCATTAAGTAATAAAATGACAGTTATAAATAAAAATCCTGCCAAGAGTTCATAAAAAGTAATGTTATAAGCTTCATGCTTTTTTACCATTTTGCTGTTTAAAACAGCAAATAAAGCAGATAAAAATGAAGCTATTAATCCAAACAGCAAACCCATTGTAAATGTGGTTTGTACATTATAAATAACTAAAAGCCCAAGCATGGCAATTATGGCAAAAAAAACTTCATACCACACAATTTTTTTTCTATAAAACAGGGGTTCTAAAAAAGTTGTAAACAAGGCACCCGTTGACATCGCTGCCAAAGTTATTGACACATTAGAAATTTTGATGGCATAAAAAAAGGCCATCCAGTGCATGGCAATTAAAAATCCAACCAAAGAAAATTGGAATATAGCTTTAGCTGATTGCTGAAGTGATTTCTGCATCCAATAAGCATAAATTAAAAGCACTACAACAGACATACCCATTCTGTACCAAACCAAAGAAGTGGCACCAATACTAATTAAGGCTCCTAAGACAGCCGTAAAGCCCCAAATAAAAACGATGAAATTTAAATGTAGGTGGTTTTTATATTTAGCGTTTAGCATTTTTGTAGAGTATTAAAGATAAAATACCAAAAAGCACATTAGGCATCCAAACCATCATAAAAGCATTTGCCGTAGCTACAGAACCTAACACATCGGCTACTTTCATAAAAAACACATAAATAAACATAAGAGAAATGCCCAAAGCTAAACTAAAACCTGTACCCCCTCTGCGTTTTTTTGAGCCCAAAACAACAGCTATAAGGGTTAAAATAAACGACGATATTGGCAAACTTGTGCGGCTGTATAACTGAACGTAATAATTGTTTAAATTTTTAACACCTCTTGCATTTGCCTTGTGGATAAAATCAATAAGTTCTGGTGTGTTTATCTGACGTGCTAAATCTTTAACTGTTTGAAAATCTCTGGGAAAAAAGTTAAAAGTAGTATCTAATTTAAAACCTGTTTCAATAATGTCGTGTTCTTGTAAAACAATGCGTTTTTTATAATTTGACAATTTAAATGTGCTATCTTTTTTATTATATCTTACACTTGTAGCCGAAAGTTTTAATTTAAGTTTGTTGTCTTCAAAATGCTCGAAGGTAAAATCATAACCCGTATTATTTTTTAAGTTAAAGCTTTTTACATATACATAATTTCCTTTACCCAGCTGCAAGACACCATTATTGACATATATATTTGGGTTTTGATTTTTCTTTAAAAACTGCAAAGTAAAATCATCTAGCTCTTTATTGGCATCTGGCACAAAAAAATGTGTCATAAGCAAAGCAAATACCGCCACTAATGCTGCACCAAAAAAATAAGGTTTTAAAAACCGATTAAAAGAAATGCCAGAACTATTTATGGCAACTATTTCGGTATTATCTGCCAGTTTAGATGTAAATACAATAACCGAAATAAACAATGCCAATGGCATAAAAGTGTTGGAATAATTTATAACAAAATTCACATAATAATCGCCTATTATTTGAGAAGCTGTTAAATCTGGTGTTGCTAAAAATTTACCTATTTTATCTGCTATATCTATAACGATAGCTATAGGTGTTAAAATTAACAACGTAAATATAAACGTTGTAAAATAGCGTTTTAATATGTATTTATCGAGTAGTTTCAAGTTTTATAAGCGCTTGTCCATTTGGGCAACCATCTTGGTTTTCCAAGTGTAAAAATCTCCTGCTAAGATATGCTTTCTTGCTTCACCAACCAACCAAATGTAAAAGCCTAAATTATGAATAGAAGCAATTTGTTTTCCTAGGTTTTCTTTGGCGGCAAATAAATGACGGACATAGGCTTTTGAATATAATAAATCAACTGAGGTAATACCCATTTCGTCAAGCGGAGAAAAATCGTCTTCCCACTTTTTATTTTTTAAATTGATGGTTCCATGAGCGGTAAATAACATCCCATTACGGGCATTACGAGTTGGCATCACACAATCGAACATATCAATACCTAAAGCTATATTTTCTAAAATGTTTATAGGTGTTCCTACTCCCATTAAATAACGCGGTTTGTCTTTAGGTAAAATATTACAAACCACTTCGGTCATGGCATACATTTCTTCTGCAGGTTCACCAACCGATAATCCGCCAATAGCGTTACCTTCTGCACCAGCATTGGCAATATATTCTGCCGATTGTATGCGTAAATCTTTATACGTACTTCCCTGAACTATTGGAAAAAAAGCTTGTGAATAACCATATTTAAAAGGCACTTTTTCAAGATGATTGATACATCTGTCTAACCACCTATGGGTCATGTGCATCGAGTTTTTGGCATATTTATAATCGCACGGATAGGGTGTGCATTCATCAAAAGCCATGATAATATCGGCACCTATAGTACGTTGTACTTCCATCACATTTTCTGGTGTAAACACATGATACGAACCATCTATATGCGATTTAAACTTAACGCCTTCTTCCTTAATTTTTCGGTTAGCCGACAAACTGTAAACTTGATAACCACCACTATCAGTTAAAATATTGCCATCCCAATTCATGAATTTATGCAAACCGCCAGCTTGTTCTAGAATAGGCATTTTTGGACGTAAATATAAATGATAGGTATTGCCTAAAATAATGGGCGCTTTGATATCGTTTTTAAGTTCCGGCTGATGTACGCCTTTTACGGATGCCACTGTACCCACAGGCATGAAAATAGGCGTTTCAATCGTCCCATGCTCAGTTGTTATAACTCCTGCTCTGGCTTGGCTGTTTTGATCTGTTCCTTTTAATTCAAACTTCATAGGCTACACATTAAACCTAAAATTCATAATATCGCCATCTTGTACTATATATTCTTTCCCTTCAACAGCTAATTTACCAGCTTCTTTTACTTTGGCTTCAGAACCTAATGTAATAAAATCGTTGTATTTCATTACTTCGGCACGAATAAAACCACGTTCAAAATCGGTGTGAATAACACCTGCTGCTTGTGGTGCTGTATCTCCAATATTAATTGTCCAGGCGCGTACTTCTTTAACACCTGCTGTAAAATAGGTTTGTAAATTTAATAATTTATAAGCCGCACGTATTAATTTTGAAGCACCAGCCTCTTCTAATCCTAAATCTTCTAAAAACATTGAACGCTCTTCAAAAGTATCGAGTTCGGTTATATCAGCTTCTGTGGCAACAGCTAAAACAATCACTTCGGCATCTTCATCTTTGACAGCTTCTTTTACTTGTTCTACATAATCGTTTCCGTCTTTCGCGGATGCTTCGTCTACATTACATACATATAAAACTGGCTTATCTGTCAATAATTGTAAAGGTTTTACAAATTCAATTCTATCACTAGACTCTAAAACGATTTCTCTAACAGATTTTGCACTTTCTAAACCCGCAACTATTTTGTTTAAAACGACCAATTCTTTTTGTGCCGCTTTATCGCCTGTTCTTGCAGCTTTTTTAACACGTTCTAAACGTTTTTCTACGCTTTCTAAGTCTTTTATTTGCAATTCGTAATCTATGGTTTCTTTATCGCGAACCGGGTTAATATCCGTGTCAACGTGTACAATATTATCATTATCAAAACAACGCAAAACGTGAATTATAGCATCTGTTTCACGGATATTTGCTAAAAATTTATTTCCCAAACCTTCGCCTTTACTAGCGCCTTTTACCAAGCCAGCAATATCTACAATATCTACAGTGGCAGGCATCACCCGTTCTGGATGTACAATAGCTTCCAACTTTTCTAGACGCAGATCGGGTACATTTACCACGCCTATATTTGGTTCAATAGTACAAAACGGAAAGTTGGCACTTTGCGCTTTGGCGTTTGATAAACAATTAAATAAAGTCGATTTCCCTACGTTTGGTAATCCTACAATTCCGGCTTTCATTTTTTAAAATTTTGAGGTGCAAATATACTGTATCGTTTTATATTAAATTGTAAATTTATCAATGAAATTATTAAGCTAATGAATCGCAAAAATAAAATTGTTGTATTGACGGGTGCTGGCATGAGTGCGGAATCTGGTATTAAAACATTTAGAGATGCCAACGGACTTTGGGAAGGACATAATATTGAAGAAGTTGCCACACCTCAAGGTTGGTATAATAACCCCGAATTGGTATTAGATTTTTACAACCAAAGACGTGAGCAACTACTTAGGGTACAACCTAACAAGGCGCATTGTTTACTAAAAACATTAGAAGAAAAATATGATGTACATATTATAACTCAAAATGTTGATGATTTACATGAACGCGCCGGTAGTAGTCAAGTACTTCATTTACATGGAGAGTTGCGGAAAGTGCGCAGCTCTGTTAATGAAAATTTGATATACAAATGGGATAACGATTTGAAATTGGGTAACGTCTGCTCGCAAAACTCACAATTACGTCCGCATATCGTGTGGTTTGGAGAAGCTGTTCCTAATTTAAGTATCGCAGAACAAATAACCAAAACTGCCGATATTCTCATTATTATTGGCACCTCTATGCAAGTATATCCTGCGGCTAATTTAATTTATGATATTAGAAAAGGAATACCTATTTATTTTATTGACCCTAAACCAAATATAAGTGAAAGTCAATTTGAAAATTTAACAATTATTGCAGCATCGGCAACTGTAGGGATGAAAAATCTCTATCACCTTTTAAATTAGCTGGTAATTTTATAAGAAATAACAGATTTGGGAATCTCATGAATTTATCATCTAAAATACTATCCGTTAGTTTACTATTAACTAGCTTTTTGGTGCAATCTCAAAACTACAAGCAAGTAACATCAACTTCAAAGTTATTTAAAGTTAGTGTAAAAGATGTATTAGGGCATATTGATAAATCTACTGAATCAATTAATAATCCTGTGAAATGCGTTAATGATTTTCAAAAGGCTTATCAAGTTCTTTATAATTTTGATTCAAAAGAGGCCAATCTGCCTGGTATCGCTGATAATGAATTAACTGAGCTTGTTACAAGTTCATTTAACCTGCGACTTAAAATTAAAGACAAATTAAAAGACTTAGATATTAACCATTCTTCTGGAGAAGCATGCCTTTCTAGTATTAAAGAAATTGTTAAAGCTCTAAGATATGTTGAAGATTATTTTATTGAATATCAGTATAAAAGATCAGGTCGTGATCAAGAAGAATTTATAACGCTTTCCGGTAAAGGCATTCATTTTTTGAAATCAAATCATTACAATCTTAATGATTATAATGATTTGATTTCAGGCGATATTCTTATCACACGCGGTAATGCTTATAGCAGTGCAGCTATAGCCAGAATTGGGCTAGATGATTATCAATTTTCTCATATGTCGCTTATTTATAGAGACATTGAAGATGGTCTTTATACTTCTGAAGCACATATTGAAATTGGCAGTGTTAACGCCCCTATTCAAGTGCATCTCGATCAAAATAATGCAAGAACTATTGTATTTAGGCATAAAGATTTCGCACTAGCTAAACGGGCGAGCAAATTCACTTTTAATCATATTAAAGAACATAAAAAGAATCATGGTTTTAATATTGAGTATGATTTTGGAATGGATCTAAGCAGCAATTCTAGACTTTTTTGTACTGAAGTTGCATATGTAGGCTATTTAAATGCTGCCAAAGAAATGTATGGAGAAGCATTAAAAATTCCTTTATATAAAACTAAATTTGATGAAAAACATCTCAAGTTTTTAAATGAAGTTGGCATTGCTGTTAATGATTCTACAGTAGGTTCCTTTGAAACTTTTGGGCCTGGAGATATTCAATTTGATTCTCGTTTTGAAATGATTGCTGAGTGGAGAGATCCTACAAAATTAAAAGACACCCGTTTTAAAGATGCTATTTTAACAAAACTCTTTGAATGGATGGATAAAGAAAATTATTATTTCAAAACCAGCTTTGGAAACAAACTCAAAAATAATTTTGCGTGGCTTATGCGAAGAACCAAATTGACGTCATCACTTTTTGGTCTTAAAAATAAATTTCCTCTTAATATGAAAGTGCATCAAATGAATCTTTTTGTTAATCTTGATGTTGTAGGAGAAATTTTATACCAAGAGCTAGAAAGAAACCAACTTAAAAGTATGGCGCCGCTTACTTTTAAAGAACTTTACAATATTTTAGAAGATTTTAGAGTAAAAGATTTCGCCCTTTATAAAAAGAAAAAAAGAAAAGCAAAATTTCACAGAATATTTCACAAAATGAAATAAGTTAGCGTCATTATTTAATATCTAATTTTGATAAGTAATATTTTTTGTTTTACCAGTTTCTATCAAACGCTGCATCCACCATTTCATTTTGGGATTTTGAATAAACGGCATAATTAAAACCATTATAGACACTGTAACCACCGAATTCGCCGTTTTTATTTAATGCAATAAAACCGACTTGTAAATTTGTTAAGTCTTTATGCTTCTTGATAATGCGATTAACAGCCGTTTTGCAGGCTTTATTAGGCGACATACCATTTCGCATTAATTCAACAACAATGGCACTGCCCGCAATGCGAATAACGGCTTCGCCCATTCCTGTAGCACAAGCAGCGCCTACCTCATTATCTACAAATAAACCTGCGCCAATAATGGGCGAATCACCTACCCTACCGTGCAATTTAAAAGCCATACCACTTGTGGTACACGAACCCGATAGATTGCCATCGGCGTCAAGCGCTAACATGCCGATAGTATCGTGATTCTCGCTATTGATAATGGGCTGGTATTTCGATTTTATTTTCCAAGCTTCCCAATCTTTTTTCGACTTTTCGGTCAACAAATTAATGGGTTTAAATCCTTTTTCTTTGGCAAACTGTAAAGCACCTTCGCCAACCAACAATACATGAGGCGTATCATCCATAACTTTACGGGCTACTGCAATAGGATTTTCAATATTTTGTAAACAAGCCACTGCCCCACAACGGTTACTCTCATCCATAATACACGCATCTAGCGTAACAATTCCGTCACGATCGGGTAATCCGCCAAGGCCGACACTTTGATTATCGGCATCAGATTCTACCACCATCACGCCTTTTTCTACAGCATCTATAGCTTTACCGCCTTGTTCTAAAACCTTCCAAGCAGCTTTATTGGCTTTCATGCCATGAATCCAAGTAGAAATAACAATGGGTTTTATTGTTTTTTGAGTTGTTTTTATTGCTGATTTATCTTTATCTGATGATAAGCAAGATGTTGTTACAAGTGCGGCACCACCAAGTGCCGAAAGCTTTATAAAATTGCGACGGGTTTTCATAAAAATGTTTTTTAAATTTAGGTTGAAGTACGGTAAAATTGAGGAGTCTTGCAAATGGCAATAAATGTAATTAGCTATAATAAATATCCTAAAATAAACAAGTTCTATTTTAATTCTTTCAACAAAACATTAAGTTATAAACTATTTTGATAGATTATTAACTAACTTCTTCATTATTATATAATAAATATTTATCTTCGATAACAAATTCAAAATAACCAAATATGAAAAAAATTTACACTTTATTATTTATTGGTTTACTAAGCACTTCATTGTTTGCTCAAAAAACTGTGACTGGTGTTGTTACTGATGAATCAAACCAACCTCTAGCTGGTGCTAGTGTTGTTGAAAAAGGAACTACAAATGGTGTTACGACTGACTTTGATGGCAAATACACTATCAATGTTAAAGAAATGGTAACATTAGAATTCAGCTTTACGGGCTATTATCCAAAAGAAGTTGTTGTAGGTATTTCAAACACAATTAATGTGCAACTTAAAGAGGGTGTGCAGTTAGACGAAGTTCAAATTGTGGGTTCTCGTAATTCTAAGCGAACGGTAACAGATTCTCCTGTACCTGTAGATGTAATTGACGTTGCGCAAATTGCAATAAGAAATGGTAAGGTAGAAGTAAATGATATTTTACAATATGCTGCGCCTTCTTTTAACGCTACAAAACAATCGGGTTCTGATGGTGCCGATCATGTTGTTCCGGCATCTTTAAGAGGTTTAGGGCCAGATCAAACCTTGGTTTTAATCAACGGAAAACGCCGACACCAATCGTCTTTGGTCAACATTTTCGGAACACGTGGTCGTGGTAATTCAGGAACCGACTTAAATGCCATTCCTGCCGATGCTATTAAACGTATTGAAGTTTTACGCGATGGCGCTTCTGCACAATATGGCTCTGATGCCATTGCAGGTGTTATCAACATCGTTTTAAAAGACAACACAGATGGTTTAACAGGTGGTCTTACTTATGGTGCTTACAGCACGGCCGTTGGTAAAGGTTGGGAAGATGCCACTGGCGAAACACTTTGGAATGTTGAAGGTAAAAATCGTTTGGACGGAAAAAATAAAAGCTATGACGGCGGTACCACAAAATTAGGTTTAAACTACGGAGCTAAAATTGGTGATAATGGTTTTATTAATGTTACAAATGAATTGTTGACAAAAGACCGCACTTTGCGTCCAGGATTTTCTTGGCGGAAAGGTTATGGCAGCGCCAGTGTAGATTCATATAACTTTATGGTTAATACTATGATTCCGATTAATGACAAAACCGAAGTGTATGCTTTTGGTGGCAGAACTTATAGAGATACCAATGCCAATGCTTTTTCTAGAGATGGTTTTGCCGATGGCGATAACCGCGCTGTGCCAAGTTTATATCCAAACGGATTTACACCTCAAATTACGTCTATAATTACTGATGTGTCTTTGTCAACAGGATTAAAACACCAATTAGAAAGTGGTTGGATGGTTGATTTTAATAATACTTATGGTAAAAATAAGTTCCATTATTTTATTAAAAATTCAAACAATGCTTCTATGGGAAGCGCCTCTCCTACAGATTTTGATGCAGGTGGACATAGTTTATCACAAAACACAACTACTATTGACTTTAGTAAATTTTATGAAGATTCATTAAAAGGTGTGAATTTAGCATTTGGTATGGAATTTAGAACCGAGAACTTTATCATCTTTTCTGGCCAAGAATCTTCGTATGCTTTATACGATGTAAATGGCAGAGCTATTGTAGATCCAGCCACACAAATAGTTGCTTTTGACAGCAATGGCGATGATTTACCTGGTGGTTCACAAGGTTTTCCTGGTTATAGTCCAGAAAATGCAGTAGATAGAAGTCGCAGTAATTTAGGTATGTACTTTGATTCTGAATATAATTTTTCTGATGATTTTTTAGTAGCCTTAGCTTTTCGTTACGAAGATTATAGCGATTTTGGAAGCACCTTTAATTACAAACTTGCAACCAGATTAAAAGCCAATGAAAATTTATCTTTCCGTGGTTCTGTTTCTACAGGATTTAGAGCACCTTCATTAGCGCAATTATACTATAACTTAAAATTCACCAACATTGTTGCAGGAGAATCTTTACCTTCTTTATTATCTGCTAACAACAGTACGGTAACAAAATCTTTTGGTATTCAACAATTAAGAGAAGAGCAAGCCAATAATGCAAGTATCGGATTTACTTTCAATAAAAATGGCTTTACAGCTACCGTAGATGCCTATGCTATTAATGTAGATAACCGCATTGTTTTAACCGATAATTTTGATGCTTCTGGACTTGGTTTAGGTGTAGATGCTGCACAATTCTTTGCCAATGGCGCCGATACTAAAACTACAGGTGTAGATATGGTATTTACCTATAATACTAATATTGATGATGATAACGCCTTAAATTTCGGTTTAACCGGAAATATGAATAAGTTAAAAATCAAAAAAATTCACAATGGCAGTTTAAATGAATTCACATTTTTCAGCCCGTTTTCTAGAGCTTACTTAAAAGCAGCTGCCCCAGATTATAAATTTGGATTGACTACTGGATATACCCATAAAGACTTTAGTGTGAATGCGGTTTTTACCAAATTTAGTGAAGTGAAAATAAATGATTTTCAATGGGTTGATTCACCTCCTGTAACGCAAGCTGACGCTGATGCTTTAGCATTAGTGGGAGAAGATACTTACAAATCTTCAATGGTAATGGATTTAAGTATGTCTTATAAATTTTCTGACAAATTCACATTTACTATGGGTGGAAATAATATTTTTAACAGTTACCCTACCCCACAATTTGATGGTTGGACAGATCAAGGTGGTTTAGCCGATTCAGTTCAGATGGGTTCTGATGGTGCTTATTTCTTTGGCAGAATTAGTTTTAAATTGTAATTCAAAATTCTTACCAGATTTTCAAAATCTAATTTTAAGAGGCGCTATTAAGCGCCTCTTTTTTTTGAAAGACTTTAATATTAGTACATTAAAAAATTATTGTAATTTTATAGGGAATAAAAATAAATCCCTTTAATGCTAAATAAAGTCATCCCAATTTTAGGGAGTTCCCAATCAGTGACAGTAACAAATCTTACCAATCAAATATCTCAAAAATTAAAACTCACATTTATTTCTGAAAATGAAACTAATGGAAATGTGTGTTTTGCCAATAATCCAGATTTAAGAGACGCATTTAAAACCAATTTTACACAAACTGATGTGAACGATTATATTTGTGCTGTTTTTCATTCTATAAAATATAGAGCTATGAGTAAGAAAGAATCTGAAATAACATTTAAAAATTTCCCCATTCCAAAAGATGCCGACACCTTTTGGAGATTGGTATTATTAGGTGGAGAAATAAGAAAAACAGACGTTTCAGATAAAATATTATCAGATATTGACAAAATTATTATTGAACACTAGTCTATGTACCAAGACATATTGTAAAGATTGTTTCACTTCTTTAGCAATGACAAATGTTTTAAGAGCTTCCCTACCAAAAATGGAATAAAACATTAATTTTGTAACTTATATTTTTTAAAATATGGATTATATTTTTAAACCTAAATTTTTTAGTTTATTAAAAACGGGTATTTCAAGAAAACAGATAACTGCAGATATTTTTGCAGGTGTTGTTGTGGGTATCGTGGCCATACCTTTAGCCATCGCTTTTGCTGTAGCCTCAGGTGTTTCTCCAGAAAAAGGGTTGATTACAGCTATTATAGCGGGATTTCTAATTTCACTATTAGGTGGTAGCCGTGTTCAGATTGGTGGTCCAACGGGTGCATTTATTATTATTTTATATGGTATTGTAGAAAAATATGGTTTAGATGGTCTTGCTATTTCTTCTGTTATGGCTGGTTTTATTTTAATATTGTTTGGCTTGTTAAAGTTGGGTTCTCTGCTAAAATATTTTCCCCATTCTTTAGTTGTAGGATTTACCAGCGGTATTGCCGTAGTAATATTTTCTACACAAATTAGAGATGCACTTGGTTTAGATATTGATAAAGTACCCTCTGGTTTTATAGATAAATGGCAGTTATTTTACGAACATATCGCTCATGTTAACTATTATGCTTTATCTATTACTTTGGTTACCATATTTACAATTTTATTATTTACCAAATTAAAGACAAAAGTACCGGGCTCATTTATCGCCATTATAGCCATCACAATTTTTGTTCAAATAGTTGATTTACCAGTTACAACGATTGAATCTTTTTTTGGTGGTATTCCAGCGCATTTTAATTTTTCTGTCCCTCATTTCAAATTAAATAATTTTTCTTTATACCTAGCTCCCGCTCTTACAATAGCATTATTAGGTGGTATAGAATCTTTACTTTCTGCTGTGGTTTCTGATGGGATGATTGGTGGAAATCACCGTTCTAATACAGAATTAATTGCTCAAGGTATTGCCAATATGGTCATTCCTTTTTTTGGGGGCATTCCCGCAACTGGTGCTATTGCAAGAACAGCTACCAATGTTAAAAATGGCGGTAGAACCCCTATTGCTGGTATCATACACGCCATAACATTATTGTTGATAATGCTCTTTTTTGGGCAATGGGCAAAATTAATTCCGATGTCTGTTTTAGCTGGCGTACTTATTATTGTGGCTTATAACATGAGCGAATGGCGCTCTTTTAAATCAATTCTACACAGCTCGTCATTTGACATAATTATTTTGCTTAGCACATTTTTATTAACGGTTTTTGTAGATTTAACAATCGCTATTGAAGTTGGTGTTGTGCTTTCTGCCTTATTATTTATGAGACGTATGTCTAATTTAGGCGCTAATTTATCAGACGATATTGATAGTGATTTGATAGAAGATTATTCTGATTTGCCAAAAGGGCTTTCTATTTACGAAATAAGCGGCCCTTTATTTTTTGCGTCAGCAAAACAATATGCCAAGGTTATTAAAGATTTGGGCTTTACAAGTAAAGTACTTATTGTGCGTATGCGTCATGTACCATTTGTTGATGCCACAGGTATTCATAACTTTTTAGAAGTGCTAAAATCATTAAAAGAAACTTCTGATGTTAGCATTGTACTTTCTGGTGTTAGACCACAAGTCCTTATTGAATTAGAGAAAAACGGTATTGTAAAAATCATCAACAAAAACAATATTTTTGATACTTTTAAATCGGCTTTAAATCATGCCAAAAAATTGTATGAAGCTAAAACTTCAATATAATTTTATTTCTAATCTTCTCTATGCAAAAAGTCTTTTTTACTAAGTAATGTAGCTTCTGTTTCTTCGCAATCTTCATCGGGAATACAACAATCTACAGGGCACACAGCAGCGCATTGAGGCTCATCATGAAAACCTTTACACTCGGTACATTTATCGGAAACTATAAAATAATACTCATCAGATACCGGCTCATTATTGGCATTGGCATCAGCTGTTTTTCCAGAAGGTAAAATTATTTGTACGTTTAAATTTGTACCATCGGCAAAGCGCCAATCTTCGGCAGCTTCGTAAATAGCATTGTTAGGACATTCGGGTTCACAAGCACCACAATTAATACATTCATCTGTTATAATTATTGCCATGGTATTTTTGTTAAATTTGTACCCGCAAATATATGCGTTTATTACGATTTATACTTTTTACAAATGACCTTAACAGATAGAATTATTGCTTTTGAAAAATTAGGCCACTTTTTAGCTCAATTTTCTACTCATCCATTTCAAAAAAACGACAGTCAAGATATCAACAATGCCTATTTTGATGCCTTTGCCATGCAACTAAAACGTCAATATGAATTTAATTCGTGGTTTATTTTAGATCATTTAATTTACGCATGCAAAAGTTGGAGTAATGAACTAACATCAAGTAATTTAAACAAATGGACATCAAATTACACTTTAGATAAAAACACTTCTAAAACTGTGGCAATTGTCATGGCTGGAAACATTCCGCTGGTTGGTTTTCACGATTTTATTTCGGCATTAATTTCTGGTCATAAAGTATTGGTAAAACAATCGCATAACGATAAATATTTGTTACCACTTTTAGCAAAATATTTAGAATTTATTGCGCCAGAGTTTAAAGATTATATCCGTTTTACGGAAGAAAAATTAGAAGGATTCGATGCCGTTATCGCCACAGGAAGTAACAATACAGCGCGCTATTTTGATTACTATTTTGGAAAATACCCAAACATTATTCGCAACAGCCGGAATTCGGTTGCTGTTTTAACTGGTAGTGAAACTTCCAATGAATTGACTTTATTGGGTGATGACATTTTTAGGTATTTTGGTTTGGGATGCCGCAGTGTGTCTAAGTTATACGTTCCTAAAGCTTATGATTTCGATCCTTTATTTAATGCTATTTATTCGTACAAAGAGCTTATAAACTACACCAAATATCAAAATAATTACGACTACAACAAAGCTGTTTATCTAATGAGTCTTTTTAAATTGCTTGAAAATGGGTTTTTAATGCTTAAAGAAGACACTAGCAACACCTCGCCTATTGCCACTTTGTTTTATGAATATTACGATGATTTACATCAGCTAGATCTTAAACTTCAAAATGATGCCGATAACTTGCAATGTATTGTGGGACAATCTTCAATAAAAAAGGCCATTGCCTTTGGTACAACACAACTGCCTAAATTATGGGATTATGCCGATGGTGTTGATACTTTGGCATTTTTAGAAGCGCTTTAATTTTAAGTATGGGCAAAAAAAATACGCCCATTAGGCGTATTTTTAAAAGTATATTTTAAGTTTACTATTTTAAATTAAAATCGGTTTCTAATTTAATATAATCTATAAATTCTTTTTTTGTGCTTTCGTTTTTAAAAACACCACCAAATTCTGCTGTTACGGTACTGCTAGCAATATCTCTAATACCACGCGAATTTACACACAAATGCTTGGCGTCTATAACACAAGCCACATCTGGCGTACCTAATGCTTTTTGCAAAGCTTGTACAACTTGCATGGTTAAGCGTTCTTGAACTTGTGGACGTTTGGCATAATAATCTACGATGCGGTTCATTTTAGATAAACCTATTACTTTCCCTTTAGAAATATAAGCCACGTGAGCACGCCCTATAATTGGCAAAAAATGATGCTCACATGTGGTGTATAAAACAATGTTTTTTTCGACCAACATTTCACCATATTTGTAATTATTATCAAATGTTGACAATCTTGGTTTTTTGGTTGGATTTAATCCCGAAAACAATTCGTTTACAAAAGCTTTTGCCACACGTCTTGGTGTTCCTTTTAAGCTGTCGTCTGTTAAATCTAAACCTAAAGTATGCAAAATATGTCCAAAATCTGATTCTATAGCTTTAATTTTGTCTTCATCAGGCATGTCAAAAGCATCAGTTCGTAAAGGCGTTATAGCCGATGTGCTTATATGGTCATCTCCTAAATCATCTATCTCATGATGGTTTTTACCATTTTTTCCTTCAAACATAATATTCAATTTTAAGATGCAAAGTTAAGCATTCTTTAGTATTTCAATCAGCTCTTTTTGAGAACAATTTTGCTGATTGCCACTCTGCATATTTTTTAATGTAAATTCTTCTTTTGCAATTTCTGAACTGCCAGCCAAAATAACAAAAGGAATGTTGCGCTTATCGGCATACATCATTTGTTTTTTCATTTTAGCAGCATCAGGATAAAGCTCTGATTGTATTTTGTTCTGTCGTAAAACCTTGATAGCTTTTACAGCATACATAGCTTCTTTATCACCAAAATTTATAAATAGAGCTTTTGGTTTTGACAAAACCACAGCTTCAAATAAATGTAATTCTTCTAAAGCCAAATAAATACGATCAAGACCAAACGAAATACCCACACCACTTATATTTTTAAGTCCGAAAATTTCTGTTAAATCGTCGTAACGACCACCACCGCCTACTGAGCCTACTTTTACGCCAGGTATTTCTACTTCAAAAATAGCACCTGTGTAATAGTTTAAACCACGTGCTAAGGTTACATCTATTTTTAATATAGCCGATTGTAAACCTATTTCTTCTAAAGCATCTACCACAAATTGTAATTCTTCAACGCCTTTTATACCTTCTTCAGATGTGGCCAACATTGTGCGCAACTCTGATAATTTATCTTGGTTTGTCCCTGTAAAATGAAATAGTGGCTGTACTTTTTTAAGAGCTTCTTCGCTAATACCTTTAGACAGCATTTCTTTTGTAACACCTTCAATACCTATTTTATCTAGCTTATCTAAAGCTACTGTAAAATCTATGAGTTTATCTTTAGCCCCAATAATTTCGGCCAAGCCCGATAAAATTTTTCGGTTATTTAATTTGATGACTGTATTGGTGAATTTTAATTTACTAAAAGCATCGTCATACAATTGTACAAAACTGACTTCTTGCCATAAAGATGTGCTGCCAACCACATCGGCATCGCATTGATAAAATTCTCTAAAACGTCCTTTTTGTGGACGGTCTGCCCGCCAAACAGGTTGCATTTGATAACGTTTAAACGGAAAAGTAATGTCGTTTTGGTGTTGTACTACATAACGTGCAAAGGGCACGGTTAAGTCGTAGCGTAAGGCTTTTTCGGAGATTTGAGATGTTACTTTCTTAGAGTCTTTTTTAGATAAATCTATATCTGAAACTTTACTCAAATAATCTCCCGAATTCAAAATTTTAAAAATCAAGCGGTCGCCTTCTTCTCCATATTTCCCCATAAGGGTACTGCTATTTTCAAATGCTGGTGTTTCTATCGGCTGAAAGCCAAACAATTCAAACGATGTTTTTATCGTGTTAAATATATAATTGCGTTGCGCCACTTGGGTAGGCGAAAAATCACGTGTGCCTTTTGGGATGCTTGGTTTAACCGCCATAATGAAATTGTATTCGTGTTGTTTTGAGTAACAAGTTGCAAATATCTTAAAATCTGCGCTAATTGTCTAGTAATTGTCTGGCATTTTCTAAATCTTCTGGTGTGTCAATGCCAATAGGGTTGTATTTAGATGCGAGCATTTTAATAGGCATGTTATTATAAATAAAACGCAGGTTTTCTAATCTCTCGGTAATTTCTAGAGGCGCCATAGGTAGTTTTGTAAACTGAATCAAGGCTTCTTTTCTAAAAGCATAAATACCAATGTGTTTATAATAAATAGCGGCGTCTTTTTGCTGAGAAGAAATGGGTTTTCTTGAAAAATTTAAAGCAAAACCATCTTTGTTTACAGTTACTTTCACGTTATTAGGATTTTCTATGTCGTTTTTATCCGTTAAAGGTGTCATTAAAGAGGCCAATGCTATTTGGTTTTTGACATCGGATTTAAAAACATCTAAAAGTGGCGCCAATGTTTCCTTTTTTGTAAAAGGTTCATCGCCTTGCACATTGACGATAACATCTACATTCATATCGGCTACAGCCTCGGCAATACGGTCGCTGCCACTTTCGTGGGATTTTAAACTCATAATAGCTTGTCCCCCATTGTTGGTGATTTCATCAAAAATAACAGAGCTGTCAGTTACCACATAAACGGCATCGAATAAATGGGTATTAACGGTTGCTTGGTACGTTGTTAAGATAACCGATTTACCACTAAGATTTTGCATTAATTTTCCAGGAAAACGACTGGCTTGGTAGCGCGCCGGAATCATTGCTATTATCTTCATGTTATAAAATTCTGATGCTAAAATAACTAATAATTTTAAAAGAAAGTCTTACAAGATTGAAGAAGAAAAAAATCACACAATTTTCTTCTTTTAAATAGATTAGGGAGTGTCTTTTTATAAACAAATTCTTGTAACTTATTTAAAACACAAAAGGTCTACAAAAAATGCAGACCTTTTAGCCATTTGTGATCGCAGAAGGATTCGAACCTTCGACCGCCTGCTTAGAAGGCAGGTGCTCTATCCAGCTGAGCTATGCCTCCATTAATTAATAAGTTACCTAATTGTAATTATAACTTATCAATTAGTCGGGGTGGCAG
>JABMNH010000045.1 GCA_013205245.1 Flavobacteriales bacterium | reverse complement strand
TATCTTTGAGAGTCGATTAATTGTTGATAATTCATCGGCAATCAGTTTTTTTTCAAATATCGGAAAGTTAACTTTCCGATATTTGTTAACTGTTGCACTTATTAATTGAACTTAGTATACAAAAAAAATATTAAAAATGTTTTTTGTATCAATTATTTGATTTATTTTGCACTCCAAAATAATCTTGTAAAGGTATATTGCTGAACATCATGAAACGTGTTTATACGTTTGGTTTTTTGAAAATTAGGAAGTCATATTCAAAAACAGCTCATCAGATGGGTGACCAAAATTTAAAGCTCACTTCCGCTATTTTTGGCAAGTACTTTATAGTATTTGTTTTTGCTGTTTACAAACAGCTTAAATGCTATTTTCTACCTATTTATTATATAGGTATTAAATGTATGTCTTTTAAATCTTATGTTAAGAGACATTCCAGTTTATTCCAATTACAGTCTAATTAAGAATGAACACAAAATACATTGATCTTATAAATCAAACTTTTTTCTTTCCTCAAGAAGAATTTCAATTAAAAGAAAAGACCCTTAAGTTTCACGACATTGATCTTATGAGGTTGGTAGAGCTTTATGGGGCCCCTTTAAAATTTTCTTATTTACCTAAAATTTCTGAAAATATTAATAGGGCTAAAGATTGGTTCTCTGCCGCCATGTCTAAGTATAATTACAAAGGGAAATATAATTATTGTTATTGTACAAAAAGTTCTCATTTTAAACATGTTTTGATTGAAGCTTTAAAAAACGATATTCATTTAGAAACATCTTCTGCTTTTGATATTAATATTGTAGAACAATTAAAATCAGACAATAAAATAGCAAACAATACTTACATACTTTGTAACGGATTTAAACGTGCACAATACATCTCTAACATCGCCCGTCTTATAAATAATGGACATCAAAATTGCTTGCCTATAATTGACAATTATGAAGAGATAGCGCTGTTGTCAGAAGAAATTAAAGGAAATTATAAGGTAGGTATTAGAATAGCTTCTGAAGAAGAACCAAAATTTGAATTTTACACCTCGCGTTTGGGAATTGGTTACAAAAACATACTTCCTTTTTATAGAAAACAGATTAAAGAAAATAAAAAGGTAAAGTTAAAACTCCTTCATTTTTTTATCAACACAGGTATTAAAGACAATGCCTATTATTGGAATGAGCTTTTAAAATGCTTAGAAGTATATGTCAATCTTAAAAAAGAGTGTAAGAGTCTTGACAGTTTAAATATCGGTGGCGGATTTCCTATAAAAAACTCCTTAGCTTTTGATTATGATTACCAATATATGATTGATGAAATTATCAATCAGATTAATATTACATGCAAAGCTGGCGGTGTTCCTGTGCCAAATATTTTTACCGAATTTGGTAGTTTTACCGTTGGCGAAAGTGGGGGTGCTATTTATGAAGTCTTGTATCAAAAACAACAAAACGATCGTGAAAAGTGGAACATGATTAATTCATCATTTATCACCACTTTGCCAGATACATGGGCAATAAATAAACGCTTTATTCTGTTGCCAATCAATCGTTGGTACGATGAATACGAAAGGGTTTTATTAGGTGGTTTAACCTGCGATAGTGACGATTATTACAACAGCGAGCAACATGCTAATGCCATCTATTTACCAAAATATAACAAAGACAAACCCTTATACATTGGATTTTTTAATACAGGTGCTTATCAAGAAAGTATTGGCGGTTATGGTGGTTTACAACACTGTTTAATTCCACAGCCCAAGCATATTTTAATAGACAAAGATGCCGATGGTACTATTGTTACCAAATTATTTAATGAACAACAAAAACCCGAAGATTTTTTAAAAATTTTAGGATATAACCAAAATAATAATATTAATAGTTTTGAAGCTTTAGCTCCATTAAAACAAAAAATTACCAATGCAAACAAATAAAAATTTTGCAGGAATACCAGATGAAAATTCTAAATTAGATACTTCAAAAATTGTACTAATTCCAGTTCCTTATGACGGAACAAGCACTTGGGTAAAAGGTGCAAATAAAGGTTGTGATGCCTTTTTAAAAGCATCAGAAAATATGGAATTGTATGATATTGAGACCGAGACAGAAGTCTATAAACAAGGTGTTTTTTTAGCCGATGCGGTTACAGAAGATGCATCGCCAGAGGCTATGGTAGATGCTGTTCATCAGCAAACAAAAATTTATATTAAAAAGAATAAGTTTGTAACGCTTTTTGGAGGTGAGCATTCTATTTCAATTGGCTCAATAAGAGCGTTTAATGAGTGTTATGATAATCTCACAGTACTTCAAATTGATGCCCATGCCGATTTGCGCTCTGAGTACGATGGCTCTAGTTGCAACCATGCTTGTGCCGTTCATGAAGCAAGTCAGACCACAAATTTAATTCAAGTAGGTATTAGAAGTATGGATGCTATAGAACGTACTTTTATGGACGAAGAGAAAACCTATTTTGCCCACGAAATGATAAGTAATAGCTATTGGATGGACAATGCCATAGATCAGATGACCGAAAATGTATTTATTACTTTTGATTTAGATGCCCTCGATCCTTCTATTATGCCATCTACTGGAACACCAGAACCAGGCGGATTGTTTTGGTATGAAACCTTAGAGTTTTTAAGAAAAGTATTCGAAGAAAAAAATGTTGTTGGTTTTGATATCGTTGAATTATGTCCAAATGACACAGATAAATCTTCCGATTTTTTAGCTGCCAAACTTTATTATAAAATGTTGAGTTATAAATTTATGGATATAAATAACGATGACGCTTACGAAAATGATTTAAGCGATAATGGTAAAGCAAAATCAACCCAAAAAACTTTTGAAGATGATGAATACTAAAGGTTCAGTTTCTTCTTTTATAGAAAAATATTATTTGCATTTTAATGCCGCTACTTTGGTAGATGCTGCAAAAGCTTATAATGACCAATTAGAGAATGGTTCAAAAATGCTAGTATCTATGGCTGGCGCTATGAGTACAGCACAAATAGGTAAGATTTTTGCAGAAATGATCCGCCAAGATAAAGTACATATTGTTTCGTGTACAGGCGCAAATCTTGAAGAAGATATTATGAATTTGGTGGCTCATTCTCATTATAAAAGAGTACCAAATTATCGCGATTTAACGCCACAGCAAGAATGGGAATTATTAGAAAAAGGCCTAAATCGTGTTACAGACACTTGTATTCCAGAAGAGGAAGCCTTTAGACGTTTGCAAAAACATGTTGTTACTTTATGGAAAGATGCTCAAGATAAAGGAGAACGTTTTTTTCCGCATGAGTTTATGTATAAATTATTGCTTTCTGGTGTGCTTGAAGAATATTATGAGATAGATTTAAAAGATTCTTGGATGTACGCTGCCGCCGAAAAGAATTTACCTATGGTTGTTCCTGGATGGGAAGATAGTACTATGGGAAATATCTTTGCATCTTATGTTTTAAAAGGAGAGCTTAAAGCCAGTATTGTAAAATCTGGTATAGAATATATGACCTTTTTGGCCGATTATTATACCCATAATAGTGCCAATGGAATTGGATTTTTTCAAATAGGAGGTGGCATTGCAGGCGATTTTCCAATTTGTGTTGTGCCAATGCTTTATCAAGATATGGAGCGAACCGACACGCCATTTTGGAGTTATTTTTGTCAGATAAGCGATTCGACTACAAGTTATGGATCATATTCTGGTGCAGTGCCTAACGAAAAAATTACTTGGGGTAAATTGGGTATAGACACGCCTAAATTTATTATAGAAAGCGATGCCACCATTGTTGCGCCGCTAGTTTTTGCTTATTTATTAAATTTATAAAGATGAACTCTAAAAGAAGAATAATTGTAGATTTTAGTAAGTTAACACCAGAATTGTTGCAGTTGTTTATGGAAGAATATCCAGAGAGCTATACCCCAAAGAATGTGATAACTTTTCAAAACGCAAAAAACGAAACTGTTAGAGCTGTTGAGTTAATAACAGAAGACACTGTTTATTTGGTTAAAGTAAGCACTAAACTAGATGAAGCCATTGAAAACTATTTAGATTTAGAAGATTCCGATGATGATGTCTCTGATGACACATTTGTAGATGCAGATAGTTTGAAAGATGTTATTGAAGATGAAGATGATTTAGATGCTTAATAATTAATTTAAATAGCCTTTTAAATAGAACCTTATTAAAAGAATTGTCTTATTCTTTGTGAAATAGAAAGAAAAAATATAGCTTTTTTACAAGAATAAAATTATAATAATCAGTCATTAAATAAAATATGGCTATCTTTGTTGCCGATATTAATTTTTAACTAGTAATAATGAATAACGGAACGGTAAAATTTTTTAACAATGCAAAAGGATTTGGATTTATAACTCCAGATGATGGAAGCAAAGATGTATTTGTTCACAAGAACGATTTAATTGATGACATAACTGAAGGAGATAAAGTAAGTTATGGTATTGAAGAAAGTCAAAAAGGACTTAACGCAACTGAAGTAAAATTGGTTTAATAATCAGTTTTAACTTTTAAAAATTAGAAAGTCTGTCTTTAATGAGAGACTTTTTTTATGCGATATATTTAAAAAGGGAGTTAAAAACTCCCTTTTTTTTAGTCATTATTTAAACCTAAGAATTAACGTACAATAGTGCCATCTTCTAAAATAAGGTCGTATTTATAACCTGCACCAAAATCTTTATTTAAGGTTACAACAGCTTTTATAGTTATAACGTCACCTTCATTGACCATTTCTGCAGAAGTGACCACAAGGTCATAATCGTCTTGACTACCATCTTTAAGGTGAATCCAATTTTTACCCATAATTTCGGCATTAATTTTACTACAAGTGCCACTTATTTGAATTGTTTTACCTGCATATTTTTGGGCATTTTTAACTAAATCGGCTATTTTTACAGAGCCTTTTACTTCTGCAGTCTTTTTAGTTGAAGTTATTTTAGAGGGTGTTGTTTTTACCTCAGCTTTTACAGGTGTGTCGGCTTTTTTCTTAAACCCAGTATTAGAAGCGTGGTTAGCCAATACCAAGTTTGAAGACACCAAATATATTTTATCAAATACGCGATTAAATTCCTTACTCTCAAAATTTGTTTTAAGTAAGCCGCCTTTATAAAAATAAGTTTCTCCAACTGTAATGTCTGAGATTCTTGTGGCTATCCAAAAAGGATCAACAGTACCTTTTTCTGAGACATTAAGATATAGATACTTATCGGTTTTAAGCATTTCGTTTACTTTAACTGTATGTAAATCATCCTTAAATGAAGCGTTGGTTATTGTTGTTGATTCTTTAATAGGTGCTGTTGTAGTTGCATTTTTTAAGGGTGTGTATTTTTGTTCTTCTTTACAAGAGACAATTATTAAAAATACAGTTAAAAATGTAAAGGCTAATTTTAGTTTAGTAGGCATAATTTATTTTTTCTTTTTTTTGTTATTAAATCGTTTTACAAGTTTAGTGTTTATTCTGTAATTATTTTCTAAACTTCCTTTCACATATTCTCCATATAAACCTAATCTAAGGTTATGACCGATATTAACAGATAAATCTGTACCAAAATAGTATTGATTTGAAGATGATTCAGATAATGTGTAATTATAATTTACAAATCTAAAATAAAAATCGGCACTCCACTTATCATTAAAAATTTGTCTCGAATGTCTTAATGAAACAATATTGCTTTCTAAATAACTAGATAAATTTCGGTTATAATTAAGCGATAACGAACCTTTAAAATTAGGTATTTTATACATGCTTACAAAAGCATTGATGTTTTCTGATTTGTTTTGGTTGCCACTTTGAAATCTAACACTATAGCCCATTCCTGCATTTACATATTTAAAAGGCTTGCCATTTATTCTAAATCTTAAACCTTGGCGCGCGACATCATCAGACAATAAACGTTCTATGTCTGTTTGAAAAGTTTCGTAATAAATAATTCTTTTTCTAGAGTCAAAAGAAACAGTGGCATTTAATTTGCGATTAAATTTATATCTGGCAGACACATAAAAGTTGGTAAGTCTTGAACTGCCCATGTCTACACCGTTTATTTGATTAAATAAATCTAGCTCAACAGATGAAAACAGATTTAAATTATTATAAAGCGTACTTGAGTGTTGAAAATAACTATAGCGTCTGTCTATTTTACCACTATTTTTTTGCTCTATAAATCCTAAAGTTGTTTGAGATCTTATATTTGTTTTATTGGTAATTCTACCAATATATGCACCATATTGGAATAAATTAGAATTAAATCCATAATTAAAAATATCGGGTCTAAAACCAGCTATAACACCAACATAATTTTTGTCAAAATGTTTTTCAACTTGTAAACCATCAATGGCACCAAGAGAAGATGTATGATTGTTTATTTTTCTACCAAAGGCAACAGATAAGGTTGGGTCAACATCATATTTTAAAGAGAGGCTATACACTTTTAAGGGACTAATATTGTCTGTATTTGTAAGACTTTCTTTTCTGTAATTCAAATAAGATTCAACAGAAAACCTCGAATTATTAATATGCTCTGCATTAATAGAAAAACGCGACATTACCTTATGTCTGGTATCTCTTGAATCATAAAAATTACTATAAGTAGCCACAGAAAATTTACCATTAATCCGCTCTAAATTTTTAGATGCTTTAATGTTTTTATTTATGACTTCTTTTGGCTGTGTACTCACAGTATCAATTTTTACTGTTTTAACAATAATATTGTCGTTTTTTATTAAAAATTTAAAAATGATATCATCGTCTTTTTTAACTTCACATCCGCTAAGTATAATTGTCACACAAGATTTCGAAGATTTATTAGTAACTAATAAACACTTACTATTTGATTTTGATATTTGTAAGGTATCACCAACTTTTATATTCTTAGTATTGTCAAATTTCACATAAACGTTTTTAGAAGTTACAAACGTAACTTTCCCTTTTAGGATGCCGGCAGTGTCTTGCCCAAATGTATTTGAACAAAAACCAGTTACAATTATTAAAATAATAATATATTTTTTCATATCAATTATTCTTTTCCATCTGGATGACATCTATAACATTCAGCACTTACATAAGTATAATCAGATACGCCATTATGATCGCCAGCTAAATCAGCTTGATTATTATGTTCGTGACATTCAATACAACTAAAAGTAGTTAGTGTACTAGCCGTTGTATGACATTCAATACAGTTAAACCCAGAGTGATCTCCAGATGCTATTGGAAAATATTGGGCATGATCAAAAGTAGAAGGTGTCCAGCCCGGATTAGTGGTATGGCAACTAGCACAATCAGTAGGGAACCCAGCTGTAACATGATTAGGATCTGTTGTGTTATTAAAAGTTGTTTGATGACAACTTACACAATCGGCCGATGCATCAGAAAAATTAGCTGTTGTATGACATTGAGTACATTCTAGAGCATCGTGACCTAAAGTTAATGGGAAATTTGTGTGGTCAAAAGTTGCAGGTGTCCAGCCCGGATTAGTGGTATGGCAACTCACACAATCAGTAGGGAACCCAGATGACACATGATTCGGATTTGTTGTGTTGTTAAAAGTTGTTTGATGGCAACTCACACAATCAGGTGACGCATCAGAAAAATTAGCTGTTGTATGACATGCCTTGCAATCAGAAATATCATGCCCTAAAGTCAATGGGAAATTAGCATGATCAAAAGTAGAAGGTGTCCAGCCCGGATTAGTGGTATGGCAACTCACACAATCAGTAGGGAAACCAGCTGTAACATGATTTGGATCTGTTGTATTGTTAAATGTTGTTTGATGGCAACTTACACAATCTGTTGGTTGGTCTGCATATACCGTGGTTGTATGACAAGCATTACAGTCTGTTATATCATGTCCTAAAGTCAATGGGAAAGTGCTATGATCAAAAGTTGCAGGTGTCCAAGCACTTGGTGTATGACACGTTGCACAATCTGTGTCAAATCC
>JABMNH010000044.1 GCA_013205245.1 Flavobacteriales bacterium | reverse complement strand
CTGAAATTGTTCTTTTGCAACGGTCTTAACAAATAAAAATCTGTATATTTAGTTTTACTAACTAACTATTCATGATTAACTTCTTCAGGGAAAAATCGAAAAACTTACGATTAACAGAAAACTATACTAACAGAAACTCGAAATTGAATAATTGAACCAAATGAAAAATTTATCATCTAACGTTGTATCGGTTGTCATCCTTAATTGTATTAAACAAAATTTTCAATTAGAATATGAAGATTGGGAAAAACGAATTGGCAAAGAAATAAAATATTTTGAAGGTTTTATAGCAATATCTAACAAAAAACTAGAAGGTGTAAATAATGAGTATTTTACTATATTTCAGTTTGATACACCATATAATTTGAATAAATGGCAAAATTCAAACACCCTTAAAAGGTTTTTAAATGAGATGAAAAAATATACTCTATCGGAATCTAAAGTCAGTCAACACGAAGGATTGGAAATATTCTTTGATAAAACACAAACAACTATTTCATCTACACCTTTTTATAAAAAGGTAGTTATTGGAGTCATTGCCGTATATCCATTAATAATAGTTATAGATAAATTATATCAGTGGCTTAATCCTTGGGCAGAAAGTATTCCTTTTGAGCTAGGATTGTTTTTTCAGGTTATTGTAATTTCTGTTTTAATGACCTATCCAGTAATGCCTATTTTAACAAGGGTTTTCTGTAAATGGTTGGCTAATTAAAAAGTGTCATATTAATAATAAGAAGTTCTGATTACAGGTTGAAAAAAATCTTTTCTTTTCGCACAAACCATATCAGCTACACAGGAAGAACAAACAGGATCAGTCATTTCTGGACATCTTTTCCTAGACATAAAAAAGAACCAATCTACTGCACCCATGGATTGACCTGACAAGTTAGGTAACATGTTAACAGCTTTATATATTTCATATCTTACATCCCATTCATCTTGAACCGAAACTAATTGCCTGTTGTGTAATTTTTGTTTTAAAGTTTTGTCTTGAATATCTACTAACCCTAAACGTAAACTTGCTCTCATACAATGGTAGTCTACAATTGGGGGGAGCATTTCAATATCAGCAAAACGAATAAATTTTTCTGGACGTTGTTCCAAAATTAAAGCAAGTAGCGCACTTTTTTTTCTCAATGGATCTTCTCTGTAACCACCTATCCTATCTATTAATTCAAAAAATCTTTTTAAAGGAAGTTCCGATTGCTTAACATCGTCAATAATTGATTTAGGTGTCCAACCTAACTCCAGCATTGTTTTTCCATAAGCTTGTGCCATATCAACATGTAACTGCAATGCAGGCATTACATTAAATCCGTTATCCGATTTAAATAAATTCTCCATTTCTTCAATGGTTACATTTGCTTGACGTTGAGGCGAAAAAAAATCTGGATCAATGTCTATTTTTTTTAAGTAGGCCTTAAAAAGATAGAATGCGCCTTTTAATTGCTCTCCTGAAATAGTTTCTATTAACGGTTTGAAGTATCGCTCATTTTTATGCGACCAAAAGCTAAATTGTTGCAATGTTGTTACAAAAAAATAATCTAATGTTACGGGATGACTTTTTGGTGGCAAAGTGATGTCATCAATAAAAGGAAAAGAAAATACTTCAGGAGTTTTTGAGATGAGATCTGCAATTTTTTTCAATCTCTTATGATTAATACTCACTCTTTTTGTATCAAAATTAATTATGCTTATATCAATCAATAATTTTTCTGGACCAATACCTGTCACCATGTTTGAAGCCAGAAATACACCATGTCTGGCAGCCATTACAGGATGGTATCCAGAGGCTATTTTTGTAAGCGTAGCTCCACAAAAAGTATCACCTGCGCCAGTTGGATCTACTTGATGAACACGTGGCGAATTGATTGTAGTAACATGTGTCCCTTGGTTAATAATTACGCCATTTTTACCAGCAGTAATAAAAGTGATTTTAGCATTTAATATCTTATTATCCTTTTCATATTTATTAATCAAATCTGATTCATAATTATTCATAAAAAAATAATCAACGGCACTTTTTATCTGTATCACTTCATAAGGTTCATTTTCAGCCATTGGTTTGGCTGTCCCAGCAGAAATTCTTTTTGCACCTCGTTCTCTACAAGCGATTACAAATTTCATTTGTTGTTTTGTACTGCCTAAAGGGACAATATGAACTATATCAAATTCACTTAAATCATCAGGTAAAATAATAGGGTCTAAATCAACCTCCGATCCAAAATAAGCTTCTTTATAAATAGTGTTTGAGTCAGATTGAATAATATGAAAATGAGGAAGTTGTTCTTGTGAAATTGACGGACCTATCCACTTCATCTTCTTTTCAACAAAAGCTAATTTTAAGGGAATCTCTATTGGTTTTGGAGCAAATAAAGTAACTTCTGCACCTGATTGTATGGCACCCAAAGCAGTATAAAGCCCTGCACCACCAGCTACTTGTTGCGAAATGTTATTAACATCAATTAGATCTATAGACGGAGATCCTATAATTAAAATAGATGGAGTCATTATTTTTAAACATTTGATTTTTAATTATTGCAATTTACAATATTCAACAAAAATAACAATTAATTTTTAGGGGATAGTAATCTATTCTAAACAGTCAGTTTTCGCTTTGCGGCTAACCCTACGTTGTAAACAGTTAAAATAATTATCTATGAAAAAAGAAAACTTCATTTTAAAAGTTTATTCAATAATACAGACCTTAATTTTAGGTTTTGTTTTTGTATCTGATTTCAAATCTAGCAATTCAAACGAAAGGTTCAACGAAATCACAGCGGAGCGCATTAACGTTGTTGAACCTGATGGTAAACTTAAAATGGTATTTAATAATCAAAAACGTCAACATCCTGGAATGATTGATGGTAAAATATTTGATGACAGAGTAAGTTCTCCAGGTATTATATTTTTTAATGAACCAATGATATAAATCACTTGTAGGTTGAACTTTTTGATTTTAACAGTTGGTTTTTCTCTAACTTTCTAATTATTTTGACTCCTGAAATTGCTCTCTTTTTCAATTGATGCTCAAACCTTTATACATCTATATTACTCCATATTACTGTTTCAACAATAAAATAACGCCTTAATAACTCCGTATTACTCCACAACACTCCACATTACTATACTATATATGGGTACATGTGGGTCCACAAAATAGAACTTAGCCTTGCAGATTTGCAGGGCTTTTTTTATGCACTAAATCCACGTTATTACTATATAAATAGGGTGTTATTTCCCTCCATTCCTTTCTACCTCAAATTGCCAACTTGTCAACTTATTTGATAGAAAAAGTTCCCCACTACGCTCCCCAAACTTAAAAAAAAGCTCCCTATTTCAAAAAAATATAATTAATAAAATTTTGAAATTATGAGTAAACAAGAAAAACTAATGAGATACGGATGTTATTTCATGCTTCCATGGATGATACTTTCGGCATCATTTGGGCAGTTTGTTCCGCCACCACCCCCACCACCACCAGGTCTACCAATAGATGGAGGTGATTTAATTCTCGCAATAATGGGTGCTGTTTATGGCGCTAAAAAATTAAAAAAATAAGCTTATTGTTTTAGCAATCTTGCCACGTATTTCCCAATAACATCAAATTCCAAATTCACCACACTTTCTTTTTTAATTGATTTAAAATTGGTGTGTTCTAATGTGTAAGGAATTATGGCTACACTAAAACTATTATCTCTAGAATTTACAACTGTTAAACTTACACCGTTAATTGTAATAGACCCTTTTTCAATAGTAATATTGTTTTTTGAAGCATCATAATCAAAAGTAAAAATATAACTGCCATCGGCATTTTCTACATTGGTACATGTTGCCGTTTGATCTACATGACCCTGTACAATATGCCCGTCAAGTCTTTCACCTAATTTCATGGCGCGTTCAAGGTTTACTAAAGCGCCAACTGTAAGGTGTTTTAAATTGCTTTTGTCAAGGGTTTCTTTGATGGCCGTAACAACATAATTATTTAGATTTTTTAATTCTACAACCGTAAGACAAACCCCATTATGAGCCATGCTTTGGTCTACTTTTAAATCTTTAGCTAAAGCACTTTTAATAGTTATATGCAAGTTGTTTTTATCGTTTTTAAGAGCGGTAACAAGGCCTATTTCTTCAATAATTCCGGTAAACATAGTGTCAATTTTATTGATTACTTTTGTGTGTTCAAAGTTACTAAATATTAAAAGGTCAAGATGGGAAAAGACGATAAAATACGCTTAGGTATTTCTATAGGAGATTTAAATGGGGTTGGTGTTGAAGTTATATTAAAGACTTTTGAAGATCAACGCATGTTAGATTTTTGCACGCCCATTATTTTTGGATCAACTAAAACACTTTCGTACCATAAAAATGCGCTTAATTTAAAAAATCCTATTCAGGGTATTTCACAGATAAATAAACCTGTGGCAAACAAATTAAACCTGTTTAATGTTTGGCAAGAGCTTGTGGATATTAATTTAGGACAAGCCTCAGAAGTTGCCGGAAAATACGCCTACTTATCTCTAAAGAGTGCCACAGAAGCCTTAAAAAATAATGATATTGATGTTTTGGTAACGGCCCCTATAAATAAACACACAATACAATCAGACGCATTCAACTTTAAAGGACATACAGAATATTTAGAATCGGAATTAGAAGGAACGAGTTTGATGATTTTAATGGATGGCGATTTGCGCATGGGCTTGGCAACAACCCACCTGCCTTTAAAAGATGTTGCAGAAAAAATTACAGCCCAACTTATTGAAGATAAAATAGACATCTTAAATAAGACATTAATTCAAGATTTCGGCATTCAAAAACCCAAAATTGCCGTTCTAGGTTTGAATCCGCATTGTGGCGATAATGGCGTTATTGGCACAGAAGAAATCGAAATAATGATTCCTACCTTAAATAAAATTCAAGAAAAAGGCATTTTAGCTTATGGGCCTTTTGCTGCCGATAGCTTTTTGGGCAACAAATCATATACTGATTTTGATGCCATTTTAGCCATGTATCACGATCAAGGATTGGCGCCTTTTAAAGCTTTAAGTTTTGGACACGGCGTTAATTTTACAGCAGGTTTATCTAGAATTAGAACCTCGCCAGATCACGGAACGGCCTTTGATATTGCAGGAAAAGGGCAAGCAGATTACAGTTCTTTTAAAGAAGCTGTTTTTAGCGCCATAGCAATTTTTAGGGCTAGAGCAACGTATTTAAAACTCAAAGAAAATCAATTATTGGTTAAATAGTTTTCAAAAACTAAGTTCAATTAATAAGTGCAACAGTTAACAAATATCGGAAAGTTAACTTTCCGATATTTGAAAAAAAACTGATTGCCGATGAATTATCAACAATTAATCGACTCTCAAAGAT
>JABMNH010000043.1 GCA_013205245.1 Flavobacteriales bacterium | reverse complement strand
CCATATCAACCCCTCTTTTGGCAAGACTAGGTAAGAGCAAGCGGTTTAAAGCTGCGATTATTTTAAAACAATTCTTTTTCATTTGTTAAAGTATTATTTGAATGCCAAAAATAGTAAACTTATTAGACTATAAAGGAGTTAAATTTTAAAGCGATATGTATCTTTGTTAGAAATAAATAGTAATGAAAAGAATATTTACCCTCGCTTTCTTTCTCTTGATGACGCAATTCATAATAAGTCAAATAGTTATAAACGAATTAGATTCAGATACACCAAGTACAGACACACTAGAATTTGTTGAGTTAAAGGCAACACCCAACTTTGCGTTAGATGGTTATGTTGTTGTGTTTTTTAATGGTTCTTCAAGTGGAGCCGATAGTAGTTATTTGGCAATTGATTTAGATGGTTATACAACCGATATCAATGGATTATTACTTATTGGAAGTACAAATGTTTCTCCCATTCCTCAATTGTTAATATTTCAAGATATGATACAGAATGGTGCAGATGCTGTAGGGGTTTATCTTGGTAATGATACCGATTTTCCAGAAGGCACTTTAGCAACAACAACCAATTTAATAGATGCTTTGGCTTACGATACCAGCGATGCAGACGATACTGTTTTAATGGGCCTTTTAGGGCTTACAGAACAGATTAACGAAAATCAAAATAGCAAGAAAACAACAGAATCGATCCAACGAAACAACGACGGTTCTTATACTGTAAAAACTCCTACACCAAGAAAGCTTAATGATGGTAGCGGCATTGTTTTAAACGGCATAAGTTTTACCATAGCACAAACACAATATAACGAAGGGCAAAGTTTTGACATTGTATTTACAACAGAGCAAAATGTAACGTCTGCATCTACAATAAATTTCACTTTAAATAACAGCGGTTTTACAACGTCAGATTTTACGGGAAACTTGTCGCCAGTTATTCCCATCGGTCAAAACACAATAACAACAACAATTACTTTGATAGACGATATTTTAGACGAAGGTGATGAAGTTTTAAAAGTTAGTTTTGGCTCTTTGCCATCAGACTTTCTTAAGTTAAAAGATAATGTAGAAATACGTGTTGTTGATGACGATTTTGTGGTTGCCGCTTGGGGTATTCCAACCAATCCATCACATGGTCTCGTGTCAAGCACCCAGCCAAGTGGTTATTACGATAGTTTGTATGGTTTGTCTGATGTAGCTTTGCGTCAGGCTTTGCAAGATATAGTTGCAAATCCAAGTGTGGTACGTGCCCAAACTTATGCCGATATTATTGATATTTTAAAAGAAGCCGATCAAAATCCAGCTAACAGCAATCAGGTTTGGTTGGTTTATACAGAACAAGGCAGGGCAAAACTCGATTACCAATTAACCTCAAGTAATCTCGGAAAATGGAATAGAGAACATACTTTTCCGAGATCATTGGCTGGATATAACAGTATTGTTTTAGATGAAATTGCTGATGGCAAAAATGTATTTTGGACAACAAAAGCCGATTCTTTACGTCACGGAAATTCTGATGGCCATGCTTTGCGTGCTGCCGATGGTCCAGAAAACAGCGCCAGAAATAACCAGCATTATGGTGAATATAATGGGCCTACTGGCACATTAGGTAGTTTTAAAGGCGATGTGGCGCGAAGCGTTTTGTACATGGCTGTCCGTTATAATGGGCTTGAAGTTGTAAACGGATATCCAAGTGTAGTTGGTCAGATGGGCGATTTGGCAACTTTGTTGACTTGGCACAGAAATGATCCGCCAGACGATTTTGAAATGAATCGCAACAATGTTGTTTATACCTGGCAATTTAACCGAAACCCGTTTATAGATCAGCCTGATTTGGTAGAGTATATTTGGGGAAACAAAGTGGGCCAAACATTAGGTGTAAACGATGAAAAACTATTAGAGATATCTGTATATCCCAACCCAACAACAGACAAAATTTTTATTAGTGGTATTAAAAACCAAGCATTTGTAGAAATCTATTCTACCGTAGGACGGCGAATTTTAAGAACAACTTTAAGTAATGATACTTCTGTAGATTTAAATGTAGCGAGCGGTATTTATTTTTTAAAGATTATCTCTGATGGTAAATCTGCTGTAAAAAAAATAGTAGTTAAATAAACAAAAGCTGTAAAAAAACAAAAGTCCAAATCTTTAAAGATTTGGGCTTTTTATATATGTATAGGCTTTAAAAGTTATTCTTTGCTTTTTAATGTTATCTCAATGACACCATTTTTGGCTTTCTCTCCATACTTTTTGATGGCATTTTCTCCTTTTAGAACATTTATAGATTTTATGGTATCAGGGTCAATATCTTTAAATTTATCATTGGTTATTTCTTTACCATCAATTATAAAAAGAGGTTGTGTATGGTTATTTGTATGATAATATCCCATTTTACTATTTTTATATTCGCTGGCATCAATATCAACTTCATTTATAAAAATATTTTCGCCTTTTCCATCCGTTTTAATGTCAATTGTTTTAGAGATATTGCCATTTTTATCAGTCTTAACTTCAATAACTTTTGTCAGTTTACCATCTTTATCTTTCCATTTGGCAATGTAGTTAGCGTTTTTTATAGTTGTTTCGTAATCTTTATCATCACTAGAAATAATAATATAGTTTCCTTTTTTAGTTGATTTTATTTGGTGAAGGCTGTCATTTTCACTCACAACGAATATTTCAACATTTTGATCGTTACCATCTTTACTAATTTTTTTTAGTTTATAATTTTTCGGACTTTTATCATTTTTACGCACCTTTTTTAGTTTATGAATTTTTGGAGTTTTGTCGTTTTTAAATTCATATGTATAAGAATGCTTTTTGCCAAAATGTTTTTCTGTAACAGCACTAATATTTACTTGGTTGTCTTTAGAATTGTACATAAATCTTATGGGCGCTATTGGCGTATCTCCTTTAACGGCATATTGAGTATTTGAATTACCTTTTGAAGCAATTATTTTAATGCCAGTAACTTCGTTTTTAGCATTGCGTTTTACATTTTTAATTTTTATTTGAAAGTCAAAATCATTTTTAAAAGTGGATTTAATATATGCCACATCTTCTGATGTAAAATCTTTATCAAGCGTCATGGCAAAAACTGTGACATCTATTTTATGATTGTTATCTTTATGTTGTGCCACAACTTTGGTGTTAAAAACGAAAATAAAGGCTATTAATAAAGGTAGAATTAAAGCAAGCTTTAATTGAGATAAACGGTGTGAGTGATTTTTGTGTAACATCATAATACGTTTTTTTAATAGTGAGTTATAAAAATTGTTTGCGAGCGCCATTTGATAATTTGGCGTTGTTGTTTTTAATAATAAATAAGAGTAGTTTTTTAGCGTAACGGTATATTTTGCAGATTGATCGGCGATGTATTCTAAATTCTGATTTACAGCTTTTTTGTATAGCCATGCCAATGGATTAAACCATTGCACGCAAACCAAAATCTGGGCTAATAGCATGTCTACTGTGTGTAATTCTAAGGCATGTGTTTGTTCGTGTTTAAGGAGTTGCTTTAATTCCGTTTCATTAAATTGACTCGGATTATATACAATATAATTGAAAAATGAAAAAGGTGAAATTTGTTTGGTTGTAGTAATTATTTTAAAATTATTATAGCGTTTCACATCGCTTTGCGATAAAAGTTTAATTAGTGATAATAAATTGACAAGTAAGTTGCCTACGGTAATACATAAGCCTATAGCAAAAAGTATAAAAATTAAATTCTGCCAATCAAAAACCACTTCTATAGGTGTGGTAGTTGATGAATTTACCACAACAAAATTCGATAAATCTTTAGTTATAATTTCCTTATAAGTAGTAATGCTAACAAGTGGCATTATAAAAGATAAAACAATACCAGAAATTAGAAATAGACGTATCGATTTAAAGAAGGTGTCTTTTTCTAAAAAGATTTTATAAACCAAGAAAAACAAAGTAATGATGCCAGCCGATTTTAAAAGATAGTCCATAATTTATTTATTTTTTTCAATGAGTTGGATAATTTCTTTTAACTCAGCCACACTAATTTTTTCTTCTTGAGCTAAATATGAAACCACATTTTTATAAGAATCGTCAAAATAAGTATGAATGGTTTTAGACATAAATTTTTTACGATATGCTTCTTTAGAAATGAGTGAATAATATTGATGTGTACCACCAAATGATATATGACTTACAAAACCTTTTTCTTCCATTTTTCTAATAACCGTAGAAACTGTATTGTAATGAGGCTTTGGATTTGGTAATTCTGCTACGACTTCTTTAACGAAGGCTTTTTTAAGTTGCCAAAGCACTTGAATTATTTCTTCTTCTTTAAATGTTAATTTTTCCATAGTGGCTATTTTTGATGAAACAAACCTACAACTATAAAAATAGTTACGCAACTAGAAAAATAGTTATTTAACAAAAGATTAAGATTTTTTATCCTTTTTGTTTAAGAATACTATCTTTGTCAGGATTTTAATAATAGCTTTTTTATGAGTTTAGTATATGTTGTTTTAGGGTTCGTTTTATTGGTTGTAGGAGGGGAGTTATTGGTAAAAGGCTCTGTGGGATTGTCGTATAAATTCAACATTTCAAAAGCAGTAATTGGTATGACAGTTGTCTCTTTTGCAACGTCGGCACCAGAACTTATTGTAAGTCTTAAATCTGCTTTAAACGGTCATTCAGATATCGCTTTAGGAAATATTATTGGTTCCAATATTGCTAATATTGTTTTGGTATTAGGATTAACGGCAGTTATTGCGCCATTATTCGTCAATAAATATTTTTATAAACTCAATTGGCCTGCCATGCTACTTTTTACCATAGCAACTTATTGGTTTTTAAAAAATGATAATATATTATCTACTTTTGAAGGAGCTATATTATTAATTTCATTGATTATTTTTATAGGAATATTAATAAAAAAAGCAAAGGTTTTAGGCGTTGATATTGAAGAAATAGACGAACTTTTAAACGAATCGTCTGGTTTTCGAATTGCCTTGTGGTTTTTAATTGGAGGTGTTGCTTTGTGGGGTGGGTCAGAATTACTCATAAGTGGCGCTATCGATATGGCTAACTATCTAAATGTTTCCGAGCGTGTAATTTCTATTAGTGTTATCGCAATAGGAACAAGCGTGCCCGAAGCTGCTACTTCAATTATTGCAGCCATCCGTAAAGAAAAATCAATTTCATTAGGCAATTTAATTGGGTCTAATATTTTTAATATTGGGTCTGTTTTAGGTATCACGGCTTTAATTAGACCCATTCCTTTGGTCGATCAGAAATTGTTAGATAATGACATGATTTGGCTTTTAGGCTTCTCTATTTTACTTCTTCCATTGGTATTTTTACCAAAAAGCTACAAAATATCACGATATAAAGGTGCATTTTTATTAATTTCGTATAGTATATTTTTATATATCATATTTTAAATAGGGGTATTTTTAATAAAAACATAAATTTTTACACTTTACTTAAAAAATAATAGGGGTATTGATGAATATTTTATAAAATTTTATATTTTTGTAAAATATTTAAATAAATTATCACAATGGCGAAAATTAGATTTCAAGCTTTAAAAGAAACATTAAATAGAATTCCTATTGATGTAGAAGAATCAATTAATAGATCTGTTCTATTTGGCGAAAACGTGTTTAATGAAGACACCATGCGTCAATATTTAACCAAAGATGCTTTAAAAGGTGTCATGAGTGCCTGTAAACTAGGCACTAAAATAGACCGTAAAATTGCCGATCAGGTAGCGTCTTCTATGAAAGATTGGGCGATGTCTAAAGGCGTAACACATTATACACACTGGTTCCAACCTTTAACAGGTGGTACTGCTGAAAAACATGATGCCTTTTTTGAAACAATTGGTGATGGTCGCGCTGTAGAGAGATTTGGTGGAAACGAATTGGTACAACAAGAGCCAGATGCATCTAGTTTCCCTAATGGAGGTATCAGAAATACTTTTGAAGCCAGAGGATATACAGCTTGGGACCCAACATCTCCTGCTTTTATTTATGGTACAACACTTTGTATTCCAACTGTATTTGTGTCGTATACTGGTGAGGCTCTAGATTATAAAACACCACTATTGCGTGCTTTACAAGCTATTGATAAGGCTGCAACGGATGTTTGTAATTATTTTGATAAAAATGTTTCTAAAGTAACTTCATCTTTAGGATGGGAGCAAGAATATTTTTTAGTTGATAAAGCTCTATATGCATCAAGACCAGACATGGTTTTAACGGGCAGAACATTGTTAGGACATCCACCAGCAAAAGGACAACAATTAGACGATCACTATTTTGGAAGCATTCCGAGTAGAGCTCTAAATTATATGCGTGATCTTGAAACCGAATGTATGTTGTTGGGTATTCCTGTTAAAACAAGGCATAATGAGGTAGCACCAAATCAATTTGAATTGGCACCTATTTATGAAGAAACCAATTTAGCTGTAGATCATAACTCCTTAATTATGGATATTATGGGTAAGGTAGCTTCGCGTCATAATTTTAAAGTGTTATTCCACGAAAAACCTTTTGCAGGGATAAACGGATCAGGTAAACATAACAACTGGTCTTTAAGTACAGATACAGGTATTAATTTATTAGCACCAAGTAAAACACCAAAACGTAATTTACAATTTTTAACATTTTTTATAAACACTATAAAAGCTATTAACACATACGAAGAATTAATGCGTGCAGGTATTGCATCTGCAAGTAATGACCATCGTTTGGGCGCCAATGAAGCACCACCAGCCATTATATCAATTTTTATTGGCGAACAACTTACCAAAGTTTTAAAAGAGCTAGAGAGTGTAACGAAAGGTAAATTATCGCCTCAAGAGAAAACAGATTTAAAACTAAATGTTGTAGGTAAAATTCCAGAAATTATGTTGGATAATACCGATAGAAACCGCACATCTCCTTTTGCCTTTACTGGTAATAAATTTGAATTTAGAGCCGTTGGATCAACTGCAAACTGCGCAGACCCTATGATTATTTTAAATACCATTGTTGCCAAACAATTAAAAGAATTTAAGATAGAAGTAGATGCATTAATTCAAGATAAAGATCTTAACAAAGATGAAGCTATTTTTAATGTGCTTCGCGAATACATCAAACAATCTAAAGCTGTTCTATTTGAAGGTAATGGTTATGGCGACGCATGGCATAAAGAAGCTGCCAAACGTGGTTTGAGTAATAACCGTTCAACACCAGAAGCACTTAAAACAAAAATATCTCAAAAATCAATCGATTTGTTCAATGAGATGGAAGTGATGAATGAAGTTGAACTTAGAGCCCGATACGAAATTAAGGTTGAAGAATACATTATGAACATCCAAATTGAAGCAAGAGTCCTTGGCGATATCGCTTTAAATCATGTTGTTCCTACAGCCATTTCTTATCAAAACCTTTTGATTAAAAACGTAACGGGACTCAAAGAAATATTTGGTGCCGATTTTAAGAAATATGGCAATGAACAACTAGAATTAATTAAAGAAATTTCAGGACATATAGAAGCCATTAGCTCTAAGGTTCACGCCATGGTTGAGATGCGTAAAAAACTAAATAAATTGACCGACGAAGTTAAAAAAGCAGACGACTATTGTAATAAAGTAAAACCTTATTTTGATGACATCCGTTACCATTGCGATAAACTTGAAATGATGGTTGATGATAATCTTTGGCCTTTAACAAAATACCGTGAAATGCTATTTACTAGATAGTAAAAATTTATTTTTAAGATTAAATTCCGTAAAAGGTCAATCTCTAATAGATTGGCCTTTTTTATTTAAAGCTCATATTTTTTTGCTATTTTTAAAATCTCATTTAAATAAATTTTAGCATGAAAAAAGTATTTATTATTGGATTGTCTTTGGTAAGTGGATTGATATCGGCGCAAAACAAAAAAGTTTTAAAATTAATTGATGATATAGAGCCTAAAGTAATTGAATGGCGTCGTGATTTTCATGAGTATCCAGAGTTATCTAACCGTGAGGTTAGAACTTCTAAAATTATTGCTGAATATTTGATAAGTCTTGGCATTGAAGTTCAAACTGGTGTGGCACATACTGGTGTTGTTGGTATCTTAAAAGGAGGGAAGCCAGGTCCTGTTGTAGCACTTAGAGCAGATATTGATGCACTACCTGTAACCGAACGCGTTGATGTGCCTTTCAAATCAAAGATTACTAGCACTTATAATGGTATAAAAACTGGCGTGATGCACGCCTGTGGTCACGATACTCATATCGCTATGATGATGGGTGTTGCAGAGGTTTTATCAAAAATAAAAAAAGATCTTAAGGGTACTGTTAAATTTATTTTTCAACCTGCCGAAGAAGGTGCGCCAATAGGAGAAGAAGGTGGTGCAGACTTAATGGTAAAAGAAGGCGCTCTTAAAAACCCAAATGTGGATGTTATTTTTGGAATGCATATCAATTCTCAAACCGATATAGGAACCATTAAATACAAACCCGAAGGTATTTTGGCAGCGGCCCAACGATTCGAAATTCACGTTCACGGAAAACAATCGCACGGCTCAACGCCTTGGGCTTCTATAGATCCTATTGTGATTAGTGCACAAATTATTAACGGACTTCAAATGATAATCAGTAGAGAAACTGAACTAACGCAAGCGGGAGCAGTTATTACTGTAGGAATGATAAAAGGTGGCATCCGTAATAATATCATCCCCGAAGAGGTAACTATGGTTGGAACTATCAGGACTTTAGATTACAATATGCAAAAGAAACTAAATGAAACAATGATAAAAAGAACCAAAGCTATTGCCGAAAGTTATGGTGCAACTGCCGATATTACGATAGCAGCCGGAATTCCAATTACCTATAACGATCCAGCTTTAACAGCCGAAATGTTACCTTCACTGCAAAAAGCTGTTGGTAAAGACCATGTAATATTAATTAAAGCGATTACTGGTGCAGAAGATTTTTCGTTTTATCAAAAAGAAATTCCAGGGGTTTACTTTTTTGTAGGGGCTAAACCACTTAATGTAAGGCCTCAAGATGCGCCTTCACACCATACTCCTGATTTTTATATTGACGAAAGTGGTATGAAAACTGGTGTTAAAGCCATGGTTAACTTAACCATAGATTATATGAATAATCATTCAAAATAATAGGCTTTTTATCTAAAGTAACAAATATGTAAACTTTGTTACTTTGGTTTGGCATAAAAATATTTTCTTTGCACAAAAAATAAAACATGGGTTTATTAGATTTGTTTAGAAATTTTGGTAATAAAGAAAATATGATAAAAGAATATATAGAAAAAGAGGCTGTTGTTATTGATGTAAGAACGCCAATGGAGTTTCAAGAAGGACACGTAAACGGGTCAATCAACATTCCGCTTAACGTTTTACAAGCGCGTATGTTCGAGATAAAAGAGATGAAAAAACCCATTATTGCCGTGTGCCGAAGCGGAGCGCGTAGTGGGCAAGCTACTGGTTTTTTAAAACAACAAGGCATCGATATTATCAACGGTGGGCCTTGGCAAAATGTGGCTTCCGTAGTAGGATAATTAAAATTTAATGGATGGATGAATAGCTGCAATTGCAGCTATTTTTTTGTCTAAATTTTGCTTAAAGATTTTATAAGCGTCAGTGTTAATATTAAAAGGGCGGTGTTGTAAATCCTTTTGAATGCTGTCTATTTTTGTCATCGTTGTATTTGCCTTATCGGATATCCAACTGCTTTTAAAATAATCCCAAATATAATTTACTGCCGTACTATTTGGATGAATCATATCAGCTTCATAGAAACGGTAATCGCGTAAATCATCCATCATAATTTCGTAAGCTGGCACATAATAACTGTTGTCATTATTGCTAATGTAATGATGAACGGCCGCAATTAAGTGTGCTTTGGCCAACATGTTTTCTGCAAAACCATTCCGCAAATGACGGACTGGACTTACGGTAAATAGTAGTTTTGCATGTGGATTCACTGATTCTATTTCTTTAGAAATATTATCTAAATCACTTGTAATTTGTGGAATGCTTTGCAACGATTTGGTGAAATTTCGTTGCGGTATTTTATGACAATTCGCCACTATTTTACCCGATTCTTTTTCGGTATAAACCCATGCTGTACCTAGTGTTATAACAATATGCGACGCTTCTTTTATAAATTTGTGTGCTTCTGTTATTTTAGAATTTATATCCATTAAGCTTGTTTCTAAATCGGGATTTGAAAACTGCGAATGGTGGTTAAAACTAAACCATAAATCGTTGTGATTATTTAAATCCGCTTTAGCGTAAACCTTATTTTGAACACAGTGATTAACAGCTGTTTTTATAGCAGATGAATTAAAGACAATTCCAAACGGATTGGTTAATGTGTCAAATTTAAAATAGTCTAATTTTTTGCTAATATGCTCTGTAAAGCAAGAACCGATAAGTAAAACTTTTGAATTGTAATCAATTTGAAAATGTTCCTTTTTTGGTGTTATTACAGTTCTAAACGCAGTCATAAATTAATATTTTTCGGGCACAAAAGTCTGATCAGAAAATGGGGGGCGGATATAGCCTTCTTCTTTATTACGAGGTGCCAATATGGGTTTTTCGTGTTTTATTTCTTCATACGGAATTTCACTTAGCAAGTGGCCAATACAATTGAGTCGTGCGCGTTTTTTATTGTCGGCAGGCACCACTAACCACGGGGCTTGTTTGGTGTCTGTATATTTAAACATTTCGTCTTTGGCTTTGCTATAACCCAACCATTTTTCGCGCGATTCTAAATCCATCGGGCTCAATTTCCAGCGTTTTGTAGGATCATCTATGCGTGACTGAAAACGTTGTTCTTGCTCTTCATCAGATACAGAAAACCAGTATTTAATTAAGATAATTCCAGAACGAATAAGCATGCGCTCAAAATCTGGACAGGTGCGCATAAACTCGTCGTATTCTTCGTTGCTACAAAAATTCATAACGCGTTCTACACCGGCACGGTTATACCAACTTCGGTCAAATAAAGCTATCTCTCCAGCCGCAGGCAAATTTGGCACATAACGCTGAAAATACCACTGACTTTTTTCCTTATCTGTAGGCGTACCCAAGGCAACCACTCTACATATTCTAGGATTCAGACTTTGCGAAATGCGTTTAATAACGCCTCCTTTCCCAGCGGCATCACGGCCTTCGAATAACACAACAACCTTTAATTTTTTTAAGACAATCCATTCTTGCAGTTTAACAAGTTCCACTTGCAATTTTGCCAGTTCTTTATTGTATAATTTGTTTTCTATTTTCCGTTTGTCTTTCTTTTCGGGTTCTATATTTTTTGAATTATTCATGGCTTAAAATTTAGAGAAGGAAAGATAGCCAATTTTAAGAGCAATTAAAAATCGGATATAAAAAAAGCACGAATTTATTTCGTGCTTGGTTTTGTTATTAAGAAGAAATCTAACTTTTTAGTCAATTATGGTAATCAAATCATCCATACTTTTTCTAACTTTAGTCAAATTTACCAACCAATCTTTTTCTGCATCACGGTAACCTAGCGCCAAAATAACACAACTTCTCAATCCTTTTTCTCTTAATTTTAAAATTTCATCTAAAGCTGTAGCCTCAAAACCTTCAATAGGTGTGCTATCTACTTCTTCATAAGCAGCCGCAATCATAGATTGCGAAAATGCAATATAGGCTTGTTTGGCAGCATGATTAAAGTTTTCTTCTGCATTTCTTTGCGGATAAAATTTCAATAACATCTGACGGTAATTTTCCCAACCTTCATTTTTTGTGCCTCTTATTTCATTGGTTAAATCGAACATTTTATTGATGCGTTCTGCGGTATAAGTATCCCAAGCAGCAAAAACCAACAAATGAGAACAATCTGTAACAACCGATTGATTCCAAGCTATTTTTCTAATCTCTTGTTTTACTTCTGGATTGGTAATAACCATAATCTCAAAAGGTTGCAAACCACTTGAAGTAGGCGCCAATCTAGCAGCTTCTAGAATGTTATCGATTTTTTCTTGTGATACTTTTTCGCCATTCATGGCTTTGGCAGCATAACGCCATTTTAATTTTTCTAATAATTCCATATATAATTTATTGTTTTCTGTTTTTAAAAAAGTAAAAGTAAATAAATAGCAATCTAAAGGCAAGATTTTAAAATCGAGAATTCTTATGTGCCGATTGTTTTAAACAATGGTTTGAAAGTGGCTGTTACTTTTTATTGAAAGTATTGTAGCCAGTATTTAAGATTCTTATTTATCTGACCAAATAGCAAGCTCGTTTCCACTAGGATCAATAAAATGAAATCTATGGCCACCAGGAAAAGAAAAAATGTCTTTTGAGATTTTTCCGTTTGATTTGATGATTTTTCTTTTTATGCTGTCAAGATCTTTATGATATAAAACAACCAACGCACCATTTACAATGTCATTTTCTGTTTTTTCAAATCCTCCCTTAACCCCGCTTTCCGAAAAAGCTGTATAAGTTGGGCCATAATCTGTAAAAGACCAGTCAAAAGACTTAGTATAAAACGCCTTTATTTTTTCAAGATCTTTTGCTTTAAATTCAACGACTAAGTTCAATTAATAAGTGCAACAGTTAACAAATATCGGAAAGTTAACTTTCCGATATTTGAAAAAAAACTGATTGCCGATGAATTATCAACAATTAATCGACT
>JABMNH010000042.1 GCA_013205245.1 Flavobacteriales bacterium | reverse complement strand
GCCATTGTTGGTTGGTTGTTGGTTGTTGGTTGTTGGTTGTTTGTTGTTGGTTGTTGGTTGTTGGTCAAAATAAAAATTTACGGATGGTTATACGGAAATTTATATCACTTATTTACAACACCATACATAATACCTCATTGCTCCTACTTAATACCTGAGACTTAATACTTACTTTTGTCCTCTCATGACAGCAAAAAAAGACATCCGCGCTTTAACAAAAACCGAATTGAGAGATTTTTTTATTTCAAAAGGCCACAAAGCCTTTCGGGGCAATCAGGTGTACGCCTGGTTGTGGGGCAAAGCCGTGCATCATTTTGAGGATATGACCAATATCTCTAAAGACACGCGCCAGTTTTTGTCAGACAATTTTGTGATCAATCATATTAAAGTTGATAATCTCCAACGCGCTAAAGATGGCACCATTAAAAATGCTATAAAATTACACGACGGTTTGGTGGTAGAATCGGTTTTAATTCCAACCGAAAGTCGCACTACGGCTTGTGTGTCTAGCCAAGTGGGTTGTAGTTTGAATTGTCATTTTTGTGCCACGGCGCGCTTAAAGCGGATGCGCAATCTCAATCCGGACGAAATTTACGACCAAGTGGTCATCATTAACCAACAAAGTCAGTTATATCATCAACGAAAGCTGTCGAATATTGTTTTTATGGGTATGGGTGAACCGCTTTTAAACTATAAAAATGTTTTAGAAGCCATTGATAAAATCACCTCCGACGAAGGTTTGGCCATGTCGCCAAAACGCATCACTTTATCGACGGTTGGTTTGCCAAAAATGATAAAAAAATTAGCCGACGCCGATGTGAAATTCAATTTAGCAGTATCCTTACATTCGGCTATCGATGAAGTAAGATCTAAAATGATGCCCATTAACGAGGTCAGTCCTATTGCCGATTTGCTAGCAGCTTTACAATATTGGTATGCCAAAACCAAAAGCCGCATTACTTTTGAATATGTGGTCTGGAAAGACATTAATGACCGTCAGGCTGATATCAATGCCTTGGTAAATCTCTGTAAACAAGTTCCCGTTAAGGTCAACCTTATAGAATACAATGCCATTGATGATGGGCTTTTTCAACAAGCGGCGCCACAAGCCATTGCCAATTATGTTAAGGCGCTAGAAAATAACCATATTGTGGTGAATGTGCGTCACAGCCGTGGTAAAGATATTGATGCCGCTTGCGGGCAATTGGCGAATAAAATGGCTTGAATTGTGAGAAGTGAGCTGTGATAAGCGAACCCTTTTGTAATGCCTTGCTACATTAAACTGTTTTCAATTTACACCCCTAAAGTCCCCTCAAGGGGACAATTGATTCTGTAAAACATTTTATTTGGAGGAATGTCCCTTTGAGTCCCGAAGTTTCGGGATAGGGGTGTTTTTAATTTTTAGCAGTAATCGCATATAAATATGGTTTATTCTAAACGCAATAGAACACTAAAGACATTATTTTAATGTACATCAAGCTAAGGTATGATGCGAAAAAAACTTTGTTGTTATATTTAAGGATAATTCCCCCTTTGGGGGCTTAGGGGGCTTTAACTCACTTGCCCACCATTTACAACATCATCATTTTCTGGTTCAATAAAAGCCAATTTGCCATCGGATGTATCTGTCATTAAAATCATCCCTTGACTTTCAATGCCTTTGATGTTTCGTGGGGCTAAATTGACCAAAACCGTGACGCGTTTGCCAATAATGTCTGCTGCCGAAAAACTTTCGGCAATGCCACTGACAATGGTGCGGACATCCATCCCTACATCCACTTTAAGTTTGAGTAATTTTTTGGTTTTAGCCACTTTTTCGGCTTCTAAAATAGTGCCAATGCGGATGTCTAATTTGGTAAAATCCTCAAAAGAAACCATTTCTTTTTGAGGGACCGCAATCTGATTTTCGACTTTATTCGCTTTTTTTGTCGCCGCGAGTTTGTCCAATTGTTTCTGAACATCGGCATCTTCAATTTTATCAAACAACAATACGGGTTTGCCTATTTGATGGCCGGGGTTTAGCAACTCTGTGTTTTCTAAAATGCTGCGCCAAGACCTCTCGACTGCGCTCGAGGTGACATTGCATTTTGATTGGTCATTGCGAATCCCGACAAGTCGGGATGTGGCAATCTCATCATTTTGAACTACCGGTTTTTGAGATTCCTCGTCTGCACTTTGTGCTTCTGTCGGAATGACATTGAGTAATTTTTTTAATTTTTGTGATGTGAACGGTAAAAATGGTTCAGATAAAACTGCTAATCCTGCTGCTATTTGTAGCGCCACATACATAATGGTTTCTACTCGTGCGGCATCTGTTTTAATCAATTTCCAAGGTTCGGCATCAGCTAAATATTTATTCCCCAAACGCGCCAAATTCATCAATTCTTGTGAGGCTTCTCTAAAACGATAGCGTTCAATAGATTTGCCAATAACCGCAGGGAATTGTTGTAATTGTTCTAAAGCTTGCGCATCTCCTTCAGTAAAATTGTAGTGCTTTGGTACAATGCCATCATAATATTTATTGGTCAAAACAACAACGCGATTGATGAAATTTCCAAAAATAGCTACCAACTCATTGTTATTACGTGCCTGAAAATCTTTCCACGTAAAATCGTTGTCTTTGGTTTCTGGCGCATTCGCCGTTAAGGCATAGCGCAACACATCTTGTTTATCAGGAAAATCTTCTAAATATTCGTGCAACCAAACCGCCCAATTTTTTGATGTGGATATTTTATTTCCTTCCAAATTTAAAAATTCATTGGCAGGCACATTATCGGGTAAAATATAAGAGCCTTCGGCTTTAAGCATGGCTGGGAAAATGATGCAATGGAAAACAATATTGTCTTTCCCTATAAAATGAACCAATTTGGTGTCGTTAGATTTCCAATAAGGTTCCCAATCTTTTCCATTTTGAGCAGCCCATTCTTTGGTTGAAGAAATATAACCAATAGGTGCATCAAACCAAACGTACAGCACTTTGCCTTCGCCGCCTTTTACAGGAACGGGGATACCCCAATCTAAATCGCGGGTTACAGCACGTGGACGCAAACCATCGTCTAACCAAGATTTTACCTGACCCAATACGTTGGTTTTCCAATCGCTTTTATGCCCTTCAACTATCCATTCTCGCAACCATTTTTCATATTGTTCTAAAGGCAAATACCAATGTTTCGTTTCTTTTAAACTGGGCTTATTGCCCGTAATGGCCGATTTTGGATTGATCAAATCGGTGGCATTATGGCTCGTACCACAATTTTCGCATTGGTCGCCATAACTCTCTTCGTTGCCACATTTTGGGCAAGTGCCAATTACAAACCTATCAGCTAAAAATTGTTTGGCTTCGGCATCGTATAATTGCGCGGATGTTTCTTCTATAAACTTGCCATCATCATACAATTTTTTAAAAAATTCGGTAGCCGTTTCATGATGAATCTTTGCAGAAGTGCGTGAATAATTATCGAATGTAATGCCAAAATCTTCAAAAGATTTTTTGATAATGGCATGGTATTTATCTACAATTTCTTGAGGAGTTACCCCTTCTTTTTTGGCACGAATGGTAATCGGGACACCGTGTTCATCAGACCCACAAACAAAAAGCACATCTTTATCTGTTAAACGCAAATAGCGTGCGTAAATATCGGCTGGCACATAAACGCCTGCCAAATGCCCAATATGAACAGGCCCATTTGTATATGGCAATGCAGCCGTTATGGTATATCTTTTTATATTTTGTGAAGGCGCTTTTTGATCGGTCATTTTTATTTTTGTTTGGTTAAACCTATCCTATGTCAACATGGGTTTAATAGCTCACAAAAGTAATGATTAGATTTTAGAAGACCTAACAGGTTTTTTTTAAAATTAAAGCTATAATCCAAAGACCTAACAGGTTTTAAAAACCTGTTAGGTCTGGGAAATTTCGTATTTTTGAGTATCAAACAAAAAAAGCCATGATTAAACCCACAAATTTAGAAAAAGGTGACGCTATTGCCATTGTTGCCCCAGCAGGTTATTTAAAATCGGATGCATCACTAAAATCGGGTATCGCTTTAGCGGAAATGTGGGGATTACGCGTCCAATTAGGCGCCCATATTTTTAATAAAGAAGGTCATTTTGCAGGTTCGGATGCCGAACGTTTGGCTGATTTACAAGCAGCGCTTGACAACCCATCAATTAAGGCTATTTGGTGTGCCCGCGGTGGTTATGGTACCAACCGCATTATTGATTCACTAGATTTTACCACCTTTAAAAAACATCCCAAATGGGTAATTGGTTATTCTGACATCACCACTTTATTAAACCATATTAATAATTTAGGTATCGAATCGCTTCACGCGATGATGGTAACAAGTCAAGAGGCGCTTGCCAATGATTTGGCGGCTGTGAGTCTTCAAAAAGCCCTGTTCGGAAAACCTTTGCGTTATGAAATTCCCTCCAATAAAAACAATGTTGTTGGTCAGGCTAAAGGTGTATTGGTAGGTGGAAACCTATCGCTTTTAGTGGCAAGTTTAGGGACGCCATCGGCCCCAAAGCCAAAGAATGCTATTTTATTTATTGAAGATATTGGCGAATATAAATACCGCATAGACAGGATGCTTTACACTTTAAAGCGCAATGGTTTTTTTGACAAATGCCGCGGCGTGTTCATTGGCGGGATGACTGATATTCCTGTAAATGATCCCGATTTCGGCAAAACGACAACGCAACTGATTTTAGACGTGATTGGCCGCACAGACATGCCTATTTGCTTTGATTTTCCTGCGGGTCATATTGCCGAAAATTGTGCCTTGATTTTGGGGCGGAAAGTGCTTTTAAAAATTGACAATAATACCGATAGCTTTATCACCTTTAAATAAAATGGCACAGCACAACGATCTGGGCAACGACGGCGAAAAATTAGCCGTAGATTTTCTGATTAAAAATGGCTATGCTATTTTAGAAACCAATTATCATTTTCATAAAGCCGAAGTTGATATTATTGCCCAAAAAGACAATGTGTTAGCCGTTGTAGAAGTTAAAACCCGTGCTACCGATTATTTTGGTGATCCGCAAGATTTTGTGAAGCCCAAAAAAATAAAATTATTGGTTGGCGCTATAGACGATTATGTTATTTCGCGCAATCTAGATGTCGATGTTCGTTTTGATATTATCGGCATTATAAAAAACAATAAAGGCATCCGCCTTGAGCATTTAGAAGATGCTTTTTTACATTTTTAGCTTATCAAAAAAGGCTTTAACATCGGCTTCACCATAGGGTTTGGCAACAATTCTTTTATCGGCATCTAAAATAAGATAGGTTGGTGTGGCATGAATTTCGTAAGCGCGTGCAAATTGATTTTGCCAATGATTTTTACCAAACACATGAATAAAGTTCGGGTATTTACTCATCTCTGCATTCCAAGGGTCTGGCCCATTTTCTAAACCTACAGCAATTACTTTAATGTCTTTTTTATCCTTAATATAATCATATAAAATGGGGATTTCATGTAAACAATGGCCACATGTAGCACTCCAAAATAACACCACATAATACTTAGCGTCGTTTAATGCGTACAAACTGCTATTCCCTCCAAAATCTTGCCATGTAATATTTGGGGCTTTGGCATTTAACATGATTTTTAATTTAGAAAACGTCGCTTCTTTAAAAGCCAAATCTTGATCTGCTTGAGGTAATTTATTGTAATAGGTGTCGAACATAAAGACCGTTAAATCTTTGTTTTCTTGATTGGCAAAACGTTTAATTAAATAATAAGTCAGTTCTTTTGTCAACTTTTTATTGCTGATTTTATTATAAACTTCGGCAATAGAATTTTTGTATAATTTGTTCTGCATAGCGCCATCTGAAGATACATTTACATAAAAAACATAATCGACTATGCGGTCTGTGATTAATGTAGATTTAAGCAAAGCTTGGCTGTTAAAATCTACAGCGTCAAAAAAATGTGTTTTAATAGCTGTTAAATATTTTGACGCATCCTTAAAAGGCGCATTGGCATTATACCTTTCGCTTGCTTTAATAAAATGACTCACCAACATGCCATGCGCCGATGTTTCAAATTGCTTTTGCATTGTGATAACAGCCTTTAGTTTTGCGGTATATTCTTGACGGATGACAACTTCTCTTTTGGCATCAATCCCTTGAAAATAGCGCAATTGCAAAGAATCTAATGTGGCTTGAGGCACAGCAATAGCTTCGGTATATTTCTTAAACAAATTATTTTCTTTAGATTTTTCAAAAATTACTGTCCCAGACAGATCGCTCGGGTCAAAAGACACAACAACATCTTCATTATTGTATATAAAATCGAGATATGATTGTTGCTCCATTTGATAAAACAATCTGTAAATACCAGGTTCCGCACCGCTTTTTAGTGGAAAACTAAACTGATTATCAATCATTTTTGTATTGGCAATAAAAGATTGTGCGCCCCCTTCAATTTTATATAAAATAAGCCAATCGGCCTTGGCTGTTTTGGTCATTTTCCCAGAAATGGTATGTTGGCCTTGCGCTCCAAACGAAATCAACAAAATAAGTACAGCAATTTTTTTAATCATCATCATAAATTTGAAATACAAAAATGCACTTTTCAATTCAAATAAATATAATTTATGCGTTAAAATCTTGTTATATTTGGTAAAAATTAGCTTATGTATTTTAAAAATAAAGTGGTTTGGGTTACGGGTGCTTCTTCGGGAATTGGCAGGGCAACTGCTATTGCCTTTTCTAACCAGGGTGCCAAACTTATCATTTCTGGACGTCATGCCAACAATTTATTAGACACTAAAAGTATGTGTGCAGACCCGCTTGATGTGCATATTATTCCGTTTGATTTAGCCGATTATCTGAATTTTAAACATATTGCAGACACGGCCATTGGCGTTTATGGACATGTAGATATTTTAGTAAACAACGGCGGTATTAGCCAACGGTCTCTGGTAGAAGAAACAGGTATTAGGGTTGATGAAGAAATTATGAAAGTGAATTACTTAGGCACAGTGGCTTTAACCAAAGCCCTTTTGCCTCATTTTATTGAGCGCAAAGCCGGACACTTTGTTATTGTGAGTAGTGTGATGGGTAAAATAGGCACACCTTTACGGTCTAGTTATGCGGCTTCAAAACATGCTTTACACGGATTTTTTGACAGCCTGCGTGCCGAAATTCATAAATACAACATCAATGTCAATTTAATTTGCCCGGGCTATGTGCAGACAAATGTCTCTATGAATGCCTTAACTGGCGATGGCAAACCACAAAATAAAATGGATACAACCATTCAAAATGGCATAAAACCAGAAAAATTGGCCAAAGGTCTTTTAAAAGCTGTTCGCGAAAATAAAAACGAAGTAACCATTGGCAATAAAGAGATATACGCTGTTTTAATTAAACGTTTCTTTCCAAAAATAGTGGCTAGGGTGGTTCGTAAATTTGCCCTCACTTAGTCTTATCTTATGAATTTTAAAAAAACCTTTTTCTTTTTTTTCTGCTTGTTTAGTGGATTTATTTTTAGTCAAAATCAACATTCAAAATCGTTTGGATTTATAAGCGATAATGATGTGTATGTGTCGGCCACACAAGACCAATATTATTCAAATGGCTTGACTTTGCACTATCAGTTTCTTTCTAAAACAACATCAGAAAAGTTGGCTAAAAAGATGTATACCGTTCAATTAGGACACTATTTATACACACCATATAGTGGTAATGTGCCAAATATTGCCAATCAGGACCGCCCTTTTGCTGGCTATTTGTTTACCGATTTTGGCATCACAAAATTCTATAAAAACGAAAGTGCCTTTAAAATAACTTATCAGCTGGGTATTTTAGGGCCAAGTTCGCAAGCAGAAAGTTTGCAAAAATGGTATCATAAAATGGTGGGCATGTATACCCCTGCTGGTTGGGCATATCAAATTCAAGATCAATTGGGCGCGAATATAAACCTTACATACCTTAAAAATGTGGGCTATACATCTAACAAACAATTAGATTTTAACGCTTTCGCGGATGCTAAAGTTGGCAGCATCTTTAATGAATTGACCTTGGGTTTTGTAAGCAGAATCGGATTCAAATCTTTAAATCCCATTTTTAATTCGGTGTTGTTTAACAGTAATATCGGCAACGAAAAAACGGATAACGCTATAAAAGAAGTTTACTTTTTTGTAAAACCACAACTGTCTTATGTGGCTTATAATGCCACCATTCAAGGCAGTTTGTTTAACGATAACAGTCCGCTTACTTTTGATTCTAAACCTATAAAAGCCAGTGTGCAACTCGGTTTAAAATGGGCTTCAAAGCGGTTTAATTATGGTTACGCTATTACGTATCTTTCAAAAGCTGTAGCTAACAACCGCGTAACGGGGCATAAATATGGCACGATTACAATGATTTATAAGTTTCGGTAAAAATTATAAATTATAAGTGATGAGTTTTGAGTCGGGTTGTTAACACAACTCTTTGGTGTAGAAAGCCTTTTTAGTTTTTCTTTAAAAATGCAATTAATTTTTTTGGCTGCTGTCTATTATCCCAAAATCCTGTAATTATTATTTTTAAATCAATCTTTTTATAAAGAATACTGTAATGCCCTAATGAAACAATCCGTGTTTCTTTAAATTCTGTTTTCTTACCGATTTTTGGGTTGCTTTTTAATAAAGACGTTCTTTCTTTTATGCTTTGGTTTAATTTTTTAGTATAAGAAGTGCTCTTATTTCTACTATTCCAATAGCTAAAAATATAATTCCGTTGTTTAACTGCTGTATGAGTCCAAAAAATCTTTAATTCAGCCATTTAGAATCTTCTTTATCAAGATCTAATTCAGAAATAAGGTTGCCTTTTTCAATATCTTTCTTGCTCATAAAGAGCATTTCAATTTGTTCGGAGGATAGAGATGTTATATCTTCTTGATGTGTTGATTCAAAAATATTACTAATAGCCTCTAAAAGTTTTTCATTTTTAGTCGCTAATATTCGGTCAATAAGTCTGTTTTTAATATTGTCTATTCCCGCCATAATATTTTAATTTTATGTAAATCTCGTGCATTTTGTTAATATCTCCAAATGTTGTCTTAATTTCTATATCACACAAATATAACTATTTACAGATTAAATACTGTCTTTAAATTTACTCATCATACCCAAAACGGCGGAGTTGTTTTTTGTCGTTGCGCCAGTTTTTATTAACCTTAACATACAATTCTAAGAATATTTTTTTAGCAAAAAAGATTTCTAAATCCTTTCGCGCTTCGGCACCCACACGTTTTAAGGCGCTGCCTTTATGCCCAATAATAATGCCTTTTTGGGTATCGCGTTCCACCATAATTATGGCGCGCATTCTTATAATATCATCGGCTTCTTCAAACTCTTCGGTAACCACTTCAACAGAATAAGGGATTTCTTTTTTGTAATACATTAAAATCTTTTCTCTGATTTTTTCGTTTACAAAAAAGCGTTCGGGCTTATCGGTCAATTGGTCTTTTGGATAAAAAGCGGGCGACTCTGGCAAGAGCTCTAAAATTTTATCAAAAACAGTATCTACATTAAAATTTTCTAAAGCTGATAGCGGATACACCAAAGCATTGGGCACTTTGTCTTTCCAGTAACTCATTTTTTCTTCTAAAATTTCTTGTTCTGATGTGTCAATTTTATTGACAAGCAACAAAACGGGTATTTTTGAATGGATTATCTTGTCAAAAAAAGCGTCGTCTTTTAAATCTTTTTCGCCTATTTCGACCATATAAATCAAAATATCGGCATCGTCAAAAGCCGATTTTACAAAATTCATCATCGACTCTTGTAAACTGTAAGCGGGTTTAATAATGCCTGGCGTGTCTGAAAAAACAATTTGAAAATCATCGCCATTTACAATGCCTAAAATACGGTGGCGTGTGGTTTGGGCTTTAGAAGTTATAATCGATAAGCGCTCTCCTACAAAAGCATTCATCAAAGTTGATTTCCCAACATTTGGATTGCCTATAATATTTACAAAACCAGCTTTGTGTGTCATCTAAGTTATAATTGAACTGCAAAAGTAAGACTTTTGGATTTACAATAGAATGCTAATGACTCTGGTAATTATAACAATCACTAAGTTCAAAACCAAATCATTCCGAAGGAATGACAATCTTCTACGCTAGAATAGATTAAAAAATCTTTCACTTGATTAAAGTTTTTTTAATCGGTTTGCAAAGCAAAATTCCTCGTAGAAGTGTCCTTTTTCCGCACTTTTTTGGACAAGCAAAAAAGTGCAAATGAAATAGTTGTTAATTCTGAAATAAATTACCTCTTTCTTTTTTCCATTGATGAAAAAAGAAACAAAAAAATCTAGTCTGCTGATAATTTTCTCCAAAATCTACAGAAAATAATTACTATTGCATCCAGACCGTTTTACTCTTTGGATGCTCCCTCCTCCCAACGCCATTATTTTCTTTGTTTTGATACGAAAATTCTCAGAGGACAAAAACCGTTTGAGGGGAAATGTTTTTAAAAATAATTAAGACTCACATAAATTTAAACCCGTTGTGCATTTAAATAATGCTAATTTTTAAATTATTTATATTTCTATCAAAGATAAACTTATTGATGTATTGAATAACCGTTAACGAAGTTAATTTGGATAGTATTCTTGTT
>JABMNH010000041.1 GCA_013205245.1 Flavobacteriales bacterium | reverse complement strand
TTAAAGATATAATTATAATTTGAATTATGGTAAATAGCGATAAAGTCTTGGCAATTATTTTAGGAGGTGGTCAAGGTTCAAGATTACATCCTTTAACAGAATCACGTTCAAAACCGGCTGTGCCTATTGCCGGAAAATACAGATTGGTTGATATTCCTATTTCAAATTGTATCAATTCTGGCATAAAACGCATGTTTGTGTTAACCCAGTTTAATTCAGCTTCATTAAATAAACACATAAAAAACACCTATCATTTTAGCTTTTTCAGTTCGGCTTTTGTAGATGTTTTAGCTGCTGAACAAACCCCAGGAAATAGCAAATGGTTTCAGGGTACTGCTGATGCTGTTAGGCAGAGTATGCACCATTTTAAAAAACACGATTTTGATTATGTTTTAATTCTATCGGGCGATCAATTGTACCAAATGGATTTTAACGAAATGCTCAAAGCACATATAGAAAGCAAAGCTAAAATTTCTATTGCCACAATCCCCGTTAATGCTAAAGAAGCGACTTCTTTTGGGATTTTAAAATCCGACAAGAAAAATTTCATTTCATCTTTTATTGAAAAACCTGCTGCCGAATTACTGCCAGATTGGACATCGGAAGTTAGTTCTGAAATGAAAGACGAAGGCCGAAATTATCTAGCCTCTATGGGAATTTATATTTTTAATAGAGATTTGCTTATTGAACTAATGAATAATCCTGACACTAACGATTTTGGTAAAGAAATTATTCCACAAGCACTTGAAACAAATCCGGTTCTTAGTTTTCAATACGAAGGTTATTGGACAGATATAGGGAATATAGATTCTTTTTTCGAAGCGAATCTTGGCTTAACCGATGATTTTCCAAAATTTGATTTGTACAGTACAGCTAAGCGTATTTACTCTCACGCAAGAATGTTACCAACTACTAAAATTTCTGGAACTGTATTAGATAAAACGGTTATTGCAGATGGCTGTATTATTAACGCAGGAAAAATTGAACATTCGGTTATTGGTGTGCGTTCTAGAATAGACAAAGAATCTACAGTTATAAATACATATATGATGGGTGCCGATTATTATCAGCCGCTTGAAGAAATTTTAAACACTTCGATTGTATCTATGGGAATTGGCAAACGTTGTTTTATAAAAAATGCCATTTTAGATAAAAATTGTTGCATAGGCGATGATGTGAGAATTAATGGTGGCAAACATTTAGCCGATACCGAAACAGATACTTATGTAGTTAGAGATGGTATTATTGTTATAAAAAAAGACGCCGTTATACCTGACGGTTATAAAATTTAAAAAATAATATAAACAATGCAAAACCAAAAAAGGGTTGTAGTAGATTATGTATCACCACAAGTTAACGGTGGTGAATTTCACATTAAAAGAGTTGTCAACCAAATTGTTAATGTAAATGCGCATGTGCTTGTTGACGGACATGATATTATTGCAGCTTCAGTTTTATACAAACATGAAGGCGAAAAGAAATGGCAAGAAGTACGCATGCAATTGGATAATAATGATGAATGGTTTGCTTCTTTCTCTGTAAAAAAACAAGGCTTTTATGACTATAAAGTCGAAGGCTGGGTAGATTATGCTTTAAATTGGCAACATGGCATTAGTTGTAAAATTGCAGACAAGCAAAATGTAAAATCTGAATTACTTGAGGGTGTTTTCTATATAAAATCAATTTTAGCAAAAGTTTCAGCATCAGAAAATATATATCTTAAAAGCTTAGAAAATATATTTTCTGATACTAAAATGTATGACAAAGCTATATCCGAAGCCAAAAGTAAAAAACTGCAAAATATATTTTATAAATATCCTGTAAAAGAATTTGCAAATAGCTCTAAAATTTATAAGGTTTATGTAGACAGGTTAAAAGCGTTGTTTAGTACATGGTATGAATTTTTTCCGCGCTCCACATCACAAAAGAAAAATGTTCATGGCACTTTTAAAGATTGTGAAAAATTGTTATCAAGAGTCGCAGAAATGGGATTTGACACCTTGTATTTTCCACCTGTGCATCCAATAGGCGATGTAAATAGAAAAGGGAAAAACAATACCACAGAAGCAAAATCTGGTGATGTTGGTTCAACATGGGGCATTGGCTCAAAATATGGTGGTCACAAAGATTTACATCCAGAATTGGGAAGTTTAGAAGATTTTAAATTGCTCATAAACAAAGCTAAAGAATTAAATATTGAGATTGCCATGGATTACGCTTTGCAGGCTGCGCCAGATCATCCTTGGGTAAAAGAACATCCGCAATGGTTTAAATGGCGACCAGATGGCACGGTGCAATATGCAGAAAATCCACCAAAAAAATACCAAGATATTTTACCCATTTATTGGGAGTCTGAAGATTATAAAAATCTTTGGGACGAATGTTTGAGCACTTTATTTTATTGGATAGATTGTGGTATCAATGTGTTTAGGGTAGATAATCCACACACAAAACCTTTTTATTTTTGGCATTATATTATTAATGAAGTTAAGAAAAAGCACCCAGATGTATTGTTTTTAGCCGAATCGTTTACACGTCCAAAGATTATGCAGCAATTGGCAAAACAAGGCTATTCGCAATCATACAGCTATTTTACATGGCGCAATTCAAAACATGAACTTATTGCGTATGTTAATGATTTAACAAAGAATAACCAACGGGAATACATGCGTCCCAATTTTTGGCCAAACACGCCAGACATCAATCCGTTTCACTTGCAAGGCGCAAACGAATCAAAATACATTCAACGTTACGTGCTTGCGGCCACTTTGAGTTCTAACACAGGTATTTATGGACCTGTTTTCGAGCATATGATAAGTGATGCTTTGCCAGAGAAAGAAGAGTATTTAAACTCTGAGAAATTCCAAATTTGTGATTACGATTGGACGAAAGAAAATAAACTGATACATATAATTACGAGCGTTAATAAAATCCGTCAAGAAAATGAAGCGCTTCAACAAACCAATAATATTCAGTTTTGTACCGTAGAAAATGAGAACTTAATTGCCTTTTATAAATGGAATGATGCCAGAACAAATGAACTTTTAATAGTTGTAAATCTTGACCATTATAACACGCAACAAGCTAATGTGCAGTTACCTTTACATGATTTAGGAATACAAGAAGGACATCAGGTAAACGTAAAAGATTTAATTACAGAGAATGTATATATTTGGGATAGAGAATGGAATTTTGTAGAACTAAACCCAAAATTACCTTTCCATATATTTAAAATCACTAAATAACATGTCTAAAAAAGCCGCTAAAACAATACTGCAGCCTCCTTATAATTTTGATATTTCTTGGGAGGCCTTACTGGATGATAAAGAATTTGTAAAAATTTTCCTGTCGGATGTTTTAGAGGATTATATTTTAAAACAACGTTGGTATGGTGGCAAAGCGAGTAAACTAAAATACATCGAACTTTCGGAGTATTTTAAAATGCAGCAAGGCGATGAAGTTTATTACGGATTAATCTTAGAAATTAATTTTGAAGAGGCTTTTTACCAGCATTATTTTTTACCCATTGCTTTTGTGTCTGATGAAAATTTTGCGCAAAAGGATAGAATTCTCCCTATAAGTATAAAGGGGCAAGAAGGTTTTATAATTGATGCTATAAATTTGGAGGCCTTTAGAAGATTGATATTTGATAAGGTTTGCAATGCTTTACCTAATGATAAAAGTAGGGTACAATATCATAAAAGTTTATTGTTTAAAGATGCCGTTTATGAGTCATCTCGATTTATGGGCTTAGAGCAAAGCAACACATCAATTGTATACAATGAAAAATATGTTCTAAAATTTTTTAGACGCATTTATGCCGATAAAAACCCCGATTACGAAATGAGTCGGTTTTTATCCGAAAAGAAAGACTTTAAAAATACCCCGCCATTTTTAGGAAGTATAAATATTGTAGATTCAGAAAATACGCATATCACTATTGCCTTGATGCAAGAAATGGTGTCAAATGAGGGCGATGCTTGGGAATATATGCTAAAGGAATTCCATCAGGTTTTCATGAATTTAGAATCTAAAAGTATTAATGTAGATAGTTTGCCAACTACCGAATTGTTTTTACGATTGAATATAAATAATGTACCACCCCAAATTATTGATTGGGTAGGATTAAAATTACTTTTAAAAGTACAAACTTTAGCCAAACGGACTGCAGAAATGCACACGACTTTGGGCTCTGAGTTTGAAGACACTGCCTTTACACCAACCCGTTTTAATGGCGATTATAGCGTTTGGTTAAAAAACAGGTTGTTATATCAATTCCAAAATAGGTTGAATACAATTGAAAATAATCTACATAAATTAGATGGCCTCACTTTAGAACTAGCAAAGGAATTTCTAGACAAAAAGAATATCATTAGAAAGCGTTTTGTAAAATTTGATTGGACAAGATTAAAAGGGGAGCGCATTCGCGTTCATGGCGATTATCATCTAGGACAAATATTGGTAAAAGATGACGATTTTTATATTTTAGATTTTGAAGGCGAACCAGAAAGCACCATCCGCGATAGAAAAGTAAAACAACCACCTTTAAAGGATGTAGCAGGATTATTTAGGTCTTTTCATTACGCCATTTATGCCACAATTTTCAATAATAGCGAAGCTTATAATCAATCACAAGAGACTTTATTTAAAGCAGGAGAGTTGTTGTATCGCTATTTTACAGGCATCTTTTTAGAAACCTATGTTTTGGAAATCCAAAAAGAGAATCTAAATATTGGTTACAATCAAGAGCGTCTATTTATATTAAAGTACTGTCTTTTAGAAAAAGCAGTTTACGAATTAGGTTACGAATTAAATTCTCGTCCACGTTGGGCATTAATCCCTTTAAAAGGGATTTCAAACATCATAAATAGTTATTAAGATATGACAAAAGTAAAAGCACACAGTCTCTTTTCAGAATTTGATATAAACTTATTTAAGTCGGGTAAGCATTATAGATTGTACGAAAAATTTGGCTCTCACATAATGACTGTTGATGGTGTTGAAGGTACTTATTTTGCAGTTTGGGCACCTAGTGCCAATGCTGTTTCGGTTATAGGCGATTTTAATCATTGGACGGAAGATGCGCACAAATTAAATGTCCGTTGGGACGAAAGTGGTATTTGGGAAGGGTTTATTCCGAATGTTGAAAAAGGAGCGACTTATAAATATAAAATTAAGAGTAATAACAACGGCATTGTTACAGAAAAAGCAGATCCTTATGCTAGGCGTTGTGAGCATCCGCCAAAAACGGCTTCGGTAGTTTGGGAAGATGCCTATGCTTGGGAAGATACTAAGTGGATGAAAAAGCGTAAAAAAAATAACGCTCTAGATGCACCGTATTCGGTGTATGAAGTTCATTTGGGTTCTTGGAAAAGACATAGCGAAGAGGATCGGTTTTTATCTTATTATGAGTTGGCAGACGATTTAGTGAACTATGTTAAAGAGATGAACTTTACGCATGTAGAACTCATGCCGATAATGGAATTTCCGTATGATCCCTCTTGGGGATATCAGATTACAGGTTATTTTGCACCAACTTCTCGCTTTGGTTATCCCGATGAATTTAAATATTTGGTAGATAAATTACACCAAAATGATATTGGACTTATTTTAGATTGGGTACCATCACATTTTCCTGAAGACGCACACGGTCTTGGTAATTTTGATGGCACACATTTGTATGAACATCCTGACAGAAAGAAAGGGTATCATCCAGATTGGAAAAGTTTAATTTTTAATTATGGACGGAATGAAGTACGTTCCTTTTTAATAAGTAATGCTATTTTTTGGTTAGAACAATACCATGCCGATGGCTTACGTGTAGATGCTGTTGCATCTATGTTATTCTTAGATTATTCGCGTGATGAAGGCGAGTGGGATCCAAACAAATTTGGGGGAAATGAAAATTTAGATGTTATTTCTTTTTTAAAGGAAATGAACGAAGAAGTCTATAAATCGTTTCCAGATGTACAAACTATTGCCGAAGAATCGACAGCATTTCCTATGGTGTCTAAGCCTACTTTTGATGGTGGATTAGGATTTGGTATGAAATGGATGATGGGTTGGATGCATGACACTTTAGAGTTTTTTGCCAAAGACCCTATTTATAGAAAGCACCATCAAAATGACATTACTTTTAGTTTGACTTATGCGTTTACAGAAAATTTTATGTTACCATTGTCTCATGATGAAGTGGTGTATGGCAAAAAGTCAATTTTAGGTAAAATGCCAGGAGATGAATGGCAACGCTTTGCGAACTTGAGACTTCTTTACGGCTATATGTTTACCCATCCGGGGACGAACCTGTTATTTATGGGAAGTGAGTTTGGACAATATGAAGAATGGAATTTTGAAAAAAGCTTAGACTGGAATTTATTAGAATTTGAGCCTCATCAAAAAGCAAAAAACTATTTTGCCGCTTTAAATAAATTTTATAAAACAGCGCCAGCACTTTTTGAAAAAGGTTTTAGCAATGAAGGTTTTGAATGGTTGAGTTATGACGATTCAGAAAATTCAGTGATCTCCTATCTAAGAAAGGGTAAAAATGCTGTTAACGATTTAATAGTTGTCTGTAATTTCACGCCAAATACGTTAACTACTTATAAAATAGGTGTTCCTAAAAAAGGAAAATTATTTGAGGTATTTACCAGCGATTCTAAGGAATTTGGTGGTAGCGGTGTGGTAAATACCAAACCAATTACTATTAAAAAAGAAGTTTGGAATGGTAAAGAATATACAGCAGAATTAACTTTACCACCTTTAGGTATTACAATTTTTAAAATAAGGTCAAAATAGGAATTCATTTTATTTAACATTACCATATTTTCATTGAGAAAACCTCAATATATCAGGTGTATTTTTGATAAATACTTACCTGTCAAAAGCATTAATTTTAGTAGGTTTGCACCTATTTTTATTCACAATTTATGATTTTAAATACCGAATTAGAATATAAAGGAAATCAATTTCCTACAAGAATAGTATCATACAGAAAAGATGTAGATTCTTTTTACTTTGAAAGTGAAAATAATGTTGTTTTACAGCTTACCATAGAGCGAGACAGTGTATTGAGATTTAGATTTACAACCAAATCAGTTTTTGAGAAGGATTTTTCTTATGCCATCACCAAACATGCAAGTAAAGGATTTAATAATTTAGAAATAAATGAAATAGATGATAAATATATCATTACCACTGCTAAATTAATTTGCCATATTTCTAAAATTGACATGCGTACTTCAATTTTTGATGCCAAAGACAATACCTTAATTTGCGAAGATGAATTAGGATTTCATTGGGAAGAAAGTTATGAATTTGGAGGCGATATTGTAAAAATGTCGAAGACAGCTTTTGAAGGCGAAAGCTATTTTGGGTTGGGAGACAAACCCGTTCAAAATAATTTAAAAGGAAAGCGTTTTGAAAATTGGGTAACAGATTCTTATGCTTTTCAACGCGGCACAGATCCTATTTATAAAGCCATACCTTTTTATACGAGCATCCATCACAATAAGTCTTATGGTATATTTTTCGATAATACCTTCCGTTCATTTTTCGATTTTTGTAAAGAGCGCAGAAACATTGCTAGTTTTTGGGCGCAAGGAGGCGAAATGAATTATTATTTTATTTATGGCCCTCAAATGGAAGATGTTGTTTCAACCTATACAGATTTAACGGGCAGACCGCATCAATTACCACCGCTGTGGGCATTGGGCTATCATCAATGTAAATGGAGTTATTATCCAGAATCAAAAGTAAAAGAGGTTACCAATAAGTTTAGAGAATTAAAAATTCCTTGCGATGCCATTTATTTAGATATAGATTATATGGAAGGTTTTAGATGTTTTACTTGGAACAAAGAACATTTTCCAGATCCTAAAAGAATGGTTAAAGAATTATCCGATAAGGGTTTTAAAACCATTGTAATTATTGATCCGGGCATAAAAATTGACCCAGAATACAGTGTTTTTAAAGAAGGTTTAGACAATGATTATTTTTGCAAACGTGCCGATGGTCCTTATATGAAAGGAAAAGTTTGGCCGGGAGAATGCTATTTCCCAGACTTTACAAATCCTAAAGTACGCGAATGGTGGTCTAACCTTTTTAAAGAATTGATAGAAGATATTGGCGTAAAAGGCGTTTGGAATGATATGAATGAGCCTGCCGTTATGGATGTGCCTGGAAAAACATTTCCAAATGATGTGCGTCATGATTATGATGGAAATCATTGCAGTCATAGAAAAGCGCATAATGTGTATGGCATGCAAATGGCACGCGCTACCTATCACGGATTAAAAAAATTCTCTTACCCAAAACGCCCTTTTGTAATAACAAGAGCAGCTTACTCAGGCACGCAACGTTATACTTCAACATGGACTGGAGATAACGCAGCGACTTGGGACCATCTTTCAATTGCCAATGCGCAAGCACAACGCATGTGTATGTCTGGTTTTTCTTTTGTTGGATCGGATATTGGTGGTTTTGCAGAACAACCAAATGCAGAATTATACACACGTTGGATTCAATTAGGTGTTTTTCACCCATTTTGTCGCACGCATTCTTCGGGAGATCATGGCGATCAGGAACCTTACTCTTTTGATGATAATGTCACCAATATCGTTCGGAAATTTATTGAAATTCGCTATCAATTATTGCCCTATTTATATACGTCGTTTTGGCGCTATGCCAATGAAGGTGTGCCTATTTTAAAATCACTTGTTTTATTTGACCAAGAAGACACACACACACATTATAGAAATGATGAGTTTATATACGGCGAAAAAATATTGATTTGCCCCATATTAGAATCAAATGCCAAAGGCAGAAGGATGTATTTTCCTAAAGGGAATTGGTACAATTTCTGGGACAACACTTTAGAACGTGGCGGTGCAGAAAAATGGGTAGATGCAGATATTGATAGCATGCCAATTTTTGTAAAAGAAGGTGCTATTATTCCAAAATATCCCATTCAGCAATATGTAGGCGAAAAAACTATTGAACAGCTAAAATTGGAAATCTATTATAAACTGGGTAAAGAAAAATCGCAGGTTTATGAAGATGCTTGTGATGGTTATGATTATAAGAAAGGACGTTACAGTTTGCGGAACTTCAGTCTTGTAGGTAAAAAAGAATCGTTGACAATTCAACAGTACAAATCAGGAAAGTTTATAACTTCTTATGATACATTTAAGTTAAGTTTACACGGATTGCCTTTTGTAATATCAAAGGTTGAAGTTGATAATGAAGTAATTAAACTGACAAATAAGAATATAAAAGATAATATTTTAGTAATTTCTAAAGAATTCACAGAATTACATATAATAGGAAAAAAATAAAAAATTAAATTTTTAAACGAAGTTCTTTACCTTTGTAAGCTATTGATAAAAAACCTACTAATTAGAAAAATATTAATTAAAGTAGTATGAAATTGAATAAAAAAATGTGGTCGAATATAATTTTTGTCATCGTCATTGCGGCTTTAATTTATCCAAATTCAAGGGCTTTTATTATGCGTCAATTGGCATTTGCACCTTCTGTTTCGTCCGTGTCAAAGAGCCCTACTTTACAAGATTATAATTGGCAATTACAAGGACTTAACACATCCGATATTAACTTTGTATCCTTAAAAGAAGAAGTTGTCTTTGTAAATATTTGGGCTACTTGGTGCCCGCCTTGTCGTGCCGAAATGCCATTAATTCAAAAGTTATATGATGACTATAAGGATAAAGTTAAATTTGTATTGGTAACATCTGATACTGAGCAGAAAGTGATGTCTTATTATAAAGAGCACAGCTTAGATTTTCCAACTTATAACATGCAATCTAGAGAACCTTCTTTATTTACTACCAGAAGTATTCCGGCAACATTTATTGTAAGTAAAAATGGAAAAGTTGTGGTTTCTACTGTGGGTGCGGCAGATTGGAACAGCAAGAAAATAAGAAAATTATTAGACAAACTTCTGTCTGAAGAGAGAAATAAAGTTGCTAATAGATAAAATAAAAAAATCCGCTTAAAGCGGATTTTTTATTAGAAGTATAATTATTTCACAAGTTTTAAAGGAACGATGTAAATAATGCCATTACGTTCAGATTTTACCGACACCTTTTTGTAATTCAATTTACTTTTTACACGACTTTCTAATTCTTGATTGTCTGTATCTACTGCCAGTACAACTATTTCTCCTTTTGTAGTGACTGTAAAAGTAACATTGGCGGTTAAAACATCAGCATCAAATTCTAATGTAATAGTATTTAACATTTTACTGATTTCTGCATGTAATTTGTCATTTTTTGGTGATTCTGTAGGTGTGTTAAAAGCGTAACTAGAGACACTTAAACTTAGTACTAACACAATTAAAGCTAATTTTTTCATAATAATAGTTTTTTAAAGATTAAACATTTACTATAAGACTGTAGCTGTGTGTAAACTGTTACACTAATATATTTTACAAATGCTAGATTAACAATATTTTAACGTAGTTTGTTAATATTATGACAATTCATCAATGACAGAAATGAGGGTTTGGCAACCTTTTTTTAAATCGTCTTTTGAGATATTTAATGGCGGTGTGATCCGGATGGCATTGCCTTCAAACAATAGCCAAAATAAAATTAAGCCACGGTCTAAACATGTCAGAATAACTTTTGAAGCAAAGTCGGCATCTTTAACAATAAGTACCAACATCATACCAATACCCCTAATTTCTTTAATTTCTGGATGTATTAATAGTGTGCGAATAATATCTTCATTTTCCTTAACGGATGTCAAAAGTTTAGGTTTGATAATTTGTTTTAAAGTGGCATATGCCGCTGCGGCAATAACGGGATGACCTCCAAAAGTAGTGATATGTCCTAATTTAGGATGGTGAGACAACAGACTCATATATTCTTGAGAAGCTATAAAAGCGCCAATGGGCATACCACCGCCTAGGCCTTTACCTACAACAAGAATATCTGGTATGACATTATAATTTTCAAATCCAAACAGCTTACCTGTTCTGCCAAAACCCGTTTGTATTTCGTCAAGAATTAGCAGCGCGCCAACTTTTTGGCAACGTTCTTTTACTTTTTTGAGATAATTGTTTTTTGGAACAATAAATCCAGCGCCTCCTTGAATGGTTTCTAAAATAACGCCTGCAGTTTTGGAAGTAATTTTGTCTAAATCGGCTTCATTATTAAATGCAATAAATTTGCTATTCGGAATTAAAGGTCTGAAAGCGCGGTTTTGTTCTTCATTGCCACACACACTCATAGCACCTTGCGTATTGCCATGATAGCCCATTTTGGCCGCAATAATTTCAGTGCGTCCTGTAATGCGTTTGGCCAATTTTAAAGCGCCTTCTGTGGCTTCGGTACCAGAATTAGTTAAATAGGTTGTTTGTAAACAAGCGGGCAGATGCTTGGCTAATAATTTGGTTAAAGCTACTTGTGGTTTTTGTATAAATTCGCCATAAACCATTACATGTGTATAGAGGTCTAATTGCTTTTTAATGGCTTTTTTTACTTTTGGATGACCATGCCCTAGGCTATTTGCAGACACACCAGCAACAAAATCTAGATAAGCCTTTCCCTTATCATCATAAATATAAGAACCTTTGGCTTTAGATATTGTAATGGCTAAAGGATGCGGACTTGTTTGTGCTTGATATTTTAAAAAATCTTCTTTCAAAAGAAATCACTTTTTAATTTTCAAAAAAATCTGAAATTTAGATTTTGGTTGTTCCTCTTCACGCCAAATAAACCCTTTGAGTTTGCGTACATTTTCTGGCAATTGACTTTCGGGATAGGTTGTGCCATCTGGAGATGTTATAAATTTAACAGTTTGAATTTCTCCCTTTTTCAATATAAAATTAATCTGACTGCAAGTCGATTTATTGATACCAGCTAATTTTCCATCATCATTTCTAAGATAGTATAAAAGTTCGCTATTACCAATAACATTTAATTCGTGTAAATCGTTATCTACAAACTTACCCAAAATGATACGCCCTTTTATCTGATTGTAGCCAGCAGAATCTTTTTGAACAATGAAGCCATTTTGTAAAGCCTTTGAACTATTTACTTGTAAGACCTTTAAACTGTCTAGTTTTTTTGTTTCTAAATCTCTTGTAAAATGAATGATATCTCCTGTTATCTGACTGCCATTTGCCCACAAAACTGGATTTTTAAACATGGTTGTTATACCTGTAGTGTCATCAGAAAAAATAGAATCGCATACCCCTTGAAGGTTTGGTTTGAAAAATTTAACATTGTGGTAAGCACGGATTTTTCTAAAATCCTTTTTGCCAGTTAAAAGCAACGTATCGCCATGAATAAAGAGAGAATCGGTATCAGAAATGATAATTGCCAAAGCCTTTTTTACCACTAAGGATGAATCTTTTAATTTATAATATTCAGAATAGCCACCTTTTGTTATTGTGTTATTAGCACTATCTGTTACAACAACATTACCTGTAGCAGAAGAGAATCCCAAAGACTTATTATAATAAATACTATCGCCTTCAATAACCTGATTCTTGCTTATAATCTTAGCGTTTTTAATAAAATGAGCAATATCCTTTTGAGTGTTATAAAAACCGCGTTCGCAGTAAATGGTGCTTTCTTCACTTTTAATGGTTGAAGCACCATACATATAAGCAATTTTATTGCTGGTATAATAGTCTAGTTGTTTTGATGTGACCACATAATCTGGGTTCGTTAAAACAACATTTTCTTTTGCCGAAAACTTTTTAGATTCAAGATGGTAGTGGCCAATGTCACTTTTTAATGTATTGGCTGTATCAATGATGGTGCCGCCAGTAGTATAGTACAAAACTTGTTTCTCTCTGTCAAAGTTAAGCGTATCTGTGCTAAGCACAACATCGCTGTCTTTAAGGCGTACTTTTCCCCAAGAAACAGCTAGCTTGGTATTGCCATTATAATTGGTGTAATTGCTTGTTTGTATAACAGAATCGCCTTGGTTTATGATAACATTACCAATAGCTTTTAAAAAATTTGTTTTTTTATACTGAATTGCTTTTTTACACTTAAGAGAAATTCCTTGATGGATAACATGGACATTACCAGACAATATGGTTGCGCCAGGGTATTTTGCTTCATCTACAAATGTATAATCGGCATGTACAATTTTTATGCGTTTTTCTTGTGAAAAAGCACTTAAAGTAAGAAATGAAATTAATATAAAGCAATAGGTTTTTAACATCATATATAAATGACAAAACTACTTAAATTAGTTGTAATTAAAACCTATCGTAAAATGGTCTGCTTTCTATCAGGACCAACCGATACAATTTTAACAGGCACTTGCACAAAGTCTTCGATAAATTTAATGTAATCCATTAATTCTTTTGGCAATTCATCAGCCGAAGTTAGTTTGGTTAAATCGGCGTCCCAGCCTTTAAATTCAGTGTAAACAGGTGTTACATCTTCTTCTAAAATTGAATAGGGCAGGTGTGTTATTTCTTTTCCTTTATAGATATAAGATGTACATGCTTTTATGGTTTTAAATCCCGATAAAACATCGGCTTTCATCATCATTAATTGGGTGGCTCCATTTATGATGACGGCATATTTTAAAGCCACTAAATCTAACCATCCGCAACGACGGGGACGGCCAGTGGTAGCGCCAAATTCTGCACCAACTTTACTCATAGTTTTACCATCGTCATCAAAAAGCTCTGACGGAAATGGACCAGAACCCACACGTGTTGTATACGCTTTAAAAATACCGAACACATCGCCAATTTTATTAGGTGCCACACCTAAACCAGTACAAGCACCAGCTGCAGTTGTGGTAGAAGAAGTTACAAACGGATAGGTGCCAAAATCTATATCGAGCATTGATCCTTGAGCGCCTTCTGCCAAAATACTTTGTTGGTTGTTTAAAGCATTAAAGATATATTCTTCGCTGTCAATAAAAGGCAAGGTTTTTAGGATGGTAACAGCCGCAAAAAACTCTGCTTTAAGAGTGTCTAAATCATAGTCTAAATCAACATTATAAAAGGCTAATAAGTTGAGATGTTTTTGTGTGAGATTATTGAATTTTTCTTTCCAATTATCTAATTCTAAATCTCCTACACGCAAGCCATTTCTGCCCGTTTTATCCATATAAGTAGGGCCAATTCCTTTAAGCGTAGATCCTATTTTAAGTTTGCCTTTAAGTGCTTCGGATGCAGCATCTAAAAGACGGTGGGTAGGTAATATAAGGTGGGCTTTTCTTGATATAAAAAGCGTTTTTGTATAGTCAATATTATGCTTGCTAAGATTGTCTAGTTCTTTGGTTAAAATTACAGGATCTATAACCACGCCATTTCCTACAATATTTTTGGCATCTTTATGAAAAATACCAGAAGGAATTGTATGTAAAACATGTTTCTGATTTTCGAAAATTAAAGTATGTCCAGCATTTGGTCCGCCTTGAAAACGCGCCACAATTGCGTAATTCTTAGTTAAGACATCTACAATTTTACCTTTCCCTTCATCGCCCCATTGCAGGCCTAATAGTAAATCTACATTCATTTTTTAATCTTTTTTATTGGGTTGTTTGCTAGTTGCATAAAAATAGAGAGAATGATTATGAATATCTACATTAAACACTTCTTCTATACTTTTCTTAATAGTTTGTATTCTTGGATCACAAAATTCTATCACTTTTCCAGAATCGGTTAAAATTAAATGATCGTGTTGTTTATCGTAAAGACATTTTTCGTAATGAGCTTGATTTTGACCAAATTGATGGCGGCGTACCAATCCACATTCTAAAAGTAATTCTACTGTGTTATAGAGTGTTGCTCTACTTACACGATATTTTTTGCTTTTCATTAAAAGATAAAGTGACTCTATATCAAAATGATCTTCGTGTGCATAAATTTCTTTAAGAATGGCGTAACGTTCGGGTGTTTTTCTATGCTTATGCTCATTGAGATAGGCAGTAAAAACATCTTTTACTTCGGTTTGATTTATTGAACCATTCATATGTTTATATAATTCAGAAGCACAAAAATACGCTTAATATTAGCTTTTATAATTAACTTGATATAAAATAATAAACAAATTATAAACAACCTTATTCAATTATTCTATTCACTTTATCAATACCATCAATTTTCTTAATTCTGCCTATTAATTTATTTAATTGCCCTATGTTTTTAACTTTTACAGCAATTTTTCCTTCAAAATGACCCTGACTGCCAGATATATTTAAACTTTGAATATCAATATCCATATCAGTAGAAATTACCTTGGTTACCTTGTTTGCTAAACCTTTGTCATCTACACCCGTAATTAAAATAATGCTTTTGAATTCTTGTTGCGTAGAGTCTATCCAAATGGCACTCATTATCCTATAGGCAAATCTGGCTTGAAGACTTACAGCATTGGGGCAATCTTTTTTATGTATTTTTATACCCTCATTAATGGTAATAAATCCAAAAACATTATCGCCAGGAATAGGGTTACAGCAAGGCGATAGGGTATAATCTAAGCGTTCTTCGTCTTTTCCAAAAACCAATAAATCATGGTTTGTTGTTATTTCTTCTTGATTTTGATGTAGCTCTGAATTTTTACTTTTTTTACGAATACCGCGTTTAAAGAAACTGTAAAAAGCATTATTGTGTTGCGCGGCATATTCTTTTAGTTTCTTATTTTCTATTGATCCGTTACCGATTCTAAAAAATAAATCAAGACTGGTTTTAAGTTTAAAGAAAACAACCAGTTCGTTTATAATTTTATCGCTTAATGTTATTTTTAAATGCCTAAGTTTGCGTGTTAAGACTTCTTTACCATCTTCGGCTATTTGCTTATGTTCTTGCTTTAGCGAATTTTTAATTTTAGATTTAGCCCTAGCAGTGATGACATAGTCAAGCCAATTCAGTTTTGGTTTTTGATGTACAGAAGTAATTATTTCTACCTGATCACCACTTATTAAAACCCTGCTTAAAGGAACTAATTTGCCATTTACTTTTACACCCCTACATTTTAAACCAATATCTGTATGTACAGAAAAAGCAAAATCAAGACCAGTAGATCCTTTTGGCAGCGATTTTAAATCGCCATTTGGCGTAAAAATGTAAATTTCTTTTGAGTAGAGATTTAGCTTAAACTGCTCAACAAAATCTACGGCGTTAGTATCTTGACTCTCGAGTGTTTCTTTAAGTTTGTTTAACCAATCTTCTAAGCCAACATCATAATCGTTGGCATGTTTGTATTTATAATGGGCAGCATAACCTTTTTCTGCAATTTCGTCCATGCGTTGAGAACGAATTTGCACTTCAACCCAACGACCAGATTTGCCCATTACCGTAATATGCAACGATTCGTAACCTGTAGATTTTGGTTGAGATATCCAATCGCGTAAACGGCTTGGGTTTGGTGTAAAGTTGTCGGTTAAAACCGAATAGATTTTCCACGCATCAAATTTTTCGTTTTTTTCTGAGCTTTTATAAATTATCCTAATGGCAAATTTATCGTAAACTTCATCAAAACTCACGCCTTGATTAAGCATTTTACGGCGTATTGAATAAATAGATTTTGTGCGTCCTAATATTTTGTATTTAAAGCCTTCTTTATCTAAAGAATCTTCAACAACTTTAGAAAACATAGCAATGTAAGCCGCTTGATCTTCTTTACTTTCTTTAATTTTATCGGCAATATCATTATAAACTTCAGGCTCGGTATATTTTAAACCCAAATCTTCTAAATCGGTTTTAATATTATAAAGACCCAATCTATGTGCCAAAGGGGCATAAATGTATAATGTTTCTGATGCAATTTTAACCTGTTTATCTTGAGGCATAGATTCCATTGTCATCATGTTATGCAGCCTGTCAGCTATTTTAATTAAAATAACACGCACATCATCATTGAGTGTTAGAAGCATCTTCCTAAAATTCTCTGACTGAACCGATATGTTTAGATCTTTTTTTAAATGCGAAATTTTAGTGAGTCCATTTACAATTCTAGCTACTGTTTCTCCGAATAGTTGTTCAATATCTGCTAGGGTATAGGCGGTATCTTCAACAACATCATGAAGGAGTGCAGCGGCAATTGAAACAGCTCCTAAACCAATATCATTAGCCACAATTTTGGCCACAGAGATAGGGTGAAAAATATAAGGCTCACCACTATTACGGCGTTGGTCTTTATGGGCATCAGCAGCCAAATCAAAAGCTTTACGTATTAACTGCTTATCCTCTTTAGATAAAGTTTGATACGAATTTTTGAGCATGTTTTTGTAAGCCAATGCAATAGCAGACTTTTCCTCTTCTATGGTTGCTGTATATGCCATAGTTTAAAAGTAGGGTAAAGTAAAATAATATACAACAATAAAATTGCTATTGTTTTAAATTTTTAAAACGCTGTAACAGTGTGGGATGAGAATAGTTTATAAACACATATAATTTATGTGGTGTTAAATTGCTAAAACTTTGTTTTGATAATTTCTTTAAGGATGAAATTAGTGTATCGGCATAGCCAAATTGTTTGGCATAGCCATCGGCTTGATATTCAAATTTTCGTGATAAGATATTCATTAATAATCCGGTAATAACCGAAATTGGCGTGTAGAGTATCATAAAAGCAATGACACCAATATGAAAATTGGAATTGGCAATTCCGAATGCTTTCGCTAAAAGCGGATTGTTTATAAATAAGGATAAGATGAACAGTGTAAATCCTGTTAATAAAAGTGATAAAATCAGGTTGAAAATGATGTGTTTCTTTTTATAATGACCAACTTCGTGAGCCAAAACAGCCGCAATTTCATCGTTAGATAAATCGTTTAAAAGGGTATCGTATAAAACAACTTTCTTGCTTTTCCCAAATCCAGAAAAATAGGCATTGGCTTTGGTAGAACGCTTGGAGCCATCAATAATAAAAATTTTGTCAATTCTGAATTGTACTTTTTCTGCAAACTCTTGCAAGGTGTTTTTTAGGTCGCCATCTTCTAGAGGCGATAATTTATTAAATAAGGGCACTATTAAACTTGTGTAAAACAGGTTCATAAGTATGCTAAAGACAGCCATAAATGCCCATGCATACAACCAAAAAGATTTAGGGAATTGCTGATAAAACCACAGTATAATACTCAAAATAAGACCTCCTAATAGGATGCCTAGCAAAAGACTTTTCAAAGTGTCCTTAACAAATAATGATTTTGTCATTTTATTAAAACCAAAGCGCTCTTCAATCACAAAACTGTGATAATAGCTAAATGGTAATGAGATTATAGTGCTTGCTAAAAATATAAATCCAAAATAAAGCAAGCTGATGAGCATTTTATTATCGTTTAATAAGCGGACGAAATCATCTAAAAGTTTGAAGCCATTCAGCGCAATAAAAAGGATTAATAAAGCAAATGAAAAGACAGATTGAATAAGGCCAAATTTATAATTTACCTGTTTGTAGTTTTGAGAGTTTTGATAGCCTTCTTCGTCGTAAATATCATTTAATTCAGAAGGCAAATTATCTTTAAAATGCTTGGCGTTTAGGTAATTTAATAAAAGTTCAAAAAGAAAATTTACGATTATAATTGCTAAAATTATAGTAAAAAGTAATGAAGGAGTCATGGTAAAATTTATTTAAAATTCCGTTGACGTTTGGCTTCAAAAATTAAAATAGCAGCCGATACAGATACGTTCATTGAGTCAATTTTTCCTTGCATTGGAATGATAATATTTTGTGTAGCGGTATTCATAAAATCTTGCGATAAACCTGTAGCCTCTGTACCAACAACTATTGCGGTTTTTTTTGTAAAGTCTTGTAAATGATATTCTTTTGAGTCATCACTTAAAGTAGCACAATATGTATTATACTTATTTTCTTTTAAAAATTGAATAACATTATCGGTACTATCAACAGCAATTTGGTTGGTAAAAACACAACCCACACTAGAACGAATACAATTGGGATTGTATAAATCGGTTTTAGGATTGGTAATAATTACAGCATCTATATTTGCTGCATCGGCGGTACGCAAAAGGGCACCAATATTGCCGGGTTTTTCTATAGACTCGGCTACTAAAATAAGCGGATTCTTAGAAGTAAATTTTAAATCGATAAGTAAATGTTCTTTAGATTTTGCAACAGCAATAACACCTTCAGTCGTATCGCGATGTGCCAGTTTTTGATACACTACACTGTTTATTTTTATGAGTTGTGTCTCCTTTGAATTATGTTTATTTAGAAGTTCTTTAATAGTGTTTAGCGCAATTAAGCTATCATCAAACAAAATAGTTTGAATTTCATAGTTCCCCATTAAAGATAAGCTTAATTCGCGCAAGCCTTCAATCAGAAAAGTACCCGTATTTTTACGTGTTTTTGACTTATCTTTAAGTAAAATCAAGTCTTTTATATAAGCATTATGCGGACTCGTAATCTCTTTTATCATAAAAGCAAAAGTAATAAAAAAAGCCACCAAGTGGTGGCCTTTTGGTTAAATGAAAATAACAGTATTATTTTCCGTGATATTTTTTCATATAACGATTATACAACACCTTTTGATGCGAATCTAAACTTATGTCTCTGCCTTGAATAAAGGCGCGTTCGGCATTATTGGTGCGCATATCAAGGGCATCGCCAGTCGAAATAAACAAGGTGGCATCTTTGCCAACTTCTAAACTGCCAATACTTTTATCCATACCTAATATTTTTGCAGTGTTTAAGGTAATTAGAGCCACTGCTTGCTCGTAATCTAAACCATAAGCCACAGCAGTACCTGCGTAGAAAGGGAGATTACGTGTATTCATGCGCTCCATGTCGCCATTGGCTTGCAAGCCAACTAATAATCCAACATCGGTTAAAATTTTAGGCAATCTAAAAGGCAAATCTACATCTTCATCTTCGCTATTTGGCAGTGAATGGACGCGTCTTAAAAGCACAGGTATGTTGTTTTCTTTAAGCAAAGCACTCACTTTATAAGCTTCTGCACCACCAACAATAACCATTTTTTTAATGTTATGATTATTGATGAATTTTATAGCATCACCTATTTCTTGGGCGTTATTTGTATGAATAAATAAAGATTGATTGCCATCAAATAAACCTTGAACGGCTTTGTATTTTAAATTTATTTCTTGAGGTTCTGTTTTGCCATAAATCAAAGCATTGTCAAAAAAAGAACCCAAATCACTAATTTGTTTTTCATAATCTTTATTTGGCATAACTTTACCAGCATCTGGACCTCTCCGAGATCGTCTATAGGCTGCTGGCCAATTTAAATGAATACCGTCATCAGACTTTAGAATGGCATCTTCCCAATGCCATGCATCAAACTGTACAACAGATGACGCACCAGAAATTAAGCCGCCTCTGGGTGTTATTTGCGCCATCAACACACCATTTGGGCGCATAGATTCAATAACTTTAGATTCTGTATTAAAAGCGATAATACTTCTAATATTGGGGTTCATTTCACCAACTTCTTGATAATCTCTTGTGGCACGAACAGCATCAATTTCTGCCAAACCTAAGGTAGAATTTGGGGCAATAAAGCCGGGATATATATCTTTTCCAGCGGCATCAATTACAGAAGTGTAATTGGCTTTATTTGCAGATATTGCAAGGCCGACAAAATTGATTTTACCATTATCAAAACCAATAGCGCTATTTTTTATGGCTGTTCCATTGCCAATATGAGCTGTAGCTCCCACAATAAGAATGCTTTCCGATTGTTTATTAGCTGGTGTTTGTTGTGAAAAAGCTGTAGCTGATATAAATAAAAGAATAGCTAAAGTCGATTTTATATTATTTAGTTTCATAATGTCTTTTTTTAATTATTTAAAGCGTTATAAACTTCCACACTCTCACAAGTGTAATACACTTTTTCCTTTTTAAAAGGGATGCGTGTTTTGGCACCACCGCTTTTAGCCGATAGCATCATATTTATAAGCATATTGCGCTTTTTAGAATCGTTTGCTACCATCTGTTTGTCTTTTTCGTAATCAAAATAAATAACACCTTCAATAATCGATTTTTCGGCATGTGCATAAACTGATAACGGATTATCACTCCAAAGCACAACATCGGCATCTTTACCAACCTTTATACTTCCCAATTTTTTATCGAGATGTAATAATTTAGCAGGATTTAGGGTCACAAATTTCCAAGCCTCTTCTTCGCTCACATTGCCATATTTAACTGCTTTGCCAGCTTCTTGGTTTAAACGTCTAGACATTTCGGCATCATCAGAATTAATGGCAACCGTAACACCAACACTGTTCATAATAGCGGCATTGTAAGGAATAGCATCATTAACTTCGTATTTGTACGCCCACCAATCTGAAAATGTAGAGCCTCCAGCACCGTGTTTTTTCATGATATCGGCTACTTTATAGCCATCTAAAATATGCGTAAAAGTGTTAACTTTAAAACCGAATTGCTCTGCAACCTTCATCAACATATTAATTTCTGACTGCACATAAGAATGACAGGTAATAAAACGCTCTTTATTAATAATTTCTGCTAAGGTTTCTAATTCAATATCATAGCGCACAGGAATGCCTTTTTTCTTTTTAGCATCATATTCTTTGGCACGTGTAAAATAATCTACATATACTTGTTCAACACCCATTCTACTTTGTGGATAGCGTACTGTTTGATTAGGACCCCAATTAGATTGTTTTACATTTTCGCCCAAAGCAAATTTTATAAATTTAGGCTGATTTTTTAAAATCATATCTTCTGGCAAACCACCCCATTTTAATTTAATTATGGCGCTTTGGCCACCAATAGGGTTGGCAGAACCATGTAAAATTTGTGAGGTTGTAACGCCACCTGCCAAAGTTCTATAAATGCTAATATCTTCTGAATTGATAACATCTTGAATGCGCACTTCGGCACTGCTATTATGGCCAGCTTCGTTAACACCTCGTGCAGCTATATGTGAGTGCTCGTCAATAATACCATTTGTTAAGTGTTTGCCTGTACCATCAATTACCAAAGCTTTATTGGATTTTAAATTTTTACCAATTTTAGCGATTTTCCCATCTTTTAGTAAGACATCGGTGTTCTTAAGGATACCTGCTTTTTCGTTTGTCCAAACTGTTGCATTTTTTATCAAAATGGTATGTTGTACAGGTTTACTGTCATAACCAAAAGCCATATTTGGATAGCTTAAAGGTAGGATGTTTGTTAGATCGTTATCTGTTTCCTTTTTATCTGATTTGCTATCACTATCACCAGTTCTTGTGAAAATAGCCGAGGCTTCTGTGCCATCGTAAAGTGTTGCCAATCCTTTTTGAATGCCATTATTAGTTACCATGGCGCTAATTCTGTTATAGCCATCTTTTTCAGAATCTTTAAAATTAAAAGATAACCAGCCATTTATATAAGAGAGTTTGGCCTCAATTTTAGTGCTGTCTTTTTTGAGACTGATGCTTGGGCTACTCACTTTATCGCCAGACAAACTTAAATTATAGTTTGTGTTATTGAGTGTTAAGGTGTAATTGCCATTAACTGGGATAATATTTGCATCATTAACAACGTTTTTTCGTCCTTGTGTCCAGTTTTCATAAAGAGTGGTTTTTTTGTCAAAAATATCACCAGAACATATTAAAAAATTAGCCCACGAACCGTTATTTAAAGAGCCAATTTCATTTCCTTTCCCTATAAACGATGCTGGTAAAGTTGTAAGTGCTTCGAGCGCTTTTGTTTTATCCAAACCGTTTTCTATGGCTTTAAGAAGGTTGGTTTTAAAATCAGACGCCTTTTTTAAGCCACTATAAGTAATTGAAAAAGGCACATCATTTTTTGCCAGAACACCTAAGTTTGTAGGTGCTTGATTCCAATTGAGCATATCCGATAAGTTTACTTTAGAAGCATTTATAGGATTGCTAACATCGAAAACATCGGGAAAATTAATAGGAATAATAAATCGTGCATTGGTGTTTTTTATGGCTGTAATGCGCTCGTATTCGTCGCCACCACCTTTTATAATAAAATTATAGTTGAATTCTTTGGCGATTTTTGAAGCACGCAAAGCGTTGAATTTTTTACCAGCATCAAATATTTTAGGTAAAGATTCATTGGCAATAAGTGCATCCAAAGAAATGTCGTTCATATCTTTATGCGTTTTATACCAAGAGGCGTCGTAAAATGTTTGTCGCAAAAGCGCCATCATACCCATTAGAGAACCGGGATAAGATTGTCTTGAATTTGTATTGCGCGTAAAACCAAAATCTTGACTGGCCTTTTTTGTAATAATGCGTGTGTGATTGGAATCAAAATCATTTAAGGCTACTAAAACAGAACTTCCGCGAATAACAGCATCTTTCTGATTTGATAAAACAACACCAAAACCAGCCTCTATTAATTCTTTGGCATCTTTTGATTGATAGTCAAAATTATCTAAGGCATTTTTTTCTGGCACCACATGGTCATTCCAATAATAACCATCTCTTGAAGAATTGTATTGTGGCGATCTTGAAAAATTAGCATTATCCGATTTTTCTTTTTTTATACCAAAATCGGAATATAAATCAATAAAAGAAGGATAAATAGATTTTCCTTTTAAATCTATAATTATACTATTTTTTGGAATGGCAACATCAGCACCAACATTCACCACTTTGCCATCTTTAATAAGTAAAATGCCATTATTAATAACAGATGTTGGCGTTACATAGATTTTTGCATTTGTAAAAGCCGTGTAATTGTGATTGGTTGCTTTTATTTCCGAGTTTGTTGGGAAATATTCCTGAGCATTAGTACTGTGTAAACAGCCGACTAAAGCTAGAAAAAGAAATATTTTTTTCATAGGTTAGAATGATTATGTTGTTGTTAAAGATAGTAGTTACTATTATTAGCAGTTAAAAGCTTGTAAAAATTAACAAAACTTTAAGATTTCCTTAACGGATATTCTTTGTGATAATTAACCATCAATTTCACAATTCCAGAATAACTTTTAATGCCTTCTTTTTGCTTGTTTACTTTTAAAAAACGATCATAAATATATTCAAATAAGGGTGTTGTGGGGTTTTTATGAGCTGTCCAAAAATCATAACTTTCTTTGTAATTGTTTAAAACACCTTTATTTATTGTCGCTATCAGTTTTTTATAAGTACTGGTATCATGTTGTCTCAAATTGTTTAAGGCATAATTTAAAGCCACTAAATAACCCGAATATTGTACAAAAGCATCATCACTATAAATACATGCCAAATAACCTATAAAGTTGGCTTCTTGTTCTGGTGCATATCCTATTTGATGTGCAATTTCGTGACAAGCTGTAAAAGCCATTGAAGGTTTTGGCATATAGCTGTTTACCTGAGCTTCTGCAGAAAAAGGATTGTAATAACCCGCATATCCCATATAAGTTAAAGGCAAGCTGTAAGTAGATAATTTAATACTTGGGTGTTTATAACTTAAAAAAATCCATTTTTTTGATAAGTTACTATAAGAATCCGAAGCTTCTTTTAATAGTGTCGATTTGCTATAAGGCACAGTCACTTTTATACTATCAGCTTTAGCTAATTGCCATTGTAAAGCATTGGTTTTTTGTATGAGCTGTGTTGTTAAGCTTATTAAATCCTCTGAATTGACAGGTGTCATTTCTAATTTAAGATGCTTATACAAAGGCTCTTTAGCATAATTAAATCCCCAAAATAAATAAAAACAAAAATAAAGGACAGAAACAATACTTGTCAGTTTTAAAAAAAATGGAAGGCTTTGTTTTTTAAAATGCCTGAGCCATTTAATTAAAATAAAGAGAAAGTATATGGATAAAAGCGTGTAAAAAATATCACCAACAGAAAAGGGAATTTTTCCAAAAAGGGTTCTGAAAAACCCATTTATAAAATTTGAAATTGTTGCATAAATACCAGATTCACTTACCGTAACATGTCTAAGGATATAAGGTATAGTAAGAATCTGAATTAAAAAGAGTATAGATAAGACTTTAGTAAGGCTGTTTTTTTTCATAGAATTAAAAAACCAAAATTAGAAAAAGTTTTGGTTATTAACATTATTTTTATGTTTGTTAACATTATCTGGTGTATAAAATAAATTTGTAACTTGGTCAATGAAATTGCTTTTAAAAGTTACATTTGTGTAATGGAAAATTTAAAGAAAATTAGACCTCAAACAGCCAATACGCCTGCTGTAATTAATTTGGCCGCTGGCAAATTACCACCCCAAGCTTTAGATTTAGAAGAAGCCGTTTTGGGTTCTATGATGATTGATAAAAAGGGTATTGACGATGTTATAGATATTTTACATCCCGATGCTTTTTATAAAGAAGCCCATCACAAGATTTATAAAGCCATTATTAAATTATTCGAAGATTCTCAACCTATTGATTTATTGACAGTTTCTAACCAGCTTAGAACAGAAGGCGATTTAGAATTTGTGGGTGGCGATTTTTATTTAATTAACCTTACGCAAAAAGTATCATCATCGGCACATATTGAATTCCATGCGCGGATTATCCTTCAAAAATATATCCAACGCCGACTCATTTCTATTTCTAGCGAAATAATTAAAGAGTCTTATGACGAAACTGTTGATGTATTCGATTTACTAGATACTGCCGAAGGTAAGCTCTTTGAAGTCACCCAAGGAAACCTTAAAAAGAGTTCAGAAAAAGCTGAAGATTTGGTTAAACAAGCCATCGATAAAATTCAAGAAATCTCTAATAAAGAGGGGATGAGTGGTATTGCTTCTGGCTTTTTTAAAGTAGATGAAATCACATCGGGTTGGCAACCATCAGATTTAATCATTATTGCTGCCCGTCCTGGTATGGGTAAAACGGCTTTTGTAATGTCTATGGCAAAAAATATTGCCATTAATTTCAAGCAAGGTGTCGCCATATTTTCATTAGAAATGTCGTCTGTACAATTAATTACACGGATGATTTCTAGCGAAACCAATCTCACATCAGAAAAGTTACGTAAAGGAAATTTAATGGCACACGAGTGGGAACAACTTAACGTAAAGGTTAAAGATTTGTCTGAAGCGCCTTTATATATTGATGACACACCATCGCTATCTATTTTCGATTTACGTGCCAAAGCCCGCCGATTGGTATCGCAACACGATATTAAAATTATTATTATTGATTATTTGCAGTTGATGACAACTGGTACAAACACCAAATCGGGGAATAGAGAGCAAGAAATTTCTAATATTTCTAGAAACTTAAAAGCCTTGGCCAAAGAATTAGAAGTACCCGTAATTGCGCTATCTCAGTTATCGCGTGCTGTTGAGACGCGTGGTGGCTCTAAACGTCCGTTGCTTTCAGATTTAAGAGAGTCGGGAGCCATTGAGCAAGATGCCGATATTGTATCTTTTATTTACAGGCCAGAATATTATAAATTAACTGAGTGGGATGATGAAGAGCGTTCTAATTGTGAAGGTCAAGCCGAATTTATTATTGCAAAACATAGAAATGGTGGTTTAGACAGCATCCGTTTAAAATTTATTGGCCGTTTTGCACAGTTTGCCGATTTAGATGACGATTTTGCAACAGAATTCCAATCTAAAATGAACGATTTTACAGAACCACAACATACCGCTAGTCCTGGAGAAGCATTTGACACTATTGCAGATGACGGCGATGTTCCTTTTTAACTAAATTATTTGGCTAGTATGCCCAAAGCTTATTATATCCTTTCTTTATTTTTGTGTTTGACACTTCACAATGTGCGTGCGTCTTATATTTTAATTCCGATGGATGCCGATGCACAACAAAACCATTTAAAAGCTTATGGTATTACATATTTGTCGCTTAAAAACGGACATAAAGTGCAGTGGTTACTCAATTACAGAGGGGGTTCGTTTTTATTAGAAGACATCAAATCATTAAGAGAAGAATGCACCATTAGAGGTGTGTCCTTTGAAGTGATTAGCGATAGCAAAGCACTCTCTATTTTAGAATATATAAAAAGTCCTTCTCAAAATATGGATGCCGTTTTATTAGAAAAAGCACCCAAAGTAGCCGTGTATTCGCCAAAAGGGAATAAGCCTTGGGATGACGCTGTTACCATGATTTTGACTTTTGCCGAAATTCCGTATGATATTATTTATGATGAAGATATTTTAAATGATGCCTTAACAAAATACGAATGGTTGCATTTACATCACGAAGATTTTTCAGGACAATTTGGTAAATTTTATGGGGCTTATCGCACGGCGCCTTGGTATATTAAAGAAAAATTAGAAGCCGAAGCCTTGGCTAAAAAATTAGGATTTAGTAAAGTATCTCAAGAAAAATTGGCCGTAGCAAAACGCATTAAAGATTTTGTTATAGGCGGTGGTTTTATGTTTGCCATGTGTTCTGCAGCCGATAGTTTCGATATCGCTTTATCTGCCGAAGATGTTGATATTTGTGAACCTATGTTTGATGGCGATCCTTCTACGCCTAATTATCAAGATAAAATTGATTTTAGCAAAACATTTGCTTTTACAAATTTTGTTTTAGAACGCAATCCACTTATTTATGAATATTCTTCAATAGATATGACCCGCAAGCGCCATGTGTTGCGCACACAAGATTATTTTATGCTTAAAGATTTTTCGGCAAAATGGGATCCTGTGCCAACAATGTTAAATCAAAATCACACGCAATTGGTAAAAGGATTTATGGGTCAAACCACGGCTTTTGATAAAAATACCATCAAACCAAATGTTTTGGTGATGGGCGAAAATCAAATTAATGGCGAAGCCAGATATATACATGGTGTTCAAGGCAAAGGCATGTTTACTTTTTATGGTGGCCATGACCCTGAAGATTATCAGCACCGCGTGGGCGATCCTAAAACAGAAATAGCACTGCATCCTAATTCACCAGGTTACCGTCTTATTTTAAACAATGTCTTGTTTCCTGCCGCTAAAAAGAAAAAGCAGAAGACATAAGTCGTAAAAGAAACGTCTTGAGGAGGAGTCCCGATAGCTATCGGGACGACGTGGTCATCTCCCAAAAATATTGAGATTGCCTGCCCGAACGTACCGTCCGGGGGCAGGCCACAGTCGATCTTTCAGACCTCCTTCGCAAAGACTTCATTAGAAGATATGTTATTATTAAAAGTTTAAAGGTTTTATAATAAATAGTTTATCAAACTCTTGATTTAATACATTTAAAAATATAACTTCGCTTAATGGGATGATATAAATCAACCCTGTGCTGTTCCGATAGCTATCGGAATTGTTTAAGTATTAAAACGATTCAGATTATTTTAGTTATAACCAATATTAATAAAAAATTATGAAAAATTTAAAATCAAACATTTATTTTAAAGTTGGAGTTATCATTTTTTTGATGTTGATATTAATGATTCCAACATCAATGGTTGAAAACTTGATTCACGAAAGAGAGGATGTGCAAGCCAGAGCAATTGAAGAAGTTAGTTCAAAATGGGGAAACGGGCAAACAATTTCAGGTCCATTTATTTCAATCCCATTTGATAAATATGTTAAACGATACAATAAGAAAGATTCTGTAAATGAAATAATAAAATTAAAAGAATGGGCACATTTTTTACCCAATGAATTGGAAATATCAGGTAATATAATGCCTGAAAAAAGATATCGTGGGATTTATGAAGTTGTAGTTTATGAATCTAAATTAAAAATTCAAGGAAATTTTGATAATATTAATTTTAAAAAACTTGACATTGATAAAAAAGATGTTCACTTTGACAAGGCAACAATTAATATTGGAATAAATGATTTAAAAGGAATAGAAAGACAAATAACTATAAATTGGAATAATAAAAACATCACATTTAATTCAGGAACATCAACAAAGGATATTATATCAAGTGGAATAAATGCTATAGTTCCAATTAGAAAAGATAGCTTGACTAATTATATATTTACAACTGAAATTGACCTTAAAGGTAGCCAATATCTATATTTCATACCTGTTGGAAAAACCACAGATATAGATATTAATTCAAATTGGAAAACTCCAAGTTTTACAGGTATGTATTTGCCAGATGAAAGAACTGTTTCTAATGACGGTTTTAATTCTAAATGGAACATTCTTCATTTGAACAGAAATTACCCTCAAGAGTGGATTGGAAATAAATATAACATTGAAAATAGTTCTTTCGGTACAGATTTGCTTTTACCAGTTGACAATTACAAAAAATCATATCGTGTTGCGAGATATGCTTTTTTATTTTTAGTACTAACCTTTTTAACTTTTTTCTTTGTTGAAGTTATGAGGAAAGTTTTTATTCATCCAATTCAATATCTATTGGTTGGAGTTGCAATAATAGTATTCTACACACTTTTACTATCCATAAGTGAACATATTAAATTTAATTTCGCTTACATAATTGCTTCGGTTTTAACAATTTCTTTAGTCTCACTTTATACCAGATCAATTCTCAAATCAAAACAGATAGGATTTTTAATATTTGGCATATTATTGATTATGTATTCTTTCATTTTCACAATAATTCAACTTGAAGACTATGCTCTTCTAATAGGAAGTTTAGGAATGTTTATCATACTTTGTATAGTTATGTATTACTCCAGAAAGATTGATTGGTACAACATTAAACTTGGAACAGAATAAATTAATTACTCTATACTGGTTTTAACAACAATGGCTAAATAGAATTAAACATAAAAATATAAATTTTAGTTTCGAAAAAATACAGTCTCAAAATCATAACTTTTCATACCCTAAACGATGAGCGTGATATGCAATGGTGGCTAAATCATCCTTACTTTTCCAAATTTTGAGCGTAACAACTAGCAACCAAAATCCAATAGTAGTTGTCATTCCGACAGGACACCAAAGGTGTGACGAGCCTACCTGCGGTAGGCAGGGAATCTCAAATGAATAAAGATTAAAATATTTTGAGATTCTTCATCCCGATAGCTATCGGGACATTCAGAATGACATAGATACTTGTCATTCCAATAGAGTAAGGAATATTTATCCCATCCTAAATCCTTCCCTTTGGGAAGGACTCAAATCGCGTTTTTATTTGACTTCAAATACCCATTCCAAAGGAAAGGGTTGGGGATAGGAATATTTTTAAAACTATTCACATATATTCTTAATTATTCACTTATTTTTGTGGCAAAATAACACACCTTATGGCTTCAATAAAAGAATTAGAAGATTTTACACAACAAGTTAGACGCGATATTGTACGTCAAGTTCATGCCGTACAGTCTGGGCATCCAGGTGGCTCACTAGGTTGTGCCGAGTTTTTAACTGTGCTTTATCAAGAAATTTTAAGTTATAGTACAGATTTTAAAATGGATGGTGAAGGCGAAGATTTATTCTTTTTATCAAACGGTCATATTTCACCCGCTTTTTACAGTGTTTTGGCCAGAAGTGGTTATTTCCCTGTAAAGGAATTGGCAACTTTTAGAAAATTAAATACACGCTTGCAAGGCCATCCTACAACACACGAGGGTTTGCCAGGTATTCGTATTGCATCGGGTTCTTTAGGCCAAGGCATGTCGGTAGCTTTGGGCGCAGCTCAAGCTAAAAAATTGAATGATGATAATCATTTGGTTTATAGCCTTCACGGCGATGGCGAATTGCAAGAAGGGCAGATTTGGGAAGCCGCTATGTATGCATCTGCAAAGGGCATCGATAATTTAATCTCGACAGTAGACCTTAACGGACAACAAATAGATGGCAGTACAGAACACGTATTATCTTTAGGCGATTTGAATGCTAAATTTGAAGCTTTTGGATGGCTTGTGATAGATGTTTTAAAAGGAAATGATGTAGCAAGTATTATAAAAGGCATGGCAGAAGCAAAGGCCTTAACAGGAAAAGGAAAACCTGTTTGTGTTTTATTACATACCGAAATGGGTAATGGCATCGATTTTATGATGGGTTCTCATGCTTGGCATGGCAAACCACCAAGTGATGCACAGTTGCAAATTGCTCTAGATCAAAATCCAGAAACTTTAGGCGATTATTAAATCTAAGTTTTAGTTAGGATTACGCTTTAATCCGACTATAAAAGAAAATATTTTATATATGAAAATAGGCATTGTATGTTATCCAACATTTGGTGGTAGTGGTGTTGTTGCAACCGAACTAGGTATGGCACTTGGCATTAAAGGACATGAAGTCCATTTTATAACTTATAACCAACCTGTACGTCTCAATTTTTTATCTAAAAATGTTCATTTTCATGAAGTTTTTGTAGAAGAATATCCACTGTTTCAATACCAACCTTACGAATTGGCACTGTCTAGTAAAATGGTTTCAATCGTAGAGCGTTATAATTTAGACATTCTACATGTACATTATGCCATTCCACATGCGTATGCCGCATATATGGCCAAACAAATATTAAAAACAAAAGGTATTGATATAAAAGTTGTTACCACGCTTCACGGTACAGATATTACTTTGGTAGGAAGTCATCCTATTTACAAACAAGCTGTAGAGTTTAGCATTAATAATTCCGATTATGTAACCACAGTTTCAGAGAGTTTAAAACAAGATACGTTGCGGCTTTTTGACATCAAAAAAGATATAAAAGTTATCCATAATTTTATTGAAATGGATAAATACCCAGAACATACAGAAGAAGAATGCCAACGCGCTACTTTGGCTGATGTTAATGAGCGCATTATTGTGCATGTTAGTAATTTTAGACCTGTAAAGAGGATTGAAGATGTTATTTTAATCTTTGATAAAATTTTAAAGAAAATACCTGCAAAATTGCTTTTGGTAGGTGAGGGGCCAGAACGGGAAAAAGTAGATAATCTGGTAAAAAAATTGAATTTAAAAGATAAGGTTCATTTTTTAGGAAACAGCCAAGATGTGAATAAAATTTTATGCTACGCCGATCTGTTTTTATTGCCATCAGAAACAGAGAGTTTCGGATTGTCGGCTTTAGAAGCTATGGCTGCAAAAACACCTGTTATTTCTACAAATTCTGGCGGATTGCCAGAGGTTAATGTAGAAGGTGTAACGGGTTATTTAAGTAATGTAGGCGATGTGGACGAAATGGCCAATAATGCGCTTAAAATATTACTTGATGAAACCACATTAAACACTTTCAAACAAAATGCCTTTACACATGCAAGGACTTTTGAATTAGAAATTGTTTTGCCAAAATATGAAGCTATATATAGGCATGTTAAAAAAGGTTGCTGTTAAGCTGAATAATAATTAAGAGCTTCAATTAGAGTAGCTTCACTCACATTACAATTTAATTGATATTTTCCGATTTGTTCAATCAAAACAAATTTTACAATACCGCTCTCTGCTTTTTTATCGTGTTTTAATAAATCTATGATAGCAGGATAATCAGCTTTAGATATGGTTACTTTTCCAAAATAAGAAATTATAAATTCTTTGATGCTATCGGCTATAGCTAGATTAAAATCGCAATAATGACACGACAAGTTTACAGCCGTAACCATGCCCACAGCAATAGCTTCGCCATGTGTTAAATTTGGTTTGTCTGCTGTCTTTAAGAAATACGATTCAATAGCGTGACCCAAACTGTGTCCAAAATTTAAAACCTTTCGCAAATTTTGCTCATTCGGATCTTCTAAAACCACATTATTTTTAATGGCAGCCGAACGGTAAATAGCTTCAGTTAAAAACGCATTATTTTCTGTAGGGTTCTTTAAAATAGTTTCATAAAGCTTGGCATCATAAGACAGGCCATATTTAATAATTTCTGCCATTCCAGAACGCATTTCGCGTGGGTCTAAAGTTTTAAGATAGTCAGTATCAATTATAATCATTTTAGGATTTGAAAAGCAGCCCACTTGGTTTTTAAGCGCGCCTAAATTGATGCCCGTTTTGCCACCAATTGACGCGTCTACCATGCCTAAAAGCGTGGTTGGAATGTTTATAAAACTGATACCACGTTTAAGTGTTGACGCTACAAAACCACCTAAATCGGTTACAACACCACCACCTAAATTAACAATCAAAGAATTTCTATCGGCTTCTAAATCACATAATTGTTGCCAAAGAGAGACACATGTTTCAATATCTTTAGCATTTTCGCCCATGCCAATATTTAAAAAGTTAAGGCTTTTAGATGTCTTAAATTTTTCTTTAAATATTGGATAACAATGCGTTTGTGTAAGCGCATCCATGACAATGAAAATCTTTGAAAAACAAGTATTTTCAATATAATCTTGTAAAGCAACGTATGCAGCATTATTAAAATGTATGGTGTAATCTTTGGCTTTTAAGGCGTCCATAAATAATTTGAATTTCGCTGCAAAATAACCATAAAAAATTTAAAAATAGTAGCTACAAATAGTATCTTTGATAAAAATAATAAAAATGGATACTATATTTGATAATACAGAAAGTGCTTTTTCTTTAAAGTCTGATTCTGAGCTAGAAAGAGCCTATTTTTTATTCAGAATGATAAAGAGCGAACCTTTGGTAAAAATAGGAACAGCAGCAACAAATTTTGCATTAAAAGCGCATTTGCCAGTCGAAGGTTTAATCCGCTCTACAGTTTTTGATCATTTTTGTGGTGGCATAACCGAAGAAGATTGTATGAGTACTATTGATAACATGTACACAAAAGAGGTGCATGCCGTTTTAGATTATTCAGTAGAAGGCGCAGAGGTAGAGTCGCAATTTGATTTGGCGATGAATAAAACACTGGCTAATATAGATTTTGCTAAAGAAAAACTAAGCATTCCATTTGCTGTTTTTAAACCTTCAGGGTTTGGAAGATTGGCATTGTATCAAAAAGTGTCTGAGTGTATTGAACTTAACGAAAGTGAATCTGCCGAATGGCAAACCGTTAAAAATCGCTATAATACTGTTAGCAAACATGCTTTTGATAATGATGTAAAATTATTAATTGATGCAGAAGAATCTTGGATGCAGGGTTCTGCCGATGACCTTATTGAAGAAATGATGGTAAAATACAATAAGAAAAAAGTCATTGTTTTTGGTACACTTCAGTTATACCGTTGGGATAGATTAGATTATTTAAAAGATTTACACGCGCGTGCCAAAGCACAGGGATTTTATGTCGGTATGAAATTAGTCCGTGGTGCTTATATGGAGAAAGAACGCGAACGTGCCGAAGAAAAAGGGTATAAATCACCAATTTGTGATACAAAAGAAGATACAGATGCAAATTATGATACCGTTGTAAGATATATGCTTGACCATATTGATGAGATGGAAATATTTGAAGGTACCCATAACGAAGAAAGCACAGCATTACTTATGCAACTTATAGATGAACATAAATTAAGTAAAGATGATCAGCGTATTTGGTTTGGGCAGTTATATGGTATGAGTGATCACATTAGTTACAATTTATCTAAAAATGGTTATAATGTTGCAAAATATCTACCTTACGGCCCCGTTAAAGATGTGATGCCATATTTAATTCGCCGTGCCGAAGAAAATACATCTGTCGCAGGCCAAACAAACAGAGAGCTCGAACTTTTAAAAAGAGAAAGAAAGCGTCGTAAATTGTAGTGAATGAGTAGCAGATTAATTGTATTTTTTTGTTTTTTAATTGCTATTGATGTTTACACATTTTATGGATTAAAAGTACTTACAAACAAGTTTTCTCATCAGAAATTATGGCGCTATGGGTATCTTTTACTGATACTAATTGCTTATTTAGGCATTTTTTATCTGATTAATTATTTTGCAAATCATCCCATACACGCTTCACTTATTCGTAATTTAATAGTCGGATTTACTTTTGCATTTATAGTTTTTAAAATTATTTTCAGTCTTTTCTTATTGATTGATGATGCAACCAGAATATTAGGCTATGTTTTTGGTTATGCATCAAAAATTGGCATCAGTTCCAACAGTGTTCCCTACCCTCAAAGACGTAAATTTATCGGACAGATAGGATTGGGTTTGGCAGCACTTCCTTTTTTATCGATGCTATATGGCATCACCAAAGGAAAATACAATTTTAAGGTCAAACATGTTAAATTAAAATTTAAAAACTTGCCCAAAGCCTTTGACGGGTTTAAACTTGTACACATTTCGGATATTCATTCAGGTAGTTTTGATAGTGTTGCAGATGTGCAACGTGGCATTGATTTGGTGAACGATCAAAATGCCGATTTAATTTTATTTACAGGAGATTTGGTAAATAACGATTCAAGAGAAATAGAACCTTTTATCAATAATTTTAAAAAACTAAAGAGTAAGCATGGTTTGTATTCTTCATTAGGCAACCATGATTATGGCGATTATAAAAAATGGCCTACTGAGCAAGCTAAAACAGATAATTTAGAATTATTGTTCAGCCATCAAAAAGAAATGGGATTCAATTTGCTAAACAATACAAGTGTTTTTATTGAAAAAGGAAAAGATAAAATTGCCATTGTAGGTGTTGAAAACTGGGGGAAACCACCTTTCCCGCAACACGGCGATTTAGATAAAGCTTTATTAAATGTAGATGATTCAGTTTTTAAAATTTTACTATCTCATGATCCAACACATTGGGATCATAAAGTATTAAAGCATACTACAAATATCGATTTAACACTGTCTGGTCATACTCATGGCATGCAATTTGGTATAGAAATACCAGGTTTTAAATGGAGTCCAATCAAATATATTTATCCACGTTGGGCTGGTTTATATCAAGAGTCACAACAGTATTTATATGTGAACAGAGGTTTCGGGTTTTTGGGCTTTCCAGGACGTGTGGGCATTTGGCCAGAAATAACCACAATTGAACTGACATCGGTTTAAAGCCAAAATTAATTCATTTTCAATAATTTATCGCAGATTATACTTTTATTAAATTAACGTAGAGGCATGGTTAATAATCAAAAATTAACATTACTTTTGCACGCTCAAAATATAAGGAATGCAATCAATTAGAAACATAGCGATTATCGCTCACGTCGATCACGGAAAAACTACGTTAGTAGATAAAATTATAGATCAAGCTCATATCTTAGATGAAAGAAAACATCATGTAGATTTGTTGCTTGATAGTAACGACTTAGAACGTGAAAGAGGGATAACCATTCTTTCTAAAAATGTTTCTATAAACTATAAAGGCGTTAAAATTAATGTGATAGACACCCCTGGTCACGCCGATTTTGGAGGTGAAGTAGAACGTGTTTTAAAGATGGCCGATGGCGTGTTACTTTTGGTTGACGCCTTTGAAGGACCGATGCCACAAACCCGTTTTGTTTTAGGTAAAGCACTAGAATTGGGTTTAAAACCAATTGTAGTTATAAATAAAGTTGATAAAGAAAATTGTACACCAGACATCGCTCACGAGAATGTTTTCGATTTAATGTTTGCTCTTGATGCAACCGAAGATCAATTAGATTTTAAAACGGCTTACGGCTCTGCCAAACATGGTTGGATGAGTGAAGATTATCAAAAACCTACTGATAATATCATTCCGTTATTAGATATGATAATTAGTGAAATTCCTGAAGCGCCTTACCGCGAAGGAACACCACAAATGCAAATAACATCTTTAGATTTTTCTTCTTTTACAGGAAGAATAGCTATTGGTCGTGTTTTTAGAGGCGATTTAGAAGAAGCCAAGAATTACATCCTTTGCAAAAAAGATGGGTCAAAGGTTAAGGTAAAAATTAAGGAATTACACGTTTTTGAAGGTTTAGGTAAAGTAAAAGTTTCTAAAGTAAGAAGTGGTGATATATGTGCCATTACTGGGATAGATGGTTTTGAAATTGGTGACACAATTGCCGATAGTGAAGAACCTGAAGCTTTGCCAAGAATTAGTATAGATGAACCTACAATGAGTATGTTGTTTACCATTAACAATTCGCCATTTTATGGTAACGATGGTAAATATGTAACATCAAGACACCTTAGAGACCGTTTGTTTAAAGAAACAGAAAAGAATTTAGCTTTACGTGTTGAAGAAACCGATACTGAAGATAAATTCAACGTTTTCGGTCGTGGTATTTTACACCTTTCTGTTTTAATCGAAACAATGCGAAGAGAAGGTTATGAATTGCAAGTAGGACGTCCGCAAGTAATCATCAAAGAAATTGATGGCAAAAAACACGAGCCGTACGAAATTTTAGTGATAGACGTACCAGAAGCTGGCGCAAGTAAAGCTATTAATTTAGTGTCATTACGCAAAGGCGATTTAATGGTAATGGAGCCAAAAGGCGATTTACAACATTTAGAATTTGATATTCCATCGCGTGGTTTAATAGGATTGCGTAACAAACTATTAACAGCCACTCAGGGTGAAGCTATCGTCAATCACAGATTAAGAGGGTTTGATGTATATAAAGGTGAAATTGGCGTGAACCTAAACGGCGCTATTGTGTCTTCAGAAGTAGGTAAAGCTACAGCTTACGCTATTGACAGACTTCAAGATAGAGGCCGCTTCTTTATTGATCCTAACGAAGAAATTTACAAGGGTCAGGTTATTGGAGAAAATAACAAACAAGAAGACATGGCTGTAAACCTTATTAAAGGTAAAAAATTGACAAATGTGCGTAAATCTGGTACAGACGAAGCTGCCAAAATATTCCCAAAAGTAGATTTTTCTCTAGAAGAATGTATGGAATATATAAAAGACGATGAATATTTAGAAATTACACCTCTTAATTTGCGCATCAGAAAAATTAATTTTAAATAAAACAGTGTATTTAAAGTTTTGTTAAAAGCAGTCGTATTCTAACAGAAAGTGATTTATAGAACAATAAAATTCATTTAAAATTGTAAATTGCAACGCAAAATTAAAATAGATGAGATTAAAAAATAGTATAATAATTTTTATAGTTGGCTTGTTACTTTTAGGAGCTTGTAAAAAAGACAAAACAATTACAACACCTACTGTAGACCCTGCAGTTCAAGCTCTAGCAGACAATGATTCTTTAGTTAAATATCTTGAAACACATTATTTAAATACTGATGGCAATATATGGACTATTGCAAATGGAGAGCGCCCACTGTTTAACGATGTTGTAACCCAAGATATTACATATAATGATGTTGCTTATAAATTGTACTATTTATCATTAAGTGAAGGTACAACTAGTGCGCCAACACGTTCTGATTCTATTTTAGTGAAATATACCGGCTTTTTATTAGACAGTACAAAATTCGATTCTCGTATATTGACATGGATAGATTTAACACAAGTTGTTCAAGGTTGGAAGTATGGTTTTGTACATTTTAAAGGTGGTCATAAAATTATTAATCCAGACGAATCTCTTTCTTATGAAAATCAAGGTAAAGGCTTTTTATTTTTTCCTTCTGGTTTAGGATATGGCAGTGCCGCTTCTGGAGCCATACCTTCAAATACACCTATAGCTTTTAAGATTGAATTAAACGATGTTAACCCTGCAGATCATGATGGAGATGGCATTTTATCTAACCTAGAAGATTTAGACGGAGATGGAGAAGTTGCAAATGATGATACAGATGGCGATTTTATTCCAAATTATGCAGATGTAGATGATGACAACGATACGCTTTTAACAAAAAATGAAGATGTAAATAATAACGGCTCTGTTTTAGATGATGATACCGATGGTGATGGTATTAAAAACTACTTGGATAATGATGATGATGGCGATGGTAAGTTAACAAAAGACGAAGATGCAAACCATGATGGTGATGTTACAAATGATGACACCGATGGTGACGGTATTCCGAATTATTTAGATAGTGATTCTTGATAAAATAGTTAGAAATTGATAAAACAAAAAAAGGCGCACCATTTGGTTCGCCTTTTTTTGTTAAGCATTATATTATTAAAGTAAATTATATGACACACTAAAGATTATTTGATTTGGTCTGTTGTCTAAATTTAAATTTGTGGTTGAAGAAATTAATACTGCCGTTAAATTGTTAGAGAATCCTTTTTCCCAACGAGCATCTATACCAAAATTACCAAACTCTAAACCCAAACCTACTTGTGTTCCTAAAGATAATTTATTAAAATCTATACTTCCAATATCACTTGTTTTAAAATCAGATGATAAAAGATACTGAAAAGCTGGCCCACCAAAAATGTGTAGAGGTCCAAATTTTCGATCGAACAAAATTGGAATATCAATTTTTTGAGTTTTTAATGTCGTTCCAGAGTTTAAATCGAATTGACTTTTAATTTCTGTAAAAACCAATTCTGGTCGTAAATTAAATCCTCCCAAACCAAATCTGGTCCAAATGCCTATATGAAATCCTGCTTTATTTTTAGAACCATGCGTAATATCGGTAATAGCGCCACCACCAGCATTAACAATTTCGGTAATATTACCCGCATAATTGTAATTCATACCTCCTTTAATCCCAAATTTTGCTTGAGAAAAACCAATTGTTGTTAATAAACAAAAGGCAACAATTAATACATTTCCTTTTTTCATAATTAGTTGATTTTTAATTAAATTAATATATTTTTAAGGGGCTTTATTTTCTTGCAATTACTTTTTTTGCAGCGGCTACTATGGCTGCACTATTCAAATTGTATTTATCCATAAGTTGATCTGGCGTGCCAGATTCCCCAAAACTATCTTTAACAGCTACAAACTCTTGTGGTGATGGCAAGTTTTGTGCCAAAGTGCGTGCAACACTTTCACCCAAACCACCTAGCATATTATGTTCTTCGGCAGTTACAATACATTTTGTCTTTAAAACCGATGCCAAAATAGCATTTTCATCTAAGGGTTTAATGGTATGTATATTGATAACTTCTGCACTTATACCCATTTCTTCTAAAGCTTCTGACGCTTGTAAAGCTTCCCAAACCAAATGTCCGGTTGCCACAATAGTAACGTCTTTGCCTTCTGTAAGTTTTACAGCTTTACCAATTTCAAAGACTTGATTTTCTGGTGTAAATACAGGCACACTAGGACGTCCGAAACGTAAATAGACAGGGCCGTCATAGTCAGCTATAGCAATAGTTGCTGCTTTTGTCTGGTTATAATCGCATGTGTTTATAACTGTCATACCTGGCAACATTTTCATCAGACCAAGATCTTCTAAAATCTGATGTGTAGCGCCATCTTCACCCAGAGTTAAACCCGCATGCGAAGCACAAATTTTAACATTTTTTCCTGAATATGCCACTGCTTGACGGATTTGATCATAAACACGGCCTGTAGAAAAGTTAGCGAAAGTTCCTGTAAAAGGAATTTTACCACCAATAGTAAGACCTGCTGCCATACCAATCATGTTAGCCTCAGCAATACCAGTTTGAAAGAAGCGTTCGGGATGGTTTTTAGCAAAATCATCCATTTTTAATGAACCAATTAAATCGGCACATAGAGCAACTACATTCGGATTTGTTTTTCCTAATTCTGTTAAGCCAGCCCCAAAACCAGAACGGGTATCTTTTTTTTCTGTAAATGTATATTTTTTCATAGTATCTTTATATTAAGCAAAAATAGAAATTATTATGGGTGTTATTTAGAAAAGTAGTAATTCTTTATAAAATTTATGAACAGGGAATCCCATCACATTAAAATAACTGCCTTTAATTTTTTTGACGCCAACAAACCCAATCCATTCTTGTATGCCATAACTTCCTGCTTTATCAAGCGGATTGAAGTTTTTTAAATAGTAGGCTATAGATTCAGGACTTAATTTGTTAAAATAAACTTCTGTTGTACAACTGAAAATTTTCTCTTTATTAGCACTTTTTAAACACACAGAAGTTATAACCAAATGCTTATGATTGGAAAGTTGTTTGAGCATGACTTCGGCCTGTTCCAAGTTTTTAGGCTTTCCTAAAGCCTTGTTTTTAAACCAAACAATGGTGTCTGCTGTAATGAGGATATCCTTATCTGTAAGGTTGGTAAAGACTTTAGCTTTTTTCAAAGCTAAGAAATTGGTTATTTTTTCTCTTTTATAATGTTTTGGATAAATTTCTTCAACTTCCTTAAGTTGAATCTTAAAATCTAAGCCTAATTCCTTTAGAAATGATTGTCTTCTAGGTGATCCCGATGCTAATATTAAGTTTTTATCTTTAAGTTCTATTGGGTTCATTTTTCTAATTATTTAAAATGCTTATAATAGCAATTGACCCAACACCAAAAATCATAATTAATTTTAATATGCTAGTAAGATTGCTATAATTTTTAAGTGTTTTTGCCTTTATGAATAATATAAAATAAACAACACTTGGTATTAAAACCAAAGATATCATATAAGTAAACGCCAAGGGTTTAAAAGTGAAATATTTAATAGTGTAAAAGCTTATAAAAGCTATTAAAAAAATGTTAAGAAATAGTATTATTAGACGTGTTTTTTTGATTCCTAATGCGCTGATAAATGATTTGGTCTTGCGTTTTTTATCGCCAATTTCATCTTCAATATCTTTGATGATTTCTCTGATTAAATTCAGTAAAAAAGCAAAAATAAAATAATCGAAAACAATACTAATTACAACAAGTTGCTGTAATTTGTTAGTTGCATTAATAGGAGGTAAGAGATCATAAACACCTAATATTAAAACGCTTGAACTCACTAAAAAAGCCACCAACACATTTTTAAGAATAAAAACATCTTTCCATGATTGCGAATATTTTAAAAGTCCGAACGCCAATCCTAGAAAAAGCAAAGCGTAATTGAGGTGGTTTATAGCATATGATAAATAATAGGCCAATCCTAAACCAATTAGATTGAAAAAAATATAAATTTTTATGGCAAGTCTTTCACTTATTTTTACGCCGATAATAACCTCTTTAGGTTTGTTAATTATATCTGATTCTAAATCGTAGACATCATTAATTATATAGCCGGCGGCAGCCAAAAAGAGCAGTGAAAGGAGTAATAAAATGAAATAAAAGTTTGTTAGCTGGACGTCAACACCACTTTTATTAAAAAAGAAATATTTAAATAAGATTTGACAAAAAGCAATAATACCTAGATTTTTAATGCGGATAAGTTTTAAAAAAGGAAGAATCATCCGTTAAACTGCTTTTTCAATCTATCTAAATCGCGTTTATTGTCTTTATCTTTAATAACTTCACGCTTATCAAAAGTCTTTTTACCTTTACAAAGGGCTAATTCTAATTTTGCCCAACCTTTATCAGTCAAAAAAAGACGCAGTGGAATGATTGTTAGACCTACGTTTTTGACTTCTTTTTCCAATTTTTTAAGTTCACGTTTTTGCATCAATAACCGACGCTCACTTTTTGGTTTGTGATTAAAATAATTGCCATACATATATTCTTCTATATACATATTTATCACAAAAAGTTCGCCTTTTTCATTGAATTCACAAAAGCTTTCTGTTATCCGCGCTTGACTATTTCTGATAGATTTTATTTCTGTGCCTGTTAATTGAATACCAGCAACATATTTATCCAGAAACTCGTATTCAAAACGGGCTTTTTTATTTTGGATATTTATCTTCTTTTGCATGATGGCAAAGGTAGTAAATAAAAGAAATTAAGTGAGTGCTAGTTTAAGTTTAAACTGTCGGCCACAATTTTAAAATAGGCGATGCGATCTAGACTTTCTTTGGATTTGCTAGCATAGAAAGCGTATTCAGCTTGTAAAGTAGTAAGTTGGTAAGAAGCATGAACTTTGGCGTTATAGTCGCGCGTTAATAGCCACTGCACCTGATTGTCTTTTAAAAATTGCTTTAGGGATGTTGTTTTAAGCCTATTATCGGGTTTAAGTTTCTTTATTTTAGCATCAAGTTTTCCTAGGATTATCTTATAAGATTTTTCTAATTTAACTTGAGAGGCACTATAAACCTTAAAAACACAATCATTTTTAGCTTTTTGAGTTTGTAGTGTGTCGCAAGTAGCAAGGTTGATATTTTGAGATTGCAATAAGTTAAAACGCATCAAAAAGATGAATAAACCCAAATACTTTATAAAATTAGTACTCATAAAGCTATTTCTTTGTAGCCTTAGGTTTGTCAATTTTGACAAATAATTCTTGGGTTTTAGGATTTAAATCCATCACAATTTTATCGCCTTCTTGCAAATGTGAATTTACAATTTCGGAAGCCAAAGCATCTTCAATATATTTCTGAATAGCACGTTTTAGTGGACGCGCACCATATTGTTTATCAAAACCCTTATCAACAATAAAATTTTTGGCTTTTTTAGATAGATTTAACGTGTAGCCTAAATTTGTGATACGCAATAAAAGTTTTGCCAATTCAATATCAATAATTTTGTAGATATCTTCTTTTTCTAAAGCGTTAAAAATGATAACATCATCAACCCTGTTTAAAAACTCGGGTGCAAATGTCTTTTTTAAAGCATTTTCAATCACGCTTTTTGAATAAGCGCTTTCTTGTTCTTTTTTAGACGATGTACCAAAACCAACACCTTGTCCAAAATCTTTTAATTGTCTAGAACCAATATTAGAAGTCATAATAATAATGGTGTTTCTAAAATCTATTTTCCGACCTAAACTATCAGTTAAAAATCCGTCATCTAAGACTTGAAGCAACATATTAAACACATCTGGATGCGCTTTTTCTATTTCATCTAATAAAACAACAGCATAGGGTTTGCGTCTAATTTTTTCGGTTAATTGACCACCTTCTTCATAGCCAACATAGCCTGGAGGCGATCCTATTAAACGTGTTATGGCAAATTTCTCCATATATTCGCTCATATCAATGCGAATAAGGGCATCTTCTGAATCGAATAATTCTGATGCCAATATTTTTGCCAACTGTGTTTTACCAACGCCAGTTTGTCCTAAAAATATAAATGTACCAATGGGTTTGTTTGGATCCTTTAAGCCAACTCTGTTACGCTGAATGGCTTTAACAACCTTTTCTACTGCTTCTTTCTGACCAATAACTTTAGATTCTATAAGTTTATTTAAATCGGCTAACTTTAGACTTTCTGCTTGAGCCACACGATTAACAGGAATGCCTGTCATCATAGAAACAACTTCTGCCACATTATCTTCTGTGACAATTTCTCTATTCTCTTTGCTGTATTCTTCCCATTTTAATTGCTCAATTAAAAGCTCTTTTTCTATATTTTTCTCGTCGTCTCTTAATTTTGCAGCCTCTTCGAATTTCTGACTCTTAACAACATCATTTTTAAGCGTGCGCACTTCTTCTAACTGCTTTTCTAAAATGGTGATTTGTTCTGGCACAACAATATTGGTAATGTGAATTCTAGAACCAGCTTCATCTAAAGCATCAATAGCTTTATCTGGTAAAAACCTATCTGTCATGTACCTATTTGTTAAATTAACACAGGCATTTATGGCGCCTTCGGTATAAGTTACATTATGATGATCTTCGTATTTTATTTTAACATTATTCAGAATTTCGATGGTTTCATCTACTGATGTAGGTTCGACTATAATTTTTTGAAAACGACGTTCTAAAGCGCCATCTTTTTCAATATTCTGTCTAAATTCATCTAGGGTAGTGGCACCGATACATTGAATTTCGCCTCTTGCCAAAGCAGGTTTAAGCATGTTTGAAGCATCAAGTGAGCCTGTTGCGCCTCCGGCACCAACAATAGTATGAATCTCGTCAATAAATAAAATGATATCCTCATTTTTCTCGAGCTCATTCATTAAAGCTTTCATACGCTCTTCAAACTGACCTCTATATTTTGTACCAGCAACCAAACTTGCTAGATCTAAAGAAACAATACGTTTGTTAAATAAGATTCTTGACACTTTTCTTTGAATGATGCGCAAAGCCAATCCTTCGGCTATAGCCGATTTACCCACACCAGGCTCTCCAATTAAAAGAGGGTTATTCTTTTTACGACGGCTCAATATTTGAGAAACGCGTTCTATTTCTTTTTGACGCCCAACAACAGCATCCAGTTTTCCATTTTCTGCTAAAAATGTTAAATCGCGACCAAAATTATCTAAAACAGGTGTTTTAGATTTCTTAACTGGTAGTGAAGATTTAGGGTTTTCAAAAGGATTTTCTTTAGGGTCACTAAAATCATCAGAAGGTAATTCTGCTTTTGGCGAAGGCAAATCTCCTTCTTCGTTAACATTTGCGCTAAAAAATTGAACAAACAAAGATTTTACTTCATTGTAATCAATATCAAACTTGTGCATTATTTTTGTGGTAGGGTCAGACTCATTTCTCAATATGCAAAGCAATAAATGCGCAGTGGTAATGGCATCATTTTTATAAAGTTTGGCTTCTAAAAAAGTTGTTTTTAAAGCTTTTTCTGCTTGCTTGGTAAGGTGTAAGCTCTTCTTTGTTAAGCCTTCGTTAAATACAGTTTCTGTGGCATTTAATTTTTCAATCTGACTTCTAAGTCTTTTAAAATCAACTTCTAAAGTATTCAATATTTCAATGGCTTCACCATCATTTTTGCGTAAAATTCCTAATATTAAATGTTCTGTTCCTATATAATCATGGCCCAAACGCAAGGCTTCTTCTTTGCTGTAGGCTATAACATCTTTAACTTTTGGTGAAAAATTATCGTCCATAAATTACATCTTTATTTAGGTAAATTTAGTAGATTTTTTTGGTTTAACATTACAAATACCTTATCGAATGTAAAATTATGAATTTAATATTTAGGTTTTCCTTATAATATTGTTAAAATCCAAGGGTAATTGTTAATAAAATTCATCAAAAAAAGAAGCCTTTTTGTTTTAATAAAAAGGGGTAATTGTTGTATATTGCGTGATTGTAATTGTAAAATTAAATAGAAAGAATTTATGGCCGAAGGAGAAAAATTAATTCCTGTAATTATTGAAGATGAAATGAAATCTTCATACATAGATTATTCTATGTCAGTAATTGTTTCAAGAGCATTACCAGATGTGAGAGATGGTTTAAAACCTGTACATAGACGTGTTTTATTTGGAATGCATGAATTGGGAGTTAAAGCGTCAGGTGGTTATAAAAAATCGGCAAGAATTGTTGGTGAAGTTTTAGGTAAATATCATCCCCATGGTGATACTTCTGTGTACGATGCTATGGTGCGTATGGCACAAGAGTGGAGTCTGCGTTATCAACTTGTAGATGGCCAAGGTAACTTTGGGTCTGTAGATGGCGATAGTCCTGCAGCCATGCGTTATACCGAGGTTAAAATGCGAAAAATATCTGAAGAGATGCTTGCAGATATTGACAAAGACACCGTTGACCATCGTTTAAACTTTGATGATACTTTAAAAGAGCCTACTGTATTACCCTCAAGAATTCCAGGGTTATTGGTAAATGGCGCTTCGGGTATTGCTGTTGGGATGGCTACAAATATGCCACCTCATAATTTAACCGAAGTTATTAATGGCATTATTGCTTATATCGATGATAATGATATTGATATTGAAGGTTTGATGAAATTTATCAAAGCCCCCGATTTCCCTACAGGAGGTACTATATATGGTTATGAAGGTGTTAGAGAAGCCTTTTTAACAGGTAGAGGTAGAATTGTTATGCGTGCCAAGACATTATTTGAAGAAGTGCATGGCCGTGATTGTATCATAGTTACCGAAATTCCATATCAAATTAATAAAGCAGACATGATTAAAAAGACTGCTGATATGGTTAATGAAAAAAAATTAGAAGGTATTTCATCTATTCGCGATGAATCGGATAGAAATGGTATGCGCATTGTATATGTATTAAAACGCGATGCAATTCCTAATATAGTTTTAAATAAACTTTATAAATACACATCGCTACAGACATCGTTTAGCGTCAATAATATTGCTTTGGTTAACGGAAGACCAGAAATGTTAAATCTTAAAGATTTGATTAAACATTTTGTAAATCACCGTCACGAAGTGGTTGTAAGACGTACAAAATTTGAATTAGCTAAAGCTGAGGCGCGGGCACATATTTTAGAAGGCCTTATCATTGCTTCAGACAATATTGATAAAGTTATTGCTTTGATAAGAAGCTCTAGCAATGCAGACGAAGCTAGAGAAAAACTTATTGCCGCTTTTGGATTAACCGAAATTCAAGCTAAAGCAATAGTCGAGATGAGGCTTCGTCAATTAACTGGCTTAGAACAAGATAAATTAAGAGCTGAGTTTGATGAAATAATGAAATTAATCATCGACTTAAAAGACATTTTAGAAAATGAGTCTAGAAGAATGGACATCATCAAAGAAGAACTTTTAAGTGTTAAAGATAAATTTGGAGACGAAAGACGTTCAATAATTGAGTATGCTGGTGGCGATGTAAGTATTGAAGATATGATACCAGATTCGCAAGTTGTATTAACAATATCGCATGCAGGTTATATTAAAAGAACCGATTTATCAGAATACAAATTGCAAAACAGAGGTGGACGTGGACAAAAAGGCGTTTCTACACGTAACGAAGACTTTTTAGAACATTTATTTGTAGCTACCAATCATCAATATATGTTGTTCTTTACCCAAAAAGGCAAGGTATTCTGGATGCGTGTTTACGAAATCCCAGAAGGTAATAAAACATCTAAAGGACGCGCTATTCAGAACCTGATAAATATTGAGCAAGACGATAATGTTAAGGCCTTTATATGTACGCAAGATTTAAATGACGAAGAGTATATAAATAATAATTATGTAGTTATGGTAACTAAAAAAGGCCAGACTAAAAAAACATTATTAGAACAATATTCACGTCCAAGAACAAATGGTATCAACGCCATCACAATTAGAGAAGATGATGAGTTGTTAGAAGCTAAATTGACAAACGGAAATTCTCAAATAATGTTGGCTGTAAAATCAGGTAAAGCCATTCGTTTTGAAGAAAGTAAAACAAGACCAATGGGTAGAAATGCATCTGGTGTAAGAGGTATTACTTTGGCAAATGAGCAAGACGAAGTTGTTGGAATGATTGCTATAGACGATTTAAACTCAGAAGTTCTTGTAGTATCAGAAAATGGTTATGGCAAACGCTCTAGCGTCGATGACTATAGAATTACCAATAGAGGTGGAAAAGGCGTTAAAACCATTAATGTAACTGAAAAAACAGGTAATTTGGTAGCTATTAAAAATGTATCTGATGCAGACGATTTAATGATTATAAATAAATCGGGCTTAACCATAAGAATGGCTGTGGCAGATTTACGTGTCATGGGGCGCGCAACACAAGGTGTAAAACTCATCAATATAAAAGATGATGATTCTATAGCTGCTGTGGCAAGCGTTATGCATGAAGAAGAAGAAGAAAATATAGAAAACACTGAAATTACAAATCAAGAAGAAAACAATCAAACAGAAGAATAACAAATATTTAAAACAATGAAAAAACAATTTTTATTAGGACTAATGTTCCTAGCTACGATAACAGCAATAGGACAAAAGAACGAACTAAAATCAGTAGAAAAAGCGCTAAAAAATGACGACTTAACTGCTGCAAAATCATCTATCGCACAAGCAGAAGCTTTAATAGCTAATGCTGATGATAAATTAAAGGCAAAATTATATTTCTTAAAAGGTAAAACATATGCAGAAATTGCTAAAAAACAACCCGCTTTAGATAAAGATGCCTATGATATTGCTGCTAATTCATTAAATGAATTATTAGACTTTGAGAAAAAAATAGGTAAAAAGATTTATTCAGATGATGCAGCCCCATTATTTAATTCATTAATTGCAGATTTAAGAACAGTTGCAGTTAAGCAGTATAACCTAAAAGACTATTTGGGCGCTGCTAAAAACTTTAATAGGATATTTGTATTGAGTTCAAAAGATACATTTATGTTAGATAATGCAGCTAATGCTGCCCATTTAGCAAAAGATTATAAATTGGCACTTACTTATTACACCAAATTAAACACATTGGGTTATACTGGTGTTGCTACAGAGTATTCTGCTAAAAATACCGAAACAGATAAATATGAAACTTTTGGCACTAAATCCCAAAGAGATTTGATGCTAAAAACAAAAAAATATATTGAACCTAAAGACGAAACTTCAGAATCAAGAAGTATCTCAATTTCTAAGAATATAGCCTATATATACGGGCAATTAGGTGACAATGAAAAAGGTTTAGAAGTTATTAGAAAAGCAAGAGAATCTGCGCCAGATGATTATAATTTATTATTGGCTGAAGCCGATTTGCAAATTAAAATCGGAAACAGAGTTAAATTTGCTGAATTGATGAGTGAAGCTATTCAAAAGAATCCAAACGAACCAGTTCTATATTTTAACTTAGGTGTTATTAGCAGCGAACAAAATAAAGATGAAGAAGCAAAAAAATATTATGCCAAAGCTATTGAGTTAAAACCAGATTATTTTGATGCTTATATTAATTTAGCAAATGTTTATCGTAAAGGAGAAGAAGGCCTTATTGAAGAGATGAACAATAATTTAAGTGATTTTGATAAATATGACGTACTTAAAGCTAAGTTATCTGATTTATACAAAGTTGTATTGCCTTATTACGAAAAAGCATACGAAATTAAAAATGATGACATATCAATTATTCAAACATTGATGGGTATTTATGAAAACCTTGGTATGAATGATAAATACAAACCATTAAAAGGAGTATACGATTCATTACGAGACAAATAAAATAATAACATCATTTATTTAAAAAGCCCAAATCTATTAGATTTGGGCTTTTTAAATTTTAAAGTATTTTTTTAATAACTCTAAGTTTATGTGTATGACGATGCGTATCTATATTAAAGATACCACTGTGATCTAGTTTATCAATACGCACTTTGCCATGGGCGTGAATAATATGATGATCAGATAAAATAATACCAACATGAATAATTTCACCTTCTTCATTATCAAAAAAAGCCAAGTCTCCTGGCTCACTTTCTTCAATAAAACTTAAAGCTTCGCCTTGTGTGGCTTGTTGTGAGGCATCTCTTAATAATTTATAACCACTAAGTTTATAAACCATTTGTGTAAATCCAGAACAATCTATACCAAAGGGTGTTTTACCACCCCATAAATAAGGGGTATTTAAATACATAAAAGCTGTTTCAATAAGGATTTCTTTAGGTTTATTTGCCTTAAAAACACTTCCTTCGTACAAATATGAAATGGCATTTATAGTAGTTTTAAAATCCTCAAAAAGAGGCAAACTGGCACCTAATGATATTGTAAGCATTTCGCCTTCATTATAGGATAAAAAGTTAACCAAATCGGCTACTAAAATTTGAGGGTTATTTTTTAGATTGTCAAACTCTAATTCAGATAATAATGCTTGCTGATTGTGGTCAATCCACCCTTCATAAGCATCAAAAGATAATTTAATATGTAGCCAACTACCAACAGAATTTGTAATCTCAAAACTTTCGCCAAACAAAACCTGCGAAACCATTTCGGCAGAATCATTTGGTGTAGCTCTAAGAGCAATACTATTTAAAATACAAATTCCGTAAGGCATTAAATCTTATATATTTTCTATAATTATAGCGCTGGCACCACCGCCGCCATTACAAATGGAAGCGACACCTATTTTACCTTTGTTTTGTTTTAACACATTTATTAAAGTTACCACAATCCTTGATCCTGAACAACCAAGCGGATGTCCCATTGCAACTGCACCACCATTTACATTAACTTTTTCTGGGTTAATACCCAATATTTTAGTGTTTGCCAATCCAACCACGGCAAATGCCTCGTTGAATTCAAAATAATCAATATTATCAATACTGAGGTTGGCTTTCTTCAAAGCTTTTGGCACAGCCTTAGAAGGCGATGTTGTAAACAATTCGGGCGCTTGTGATGCATCTGCATAACTTACAATACTAGCCAAAGGTTTTAAACCAAGTTCTTTGGCTTTATCTTCGCTCATTAATATTAAAGCAGAAGCGCCATCGTTTAGAGTAGAAGCATTGGCTGCAGTTACAGTGCCTTCTTTACCAAAAGCAGGTCTTAATTGTGCTATTTTATCAAAGTTAACGTTCGAAAATTCTTCGTCTTTTGAAACCAAAATCGGATCTCCTTTGCGTTGTGGTATAATAACAGGCACAACTTCTTCATCAAATTTACCAGCTTCCCATGCGTTGGCAGTTCGTGTATATGATTCTATAGCAAAATTATCTTGATCTTCTCTTGTAAAATTATGAGTATCGGCACACAAATCGCCACAAGTACCCATATGTTTTTCGTCATATACATTTACCAATCCGTCTTTTAGCATGCCATCAATTAAAGAGATATCTCCTAATTTTTTTCCACTACGTGCTTGCATATAATGTGGAATCTGACTCATACTTTCCATACCGCCTGCCACAACAATGTCTGCATCGCCACAAGCAATGGCTTGTGAAGCAAACATAATAGCTTTCATGCCAGAAGCACATACTTTATTTACAGCTGTACAGGGCACAGTATTTGGAATTCCAGCAAAAAGAGCCGCCTGTTTGGCAGGAGCTTGACCAGCGTTTGCCTGAACAACATGTCCCATATAAACTTCGTCAACTAAAGTTGGTTCTAAATTAATTTTATCAAGTGCACCTTTAATGGCTATAGCACCTAATTTGGTAGCAGGAATACTAGATAGGCTTCCTAAAAAACTGCCTATTGGTGTGCGAACAGCCGCAACTATAACTATTTTTTTACTCATTATTTTATAATTTTAGATGTTTAAATCTTATGCGAAAATACGGATTTTAACTTAAATACAGAAAGTAGATGGTTTAAATCTGTGCACCATATTATATATTAAAAACTAAAATACCAATTGTAATTTTTCAAAAAAGACTATTTTTGATACTTATTAATTTTTTACCAAAAATTAAGTCAGAATAGACATGCTTATTTTTATTAATTTAAGGGTATAAAAAAGTTAGATACGTGAAAAATTTTATCAACAAAATATATCAAAATCATTCTTTAGTTTACAAGGTATTCCTTTTAATAATAACTACTGTGTCAATAATTTACCTGTTTCCAAAAGGAGGTCAGTTTAAATACGAATTCAGAAAAGGAAAGCCTTGGCAATACGAAAATTTTTATGCCCCATTCGATTTTGGTATTCAAAAATCTAACGCAGAAATAGCCTCAGAAAAGGAAGCCTTAAAAAGCAACTTAAAATTCTTTTTTAGAAATAATTTAGATGTTGTTAGTGATGTAAATGCAGATTTCGATGCTAAAATTATTAATTTATTACAAGATTCTATTTTTATTAATGCCGATACAAATCGCATTATAAATTTTGGAAAAGATTTTTTAAAAGCTATTTATAGTCGTGGTTATTTAGATGATAATAGTGCTGTAATACAGCAAAATAAAGAAGTTACCCTTATCACAAATAATACAGCAAATGATGTTTTTTATAACACTTTGCTAAAAACTCAAAATTTACAACAAACGCTTGATTCTTACTTTTCAAAAAGTAACTTTATAGAATTTAGAACCCCACTAAGTGCTTTATTTTACGATATTTTAAAACCCAATATATTTTATGACAAAGATTTAACCGATAAAGCTTTAAACGAAGCCTATAAAAACATTTCTTATACAAAGGGATTTGTAGCCGAAAAAGAGCGCATAATCTCACAAGGCGATGTGGTGGAAGGTAAAAGTCTAGAAATGTTAAATTCTCTAAAAAATGAATACGAATCGCAATTATGGAGTCAATCTAACTATAATTGGATTGTTTTTGGATACACAATTTTGGTAGCTCTGGCAATGCTAATGTTGTTACTGTTTATTCAAAAATACCGCCCTGTAATTTACGAAAACAATGTAAAAGTCACTTTTATATTTTTTAACGTATTACTCATGGTTTTACTTACCACGCTTGTCATAAAATTCAAATCTAATTACGTCTATATAGTGCCTTTAGTTATACTGCCGCTGGTTTTAAAAGCTTTTTTTGATGCCAGATTGGGCATGTTTGCGCATGTATTAACAGTGCTGTTATTAGGTTTTATTGTACCCAATAGTTTTGAGTTTTTATTTCTCCAAATCATTGCAGGTATCGTCACTATTTTAACGGTTTCTGAGCTTTATAAACGCGCCAATCTGTTTATATCGGTAAGCCAAATTACCATCGTTTATTTTATAGCCTACTTCGCCTTTTCGGTAATAAAAGAAGGTAATGCGGGTAATTTAGAACTTTTAAAATTTGAGTTATTTGCTGTAAATGGGGTATTGACTTTATTTGTGCTTCCGCTGATATTTTTCTATGAAAAAATCTTTGGTTTGGTTTCTGATGAAACTTTGCGTGAGTTGGCCGATTCTAACTCAAAATTATTACGAGAGTTATCAGAAAAAGCACCTGGTACTTTTCAGCATTCTTTACAAGTTGCCAATTTAGCCGAAGCATCGGCTACAGAAATAAATGCAAATGCTATGTTGGTGCGTACTGGCGCACTGTATCATGATATTGGTAAAATGTTAAATCCCATGTATTTTACAGAAAACCAATCTACGAGTGTAAATCCTCATTTCGATTTATCGCCAAAAGACAGTGCCAAAATCATTATAGATCATGTTATTAAAGGCATTGAGTTGGCTAAGAAAAACAATTTACCCGATAGAATCATCGATTTTATACGCACACATCACGGCACATCACTTACTTATTATTTTTACAAGCTAGAAGAAGAAGCCAATACAGGTGATTTAAACGAAGATGATTTTAGATATCCTGGTCCAATTCCTTTTTCAAAAGAAACAGCTATTTTAATGATGTGTGACGCCTGCGAGGCCGCATCTAAAAGTTTAAAGGATCCAACAGGTTTATCTATTGATAAATTGGTCGAAAAAATTATTAATGGCCAAATGGATCAAAAGCAATTTATGAATGCCGACATCACTTTTAAAGAGATTGAAAGCATCAAAAAAGTGATTAAAAAGAAGCTTAAAAACATCTATCATTTAAGGATTGAATATCCCGAATAATAAATCTAAAAAATGTTGTTAAATACCAATACAAATAATACATTTGCACTCGCAAAAATTAAGTTCTTTGTAAAATAAAAAAGGAGAGGTGCCAGAGTGGTAATGGAGCAGATTGCTAATCTGTCGACGGGTAACTGTCGCCAGGGTTCGAATCCCTGTCTCTCCGCAATTTAATTTGATATTTAATTATTAAATTAAAAAGAGGAATCAAAAGATTTCTTGAAGGTAACCATTCGGGGTGTAGCGTAGCCCGGTTATCGCGCCGCGTTTGGGACGCGGAGGTCGCAGGTTCGAATCCTGCCACCCCGACA
>JABMNH010000040.1 GCA_013205245.1 Flavobacteriales bacterium | reverse complement strand
TAGTTCCAATAGCTGATTTTATGCTTAAAATTGAAAAGGAAAAAACGGCGTTTTTAGCGTTATTGGAACAAGCGGGTTTAGAAAAGGAAGATAATGAATTTCAAATGAAAATCATTGAAAACGATTATTTACAAACAAGGAACAGTTATGACAGGTTTAATTTTTATCATACCCAACAGCACCCTGTAGTTCCTGAAGATTATTATGAACCTATTAAAAAAATGGATATTAGTGATGAGGAGTCATTTATGAATGACAAAAGTTATATGAATATGGTCATTGAAAACTGGAGGCTTAAATCGGCAGATGCTTTGAAGAATGATCCCAATTTTTCAATTATTGAATATACAAAATTGCATGTTAAAGATCTCAAAAGCACTAAAATCAAAGATTATATTACATCTATGCTTTTTAAACAAATGAATGCTAAAAACGAAAATTTAGAAAAAGATTATATTGAAATTATGGGTATGTTAACAGCAGAAGATATGAAGGAAAAACTGACATCAAGATATAAGTCTGTATTCAATACCAAGCCAGAAATGACCTCTATAGGTTTTGATTATGAAAATCATAAAGGAGGAAAAACGGCATTAAAGGACTTGGAGGGCAAATTAGTCTACATAGAAGTATGGGCAACCTGGTGTGGGCCTTGCATAAAAGAAATGCCTTATTTAACAGAGATTATTAAGGAATATAAAGACAATGAAAATATTGTGTTTGTAAACATTTCTATCGATGCTATAAATGAATATGATAAATGGAGAACGATGGTTCCTGCAAAAAATGTGGGAGGCATACAATTGTTGGCAGATAATAGTTTAGAATCTGAATTCATGAAATATTATAGCGTGGGGTTGATTCCTAGGTCTATCATGCTAGATGCTGAAGGAAAAATAATTTCACAACATGCGCCAAGGCCCTCATCCAAAGATATTAGAACTTTTATTGATGAGAATCTTAATAAAACAACAAGAAATAATACCCTTATTAAAACTGAAAAAATTGATAAAAATAAAAATTAAGCTCACTGTTATTATTTTATTCTTGTGCTTAAACACCTTGGCCTCATATGGGCAATCAATAAATCCAAAATATATTTTTGTTCAAGAAATAAGCGGCATTGAAGAATACCTTTATGAACCCAATGGTATGAAAATATTATTAGTTCAGGATAATTCTGCACCTGTCGTAACGGTACAAATAGTATATCGGGTAGGTTCTAAACACGAAGTGCCGGGAAATACAGGTTCTACCCATTTACTCGAACACTTAAATTTTAAAGGTACCCCAACATTTAATAAAAGAAATGGAAACGCTATTTTTAGTGTGTTACAAGGTATGGGAGCTCAAATGAATGCAACGACATGGTACGACAGAACCAATTATTACGAAACCATACCGAGTGATAAAATAGAGACAGCCCTTCATATAGAATCAGATAGAATGCGTAATTCTTTATTGTTAAAAGAAGATAAAGATGCAGAAATGACCGTAGTTCGTAACGAGTTTGAACGTGGCGAAAATAACCCTAACAGATTATTAAGCAAAGAAATTTGGGCAACTGCTTATATGGCCCACCCTTACCATCATAATACTATTGGTTGGCGTTCGGATATTGAAAATATGCCAATTGAAGTCTTAAGAAAATTTTACAATACATACTATTGGCCAGATAATGCCACATTGACCATTATTGGTGATTTTCAAAAAGACAATCTATTTAGCCTAGTTGATAAATATTTTGGCAAAATCACAAAGGCACCGCATGAGATGCCTCAGCCTTATACAACGGAGCCAGAGCAATTAGGGCCAAGAAGAATTACAATCAAAAAACCAGGGCAACAAGCTATTGTGTCAATAGCTTATAAAATCCCAGGAAGTTTGCATAACGACTTACCAGCATTAAATGTTTTAAGTGAAATCATAGGAAGTGGTACATCATCAGTTATTAATAAAACATTTATAGATCAAGGTATAGCTATTTTTGGATATGCTGATGCGTCTAACTTTAAAGAAGTCGGTTTGTTTAATATTACCTTGGGCTTTACCCCAGATAAGAATCACCAAGACATCAATTCACAAATGTTGGCAATGGTAGAAAAAATAAAAAAAGAGGGGGTATTACAATCAGATGTAGATCGGATTTCAGCAAAAATAAATGCACAAACCATTTTATCTAGAGATGGCTCTGGTTCTATTGCAGGCCAGCTTACCGAGGCTATTGCTGGCGGTGACTGGAAAGATTATATCACAGGAGTTGAAAGACTAAGCAAAGTGACCGCAGAAGATGTAAAACGGGTAGCAAATACTTATTTAGATGAAGACCAGAGCACCACAGGTTACTTTGTGCCTCAAATACCGGGTGCAAATCAACAAAATGAAGCACAGCCGGCAAACTTTACCGCCAATAACAATAAATATTTTTACAGATCTGCTGATTTAGAAACATGTTATTTTGAATCAAATTCTCAAAATGCAACTGCGAATCATACCAACGCAGAAACTGCATCTGCTTATGAAACAATAGAAATTTCAGCAAAAGGAGAAAAATTTGAAAGAAAACAAGTGGCCGGAATTGATGTAATTACGGCTAAAACCGGGGCGAAAGATTTCGTGACGGTAAGTGCAAGTTTCCCAATAGGAAATTATCTAAATACCAAAGGGAACGAAACTGTACCAAGTTTGACCATGCAAATGTTAAGCAAAGGAACCACTAAAAACGACAAGTTTAAATTCTCAGAAAAGCTAGAAAAGTTAGGTGTTTCTATTAGGGTAAGTGCATCAACCTATACGGTTAATATAGGTTTTAAATGTCTTAAGAAAGATGTTAATACGGTTATGTCCTTATTATCAGAAGAACTTAGATATCCATTATTTGATACTAAAGAGTTTACACTTTTAAAAGATCGAAATATTAACAATTTAAAACAGGGGTTAATAGATCCGGGAACTCAAGCTTCAATTGCGCTTTCTCAAGCGATATATCCTGTGGGTCATCCAAATTATGAAACAGGTATAGAAGAAACTATTAAAAATATGGAAGCAGTTACTGTTGAAGATTTAAAAGCCTTTCACAAAACTTATTTTGGTCCCGCAGGAATGCATTTAGTGGCAGTAGGAGATATAAATACAAAGGAACTCTATGTATCCATCACCAATTCTTTTAAAGGTTGGAAAGGCGGTTTAACAGATAAAGCAACTTTTAAAGAGCCAACGAAGGCCGATGCTTTGACAAAAATCATTACGATACCACAAAAACCAAGCGCCCAAATGTATATAGGTCAATATACTGGTATTGAAAGAAGAGACAAAGATTTTATGCCCTTCTATATTGGGACAAATATTTTAGGAGGTGGTTTTTCAGGAAGATTAATGATGACCGTTAGAGATCGAGACGGTTTAACTTATGGTATTAATGCAAGTCATTCAGGACATACGAATACCGGCGGTTACTGGAAAATCGGAGCTACTTTTAATCCTTCATTATTCCAAAAAGGATTGGATGCAACTATGGTGGAAGTCAAAAACTGGGTAAATAATGGGGTTACAGAACAAGAGTTAGCAACAAACAAAACAAATCTTACAGGAAGTTTTAAAGTGGGCTTATCTACCACTGGCGGATTAGTAGGAGCTTTATTAAGTTTTGTTGAACGTGGTTTAGATCCAAGTTATATAGACCAATATCCAAAAGATATTGAAGCAGTGACTTTAGAACAAGTGAATACCGCTATCAAAAAATATATAAATTTAGACAAATTAATAATCATAAAATCAGGGTCTTTTGATGAAAATGGCGGCCCTTTAAAATAAAATAGTATCCTCTATCATACTTTTATTATAGTCCAGATTGTTTGAATTAATTAGAGTCAGTAAATAAAAAATTAAAGGGGATAAAAAAAGGGTTGTTTAATTAAGAACAACCCTTTAAAAAAATAAAATTTAAACAGATGAATAAACTTATATTATTGCTTTCGTTATTTGTTTTTGCAACAGGTAACGCTCAAATTTTAAAGCCTGTAAAATGGTCTACAAAAGTTGTAAAAATATCAGATAAGGAATATGAATTAATAGCGATTGCAAGTATTGATGCAAAATGGCATTTATATTCACAAGATGTACCTGAAAACGGACCTATTCCAACAACTTTTTCTTTTAAAAGTAATTCAAACTATTTAAAAAAAGGCAATACAAAAGAAGAAGAAGGACATACGATTAACGACCTTATTTTTAATATGAAAATTAAATTTTTTGAAACAAAATTTAATTCTAGCTTAAATAGAAATATTTAATATATTAATTG
>JABMNH010000039.1 GCA_013205245.1 Flavobacteriales bacterium | reverse complement strand
TAACCACGCTGGTGCACTTAATAGTTGAATCTAGCTATCAATTATAAATCTATTCGGGATTTAACTCATGAAGTTCGTCGAGTTGTTTTAATAGGTCGAAAGTTTTTTTAGCTTCAATTGCGTCAATTGTAGAAATGGCAGCGCCTACATGAACCAAAACATAGTCACCCACATTGGCTTCTGGCACCAATGTTAAACTTACTTCTTTTATGATGCCATCAAACGATACTTTACCCAATCTAAAGGTTTTATCTAATTCTGCCGTGATTTCTATTAATTTTCCTGGTATTGATAAACACATGTTGATTTAAGATTTAAAGTTTTGAATTTGTGATTTTAACCAGCCATACCATTCATCCATACCTATCCCTTTTGTAGCCGAAACTTCGAAAAATTGTAAATTAGGATTCACTTGTAAAGCGTAATTTTTAAGTTTATTCACATCCGTATTAACGTAAGGCAGCAAATCTATTTTATTGATAATGCAAATATCTGCCGTATGAAACATATCGGGATATTTTATAGGCTTGTCTTCGCCTTCTGTTGTGCTGATGATAACAACGCGTTTGCTTTCGCCCAAATCAAACATAGAAGGACACACCAAATTACCCACATTTTCTATCATTAAAACCGCATTGTTCTGAATGTCTAATTTTTTAACGGCGCTATAAACCATATCGCTTTCTAAATGACAGCCTTTTCCTGTGTTAATTTGAATGACAGGAATAAAGCCAAGTCGAAAATTTAGAATCGCCTTTAAAGGTGTGCAATTGTTTAAAAGCTTTTATAAATACATCTTGTGCAATATCTTCGGCATCTTCTCTACTCTTAACAATATTAACCGCAATAGTAAAGACATAATCTTTGTAAGTCTCTACCAAATAAGTATAGGCTTGTGTGTTACCACTCAACACTTTGGCAATGTATATTTGATCTTGGTTATTTGACATGTTACTATTAAGACGTACAAATTACAAAATAGGTTACAGAATTAAGTAAAAATAAATTTTTCTTGATTTTTTGTAACCCAAATTTAAATATAAGCGTCATAGGTTATGAAACAGAATATTAATTTAAAAATCTTATAAAATGAATGAAGCTATTTTAATTCCATTAATTGTTTTTGCCTGTATTTTTGGCGTTTTTTATGTGTTTTTAACAACACGAAACAAAGAGCGACTATCTATGATTGATAAGGGGGCCGACGCCTCAATGTTTTTAACAAAAAAACAAAACAAAGGTTATACCTTAAAATTCGGAATGTTAGCCGTTGGTGTAGCTATAGGTCTATTGATAGGCTCAATAATTGCCGAAACTACAAGTTTACCAGAAGAGGTGGCTTACTTTTCGATGATTTTCTTCTTTGGTGGTGCCTTTTTAATTGGCAATCACTATATGGAGGACAAGAAAGAAAAATAATTTGCACTTAGCATTTAACAAAAAAGCCTCTAAATAGAGGCTTTTTTGCTTTGTGAAAATTTTAGAATTTTAAATTATAATAAGCAAGATATTTCGACTGCGCTCAATATGACATTTGAGTCAGTTTAAAATTACTGTTTTATTCTAATGATGCGATTAGTTCGTCTGTGATTTCTAAATTATGAAACACATTTTGAACATCATCATCTTCTTCAAAATTTTCGGCCAAATTTAAAATAGATTGCGCTTTGTGCAAAGGCAATTCTTTTGTGTCATTTGGAATCCGCTCTAATTCGGCACTTTTAGGTTCTATATTTAGTTTTTCTAGTGTCGTAGACATCAAACCAAAATCAGAGAAATCGGTGTAAACGGTAATAATATCATCTTCAACTTCAAAATCTTGAGCACCGCCGTCAATTAATTCCATTTCTAATTCTTCTACGTCCATTTCTAAAGCGGTACGATCTAAATTAAAAACACCTTTTCTGTCGAATATAAATTCTAAAGAGCCGTTTTTACCTAGCTCACCACCATTTTTACTGAAAATTGAACGCACATTGGCCACGCTTCTATTGGTATTATCTGTTAAACATTCTATAAAAAAGGCGATGCCATTAGGGCCATATCCTTCAAAAGTTAGTTCTTGATAATTTGCGGCATCAGCACCAGAAGCCTTTTTAATAGCACGATCTACCGTGTCTTTTGGCATATTAGCACCTTTTGAATTGGCAATAGCACGACGCAAACTCGGATTTGTATCTGCATCTGGACCACCACCTTCTTTAACGGCAATGGTAATATCTTTTATAATTCTGGTAAATATTTTACCTCTTTTAGCGTCCTGTGCTCCTTTTCTGTGTTTTATATTGGCAAATTTACTATGTCCACTCATTTTTATATCATATTTATTCTATTTGCAAATATATTAATTTTTAAAGTAGGCATGGCTAACATGCCTCTTGTATAATTGTAACTTTTAAATATTATTTCTTAACATTAACAGAAAAATGCAATCAATTAATAACTAATATTTAATATTTACAAAACCCTTTAATAATACTAAATTCATTAATTGCGCTACAATTATAAGTGATACGTGGATAAAAAAAATCAGAAAAGAAAAATTGATCTTGTTGTTATTTCTGACGTGCATCTTGGCACTTACGGATGCCATGCCAAAGAACTTTTACATTACTTAAAAAGTATAAATCCCGAAAAGGTCATTCTAAATGGCGACATTATTGACATTTGGCAATTTAGCAAACGCTATTGGCCAAAAGCACATATGAAGGTCATTAAATATATTATTGGCTGGATTTCTGAGGGGAAAGCGGTTTATTACATCACAGGGAATCATGACGAAATGTTGCGAAAATTTGTTGATTTTGAAATAGGCTCATTTTCAATAAGAAATAAAGTTGTATTAGAATTGGATGGTAAAAAAGCGTGGTTTTTTCATGGCGATGTTTTTGATGTAACGATGAAACACACCAAATGGTTGGCAAAACTTGGCGGCAAAGGATATGACCTACTTATCCTAATAAACACTTTGGTAAATTATATAAGTTCTTTGTTTGGACGTGGCAAAGTATCACTTTCAAAAAAGATTAAAGATGGTGTGAAATCTGCCGTGAAATTCATAGATAATTTTGAGCTTACCGCAGCAAACATCGCCATAGATAAAAATTACAATTATGTTGCTTGTGGGCATATCCATCAGCCCATCATTAAAGATATAAAAACGTCAAATGGCACTGTTACTTACTTAAATTCTGGCGATTGGGTAGAGAATTTAACCGCTTTAGAATATTGCGATAAAAGCTGGAAAATCTATCATTATTCTGAGGCACATTACACATCTAAGGAGACTCAAATATTAGATGACTCAGATTTATTAGACAAATCTTCAAAAGAAATATTTAGTCAGTTACTAGCCGATTTTAATTTTACTGTTTGATGAAAATATTATACGCCATACAAAGCACGGGCAACGGACATTCAAGCAGAGCCAAAGAAATATTACCAAAATTGCTCAACAGAGGACAGGTTGATGTTTTAGTAAGCGGCACACAAGCCGAAATAATTTTGCCTTATAAAATAAAATATATCTATAGGGGTTTAAGTTTTTATTTTGGAAAAAATGGCGGTATAGATTACTATAAAACAATAAAAAACAACTCTCTTTTTAACCTTATAAAAGAAATTCGGAACTGCCCTGTAGAAAAATACGATTTGGTTATAAACGATTTCGAACCCATTTCTGCTTGGGCTTGTCAGCTTAAAGGTGTAAAAAGTGTGTCTTTAAGTCATCAAGGTTCTTTGTTTTTTAAAAATGTTCCGAAACCTTTTCATATCGATCTTATCGGACATTTTATTTTAAAATATTACGCCAGATGCCATTTTAATTATGGCTTTCATTTTAAAAAATACGATGCTAAAATCTATACGCCTATTATTAGAAGTGACATCCGTTTGTTAAAACGTACAGAAAAAGACCATTATACAGTTTATTTACCCGCCTATTCTGATGAAAATATTATCAAAATCCTTTCTAAAATTAAAGGCGTAAAATGGAAAGTTTTTTCAAAAAACACCAAAGAATACTATCAAAAAAAGAATGTGTATATCAACCCAATTGATAGTGAAAAATTTGAGAAAAGCATGGCTTCATGTAAAGGCGTATTATGTGGTGCCGGATTTGAAACCCCAGCAGAAGCCATTTATTTAAAGAAAAAGTTGCTAGTCATTCCAATGAAAAATCAATACGAACAGCATTTTAACGCTGCGGCTTTAAGTGATTTGGGCGTTCCTGTTTTAAAATCCTTGAAAAAGAAAAACATTGTGCTTATTAAAAATTGGATTGACAATCCTGATAAAGTACAACTCCAGTTCCCTAATGAAACACAACAGGTTGTTGATAAAATTTTGTACGATTATATCACACAAAAAAGATTGGCGTTGATTTAATCTGGTAGTGCACTTTTAACTTCTACTTTGTATTTTTTACTAATCTGCCTATAATAAAGATAGTCATCTTTGATGACTATTGACAATTTGTAATGTCCCTCTTTAATATTATTTAAGTTATAACTTACATCTATAGTCTTACTAAGATTAGCCATAAGTTTCTGTGAATCTTCAAAACTTAGTGGTACAATATTATTTTTATTATCTTTTTCGAGATTTAGTGCTATTTGATAAGGTGTGTTCTCTTTATTTAGATCTAAATTGTAAGTATAAGGATTATATATTGTCACTTGTAGATGCTCCGCTTGATTGCTATAAATCGTTTTTATAGGATTACTCATAGTGGCTTTTAATGCGCCTATTAAACGGAAATTGTCAACCTCTTTATATTTTACATAATCGCCCGTTACTAATTTTGTGCTATCTGTAAATGAGGAAGATCCTGCACCAATAAAAATGACTTTTTTATTTTCTATCTCATCCGCAAAATGCCATAAATCGTATTGGTTTTTACGATAAAAAATGTCATTCACCGAAAAGGATCTTTTAGCAGTATAGAAATTAAATTTAGAAGCATTTTGATAAGAATTTATAAAAATAACAACCCTATCTGCTGCAAACTTATCTATAGATTCATAATAATCTTTCTTTTGAATATGGAATTCCGTTTTTAAAGGAAGTGGTAATACCAACACTATCCTAAGTGCAAAAATGAGGACAATACTGACGATGCCAATATATTTTACTTTTGATAATACCTTAGGATTTAAAACAGATAAATTGTACAACAAAATAGTCATTGGAATTGTAGCGAAAGCCACCCAATGGCCTTCTATCCAACTTCTGAATGAATATATTAAAAAGAATAACAGATACCCAACAAACATCCGCATCATAAATGTGCTTTGCTTATCAGATGCGATTTTTTTCTTAAAAATCTGAATAAGGAGTAATATTATAAGTCCCGGATTTAAAACCCCTAAAGTCCCCAGCACATAGCCGTAAACAAATTTGGGTTGAAAATACCCAATAGATTTTCTTTGAAAAAGGTGGTAATTTAAAGTGATAAAATCGTTTTTATACAACCAAAAAATATAAGGCGCTAATAATATTAACGACACGATACCAGCAATATAAGAACTTCTTTTTAATAATAATTTTGGTTTAAATAGAATGCTTAATAAAATAACAATGCCTCCAAAATATTTTGTATAAATCAATAATGCAGCTGCAAAACTTAAAAATAATATATTAAATAAATTGTCTTTTTCTTCAATTTTCTTAAAGGCCAATAAGTAGAGGGCGCTAAAAAAAAGGAGTGGCGCATCTGGCGTTGTTACAAAACCATAAAGATTAAAGAAGGGCATCGAAAACAGAATCGTAAAAAATATCAATTCAGCATATTTGTGTTCCTTATTTTTTTCGGGAATTAATTCCCAAATAACTTTAACCATCAATGCACTTAGCAACACTGTTATAAATCTGACTCCTAGGCCTCCAGTAAAGAAAAAAGAACTCAATTTTATGATAAATGCCACCATGGGTGGATGGTCAAAAAAGCCCCAATCTAGATGCTGTGACCAGCTCCAGTAATAAGCCTCATCTTTAATAACAGGTGTTAAAAACGATTGCAGCAGATTGATAATGACAAGGCCAATAATGAATAAATTGAATTTTTTATTTTTCCCTATCAAAGTCATTTAAATTATTGTTTATCAAGAATGTCTTTTACTATTTTAACACAGGCAACATCATAAATAAGATTGGTATTAACAGCGATGCTGTTGTTATTATAGGGCTGATATTCATTTTGATTGTAGCGCGAAAACAAGCCAACAGTTGGTATTTGTGCAGCACTAGCCAAATGCATAATACCGCTATCGGCACCAATAAAAATGGCCGTATTGGCAAATACCGACGCAATTTCACGAATATCTTTACTGTAAAATGAGGGTGCTTTAAAGTTTATCATCGAAATATTTTCTACAGGTAACACTTCAAGGATGTTATAATCGGGGAATGTTGTTGTTAATTTATCATAAAAAATTAACCACCAAGCTTCAGAATAGCATTTGTCATCTGTGGCAAAAGTGAAAATACAAATCGTTTTTTTATTTTTATCCACCAATGAGTTGACTATTTTTTTGCCTTCGGCAATTTCGTCTGCGCTTAATTTTAGATTTATTGACGGCACATCTATTTTGTTTTTTACGGTCTCCAAATTTTTAAAATAGTCTCTAAAACTATACACTGGTTTTTTGGCTATATGTGCGTAATTGTCATATTGAGATTGGTCTTTTTCTGCAACATCACCAAAAACTTTATATTTTGAATTTGAATATTTAGTAGCAAGCCTGCCAGATGACGAACCCGTTACCACATTTATAACCAAATCATAGCGTTGTTTTTTAATAGATATCCAAACTTTAAAATAATTTAATAATTCTTTAAAAGCTTTTCTTGGCAGGTGAATAATGTTCTCAACATTGTCGTAATTCTTAAAGATAATAGGTCCTAAATTGCCTTTTATAAAAAGATCAATTTTACAGTCTGGAAAAGTAGCTATAACCTCTTCTACAATTGGTGTCATTAACAACAGGTTTCCTAACCTGTGATTGGGACGGCAAATTAAAACCCGCTTAACAGCAACTTCCCCATTTAAATCAACCTTGTGGGTGTGATTTGAATTGCCAATGTTTTTGGTTATTACATGCATTAAGCCCCGTCTTAATACATCGATATTTTTTAAAATACTCATGCCAGTTAATTGCTATTTATAGGATGTTTCTGTGCGCTAAAATACAAATAAGCTAGAACTTTTAGAGTATTGATTTTGAATGGAAAAAAAATGGGAAATCAGTGCTATAGATTAAACTGTTTTGTAAAAGAAACCTCGCAGATTTTTAAAACCTACGAGGTTGTTATGTTACTATCGGTAAATTTTAAATCTTAGTTATTTTTCCAATATTGTGGTTTGGTTGCTGTGCCTACTTGGTTCCAATAATCTTGGGTTACTTTATGGCCATCGGCAGTTTTTAAACGGCGGCTAAAAACCCAAACAGTGGGGTTAAAAGTCATATCGGTTACGGCAACGGTATAGAGTTGTGGGTCTTCGTCTGTTTTGCGTTTTTCTTCTTCAACAACAACTTCAAATCCGTTTAATTCTAGTAAGGCTTTTAAAAAGTCTTTGCGGCCTTCTTCTATCTTTTTTTCAACAAAAGTAACGCGTGTTTCGCCAATCGTTCCAAAACTGTGTTTTCCTGCTAATGCCATAACTTTTTAATTAAAAATTAAATTACTAATGCTTTGAACATACTCAAATAAAGGGCTGTACAAACCTAAAACTAAAATACCTGCGGCGGCTGAAGCCAAACCTAATTTCATAAAAATATCGTTTTTAAAATAAGGAATCGGGTTGTCTGACACACGTAAAAACATGGCGCGTATTACTTTTAAATAATAATAAAGAGAAATGGTTGCGTTTACTACAGCAATAAATACCAAGATATAATAGCCTTTTCCGGCAGCAGCGGTAAACAAAAAGAACTTGCCAAAGAATCCGGCAACGGGTGGAATTCCGGCTAACGAAAACAGACCTAACATCATAATCAAACTCAATAGTGGGTTTGTTCTGTAGAGGCCTTCGTAATCTTTCATATTTTCTTTGCCTGTTTTATGAGAAATGGCTTGTACCACACCAAAAGCACCTAAATTAGAGAACATATACACCAACACAAAATAAACAACAGACGTGGCACCTAACACCCCGCCATTAAGAATACCTAAGAGCATAAATCCGGCTTGAGCTACAGAAGAAAAAGCCAAGAAGCGTTTTAAATTTTGTTGTCTCAGTGCAAATAAATTCCCTACAAACATGGTGGCAATTGCCACACCGTATAACATAGGTTGCCATATAGAAGTAAACGCTTTAAACACGTTAAACAAGATAAACATCATGATGAAAACAGCGGCACCTTTTGAGATAACCGATAAGTATGAGGTAACGTTTATTGGTGATCCTTCGTAAACATCGGCTGTCCAGAAATGGAAAGGCACAAGTGATACTTTAAAACTTAATCCGGCAAAAAAGAACACCAAACCTAAAATGGTGAGGTTTGACATTTGTAATAAATTGGCCATGTCATCAAAGTAAAGCGCCCCTGTGGCACCATATAAAAAAGAGATGCCAAATAAGGCCAATCCGCTTGCTAGGGTTGCCGATAGAATCAGTTTGATACCAGCTTCGGCTGATTGACGTTTGTAAGCGTTATAAGAAGCTAAAGCGGCTACGGGTAAGGTAGACAATTCTAAGGCCACATAAAACATTAAGAAATCGCCTGATGATATCATAAAGTTCAATCCGATAACGGATGAAAACATGAGCATAAAAAATTCTGCCGATTTTTTTTGTGGGACTAAACTCTCTTTTAACCATCCTGCAGATTGCATCAAAATAATTAACACACCTACATTTAAACCGTTTTTAAGCAATTGTATGAGCGCATTTGTACGAAACATGCCACCAAAAATACTGCCTTGTGTGGGCTGGTAGATAAATCCGATAAGGGTTACAAGAGCAAAACCAATAATGGTAACATTAATGAGCTTTACTTTTGATTTTTGAGAAGTGATGATTTCTCCTATAAGTACTGCAAGTAACAAGCCTACCAAAAGTAGTTCGTTTTGCATTTTTAAAAACATTTCTAAATTCATCTTCTAAAAATTATAACATGCGTTCTATAAATGGTTTGATGCTCTCCATAATAATATCTGAAATCCACAATGGTGTGGTACCGATAATGATTATAGGGATTAACATCAAAAATATACCTGTTTTCTCATACCAAGTCGCTTTTGGAAAATCGCGATATTCTTCTTTTTTAAGAGGCCCCATCAACATCATACCCACCACTCTTAAAATATAAACAGCGGTAATAACAATAACGGTAACACCCAATATGGTTGCCACCCGATGGAATATATCTACATTTTGAAATGCCCCAACAAAAATGGTCATCTCGGCTACAAATCCGCTAAAACCAGGCAAGCCTAAAGAGGCCAAACCGGCAATAACATAAATGACGGATATAAAAGGAATCACTTTTAACAAGCCTCCCAATTCGCGCACATCGCGTGTGTGTGCCCGTTCGTAAATCATCCCGATTAAAGCAAAGAATAAGGCTGTCATAAATCCGTGAGAAAGCGATTGTAATATGGCGCCGTTCCAAGCTGTTTTGTTTAACATCAATAAAGCGAACAATACCAAACCTAAATGGCTCACAGAAGAATAAGCATTAATATATTTTAAATCGGTTTGTTTGATGGCCGATAAGGCACCGTAAACAACACCAATAACTGATAGTATAATAAAGAACCAAGACCATTCTTTTGCGCCAATTGGCAACAAATACATGGCTACTCTAAAAACACCATAACCACCTAATTTCATTAAAACACCTGCGTGTAACATAGACACAGCCGTTGGTGCAGAAGCATGACCAGAAGGTGACCATGTATGAAAAGGAAATAGCGCGCCAATAACAGCAAAACCTATAAACACCACAGGAAATAAATAATGTTGTACTTGTGCTGGAATGTTGACTTTGGCGATTTCTAAAATATTAAAGGTGTAATTGCCATCTGGACTTGAATAAAAATAAAGTCCTAATAAGCCAACCAATAATAAAGCCGAAGCACCCATTAACATAATGGTTAGTTTCATGGCCGATTTTTCTTTTGGTCCAGAACCCCAAATACCAATTAATAAGTACATCGGAATCACTGCAACTTCAAAGAATAAGAACATTAAAAAGAGGTCTAACGAGATAAAGAATCCGTAAACGCCCGTGGCCAAAACTATTAGTGAGATAAAGAATTCTTTTGGTAAATCTTTAATTTTCCAAGAAATAAACACGCCTGCCAAAACTACAAGCGACGCCAAAATAATCATAAATACCGTGATGCCATCGGCACCAATATCGTAACGAATATTCAAACTTTTAAACCATACCACGCTTTTGGTAAATACCATTATTGAAGTATTCCCGGTAGCGCGTTCGGCTAAATAGGCAAATATTAAATTTATTGACATGCCAAACTGCACCAAACTTCCTATCAAAGCTACGACACGAGATTGTTGTAAATTTTTTGTGAATAATAGCGCAGCTACTGTAATTATTGGCGCTACTACAAAAAGTGATAATATATCCATTGATCGCTCTATTTAATTTTTATATAAAAAGTATAATACCAAAGCTATGGCGCCAACAACAAACCATGTGGCGTAGTCTTGAAATTTACCTGATTGTAATTTTTTAATCTTATCGGATGAATTGATAGTGGCATTACCAATACCAATCATACCGTCATCTATCACCTTTTTATCAAACCAAGCAAATGAAGCTGATACAACATTAAAGATGATTTTTTTGGTAACGAACAGATATAATTCGTCAATATAGAATTTATGATACGCCCAAGTATAAATGGCGCCAAATGCTTTTGTGGCCCTTTCGGGGATGTTGCTTTCTTTTTTATAGAAAACAAAAGCTACTAAGATACCTATCAAACCTGTTACAACAGCTGTTATGGCTAAAGGAAAATCTAAATGGGCTACAAAACTGGTTCTGTCTGCAGAAATAAAATCGCTAAAGTGAATATAACCTGGTGCAATACTTAAAATTGCCAACAAGATTAAAGGAATTGTCATTGTTAAAGGCGACTCGTGAGGCGCGTGTTTATAGTCTCTATCTTTCCCCCAAAAAATACTAAAATAAATGCGGAACATATAAAATGCCGTCAATCCTGCTACAAATAAACCTACAAAGTAAAGGAGTTTATTCTGCTCAAAAGCGGCTGCCAAAATTTCGTCTTTACTAAAGAAACCTGATGTAAAAGGGAATCCAGAAATTGACAAAGCGGCTATTAAAAAAGTGATATTTGTAATGGGCATATATTTACGTAAACCGCCCATATCTTTCATTAAATTACTGTGAACTGCATGAATAACCGAACCAGCACCCAAGAATAATAAGGCTTTAAACATGGCATGTGTAAACAAATGGAACATAGACGCCATATAACCAAGACCTTCGTGACCATCATAGCCAGAAACGCCTAATGCCAACATCATATAACCAATTTGAGACATGGTTGAAAAGGCCAGAACACGTTTTATATCGTTTTGTGTACAGGCAATTATGGCCGCAAAAAGCGCGGTAAACGCCCCAACATAAGCCACAATTTGCAGAACAAATCCGCCATCAATAAAGTAATAAAGAGGGAACATTCGCGCCACCAAATAAACCCCTGCAACTACCATAGTAGCGGCGTGAATTAAAGCAGAGACAGGTGTTGGACCTTCCATGGCATCAGGTAACCAAATGTGTAATGGGAACATGGCCGATTTACCAGCACCACCCATAAACATTAAAATTAATGCCCATGTTAAAACTGATAATCCCATAAAACTACCACCAATGCCATTTAAAATTATGGCGCCTTGTGGGTCGTTTAAGGTTTGGAAATCGAATGTGCCTGCGTAATACGACAGTATTAAAATACCTATTAAGAAACCTAAATCGGCAAAACGTGTTACAATAAATGCTTTTTTTGCTGCAGCTACAGCCGATGGCTTATCGTAATAATAACCTATCAATAAGAATGATGAAACCCCAACCAATTCCCAAAAAATATACATTTGAAAAATGTTAGTAGCTATTACCAATCCGTACATAGAAAAAGTAAATAAAGACAGAAAAGCATAATAGCGGTTAAAACCAGCTTCGCCTTTCATGTATCCTAAACTGTAAATATGAACCATTAACGAAATGAATGATACCACTACCAACATCATAATAGAAATAGGGTCTAACAACACACCCATATCTATGTGTAAAGTGTCGGTAAAATTAATCCATGTGGTTTTTGCGCCAATAAATGTTTGGTACACCTCGCCTACTTTTCCCACTTCGAAAAAGTATTTATAAGCGGTATAAAGCGATAATAAAGTGGTTGTAGATAAACCTAAAACGCCTATTGAACCAGCAATTTTTGGTGTGAGTTTGGTATGTAAAATCCCTACAAATAAAAATACAAAAAGTGGAATTAAAGGGATGAGTATGGTATAACTAAAGTTCATATTTTTAATATTTTAAGGTTTCTGTATCTTTTACATCTACAGAAGCTAACATGCGATAAAAACTTACAATGATTGAAACTGCTAAAGCCGATTCTGCTGCGGCAATGGCTACAATAAAAATTGAATAGTACACCCCTTGTAACATATCTGGATACAAATAGGTGTTGAAAATGACAAAATTTATAGCCGACGCATTTAAGATCAGTTCGATTGAAATTAAAATAGCAATTAAATTTTTGCGTGTAATAAACCCATAAACACCAATAAAAAATAAGATGGTTGTAAGGGTTAGTATGTGATATATGCTGATGCCCGAAATCATAATTATTATTGGTTTTGTTTGTGTTCTTCTTCTATTAAATGTTGTCCTTTAGCTATAACAATAGCACCAATTAAAATAGCTAACAACAAAATACTGATAACTTCAAAAGGCAATACAAATCCGCCTCTTTCAAAACTCAACATTTTGAAACCAACGTCAGAAACTTCGACGCCTTTAAAATTATCGTTGCTTGTAAATGGGTAGGTATAAATAGCAAATAAAGTAGTGGCTATGCCGCCAATGCTTAAAACACCCGCTATAATTTTACTTGTTAAAGACGCTGTATCTAGTTTAGAATCTATATTGTGTGTTAACATCACAGAAAAGATAATCAGCACAATAACACCGCCGGCATAAATAGCCAACTGTAAGGCTGCTAAAAAGTTATAATTAACCAAGAAATAAATCCCAGAAATGGCTACCAATACAAACAGTAAATAAATAACTGCATGTAATATTTTCCGACTGTTTACGGCCGCAATGGCGAAAACAATAATGATGGCTGCTAAAATGTAAAATATAATTTGTTCCATAATATTAATCTTCTATTCCTGCTTTAACAACTGACCCAGGTTGGTTTAACACTTTTGTTAACAAAGACCTGTCGTAAACAGAATTTTCGTAATTCTGAGCCCAAACAATAGCGTCTGTTGGACATGCCTCAATACACAAACCGCACATAGTACACATTGACATGTGATAAATATGCTTGTCTATTTTTTTCTTCTTTTTCCCTGTTTCGGGATCTACGGCTCTGTCCCAAACAATTTCAATAGAGCCATTCGGGCAGGCAATTTCGCAAGCCTGACAACCTGTACAACGGTGTTCGTTAACATCATCATGAGGCATCACAACTTCGCCTCTAAACCTATCAAACATTTTTAAGGTCTCTCTATTGTCGGGATATTGCTGTGTTAAACTTCCTTTTCTGGCGCGAATAAAATAACCTCCTGTCACACTCAAACCAGTGAACAAAGTTTTCATTCCGTTATATATATCTGAAAAATAACTCATTTTATCATTTTTAAATTGTCCAATTCATCCAAATTATAATTGCCATAATAACTATATTGACTAAGTTTATGGGTAATAAATATTTCCATTCTAAGGTTAATAATTGATCGACTCTCAAACGTGGGAAAGTCCAACGGAACCACATCATCAAAAAGATGATGACCAATACTTTTATTAAAAACCACAACACTTCTGGAAACCATGTGATGCTTTCTGTTATGCCAAAAGGAGATAACCATCCGCCAAAAAATATGACTACGGCAATGGAAGCGATGATAAACATATTGATAAACTCGGCTAAGAAGAAATAGGCAAATTTCATCCCAGAATATTCTGTGTGGAAACCAGCACCTAATTCAGATTCGGCTTCAACCAAATCAAAAGGTGCACGGTTCGTTTCGGCAGTTCCTGCAATCATAAAAATAGCAAAGGCAATAATAGCGGGTATGTGACCTTGTAAAATGAGCCAACCACCTGTGCGTTGTACTTCTACAATTTCTGATAATTGTAAAGAACCCGATAATAAAACCATCGTTAAAATGGATAAACCAACAGATAATTCATAACTAACGGTTTGTAAACCACTACGCATGGCGCCAATTAAGGCGAATTTATTATTGCTCGACCATCCGGCAAGTAAAATACCTATAACACCAATTGACGAAATCGCCACGAGGAAAAATACACCTATATTGATATCAAATCCTTGAAACTGTTTTGAAAAAGGAAAAACAGAAATGGCCATTAAAGATGTTATAATAACAAAATAAGGCGCTAAATTGTATAAAAATTTATCTGCACTTGCCGTGCCTGTTAACTCTTTCGAAACCAATTTTAAGGCATCTGCCATAGTTTGCAACAAACCCCAAGGCCCTACGCGATTTGGGCCCAATCTTAATTGAAACCAAGCGGCAACCTTACGTTCTAGCAAAACTAAATATAACCCAGCTACGGCAAATAAAGCTAAATAAGCAATGGCTATTAAAACCCATTCTGTAAAATTTGCTGCGGGTTCTGGCATTACAGAAAACAGCCAATCGTGGATGATTTGTGTGATGCTTAACTGTATGTTTATTATTAAAAAATTCATAGTCTATAATTAACGATCTATATCTGGAATTACAAAGTCAAACGAAGCCATAATAGCAACTAAATCTGCTATTTTACCTCCTTTAGAAATATGGTTTAAAACGGATAAATTTGAAAAACCAGGAGAACGGAATTTTACACGATACGGATTTTTAGTTCCTGTACTGTTTATGTAAACACCTAATTCGCCTCTGGCTGTTTCTACACGTTGGTAAAATTCGCCTTTTGGTAATTTAATAACGGCTTTTGTAGGCGCTTGAATATCGCCTTCTGGAATGTTATCAATCAATTGTTCTATGATTGACATCGATTCCCACATTTCTGCAATCCTTACTTTGTAACGTGCGTACGTGTCGCCTTCGGTAAAAAGGATTTCTTTAAAATCTACGCGGTCATAAGCACTGTATGGTTGGTGTTTTCTAACATCACTCGAAAAACCAGAACCTCTTGCAACTGGTCCTGAAACGCCATAAGCAATGGCATCTTCTCTTGTTAAAATACCCACACCTTTTGTACGGTTCTCAAAAATTATATTTCCCGTTAACAAACGGTCGTATTCTGGAATTTTGGTTTTAAAATGTGCGATAAAATCTTTGGTGCGTTTTACAAAATTTGGATGAATGTCAAACATCAATCCACCGGGCACATTATAATTCATTGTTAAGCGTGCGCCACAAGTTTCTTCAAAAATATCATTGATCATTTCACGATCTCTAAAAGCATAAAAGTAAGTAGTTAAGGCACCTAAATCCATGCCCATAACGCCCCACCACAAACAATGTGATGCCAAACGTGTCAATTCATCAATAATGGTTCTTATAACTTTAACCCTATCGCTCACTTCGAGTTCAAGACCATTTTCTACAGCCAAACAAACAGCTTCGTTATTAATATTCGAAGACAAATAATCCATTCTATCAGTTAAATGCACTATTTGCTGATAGCTATCGCGCTCGCACATTTTTTCGATAGAGCGGTGAATGTATCCTAAATCTGGTTCAACATTTTTAATAATCTCGCCATCAATTGTCAAAATTAGGCGTAAAACACCGTGAGCCGCAGGGTGTTGAGGCCCCATATTTACAAAATACTCTTCGGTTTTAAATCTATCTTTTAGTGTATTTGTCATAACCTAATTATTTGATAATCATGTTAGCAGTGTCAACATAATCTTTCCTTAACGGATAACCACTCCATTCTGGTGTCAAAAAAAGACGTCTTAATTTTGGATGGTTATTAAATTTTATACCAAAGAAATCATAGACTTCTAATTCGTGGAATTCTGCTGTTGCCCAAATATCATGAACTGAATCTAAGGTTGGATTTTCTCTATCTTCAGTTTGTACTTTCACTACTAAATTATGACGGTGAACGGTAGATTCTAAATGATAAATAACACCCAAAGTTTCACCCCAATCCATTCCTGTAATGCAAAAAGCATAATCAAAAGATAAATCGATATCAGATTTTAATTTTTTCATTAAAAAATGTAAGTTTTCTTTTGACACGTTAAGTGTTAAATATTGTGATGGTTCTTCAGAAAATTCTAAACCTAAGTCAAATTCGGTAAGTTTATCTTGTAATTCTTGATGAGACATAATTATAATTATTTAAAGTCCTTCGTCAAATCCATCAATAGGATTTTGTTTGGTCTTCATATTTTCGGTTTGTATTTTTTTCTGAAGCATAATCATTCCTTCCAACAAAGCTTCAGGACGTGGCGGACAGCCAGGCACATAAACATCAACAGGAATGACATGGTCTGCGCCTTTAATTACCGAATATGAATTGTAATAAAAAGGGCCACCAGAAATAGCACAAGCACCCATAGCAATAACGTATTTAGGTTCGGCCATTTGATCGTATAAGCGTCTTAAAACAGGTCCCATTTTATTCACAATGGTACCGGCAATAATAATTAAATCGGCTTGTCGTGCCGATGGTCTTGCTACTTCAAATCCAAAGCGCGAAAAATCGTGTTTAGGTGCACCCGTTTGCATCATTTCTATGGCGCAACAACTGGTACCAAAATAAAGAGGCCACAAAGAATTTGATCGGCCCCAATTTATAACACTGTCTAAAGTGGTTATAACAAAATTGCCACCGTTGCCCCCTGGAATTACTTTTCCAGGAAAATCGGTAGGTACAACTTGATTTAGCCCTTCAGCTTCAGCTTGATTTAAAAATCGTTTTTTTTCTACTCCCATTGTAAAGCGCGTTTTTTGTAAGCGTATAACAAGCCTAATCCTAAAATAAATAAAAATACCAATATTTCTACCAAAGCAACTGTGCCTACTTCTTTAAAAACGACAGCCCATGGCACTAAAAATGCGACTTCAATATCAAATACCAAAAACAATATGGCAAATAAGTAATAGCCTACTTTAAACTGTACCCAAGTTGGGCCAATAGTTTCGATACCACATTCGTAAGGTTCTCGTTTTGCTTGGTTATCTGATTTATGCGAAATTAAATTAGACAGAAAATTGGCGCCTGCAACTAAAACAATTCCAGAAAGTAAAAATACTATAATGGCTTCTGTTCCCATTTTTATAATTCTATTAATTAGACAGCAAAATTAGATGAATACACCTAATATATTAATGATAATAATCAGTTAAAAAAAATACCTTTTGATTATTTTACTTCATAAGTTTCTCCAGAAAAAAGTAAATCGTCTACTTTTTTGAAAGGCGATTTTGCACGCACTTCTTCGGTTAAATTGGCTTCTCTTTGTTCAAACGATAATTCTTCTACACGTCTTATAATTCCAGTCGCTAAAGGATAGGTAGATCTTATCAACATTTGGTGTAATGTTGGATCTTTTTCGCTTGAATCATGAACCAAAATATCTTCTTGAGTCACGCCATTTTCTCCAATAGTAACCACTTCTAATTTAAGACCGTTTAAGACCAAACCTTTATCCATGTTTTTTCCAAAGATCATTGGTTTGCCATGTTCTAAGAACATTTGTTGGTCATCTTTTACAGCTTTATCTGTAAAGTGATTAAAACAGCCGTCATTAAAAATAACACAGTTTTGTAAAACTTCAATTAAAGAAGCGCCACTAAATTTTTCTGCTTGAACAAATAAATCAGTCATGGCTTTTGGATTGCCACCACCAATTCTGGCAAAAAAACGTGCTTGTGCACCAATAGCTAATTCGCCTGGTTGAAACGGCGGTTGTGTATTTCCGTAAGGAGATGATTTTGTTTTTTGTCCTAATATAGAGGTAGGAGAAAACTGCCCTTTGGTTAAGCCATAAATTTCGTTGTTAAATAGAACGATGTTTAAATCGATGTTTCTTCTTAACATATGTATAAAGTGATTCCCACCAATGGCCATAGAATCGCCATCTCCAGTAATTACCCAAACACTTAAATTCGGATTGGCTAATTTAACACCTGTGGCTACAGCTGGTGCACGTCCGTGAATACTATGCATGCCATAAGAGTTTACATAATAAGGGAAACGAGATGAACATCCAATACCAGAAATAAAAACAACGTCTTCTTTCTTAACCCCCATTTCTGGTAAGGCTTTTAGCATAGATCTTAAGATAACATAATCGTCACATCCAGGACACCATCTAACCTCTTGATCACTTTGAAAATCTTTAAATGTATATTGTTGTACGGCAGTATCTTCCATTTTTTTAGTTATTATCAATTAAACTTTTGAATTTTTGAGTAAGATCTCCTACAGAAAATGGCAGACCTTGAACTTTATTGTATTGTGTATAAGTAAACTCGGGATAATTGGCTCTCAATACATAAGACATTTGACCTTTATTAAGTTCACAAACTACAATGTTTTTATATTTCGCAAAAATATCTGCTGTGTTTTTTGGCATCGGATTGATATAGTTAAAATGAACATGACCCACTTTATAACCATTGGTATCCATTTCTTTAACAGCAGAATGCAAACTGCCAAAAGTACCTCCCCATCCAACTACTAACAAATCGCCTTCTTGAGAAAAATCAGCTTCTAATTCAGGAATATAATTGGCTATTCGTCTCACTTTTTCAGCACGAATGTTCGTCATATATTCATGATTATCTGTGTCGTAAGATACGTTACCAGAAGTTTTGTCTTTTTCTAAACCTCCTAAACGGTGTTCTAAACCTTTTGTTCCAGGTACAGCCCATGTTCTTACTAAAGATTCTTTGTCTCTTGCATAAGGCTGCCAATTTTCTACGGCTTCTTTTATTAAAGGAGGATTAATATCTGGCATTTCACTTACAGATTTTACTTTCCAAGGTTCAGAACCATTGGCAATATAACCATCGGTTAACAAAACAACAGGCGTCATATGTTCTACAGCTAATTTTGAGGCTTCAAAAGCCATATCAAAACAATTTGCTGGTGTGCTTGCCGCAACAACCACCACAGGACTTTCGCCATTTCTTCCAAACAGGGCTTGTAATAAATCTGATTGTTCTGTTTTTGTTGGTAATCCTGTTGATGGACCACCACGTTGCACATTTACAACTACCAATGGTAATTCTGTAATCATAGCCAAACCTAAAGCTTCTCCTTTAAGAGCCAACCCAGGACCAGATGTTGTTGTTATGGCTAAATCTCCAGCAAAAGAAGCGCCTATTGATGAGCAAATACCTGCTATTTCATCTTCAGCTTGAAAAGCTTTAACACCAAAATGTTTGTGTTTTACCAATTCATGTAAAATATCTGTAGCCGGCGTAATAGGGTAAGATCCTAAATATAATTCTAAACCAGATTTTTCTGATGCTGCCAAAAAGCCCCATGCTGTTGCCGTATTACCATTTACAATTTTATAAGTACCTTTAGGCATTTTTGAAGGCGCAATGGTAAAAGAATTAGGAATTAATTCAAGCGTTTCTGCATAATAATATCCAGCTTTTAAAACCTTTGTATTTGCTTCTGCAACTAAAGGTAGATTTTTAAATTTTTTATTAAAAAATTCAAGCGTATGTTCCATTGAACGATTATACATCCAATAAACCATACCTAAAGAGAACATATTTTTACTTCGTAAAACACTTTTATTATCAAGCGGCAAACCCTTTAAACATTCTTTGGTTAATGAGGTCATATCTACTTCAATAACACGGTAATTATCAAGACTTCCATCTGTAAGCGGGTTCGCATCGTAAAAAGCTTTTTCTAGATTTTTCTTTGTAAACGAATCTAAATCAACAATTAGTGTATGGCCTGCTTTTAAAGAAGCTATATTGGTTTTTAAACCAGCTGGATTCATGGCAACCAAAAGATCTAAATCGTCACCAGGTGTGCTCACTTCGACACTTCCAATATGAACTTGATATCCAGAAACGCCGTATAAACTTCCTTGAGGAGCCCGAATTTCGGCAGGATAATTAGGGAAAGTTGCTATGTCGTTTCCAAACATCGCAGAAGTGTCTGTAAATTGGGTTCCGGTAAGCTGCATGCCATCTCCAGAATCTCCTACAAAACGAATCACAACACCATCTATTTGCTCAACGTTTTCAGTATCTTGCAGGGTTTTATTTTCAGTATCCATATAATTATTTATGTGTAGATTAAAAAAAAATCTGTTTTAGAATATATAATGACAAAAATATCTTTACTTTTATTTCAAAATTATGACAATTATCAATATTTATTAATTATTAACTTTTTAAATTTGTAGCAATTTAATAAAAAAACTTAAAATTATGGCAATTAAAATAACCGATGAATGTATAAATTGTGATGCTTGCATTTCTGAGTGCCCAAATCATGCAATCTACGAACCAGATGATGAATGGAAACTTTCTGAAGAAACTGCATTAAGTGGCGATGTAACTACTTTAGGTGGTGTTGATATGGATGCTGATGAAAGTCAAGACCCTATATCTGATGAATTTTACTTTATCGTAACCGAAAAATGTACCGAGTGTAAAGGTTTTCATGACGAACCTCAATGTGCTTCTGTTTGTCCAGTTGACTGTTGTATTCTTGATGAGGATAACGAAGAGTCTGAAGCTGATTTATTAGCAAAGAAAGCTTGGCTACACGGAGAATAATAATAACCAAAAATCAACCAAGATTAAAGCCTCTTTTTTAAGGGGCTTTTTTATGCAAATAAATTAATAATCCTATCCCGAATTCTCGAACATTTCAAAGAAAAGAGCCTATTTCTAGATCACAAATCTTAATTAAAAATAATAGTGTACTCCCTTTGGGAAGAGTTGGGGATGGGAACTAATCGTTCAATTTAAGCACCGCCATAAAAGCTTCTTGTGGTATTTCTACATTGCCCACTTGACGCATGCGTTTTTTTCCCTTCTTTTGCTTTTCTAAAAGTTTTCGTTTTCTGGTAATATCGCCACCATAACATTTAGCCGTTACATCTTTACGCAAAGCTTTAATCGTCTCGCGTGATATAATTTTAGCGCCAATGGCGGCTTGAATAGGAATGTCAAATTGCTGACGCGGAATAAGACTTCGCAATTTTTCGCATATTTTTTTGCCGATACCATAGGCATTGTCTGTATGAAGTAAAGCTGATAAAGCATCAACCACAGTACCATTTAATAGTATGTCAACTTTTACAAGTTTTGAGGCTCTAAATCCTATAGGATGATAATCAAACGACGCATACCCTTTTGATACGGTTTTTAATCGGTCATAAAAATCGAATACAATTTCGGCCAAAGGCATGTCAAAACTGAGTTCCACACGTTCTGATGTCAAATAATTCTGATTGGTAATTTGTCCGCGTTTTTCAATACACAAACTCATAACCTGTCCAATATAATCTGATTTTGTAATAATAGAAGCCTTGATATAAGGTTCTTCTACCCTATTTAATTTAGATGGTTCAGGCAAATCTGATGGATTATTTACCAAAAGAATTTCATCAGGATTTTTATTGGTAAATGCGTGGTACGAAACATTTGGTACGGTTGTAATTACAATCATATCAAATTCGCGTTCTAAGCGTTCTTGAATAATTTCGAGATGCAACATTCCTAAAAATCCACATCTAAAACCAAAACCTAAAGCTGCCGAACTTTCTGGCACAAATACCAACGAAGCATCGTTTAATTGTAATTTTTCCATTGAGCTGCGCAACTCTTCGTATTCTTCGGTTTCCACCGGATAAATACCCGCAAAAACCATCGGCTTCACATCTTCAAAACCACTAATGGCAGTTGTAATTGGGTTGTTGGCATCTGTAATGGTATCGCCAACTTTAACTTCGCTCGCTGTTTTTATACCTGTAATAAGGTAACCAACATCGCCCGTTTTTACACTCTGTTTTGCAACTTGGGTTAATTTTAATGTACCTACTTCGTCTGCATTATAAATTTTATCTGTGGACATAAATTTTATTTTCTGTCCTTTTTTTATTTCACCTTGCACAACTTTAAAATACGTCTCTACACCGCGATAAGAATTATAAACAGAATCAAAAACTAAAGCTTGTAAAGGTTTGTTCGGGTCACCTTTTGGTGGTGGAACACGTGCTACAATAGCTCTTAAAATCTCGGGGACACCCGCACCTGTTTTTCCACTTGCGTGAAGTATTTCTTCTGGTTTACATCCTAATAAATCGACAATATCATCGGTAACTTCTTCTGGATTTGCACTTGGTAAATCTATTTTATTTAAAACCGGAATAATTTCTAAATCATTTTCTAATGCCAAATATAAATTAGAGATGGTTTGTGCTTGAATACTTTGTGCCGCATCTACAATTAAAAGGGCGCCCTCGCAAGCTGCAATAGAACGCGATACTTCGTAAGAAAAATCGACGTGACCTGGGGTGTCAATTAAATTGAGAATATACTTTTCGCCATCTTGCTCATAATCCATCTGAATGGCATGACTTTTTATGGTAATCCCTCGCTCGCGTTCTAAGTCCATACTATCTAATAATTGATCTTGTTTTTCGCGATCGGTTATGGTATGAGTTACCTCTAAAAGCCTATCGGCTAAGGTGCTTTTACCGTGATCTATATGGGCAATAATGCAAAAATTTCGGATGTTTTTCATAGGACTCAAAAGTGCTGCAAGATAGTGAAAATAAGTGTTCAGTAATCAGTGTTTAGAAAACAGATTTTTTTCTAAATTCATTAAATTTCCTATCAATTATGATACTGAAAACTGAATGCTGTTATCTGAATCTTACTCTACCCAATCGGCCACAAAAAGATTGGTGTCATGTGTGCCATTATTATTGCGATTTGAAGAGAAAACAATCTTTTTGCCATCGGGAGAAAACATCGGGAAAGCATCAAAAACAGTATCGTAAGTTATTTGCTCTAAACCAGTACCATCAACATTTATCATAAATAAATTAAAACTCATTTTTGTTTTATGATTTGATGAAAAAATAACTTTTTTGCCAGAAGGATGAAAAAATGGCGCCCAATTGGCAGATCCCAAATCGGTTATTTTTTGCATTTCGCTACCATCTATATTACATGTATACAATTCCATATGGGTTGGTTGCACCAATCCTTCTGCCAACAAATCTTTGTATTCCTTTATATCTTCTGGTGTTTTAGGTCGCGATGAACGGAAAATTAATTTGGTGCCATCTGGCGAAAAGAAAGCGCCGCCATCATATCCCAATTCGTCTGTTACTTGCCTAACATCTGTACCATCAATATTCATGGTGAATAATTCCAAATCGCCTGTTCTGGTTGAAGTAAAAACAATTTTATCGCCTTTAGGCGATACAGTTGGCTCGGCATCATAACCATCTTCAAAAGTCAATTGTTTTAGCTGATTCCCTTTTGTATCAGCAATAAAAATATCGAATCCTTTATATACAGGCCAAATATATTTATTGCCATAATCTTCTTTTTTAGGTGTTGGCGGACAGTTGATATCGGCTAAATGTGTTGATGAATATATAATAGTAGCATCGCCCGGTAAAAAATAACTGCAGGTTGTACGCCCATTTCCTGTACTTACCATTTGTGGAATTTGTCCTTGGCTTAAATCATCAGTAATATTCATGGTAAAAATCTGGTCACATTTTAAACCCCACTGTTTGCTATTGGCTTGAAACGTTAGTTTTTTACTGTCAAAACTCCAATAAGCTTCGGCGTTATCGCCACCAAAAGTAAGCTGTTTTACATTTGCAAGATGACGCTCTTGCGGATAATGGGTTAAGTTTACGATTTTTGTAGCACCAGATGTGGCACTGTGTTTTTTACCATCACTTTTTTCTTTGCAACTAACTATAAGTAAAAGAACTAAAATATAACTGAATGATTTTTTCATTGTTTTTTTTTGAATACCAAAAATACGCCTTGCTTTAGCAAAATAGTGACGACAAAAGAACTAAAAGTATCGCTTAGAGTTTGCTCATTTTTAAATACTTTTGCAATCAATTTATGGTTAAAATAGGTAACATAGAATTAGGTGATTTTCCACTTTTGCTTGCGCCGATGGAAGATGTGAGCGATCCGCCTTTTAGAGCACTTTGTAAAGAACAAGGAGCAGATGTGGTTTACACCGAATTTATTTCTTCAGAAGGATTGATTCGCGATGCCGCTAAAAGCGTTAAAAAAATGGATATCTACGAAAAAGAACGCCCCGTAGGCATTCAAATATTTGGTGCCAATTTAGAATCAATGTTACGCACTGTTGAAATTGTTGAGAAATCTAAACCAGATATTATTGACATCAACTTTGGCTGTCCCGTTAAAAAAGTTGTGAGCAAAGGAGCTGGTGCTGGTATTTTAAAAGATATCGACTTAATGGTACGCCTTACCGAAGCCATGGTAAAACACACCAAATTACCCATTACCATAAAAACCCGTTTGGGTTGGGATGTTGATTCTATAAAAATAGTTGAAGTAGCCGAACGCCTTCAAGATGCTGGTGCAAAAGCGATTTCTATACACGGACGCACACGTGCACAAATGTATAAAGGTGTTGCCGATTGGACTCAGATAGCTGCCGTAAAAAATAACCAACGCATGCACATTCCTATTTTTGGTAATGGTGATGTGGATTCACCAGAAAAAGCGGCTTTAATGCGCGATGAATTCGGATTAGATGGCGCTATGATTGGTAGGGCAAGTATTGGGAATCCTTGGTTTTTTAAACAAGTAAAACACTTTTTTAGAACTGGCACACATTTGCCAGAAATCTCAATAGCCGAACGTGTTCACACAGCGCGCAGACATCTACAAATGGAGATTGATTGGAAAGGTATTGAAATTGTTGGCATCATGGAAATGCGCCGTCATTACAGTAATTATTTTAGAGGGGTTCCGCATTTTAAAGAGTACCGTACAAAGCTTGTTACCACAGATAATTTAGACATGCTTAACCAACATTTCGAAGAAATTTTAAGTGTGTTTGGGAATTCTTAAGTTCATAATTTCCAATTCTAAATTCTGAATTAAAAAAGGTGTTTTCACAAGCTTTTAAAATCATTATTATTAATTTGTCAAATCATTATTGAAATACTATATTTGCACGTTTAAAATTAATGCCCTATAAATTTATAATATAATGCAAAACAAAGGACTTATACGATTATTTGCAATCCTTTTCGGATTGGTGTGTGTTTACCAACTATCCTTTACTTGGTTTGCCAAAAATATTGAAGGAGATGCTGCAGCTTACGCTAAAAATGACGCTGTTAAAGAGCGTGCTTATTTAGATTCTGTTGCCAACAAAACCGTAGTTAATATTGGTATTGCCGATTTTACCTATAACGAAATTAAAGACAAAGAAATAAACTTAGGCTTAGACCTTAAAGGCGGTATCAACGCTATTTTAGAAGTTTCTGTTAAAGATATTTTAATTGGATTGTCTAACAACTCTAAAGAACCTAATTTTAATAAAGCTTTAGAAGCAGCTTCGGCTGCTCAAGTAGGAAGTAATAGCGATTATATTACACTATTTTTTGAAGCTTTTGAAACCATAAGTAATGGCACAATAAAATTAAGTGACCCTAAAATATTTGGAAACAAATCTTTACGCGATAAGATTAACTTTAAAATGAGTAATGAAGAGGTCCAACCACTCTTAAAAAAAGAAGTTAATGGCTCTATTAATACTGCTTTCGAAGTGTTGAGAAGTCGTATTGATAAATTTGGTGTGACACAACCAAACATCCAACGTATTGCACAATCTGGCCGTATTTTAATCGAATTACCAGGCGCAAAAGATATAGACCGTGTAAAAAAATTATTACAAAGTACAGCCGAATTACAATTTTGGGAAGTGTATACCAACCAAGATATGGCAAACTTTTTTCAACAAGCCAATGCAACACTTGTTCAAATATTAAAAACAGAAGAACCAACAAAAGCTGATGAGAAAAATTCTAAAATAGATGATCTTTTAGGAGAAGTAAAAGACTCTATAGATGTAAACAAACAATTCCCGCTTTTTTCTGTATTAGAACCTAACAATCCAAGATCAGAAAACGATTTGAGTTCTAGAATTGCCAATGCTTCATTAAACGACACTGCTAAGGTTAACAAATACTTGGCTATGTCTGAAGTGCGCGCGCTTTTGCCAGAAAATATGAGGTATGCCAAATTTTTATGGGATGCCAAACCTATTACCAATACAGAACGCATTTACCTTTACGCTTTAAAATCTAACCGCGAAGACAAAGCCCCAATAGAAGGCGATGTTATTGAAGACGCGCGTCAAGCTTTTGATCAATTTGGTGCCAGCCCTGAGGTTAGCATGACAATGAACAGTAAAGGCTCTAAACTTTGGGGTAAAATGACAACTGCCAATGTGGGTAAATTTGTAGCCGTAGTTTTAGATAATTATGTATATACAGCTCCTTTAGTAAATGACGCCATCACCTCTGGAAGAACGTCAATTTCTGGTAACTTTACCATCGTTGAAGCACAAGATTTAGCCAATGTTTTAAAAGCGGGTAAATTACCTGCTCCAGCTCAGATAATTCAATCAGAAATCGTAGGCCCTTCATTAGGTCAAGAAGCTATTGACAGCGGTGTTAATTCATTCTTATTAGCCCTAGCACTTATCTTATTATGGATGATTTTATACTATGGTAAAGCCGGTGTTTTTGCAGATGTTGCCTTAGTCACAAATATCTTATACATCTTTGGTGTATTAACAGGTTTTGGTGCCGTACTTACTTTACCTGGTATTGCAGGTATCGTTTTAACAATAGGTATGTCGGTTGATGCAAACGTACTTATTTACGAACGTATTAAAGAAGAATTCATAAAAGGAAAAGGAACCAAAGAAGCTATTAGAGATGGTTTTAGTGGCGCTTTATCTTCTATTATAGATGCCAACGTAACCACATTCTTAACAGGTCTTATCTTATTCATTTTTGGATCGGGTCCTATTAAAGGATTCGCCACAACTTTAATGATTGGTATTATAACCTCATTGTTTACAGCTATTTTCGTAACCAGACTATTTATAGAATGGTATATGAAAAAAGACCGCTCTTTAACTTTCGATACTAAAATTACAAGAAATTGGTTTAGCAATTTAGATATAGATTTCTTAAGTAAAAGGAAATTCGCCTTTATTATATCTGGCACAATTATCCTTGCCGGATTGGTTTCTTTGGTTACAAATGGTTTAAACTATGGCGTCGATTTTAAAGGTGGCCGTACCTACACTGTTCGTTTTGAAAAAGCTGTAAGTGCTCCTGAAGTTGGCGATGCGCTTAAAGTTGTTTTTGGATCTGCTCCAGAGGTAAAAACATTTGGTGCAGACAATCAGTTAAAAATTACAACCAAATATAATGTTGACAAAAATGGCATTACTGCCGATGACGAAGTACAACAAAAACTTTTTGATGGTATAAAAGCTTTCTTACCAGATGGCACAACCATGGCTCAATTTAAACCTGGAGGGGAAACTGCCCATAAAATAGGTATTATGCAAGCCGTAAAAGTAGGACCAACCATCGCAGATGATATTAAAAAAGATGCTTTTTGGGCTATATTAGGCTCTTTAGTTATTGTTTTCTTATACATCTTATTACGTTTTAGAAAATGGCAATTTAGTTTAGGTGCTGTTGTTGCAGTATTCCACGATGTACTTGTAGTATTAGGTGTTTTCTCATTATTCTATAAATATTTACCATTCGATTTAGAAATAGACCAGGCCTTTATAGCGGCTATTCTGACCGTTGTAGGGTATTCTTTAAATGATACTGTGGTAATTTTTGATAGAATTAGAGAATTCGCAAACATTCACAAATCATGGGAACATAAAAATATTATAAACAAAGCTTTAAGCAGTACTTTAAGTAGAACAATTAATACATCATTAACTACTTTAATTGTATTACTAGCTATTTTCTTAGATGGTGGCGAAACAATTAGAGGATTTATGTTTGCCTTAATAATTGGTGTTATAGTAGGTACTTATTCATCATTATTTGTGGCATCACCAATCTTGTATTTGACCTCAAAACAAACCGATAAAAACAATAAATAATAATTATTGAAATAATTATAAAACCGCCTCAATTTTGGCGGTTTTTTTGTTATTTTGCACAAAGACAATATGTATGGATACCATTAAAATTCACGATAAATTCTTCACCCCTTTTATAGATGCCAAAAAAATTGACGCTGTAGTAAAAAAAGTGGCCGAAGACATCCTAAACGATCTTAAAGGAGAGCAGCCTGTTTTTATAGGAATCCTTAACGGATCTTTTATGTTTATAGCCGATTTTGTAAGACATTACCAAGACGAATGCCAAGTGTCATTTGTTAAATTATCATCTTACCAAGGGACTACAACCACAGGAAAAGTGAAAGAATTGGTAGGTATCCAAGAAGATTTAGAAGGCAAAACAGTTGTTATTTTAGAAGATATTATTGATACAGGAAACACCCTCGAAGAAATCTATAAAATTTTTGAAGACAAAAAGGTTAAAACACTAAAAATAGCAACCTTATTTTTTAAACCAGAAATATTTAAAAAAGATTTAAAAATTGATTATATTGGTCTATCTATACCAAATAAATTTATTGTTGGCTATGGTTTAGACTACGATGGCTTAGGAAGGAATTTATCAGACATATATCAACTAAAAACAACCACCAACTAATGAAAAACATTGTTCTATTTGGCCCTCCTGGTGTCGGAAAAGGTACACAAGCTAACTTTTTAAGAGATCTTTATCAATTGATTCATATTTCTACTGGCGATGTGTTTAGATATAACATTAAAAATAATACCGCCTTGGGTATTTTGGCAAAATCATATATGGATAATGGTGATTTAGTGCCAGATGAAGTAACTATAAATATGCTTGAAGCCGAGGTCGATAAAAACTCAAATGCCAATGGGTTTATTTTTGATGGTTTTCCAAGAACAACTTCTCAAGCTACAGCTTTAGACGCATTTTTAAATGCTAAAAACGCGCCTATCAAAGCCATGATTGCGCTTGAAGTACCCCAAGAAATATTAGTTGAGCGTTTGGTAAATAGAGGTTTAACTAGCGACAGGCCTGATGATCAAAACGAAGAAAAAATTAGACACCGATTTAACGAATACAAAACAAAAACTGCTGTTTTAATAGACTACTACACAAAACAAAACAAATTTCACAGTGTTAACGGCGTTGGCTCGCTAGAAGAAATAACCAAAAGATTACAAAAAGTACTTGATGCGCTTTAAGAGCATTTAAAAAAACAAATATATGACCGAAGGGAATTTTGTAGATTATGTAAAAGTATTTGCAGCATCAGGTAATGGTGGTGGCGGATCTGTACATTTACATCGTGAAAAATTTATCACTAAAGGCGGACCAGATGGTGGCGATGGTGGCCGTGGCGGTCATGTTATCTTACGTGGTAATTCCAATCTTTGGACACTTCTTCATTTAAAATTCAGAAAGCACACCAAAGCCACACATGGCGGTCATGGTAGTAAAAGTAGATCTACAGGTAAAGACGGCGAAGACCAATTTTTAGACGTCCCTTTAGGAACAATTGTTAAAGATGCCGACACCAACGAAGTGATTTTTGAAATTACCGAAAATGGTGAAGAAAAAATATTGGTAGAAGGTGGCATGGGTGGTCTTGGCAACTGGAATTTTAGAACGTCAACAAACCAAACACCTCGTTATGCACAACCCGGTATTCCTGGTATTGAAAAATGGTTTTTATTAGAATTAAAATTATTGGCAGACGTAGGTTTGGTTGGCTTTCCAAATGCAGGCAAATCGACTTTATTGTCGGTTATAACATCAGCCAAACCCAAAATAGCCGATTATGCTTTTACAACTTTAAAACCCAATTTAGGTATTGTTTCGCATCGCGAGTTTCAATCATTTGTAGTGGCCGATATTCCTGGCATTATTGAAGGTGCATCAGAAGGTAAAGGTTTGGGATACCGTTTTTTAAGACACATAGAGCGCAACTCTATTTTATTGTTTTTAGTCCCTGCAGATAGCAACGACATCAATAAAGAATATGAGATTTTATTGAATGAGCTCAAGCTTCATAATCCAGAGTTATTAGATAAATCACGCCTTTTAGCCATCTCTAAAACTGATTTATTAGACGCCGAATTAATAGCCGAAATTGAAGCGGAATTACCAAAAGATGTACAACATCTATTCTTCTCATCAATTGCTCAGACCGGATTAGATCCTTTAAAAGATAAGCTTTGGGCTTTGTTAAACGCCTAAAATTTGATACCCACTTTTTTATTTAAGCGTCTCCAATAAGCTTTATAAAACAGGTTTGGCGTTTTTTTGATTGAAGCATTATCAATTTTTTGAAGCCATTCCTCCAACAATTTCCAATGTTCTTCAAAAGCAATTTTGGTTTCTAAAAATGTCTTTTTTTTATCTTGATACACATTTTTCAATAAACGGGCTTCTAGTTTTTCCCTTTCGGGGATGATTAACGCGTACCTGTTTTTATAATCTTTTAAAATCTGACGGTGCAATAATTCGTTTTTCCACCAAAATGAATCCTTATCAAACAAGGCTTCTGGTTTTGGACCTAAATCTGGAATAACCATACCTGTAAACCACATCGGTTTAAAAACCGATAAACACGGTGCCGAGGTTGCCGTAACCCAAACCGTAGGCTTATCTGCTGTCAAATGAACAATCATCGCGCTGGTTGTTTGCGAGGCATGACGGCTTATCGCATTTGCCGCATGTGCACAAATACTATTGCCAATCAAAGATTTTGAAGGTGTGAAATCGGCATCATGATGATTTCTTAAATGTGCCATCGACGAGGTCACATCAATCTTGAAATAGTTGCTTTTTAATAATTCAGAAGCTCTACATTGACGTGCTTTTGAACCCGAAAATGTGGTGTATAAATAATCTGAAAAAGCCTTCGAAAAACTAAATGCCCCTTTTACCCAACCTTTTTTGTTTGCAAATGCAATAGCTTCGGGGTGAATATCATCAAAATCTTCACCAATGGTTAATGCGTTGCTGATGGCATAAAAATCATCCACTTTTTTAGTCGCCCAATAGATTCCTGCCGTTTCTAAAACCCAAGCTTCGGTTTTATCGGCAATCAAAAAACTGTTGTGATATTTAAAATTTTTATCTTGATAACCGCCAACACCGCCTTGTCCGAATTCTTGAAGTAAATCAATGATAAGTTGTTTGGCAGTTGCAGCCGAATTGGAACGTTCTAAAGCCAAACGCAACAAATCCATTCCCGTTAAAACTTTATTTTTAGCAACTTTGAGCTTGGTAAAAACAGCTTCATTCCCAATAACCACACCGTGTTCATTCACGCCCATCTCGGCGCCCCACATCCAAAAAGGACGGCTGATAATAACCGCATGTGTTTTTTCAACTTGTGGAATATTGATATAAGTACATTTTAAATGTGATTTTTTGGGATATAATTTTGAAGGATGATATTCAATAATTTGTGGCTCATTAGCTTCACGGTCGCTATTTTTGGCGAAAACAACAGACCCATCATAAGTGGCATTTGGCAAAGCTATAAAAGTGTCGCACATAATTATCGTTTGATATTTCCCGGTAAAATAAACTCGTACTGTTTTCTTAAAATATGGTTGCTATACCAGCGGTCAATCTTTCGAAAACTTAAAAATAATTGCCAAATCAGTTTGTCGTTTTTATAGTATTTTTCGACTTCTGCTTCGGTGATTTTTTGAGATGATTCAAGCAATAATTCGTTAGCCAAATAGACAGCAGGTTTGATGAAATCTGATTTTTGTTCTTTGTACAAATTGGCAATTAAATCAATATAAATCAGCCGCAAATCGTAATAGCGATCCATCACTTCTTGCAAAAAAAACTTTCTAATAATCCAACGCAAAGCCTTGGGTGTACTGTTTAACAACAACTCAGGATTCATTTGTTCTGTACCGTTTATTTTAAAAAGTGGTGTGCTGGTATCAAAATAAAATAGGTCATTATTCACCAAAGCCCAGTTAGAAACTTGTCCATCAATTGACAATATTATATCTTGATTATTTTCATTAAAATCGGCTATTTTTTTTATGTCGATAAAAATAGTGCCTATCATCTCTAGGGCTTCCTTTTCGGGAAGTGTGTGCAATTTATTTTGACATAAATCTGATTTATCGATGGCCTTTTGCGCCAAATACAAAATCACTTTTTTCGACTTGATTACAAAAGTATCATCGGGTGGCAATTTAAGTCCAGCTTGTTTTAAATACTTGGTGTACTGATTGTATTTTTCGATATAAACCGACGCTTCGGCTTCGTGATGAAACAGTGGCAATCGTTTAAAAACCCAATCATTATAAGGCTTAATTTTAAAAATAGATGAAATCTCACCAAAGCCAACAATGTTTGCTGGAATTTTTGATTTTTCGGGATACTGCGGATTTAATCCCAGTTCAAAATCTCGAATATATGTTGGGTTAATTTCCATTATTATGGTTTAAAAAACGCAGTCGCCGATTTCTTTAACTTTAAAATAGGATGCAATATTTTAGCTGCTTTTAAAGCTTTATCTAATTGATTTATCACAAACACAACATCTTTTTCATCCATAATAAGTGGTGGTAAAAACTGCACCACCGAAGTGTCATTATTGGCATAAATCAACAATATATCATTGTCGTAAGCAGTTTTGGTTAATACAGGCCCAGCCCATTGGTCTTTTAATTCCAACCCCATCATCAAACCTTTCTGCCGAACACCCACAAAGAATTTAGAATGTTTTTTTTGTAATTTTTGAAATGCAGTTGTAAACAATCCCGACAAGGCATTTACCCCTTTTAAAAACTCTATATCAGCTGTAATTTCTAAAACTTTTTTCGCCACCAAGCATCCCAATTCGGCGCCACCAGAAGTTGAAATATGAATAAATGGATCCTCGTGAAAAACGCTTTCCAATTTTTTATCGATAACAGTAGCCGATATTGGGTAAATCCCACCTGATAAACCTTTGGCTAAAATTACCATATCGGGCACGACATCAAAATGTTCAAAAGCCCAGAGTTTACCGGTTCTGCCCAATCCGGCTTGCACTTCATCTAAAATTAAAAGACTGCCGTTTTTAGTGCATAAATCTTTTACAGATTTTAGATAACCCTCATTTGGCAACAACATCCCCAAAGTAGCGGGAATGGTTTCTAAAATAACCGCTGCCACATCGTTGTTTAAAGCGTTTTTTAAGGCGTCGATATTGTTAAATGGGACTTGTATAAAATCGGGTGAATCAAACAAAAAAGTGTCACGATATTTCAAATCGCCCGTTTGTAAAGACAATCCTGTGTGACCGTGATAGCCACCAAAAACGGAGATTGTTTTTTTACGCTTTGTAAAAGCTCTGGCAATTTTTAGCGCCACATCTGTAGCTTCACCGCCACTCACGCCAAAAATGGTGTAGTTTAAATCGCCCGGCATTAATTTGGCAATTAAAGCTGCCAATTCGGCTCTTGGTTTACTTATTAAATGATGGTTGCCGATGTCGTAAAAATCGAGTTGATCTTTTAATAAATCAATAATTTCGCTGTTGCGATGACCCAAGTTAAAAACGCCGCCGTTAGAATGCAGGTTGAATAATTTTTTATTAGCGTCAATATCAAAAAGCCAAGGTCCTTCGCGATGGCCCATGACAAAATCCATATTGTATTTTTCAAAAAAATCAACTTTACCAGACGACACATGGTCTCTATACAGATTTATGAGTCTGCTTTTTTCATCTGAAGATTTGTTGTTGTTAAAAAACATCTGTTTTAATTAAACAAAAACGCAATAACTTTATCAGTAAAAAACACTAAGCCAATGACTACAACTAAAATTATAAGCAGTAAAATAGCGCGTTTATTGTTGGATGGCTTGCGCTTGCGTATGTGATTAAATTCCATTTTAAATAATATTTTCTTTCAAAGATAAATATTTATCATTTAAAATCAAGGTTTTGTAGCACGTAACATTTCTCGTTTTCCGGGAGGACCTGGAATGCGTTCAACTTTAAAACCGACACTTTGCATGGTTCTTCGCACAATGCCCTTAGCGGAATAAGTTACCAAAACACCATCGGGTTTTAATGATTGAAACATTTTAATAAAAACAGCCTCTGTCCATAATTCTGGTTGAATATCTGGCCCAAAAGCATCAAAATATATGATGTTAAATTGGGTTAAAGCTTCAAACTTTTCAAGTGGATTGGTATTTAAAGTCAGCTTAAAATGAGGCGTTATTTGGATTTGTTTATTTGGTTTAATCAGGTGGAAATCTGCAAATACACTTGCAAATGCCTCAGCCTTTAATTGCTGAACATAATTGAGTTGCAAAACCTCATCAGCGTTAAGCGGAAACGCTTCAATACCGACATAATCGGTTTTTATTTGATCCTTATCGGCAAACAAAAAACTTAAAAAAGCGTTCAAACCAGTGCCAAAACCCATTTCTAAAATAGATATAGCATTGGATTTATGTTTATTCAAAAAATGTTCTAATCCGTTTTTTAAATACACAAATTGGGCTTCTTGGATGGCGCCAAAAGTAGAATGATAATGTTCGTTCACATCTAAAAGCTCAAGACTCGTAGATCCGTCATCAGTAATAATAATTTTTCGCTTCAAATTAATAAATCAATAATTTTTTCATCTTAGGTATCGGGCCAGTACATCTAGGCTCATGGCACGTAATACAGGTATTTATTGATTTATTGAAAAAATAAACTGTGGAGTCTGAACCAGATGAATAAAGCGCTTTTTGATAATTTATAAACTGTTTTGACAAACTATCAAACTCATTATTGCGCTCGAATTTATCTGTCAATACTGCCGAATGAATATCTTCGAAAACCTCAGGAAAAGGTGTCAACGATTCCTTATTTATTATTTGTGCTTTTACAACATTATTAAATTCATACATGCCGCGCATTAATATGGCCATTTCTGAAGCTTCATACATAACGGGCACCTCTACTTTCTGCGCAACATTCTTTTTTTGGCAGGAAATTACAGTCAAACAAGATAAAAAAAGAACAATAAATTTAGCCATTATTGTTTCATTAAAACGCCATTGGCTTCGAATGAATAGGTGATTTTTGGTGCTGTAATGGCATCTATTTCTTCTTTAGTTTTACCGGCATCTTTAGCCAAATGTTGTTGCTCTTCTACAGACATTTCGCTTACAAAAGCTTTGCCATCAACAACAACTTCATTACTTGCAGCATTTAAAGGCATAAAAAAACCATAGTCTTTAAACTTAACCATAGATTCTTTTCCGTTACCTAAATCTAATTTCATCCAACAACCTTTTGTTTGGCAAACTTCGTTTATACTAGAAGTGAACTTTACATTTATGGTATCACCTGCTTTAAGACTTTCAAATTTTTGAGACATTAGGTCTTTAGAAATTGAGCCATCATCTGTAATTTTTTCACCAAAAGACAAATATGCTATGTCTTCTTTTTTAGAATCTTGAGATTTGTTTTTAGTTTCTTTACAAGCTATCAAAGAAACGACACAAAGAATTGCAATTAACTTTTTCATTTTACGTAAATTTTTGGTTATCCCAAAGTTACCATATTAGAATTATATTTAATCCTACAAACACCAAAATTTTTGTTAAAATTTTATAATTTATTTAAGGCTTATTTTTTACATAAACAGTTTAAAATACATACTTTTGTACTTCAAAAATTGAGTTATATGAGCAGCGAAAATTTATTTAAAATTGATATTCAAAAAGCTGATAAATCAAAAATATCAGAAGTAGATTTTAACACACTTGCATTTGGCGATGTTTTTACAGATCATATGTTTGAATGTGATTATAAAAATGGCGCTTGGGAAGTGCCTAAAATAGTGCCTTATCACAATTTGTCTATACCACCATCGGCTAAAGTTTTTCATTACGGGCAAGCTTGTTTTGAAGGCATGAAAGCTTATCGCGATGCTCAAGATCAAATTTGGTTGTTTAGACCGGACGAAAATCAGAGACGTATCAATAAATCTTTGGAGCGTTTGGCAATGCCAGAATTTCCAGCCGATTACTTTATGGAAGGACTTACTGCACTCGTGAATTTAGAAAAAGAGTGGGTGAAATCTGGTGAAGGTAATTCGTTATACTTAAGACCTTTTGCCATTGCAACAGAACCTGGCGTTTCTGCAGGTCCTGCAAATGAATATAAATTTATGATAATTTGTTCGCCTGCTAAGGCTTATTTTAGTGGTGAAGTAAGAGTGAGAATAGCTGATAAATACAGCCGTTCTGCCAATGGCGGCACAGGATATGCAAAAGCAGCTGGCAATTATGCAGGCCAATTTTATCCACAAGAATTGGCACATAAAGAAGGCTTACAGCAAGTTATTTGGACCGATGCCAGCACACATCAAAATATTGAAGAAGCTGGCGCAATGAACGTGTTTTTTAGAATAAATGACACTTTATATACAGCACCAACAAGCGATCGTATTTTAGATGGTGTTACCAGAAAAAGCCTCATTGATTTGGCAAAATCTTTAGGACATAAGGTTGACGTGCGCTATGTAACCGTAAACGAATTAATTGCTTGTGCCAAAGACGGTTCCCTAAAAGAAATATTTGGTGCTGGAACAGCTGCCGTTATTAGTCCTGTTTTAGGGTTTAGTTATAAGGACGAAGCTTACGAAGTACCATTACCAGACAATAGTTACGCTTTAAAATTGAAAAAACATTTAACAGATATTCAAACCAATAAATCCGAAGACCCTTTTGGATGGCGTGTTTTGGTTGAATAATCTAATAAAAAAGAGCCTTTCGGCTCTTTTTTATTTTTTATCAAGTATTTCTTTAATATTGGGTTTAAAGTAATTTGGTCCTTTCATCACTTTGCCGTCTTCCCTATAAATAGGTTTGCCATCGGCGCCAAGCTTACTCATATTACTGCGTTGGATTTCATCAAATACTTCTTCAATTTTATACTGCATGCCGTGTTCTAAAATGGTACCACATAAAATGTAAAGCATATCGCCAAGGGCATCGGCAATTTCTACCAAATCATTGTTTTGAGCTGCCTCAAGATATTCCTCGTTTTCTTCTTGCATGAGATTAAAACGAAGATTGACAATGTCTTCTGGCAAAGTATTAATAGGACATTGTGAAACACCCAACCCAAAAGCCTCGTGAAATTCTTGCACTCCTTTTAACTTATTTTTCATAAAATTTGGTAGCTTATTTGATTTTTAAAGTGGCATTCATAGATATTTCATCACTATTTTAGCAGGCATTATGCGTACTAAAATGGCTACAAAGCGCCATCGTCTTGTGATATATGCTTTTTTCTTTTTGCTTTTTATAGCATCATAAATTTGTTTGGTTGCGCGATCAAGAGGTGCTTTCCAAAAGGTAGTGCCTGTTGCCATTTTGGTTTCTACAAAACCAGGCACGATATCGGTAACAGAAATATTGGCATTTTTAGTCCGTTTTGCTTTCATCCATAAAGATTCCAAATAACTATTCATAAACGATTTGGAAGCAAAATAACAAGGCACGTGACGGTTACCTCTCACGCCTGCAATAGAAGATATGCCTACCAAATGACCATAGCCTTGGTCTTTAAAAAAGTTGTAAGCCAATCCAAATATTTTTGTAGCTCCTAAAACATTTGTAGCGATGGTATTGTATTCAATTTGCCAGTCTAAATTATAATTGGGGCCTCCAACACCAGAACTATAAACAACCAAATCTATCGTTTTTAAAGTGTCAATAATTTCTTTAAAAAGGATATCAGATGATTCTATATCAGTAACATCATGTTGTTTTATGATATATTGTTGCGGATTTTCGGCTTTTAGTGCTTCTAATTTTTCTAGTCTTCTACCCGTAATCAATACTTTATAGCCATCGGCAACTAAAAGTTTGGATAATTCTTTTCCGATACCAGAAGTGGCACCAAATACTACAGCATGTTTACTCATAAGAATAATTTTATCTATTTTTGTGAGCATAAATATAAAAAAATATGTTTAGCGACGGGCAAATCTTATTTGCTAAAATTTTTCTGGTAAGTTTTATTTTGTTTATGATTTATCTTTATCGTAAAGATTTAAAAATGCACAAACGTTATTACCCTAAGGTTTGGCAAGTTGGCTTAACAACGGTTTTAATTATCGTTTTATTCACCATTATTGTTTTTAGTTTACATAAATAATTAGACCTCGGTATTTTCAACAATTTTATACAACTTATCGGAGGGTCTTATTCTAAAAGTTAATGGCATGGTTACCGAATCACCTTTTGTAGCTTTTGTGTCTTTTTTATCGTTTACAAAAAAATCATTTACTTCAAATTCTTGCGCGCCGGTTGTTGGTCCAGTTATTAAAACGGTATCGCCTGCGTTTAAATCGTAAGCTTCTATTTTAAACTCACCAATATTTGATTTAGGAAAATAGTGCATCCCCTTACCTATATATACTTTTTTCTGAGTGGCTTTTGAGCCTGGGCCATTGCTCCACTCACCTAGTTTCTGACCTAAATAATAACCACTCCAAAAACCACGGTTATAAACTTTGTCTAATTCTGTCATCCAAAAATCGACTTTATCTTTGGTGTAAGTATTATTCTCTACACTATCTATTGCATCACGATAGGTTTTTATAACACGTGCTACATATTCTGGTGCACGACCGCGGCCCTCAATTTTTAAAACTTTGATACCAGCATCGTAAATCTGATCTAAGAAATCTAAAGTGCATAAATCTTTTGGCGACATAATATACTCATTATCCAACTCCATTTCAATGCCCGTTTCTTGATCGATTACCGTATATTTTTTGCGACAATTTTGTTTACAAGCACCACGATTTGCACTCGAATTATACGCATGTAAACTCATATAACATTTGCCCGAAACTGCCATACATAAAGCGCCATGGCCAAATATTTCGATTTCTACCAAACGACCGTTAGGCCCTTTTATTTGATCTTTTTCTATCTGTTCTGTGATACTTTTTACCTGTCGCAAACTAAGTTCTCTACTCAGTACAACAGTATCGGCAAACATGGCATAGAATTTTAGGGTTTCAATGTTTGTTACATTTATTTGTGTAGAGATATGAACTTCAATACCAATTTCTCTTGCCACAGCAATTACGGCTTGATCCATGGCAATAACAGCCGTAATATTAGCTTTTTTAGCAGCTTTAAGCAAGGTTCTAACAATGCTTAAATCGTGATCATAAATAATGGTATTTAACGTAAGGTATGTTCTTACATTTTTTTCGCTACAGCGATTTGAAATCTCTTCTAAATCATCTAAAGTGAAATTAATGGACGCTCTGGCGCGCATATTTAGTTGTTCTACGCCAAAATAAATGGAGTCAGCTCCATTATCTAAAGCAGCTTGAAGCGATTCAAAACTACCTGCCGGTGCCATTAATTCAATTTTACGATTGTTATTCATCTAAAAAAAAGGATTTTATTAAAATACTGGGTGCAAATTTACACTATTTGTAGAATTAATTATTTTGATACTTTATTAAAACCTTATTGGTGTATTTTGTTGTTTTTTAGCATCTTTGCATCTTAAATTTAAATTTAAATATAATCAAATGAAATTAGCAGTAGTAGGTGCTACCGGAATGGTAGGAAACGTTATGTTACAAGTTCTAGCAGAACGTGATTTTAAAATTGACGAATTACTTTTAGTAGCTTCAAACAAGTCTATTGGAAAGAAGATCAATTTTAAAAAGAAGACCTATGCGGTAATTGGCTTAGATGAAGCTATTGCAGCCAAACCAGACATCGCTATTTTTTCTGCTGGTGGAAGTACTTCTACAGAATGGGCCCCAAAATTTGCTGCAGTTGGCACAACAGTTATCGATAATTCATCAGCTTGGCGTATGGATTCCTCCAAGAAATTGGTTGTTCCAGAAATTAATGCATCAGAATTAACTGCATCCGACAAGATTATTGCAAATCCTAATTGCTCAACCATTCAATTGGTTTTGGCTTTAGCGCCATTGCATAAAAAATATAAAATAAAACGCTTTGTGGTTTCTACTTACCAATCGGTATCTGGAACAGGTGTAAAAGCCGTAGCACAATTAGAAAACGAATATAATGGTGTGAAAGGCGAAATGGCTTACCACTATCCTATTCATAAAAATGCCATTCCGCATTGCGATGTTTTCGAAGATAATGGTTATACCAAAGAAGAAATGAAACTCATTAATGAGCCTCATAAAATTTTAAACGATTACAGTATTGCCATTACTTCTACAGCTGTTAGAATTCCTGTTGTAGGTGGTCACAGCGAATGTGTGAATGTTGAATTTGAAAATGATTTTGATTTAAACGATGTGCGTACTTTGTTGCACAACACGCCTGGTGTTGTTGTTCAAGATAATCCCGAAACCAACACCTATCCTATGCCTATTTATGCAGAAGGTAAAAATGATGTTTTTGTGGGACGTATTCGTCGCGATTTTTCTTTACCAAATACTTTAAATATGTGGATTGTAGCAGATAACTTAAGAAAAGGGGCTGCAACCAATGCCATTCAAATTGCTGAATATTTAATTGACCATCAATTGGTTTAATTAAATTGACTCATAAAAAAAGCCCCAATTATGGGGCTTTTTTTTGTTGGTTTTGTTTTATCGTGTTATTTTTATACACCTAAAACATCTTTAATAACGCGTTCTAATTCGTGTTTTGGCAAAGCACCTTGTGCCATTTGCGGTTGACCTTCTTTTGGGCAAAACAACATGGTAGGAATACTTCTCACTGCAAAAGCAGCTGCCAATTCTTGCTCGGCTTCTGTATCTATTTTATAGATATCTATTTTGCCTTTATAGGTTTCGCTTAATTCTTCTAAAATAGGCGCTAGCATTTTACAAGGGCCACACCAATCGGCATAAAAATCTATAATACAAGGTTTATCACCTTCAAATTTCCAATCTTTATTTTTTTCGTAATTAAAAACTTTTTCTAAAAAAGTCTCTTTTGTTAAAAGTGTTGTCATAATTTACTGTTTTATTACAATTTATTTCAAAATATATACCACTCATAAAGTGAAGACAAAATGACTGATATTTAATCGTTTTTGTCGTAACTAAAGTTACATAATAACTATTTTTTACTATATTTATATTGTTTTTAAATTATTATCGCTGTTTTAATATTTTAATAGACTGTTTATTTATTTTCGATATTAATGTATACATTTTATAAAATTACGTCTAAAACACAAATTAACCTTAATCAAATTATATTATGAACACAAAACTCACAATGGTATTACGCATTTTATTAGGACTAATATTGGTCATTTTTGGTGCAAACAAATTTCTAGATTTTATGCCACACATGGAAATGCCTATTAAAGCTGCGGTTCTTATGGGCGCAATGGCAAAATCTGGTTACATGCTTAAATTGGTAGGCGCAACCGAAGTTATTGTTGGCTTATTATTAATCCTAAAAAAATGGGCACCTTTAGCCTTGGTTGTATTAGCACCAATTTCTGTAAACATGGTATTGTTTCATTTGTTTTTAGCGCCTGCAGGTATTGGCCCAGCAGCCATTGTAACTTTAATAAATATCATTTTAATATATGACAGTTGGGGTAGCTATAAAAAATTATTCGACTAAAAATATCTCATAAAAAATTATTTAAGGCTGTCTTTTTAGACAGCCTTTTTTTTAATAAACTTTTAGAATAACAGCGCCATTAAACGAAATGATAGCACCTTCTTTTTTACCCAACAATTGTTTGCCAATGGGTGAATTTGAAGAAATAGCGAAATAATCAACCCCGTCAATAGTTATTTTACCTGCGCTAATAGCTAAAAAGTAAGCTGCTTTATCGGTTACAACCAAACTCCCCAAACAGATGACATTTGATTTATTATTAATATTAATTCTTTTTAAAACTTCTTGCATCGCCTTAACGGATGCCAATTGCTGACCCGCTTTTTCCATTTCTAACTGAAGCATGGCGCGACCCGTTTCGTGTTTATCGCCAGCCGAACTTTTGGTTTCAGACAGTAAAGCCGATTGATTAGCTTCCATCACATCTGTAATAGTTTTAAGTCTATCAGCTATAAATAACTGACAAGATTGATACAGTTTTTGTTTGATGTCTTTCATATTATCTTGTAAAAATAGGCCAATCATCCTTTCTTTTAATAGTTTTGTAGTATAAATTATTTTAATGCTATTTACAGGAAAACGCTATCTTGATTATACTACTTTTATAAAAGCGACTTTTGGAGAGCGCGTTCAAAAAATCTCATTAGATATCGGCTTTTCATGCCCAAACCGAGATGGTTCTAAAGGTTTTGGTGGCTGTACTTATTGTAATAATGACACCTTTAATCCCGATTATTGTCAACCTCAAAAATCCGTAAAACAGCAACTAAAAGAAGGTATGTTGTTTTTTGGTAAAAAATATAAATCGCAACAATATCTTGCCTATTTTCAGGCTTACACAAATACTTATGGCGATTTTGAATTGCTTAAAAAAAATTACGAAGAAGCTTTAAGTGTCTCAAACGTAATCGGATTGGTTATTGGCACACGTCCTGATTGTATTTCGGATGAACTGATAGATTACCTGTCTTTTTTATCTAAAACCTATTTTATTTCTTTAGAATTTGGTATTGAAAGTACTTTAAACCGCACCTTAGAAAAAGTAAACCGTTGCCACACTTTTGAAGAAACACAAGCAGCCTATGAAAAATGTAAAGACAAAGGTTTTCATTTAGGTGCACATTTAATTTTGGGCTTGCCAGGAGAATCAAAATCCGAACTATTAAACCACGCAAAAGAAGTATCTAAATTGCCTATCAACACTTTAAAGATTCACCATTTACAAATTGTAAAAAATTCTATTATGGCGTTTCAGTACAAACGAAATCCTGAACAATTTAATTTGTTTTCGGTTGAAGATTATACCGATTTGATTTCCGATTTTATCGGCTATGTCCGCCCGGATATCATCATCGAACGTTTTATAGCCGAAGCACCTAAAGATTTATTGATTGCGCCTAATTGGGGAGGACTTAAAAACTTTGAAGTGGTTTCTAAAATCGAAAAAAACTGATTGAAAAAAATACTTGGCAAGGGAAGTTCTATCAATAAAAAGGATTAATCTTAAAATAAATCGTAAGTTTAACACATGGTAATTTTTACAATAAAAAACATTTCTGAAATGCCTTGGGTTTTTCTTCCGGGTTTGTAACTACCATCCTACTTTCTTCATTTAAGCATGAATTCATGCAATCCTTTTTTTATTAATCATCCATTAAAATAAATCTTATGAGCAATATTATTGTATTAGGTGCCGGTATGGTTGGACGTACCATGGCAATCGATTTAACAAAAAAACACCAAGTTACATTAACCGATTTTAGCGACAGCGCCTTACAAGAATCCAAACAAAAATGTAAGGCTTTACACACATTAAAATTAGATGTGACCGATAAACCAGCACTTCAAAAAACCTTAATTCCTTTTGATTTGGTTATTTGTGCGGTTCCCGGATTTTTGGGTTTCAACACTTTAAAAAGCATTATCGAAGCCAAAAAAAATGTGATTGACATTTCGTTTTTCCCTGAAAATTCATTGGAATTAGATGCCCTTGCCAAACAAAATAATGTCACTGCCATTGTAGATTGCGGTGTGGCGCCTGGTATGGGAAACATCATTTTAGGATATTATAACGAACAACTCAAGCTAACCGATTTTGAGTGTTTGGTGGGTGGTTTGCCAAAAGTAAAAAAATGGCCGTTTAATTACAAAGCACCTTTCTCGCCTGTTGACGTGATAGAAGAATATACGCGCCCGGCACGTTATATAGAAAACGGGCACATTGTTATTAAAGAGGCCTTATCGGATGTTGAGCATGTCGATTTTGACGGTGTGGGTACTTTAGAATCTTTTAATTCGGATGGTTTGCGCTCTTTAGTTTACACGATGTCGCATATCAAAAATATGAAAGAAAAAACACTGCGTTATCCCGGTCATATTGAATACATCAACGTACTTAAATCTAGCGGCTTTTTTAGTGCGGAAAAAATGATGATTAACGGAATTGAAATGTCTCCTTTAGAATTTTCGTCAAAAATATTGTTTAACGAATGGAAACTTGGCGCTACCGAAGAGGAATTGACCGTAATGCGCATCACCCTAAAAGGAACAGATAAAAAGGGGCAAGAAAAAACCATTGTGTATCACTTACACGATGTGTATTGCCCAGAAACCAAAACCTCATCTATGGCACGAACCACAGGTTATACCGCCACAGCAGCAGCCAATTTATTTTTAGATGGTTTATTTACAGATAAAGGCGTCTTTCCGCCAGAGTTTGTTGGCAAAGAAGAAGGCTGTTTTGACTATGTTTTAAATTATTTAAAAGACCGCAATGTGATTTATACTAAAACCTCAAAATAGAGTCATTACGAGGAGTGAAGCGACGTGGTAATCTTTTAACTTTGAATATAAAATTTTGAGATTGCCACATCACGCTAAAGTGTGATTCGCAATGACATTTTAAAACGCAAACTTTAATTGTACCGAGATTGGTTTTATGATGGTTTTGTTACGTTTGACTTGCGTATTTAAATTGGTTACAGAAATACCAAGCAAACGCACAGAGTTTAAGACCTTTTCTTGAAACAACAATTCTTTAACCGTATCTAAAATAATGGTTTTGTCTTTTATAAAATACGGCACTGTTTTACTGCGTGTTTGCAATTTAAAATCGCTGTATTTTATTTTTAGCGTAATGGTTTTACCAGATACTTTAGACCGTATTAAACGCTGTTCTAATTCTAAAGCTATTTTCTCTAATTTCTCTAACATAAATATTTCGGAAGTCAGGTTTTTAACAAAAGTATGTTCTGCAGCTACCGATTTTCGGAGTCGGTCTGGTTTAACCGCACTATTATGAATACCTCTTACAATGTTGTAGTAATGTGCCCCAGATTTTCCAAAATGTTGGGTTAAAAAATCGACTTCTTTTTCTTTTAGATTTTTACCATTAAAAATGCCCAAGTTGTACATTTTTGAAGCTGTTACTTTGCCAATACCATAAAATTTTTCGATAGGTAAATCTTCTAAAAATGGGATGACCTCTTCGGGCGGAATGGTTTTTTGTCCATTTGGTTTGTTAATATCCGATGCTATTTTAGCCACAAATTTATTGATAGAAATACCAGCCGACGCATTTAAATGCAATTCATTAAAAATGCGTTGTCTAATTTCTTTGGCAATTAAACTCGCAGATGGATTCCCTTTTTTATTTTCGGTTACATCTAGATAAGCTTCGTCTAATGACAAAGGCTCTACCAAATCGGTATAGTCTAAAAAGATGGCGCGAATTTTTTTCGATATTTCAGAATAACGCTCAAATCTGGGTGGAACAAAAATAAGATGGGGACATTTTTTCTTTGCCAAAGCACCACTCATGGCCGAATACACTCCGAATTTACGAGCTTCGTAACTGGCGGCAGCTACCACACCACGATCACCCCCACCACCAACAGCAAGTGGTTTTCCTCTTAATTCTGGATTGTCGAGTTGCTCAACAGAAGCAAAAAAAGCATCCATATCAATATGGATAATTTTACGGTATTGTGGGGTTTCTAACACATCCTAAAACTACAAAAACTTTGTCATTTATGCTTAGAAAGGAATGGATACAGATGTGGGTTATATATCTGTTTATAAAAATTTAAATAGGGTTACTAAAGCCAAACCTCCGGTTAAAATACTTAAAATGAGATTTATATTTTTAGCTAAACTAGCCGATTTTAATTGGATTTTTTTTGCAAAACTTGCATACATCGCCAATAAGGCAAAAGCACCAAGAGCAGATCCTACAACAAACATTAGAATATTTTTTTGCGTAAAATGTAGCCATCCAGCCATGTCTAAGGATGTGGTGACAGCACAATAAAACGGAATTGAAAACATATTTAATGAAGACAGTAATAGACCCACTACAAAACTGTTTCCTGATTTTTCTTTTACCGAAGATGTTGCCTTTTTATCTTTTCTTGACAACCTATAAAAATAAACAGAAAGAAATGCAAAAATAACAATGGCTATTTTTTGCAGCAATTGAATAAATGCTGGATTGTTTCCTAAAAACTTGGTAAATAAAATAGCGATGTAAACTTGAGCTAAGACAACAATTGATGCGCCAGATGCAAATTTAATGGCTTCGGATTTACTTTTGTTTAAACTAATTTTAGCCGTAGTCATATTCAACATACTGGGCACTAGGGTTCCTGAAAAAGAAACGATAAAACCTAAAATAAAGTGAATTATTAAACTCATATTTGGTTGGTTGGTTGTTTTCTAATATTAGAATTAAGGTTAATTTATATAGCCTAAGTCGGATAAATATAATAAAAATTACGGTTTCGTATCTAAGATACTAATCACAAAAAAAGGCTTGCCAAATGCAAGCCTTTTAAATAAATATTTAAAAAAATACTAAATAATACCTTGATCCATCATCGCGTCGGCAACTTTAATAAAGCCAGCAATATTAGCTCCTTTTACATAGTTTACATAGCCATCGTTTTGTGTGCCAAATTTAACACAAGCTACATGAATTGATGACATAATCTGATTTAATTTAGCATCAACTTCTTCGGCAGTCCAATTCAATTTCATGGCATTTTGGCTCATTTCTAAACCAGAAACACCAACGCCGCCAGCGTTTACAGCTTTACCAGGACCGAATGGCAATTGTGCATTATGAAAAGCTACAACAGCTTCTGGTGTGCAACCCATATTAGAAACTTCGGCAACATATTTAACGCCATTGGCAATTAATTTTGCGGCATCATCACCGTTTAATTCGTTTTGAGTGGCACTAGGCATGGCGATATCACATTTAACTTCCCAAGGTTTTTTACCTGCAAAGAATTTAGCTTCTGGAAACTCATTGGCATAAGGCGCAACGATGTCATTATTAGAAGCACGCAGCTCTAACAAATAATCAATTTTATCTGCATCTAAACCTTTTTCGTCATAAATATAGCCATCGGGTCCAGAAATGGTGATGACTTTACCACCCAATTCTGTTACTTTTAGAGCCACACCCCAGGCAACATTCCCAAATCCAGAAACAGAAACTGTTTTTCCTTTAAAAGAATCGTTATTTGATTTTAGCATTTCTTTTGTAAAATATGTAGCGCCAAAACCTGTGGCTTCTGGTCTTACCAAACTGCCGCCCCAATTGAGACCTTTACCAGTTAAAACACCTGTATTTTCCATTTGCAATTTTTTGTACATACCGTATAAATACCCTATTTCTCTACCACCTGTACCTATATCGCCAGCAGGCACATCGGTATTAGGGCCAATCATACGCCATAATTCTAGCATAAATGCTTGACAAAAACGCATTATTTCGTTATCTGATTTTCCTTTCGGATTAAAATCCGATCCGCCTTTAGCGCCACCTAATGGCAAAGTGGTCAAAGCATTTTTAAAAGTTTGTTCGAATCCCAAGAATTTAAGGATGCTTAAATTCACACTAGGATGCAAACGGATACCGCCTTTGTACGGGCCAATGGCATTGTTAAAATGCACGCGGTAACCTAAATTAACGTGAACTTGGCCTTCGTCATCTACCCAAGATACACGAAAAGTTAAAATTCTGTCTGGTTCTACCAAGCGCTCAATAATTTTTGCAGCTTCGTATTGTGGATTTTCATTATAAATACTTTCAATAGATTCTAATACTTCGTGAACAGCTTGTAAGTATTCTTTTTCGCCCGGATGTTTGGTTTCTAGGTTTGTTATGATGTTTTTTACATTCATGATATTTAAATATAAAAGTGATTAAAAATGATTAAAATTTACATTATTAAAATGAGGCGCAAAATTACTGATATTTAATTCAATAATTATAAATATATCGTTCTATTTTCTATTAATTTGATATATAATTTTTAGCTGGGTTTTAACTATTACATAAATCCTTCTGGAGGTAAATCATCAACAGAATTTTCGAGCTTATCATTAGATTTACTAATTTTATAGCCTTTCTTAAAAATAGCGGCTTTGTTAGATTTTCCTTCAATTACAATTGTTAAGGGTTCTTTAAAACATATATGTCTTAGGTATTCATCTTCATAACAAGCCTTTTGTTTGTCTAAATAATCTAAGTCGAAAAAGCCATCATCCATAAAGGGATTAATAGTAAAATAACCCACTTTAAAAGAGGTTAAGTTTTGAAAGAAATGCGTGCCTTGACTTGGGTCTATTCTAAAATCATTGAGCCCTGCTTCTACAATTACTTTTGCAGATGAAATTTGTTGCCAAATTACAGGAATTCCCAACCACGGATCGCTAGAACCCCATCGGCCAGGACCTACTAAAATATATTGCTTGTCTTTATCTGCAAATTTTTTATTAAGCTTTTCTACGGCATCGGCAATTTTTCTGGTATTGGCCGGATTAAAAGTTTCTGGTTTTACATAAACAAAATCGTATATGTGATCATAAATACCGTTTCCTAAAGCCGATTCTGAGTAAATAATAGTATCAGAAGTTTTAAAATTTTCTGGCAACTCATTCTTCGTTTCAATACTTTCAATAATAGGTCTTATTTGCAAAAAACTAAATATTCTAGGTTGTCCTTTTGGGACATCGAGATTTATAGCAAATTCCATTTCAATAGGATTCCGCATTTCGCGTTGGCCGATGCGCAATAAGTCTTGTAAAATTTCTGGCAGCGGAAAGGTTTTGTATTTCAAAACATTATCAAAAGTAACAACCCTTATGCCTTCATGTAAAACACCGGGTCTTATAATATTATTTTGCAAATCGTAAGTTGAAGCCACAAATTTTAACGATGGGTGATTTTTAGCAGCTCTTAACGTAATTTTCTTTTTATTGATGGCCTCGCTTAATGAAACTTTGTAGCTTTTGGGATCTAAATCTAAACCGTAAAAATATTGCTGCGTTTCGCGTTGTGTTGAGTCTGGCGATGATAATTGCAAAACTTTTTTAGGATGGTATGGCGAAAATCGTAAAGAACGACCGCCACCCACAATAATTTCGCCCAAGCCGAGCGCTATATTAGCAATGCCTTCATTTGGTTTTTCGTTTCCTATCGGATAAAAATTGATAGACCGTGCCACACCAGATATGTTTGGGTAATAGATATCATCATATTTTTTACCTGTTAATTCTTGTAAAATGACCGCCATTTTATCTTCTTCGATAGTATGCGATGATGCTTTTAAATAGGATTTACTGTTTTGAAAAAATGCCGAGGCCATTACCGATTTAATGGCATTTGACACCATTTCTAACATCTCACCATTGTTGGTGTGCGGAATCATATAGGTTGCAAATACACCAGCAAAAGGCTGATAGTGAGAATCTTCTAAAACACTTGAAGAACGTACTGCAATGGGTCTTTTAATAATATTTAAAAAGGCTTGCACATCTTCTAAAGCCCATTTAGGTAAAGGTTTCGAGATGAATTCGTTTAAAATTTCTTCATCATCATTTGATTTGGCCGCAAACCGAATTAAATTGTGTTGTTCTATAAATTCATCAAAAACATCTGTACTTAAAACAACAGTACGGGGAATAGAAATATAAACATCCTCATATTTTCTAAACAGTTTATGGCGTTTTAAAAACGAATCAATAAATGCCAATCCGCGGCCTTTTCCGCCCAAAGCACCATCGCCAATACGTGCAAAACCCAGATATTCATCGTATTTTTCTTTATCGAATTTTACAATAACACCCCGTGATCTGTAAATGCGGTATTTTCTAATGGCATCTATTAAGAAAAGTCTGTTTTGTTCTACATCTTCAAAATCATCAAATTCAACATTGCTAAATAAATTGGCTAACGGAAATAAAGCGCGAGATTTTAACCATTTAGAATATTCACTACGTTTGGCATGGTAGGCAATTGCATCTTGATTAACCGTTTTTAATGCTTTTTGAAATTCACTTAAATCTTTTACAACGGCCACAACTTTCATTTGCACAGGATCCCAAAATTCAAAATTGCCAAAAGAAAAATATTTAGTGATGTAATTTTTTAAATCGGTTCCTAAAGTTTCTGAATGTTTGTAAAGAAATTTACCTTTTAATTCTTCGGTTAATTTTTCGTTTTCGCTATCAGAGGACTGAATTAAAAACGGGAAATAACGTTTAGATTTTCGCACATATTTAAGCAATTCAAATCCAGCATTTGCATCGCGTTTGCCATCTTTAAAATAATTAACATCAGAAATAATACCTAAAAGATTGCTTTTATATTTTTCGAAAAGTGCTAAACCCTCCTCGTAATTTGTTACTAATAAGATTTTTGGGCGGCCTCTCATAAGCATCATGCTTCTATGCTCATTTAAACCCTCTGACATAAAAGCACGTGTTTGCTTTAAAATAATCTTATAAATTATAGGCAGGTATCTTGAATAAAATTTTAAGGAATCTTCTACCATCAAAATTGCTTTAACGCCAATTTGATTGATATCTCTCTCGGCGTTCATTCTGTCTTCTGTCAATTTAATAATCGCTAAAAAAATATCAACATTCCCATTCCAGTGGAAAACAAAATCTATAATCCCTTTATTCGCTTTTTGTAATTTACTTCTTAGCTCAGATGAATAAAGACTGAGTGCTGCAATTGGCACATCTGGAAAAGCGTTTTTTATATCTTTTGAAATTTCGAAAGCATTATAATTACCAATATCTAGCCATGTTATTACCAAATCAATATTAACATCATTCATCAACCTAATGGCCCTTTTGGCCGAATTGGCATGTATAAAACTTGGTGGATATCTTAGATTTAAAGCTGTGTATTCATTAAAAATACGTTCGTCAATTCGGCCGTCTTCTTCTAACATATAATAATCGTAGTTAGAACAAACAATCAAAACTTTATTAATCCGTTTTTGCATTAATTCCTTAAATGCAACTTCTTCAAATTCGTAGGTTCTTAAATCGGGTAACGGGTTTTTAATCATTTAACAAGACTTTATTTCTATTGCAATATATCATTTTAAGGTTTAATTTTTTACTTTTTACGCCTCTAAATTAATAAAAAAGAGGTATCAAAAATTTGACACCTCTTTAAATTATAATTAAAAAACCATTTTAAACGACACCTTGCGCTAACATGGCGTCGGCAACTTTAACAAAACCAGCAATATTGGCTCCTTTTACATAATTAATATAGCCGTCATCTTGCTTGCCGTATTTAACACATGCATTGTGAATATCGTTCATAATTTGATGTAGTTTATCATCAACCTCTTTTGTAGTCCAGCTAAAGCGCATATTGTTTTGGCTCATTTCTAGGCCTGAAACAGAAACACCTCCTGCATTTGAAGCTTTACCGGGAGCAAATAATATTCTATTATTAATAAAAACATTTACGGCTTCGGGTGTTGATGGCATATTAGCACCTTCGGCAACACAAATAACACCATGTGAAACCAAAGCTTTTGCATCGGCTTCATCAATTTCATTTTGAGTGGCACAAGGCAACGCAATTTGACAAGGTACATGCCAAGGTCTTTCGCCATCAAAATAATTTGCTTTTGGATATTTTTCTAGGTACATACTAATTCTACCACGTCTTGAATTTTTAATGTCAAAAACAAAAGCTAATTTTTCGGCATCAATACCTGCTTCATCATAAATATAACCTGATGAATCTGATAAGGTTACCACTTTAGCACCTAATTGTGTGACTTTTTGACAAGCGTATTGCGCTACATTACCCGAACCGGAAATGACAACGGTTTTACCTTTAAACGTTTCATTTTTTAAATCTAACATGTTTTTAGCAAAATAAACTGTACCATAACCTGTAGCTTCAGGTCTGATTAGAGACCCACCATATTCTAACCCTTTACCGGTTAAAACACCAGTAAATTCATTTTTTAAACGTTTATATTGTCCAAATAAAAATCCTATTTCTCTACCACCAACGCCAATATCGCCCGCAGGCACATCTGTATTGGGACCTATATGACGGTATAATTCCGTCATAAACGATTGACAGAATCGCATGACTTCATCATCTGATTTACCCTTTGGATCAAAATCGGATCCGCCTTTACCACCACCCATTGGCAATGTTGTTAAAGAATTTTTAAAAGTTTGTTCAAATCCTAAAAACTTAAGGATACTTAAATTTACAGAGAAATGAAATCTTAATCCCCCTTTGTAAGGGCCAATGGCAGAATTAAACTCCACCCTAAAACCTCTGTTAACTTGCACATCCCCTTTATCATCTACCCAAGGCACTCTAAAAATGATGGTTCGTTCGGGTTCGACCATACGTTCTAAAATTTTCTTTTCACGATAATGAGGATGTTCTTCAATAAAAGGAATGACTGTTTCGGCCACTTCATGAACTGCTTGTAAAAACTCTTGTTCATGAGGATTACGCATTTTAACGTACTCCATAAAAGTATTTATTGTTGATTTCATAATAATAAGGTGTGATTTATAAATATTTACTAAAACAAATATACCTTTTTAAAAATACTTACACCCGCTTTTTAAAGTTTTTTTGTTCAATAAATCATTTTATAATAAGCATTAAGAAAAGCAAAACAGGCAAATATTTCTGGAAGAATTTATCATTTATAGATAAGATAAAAAACGTAAATTTGCCCCTTAATTAAGGTTTTTAATAACATGTTAGAAAAAGTAACGCAGTTACAGCAAGAAGTTAACGGATTTAATTCGAGCAATAGTGAAGAAATTGAAAAATTTAGAATCGCTTTTTTAGGAAAAAAAGGCCATTTAACCGATCTCTTTAATGCCTTTAAATCTGTTGCGCCAGAGCAAAAAAAAGATTTTGGACAAGCTATTAATGTCCTTAAAAACACAGCTACAGAAAAAGTTAATGCTTTTAAATATGCGCTTGAAAATAATGCGCCACAACAACTAGCTTATGGCGATTTAACCAAACCTGCCGAACCTATTTTAATGGGCGCTAATCATCCTATTTCAATAGTAAAAAATAAAATTATTGATGTTTTTAACCGCATAGGCTTTAGTATTTCTGAAGGTCCAGAAATTGAAGACGATTGGCATAATTTTACAGCCTTAAACTTGCCAGAACACCATCCGGCAAGAGACATGCAAGACACTTTTTTTATTGCTACTAATCCAGATATTTTATTGCGTACCCACACCTCGTCGGTACAAGTGCGCCACATGGAAACCAACAAACCACCTATAAGAACAATTTCTCCAGGACGTGTATTTAGAAACGAAGATATCTCGGCAAGATCACATTGTATTTTTCATCAAGTAGAAGGTTTATATATTGATACAGATGTGTCGTTTGCCGATTTAAAACAAACCCTTCTTTATTTCACACAAGAGATGTTTGGCAAATCTAAAATAAGATTGCGTCCTTCTTATTTTCCTTTTACAGAACCAAGTGCCGAAGTAGATATTTATTGGGGTTTAGAAACAGAAACCGATTATAAAATAACCAAAGGCACCGGTTGGTTAGAAATTATGGGCTGTGGCATGGTAGATCCTAACGTACTTAAAAATGCCAATATTGATGCCGAAAAATATACGGGTTACGCTTTTGGTATGGGTATAGAACGCATTGCAATGTTATTGTATCAAATACCAGACATCCGCATGTTTTACGAAAATGACATCCGCTTTTTAAATCAGTTTAAGTCGGTTCTTTAAAGATGTCTGATTTAAAATTATTTTTAACAAAGAAAGGTTATACTTTTTTTAAACTTAAAAAATCTGTTAGCAATCATTTTGTCCTCAAAGCAAAGGTAAATGGCATTTACGGCAATTTTATTGTAGATACAGGCGCATCGAATTCTTGTGTAGGCTTACAAGAAATTGACTTATTCAAACTCTCTTTGCAAAATTCTGATAAAAAAGCAGCCGGTGCAGGAAGTACAAATATTAACACGCAATTATCACATAATAATAAATTATCCATAAAGCAATTCAACATCAATAACTTGAGCTTAATTATTATCGATTTATCACATATAAACACAGCCCTAGAAGAACATAAGTCTGAACCCATAAACGGTATCATTGGTGCCGATATTCTAAAAAAATACAAGGCTATTATAGATTATCAATACAAAGCCTTATATTTAAAGTCTTAAAAAAATCATCCTAATTCTTTAATTTTAAAGCGTGTTATAATTATCATTTGTAGATGTTTTTAAAAAAATACACAACCGTTTTTACACTGCTATTTCTAGCTCTTAATAGTTGGTCTCAAACCAACTTACCACCAACAATAACAGCTACAGGAGATCAGTTTTATTGCCCCCTAAATCAGATAAATATTGCTTTAGATTTTAATATTGTTGACCCCGATAACACCCCTATTGATGCTATTTTTATTCAGATTTCAACGGGCTATGTTCAAGGAGAAGATATGTTGAAATATCTTGGGTCAAATCCAAATATTAACAGTTTATGGAGTTCTTCAGAAGGAAAATTGACCTTAAAATTACCAACAGCTGTTTCTGATTATACCGATTTAATTGCAGCCGTTAAAGATGTTGTTTTTGAAAGCAGCTCGAATACCGTTTCTGGCGAAAAATTTTTTTCATTTACTATTGATGCCGCAAATTATTTGCCATCAACAGGGCATTATTATGAATATATATCAGATGTAGGCATTACTTGGGATGATGCTAGAACAGCTGCAGAAGTAAAGACTTATTATGGTTTACAAGGCTATTTAGCAACAATTTTATCTACTGAAGAAGCCCAACTTTCAGGTGAACAAGCTACTGGACAAGGTTGGATTGGTGGAAGTGATGCAGAAACTGAAGGTGTTTGGAAATGGATAACAGGTCCTGAAGCAGGGACTAATTTTTGGAATGGATTAGCAACTGGATCAAGTCCTGCTGGGCAATACGAAAATTGGGCTGGTGATGAACCAAATGATTGGCCAAATTCCGAAATATCCGGTGAAGAAAACTACTTACATGTATATAGTGATGGTAAATGGAATGATTACGCTAATTATAATTCAAGTATTCAAGGGTATATTGTTGAATACGGTGGCATGCCCGACGACCCCATATTAAACATTTCTGCAAGCACAAAAATTGCTATTACTACAATTAGTACAACAACAGGAGTCTCGCTTTGCGGAAATGGTATCGTTTCATTACAAGCTAATGCCACATTAAGAGGGTCAATACTTTGGTTTGATTCATTATCTGGAGGAACACCAGTTGGTACAGGCACAAATTTTACAACATCCTTTTTAACAACAACTAAAACTTATTACGCAGTTGCATCGGCTGATGGTATTTGCAGCTCTGGAGAAAGAATTCCTGTTACAGCCTCTATTTACGCCATCCCTACAGCCACCACCCCAACCAATTGGCTTGTCTGTGATGATGACAATGATGGCTTTTATGGTTTTGATTTATCACAAAAAAATAATGACATCATCCTTAACGGACAAGACCCTGATAT